>JAADHF010000095.1:10960-55381 GCA_013151965.1 Spirochaetota bacterium
GAATTTATATGGAAGATAAAGATAAGCTGCTTGTAACCGACGCGAACAGAGTGCTTGAATATAAACTTGAAAATGATACATGGGAAATCCTGGGCGATACCGAATCATACGCAGTAAGGCTTGCCGGAATATCTTTAACTGCTAACGGCAATATTTTTACTACCGACTTTAACGGCAACAGGATGTTCGTTTTAACGGAGATGAGCTCACTCTATAATAGTTTTTCTGTAAATATCGAAAAGGTTAATGCGATAAACTTTCCTGCGGTAATAATGGATGTGTCCGTTCAGAACAGGTACGGAAAGCCTATTGTAGGTCTTACCGGTGATAATTTTGTTGTAACGGAGTCATTTACACCGGTGGATAATCTGTCTCTTGTAAAAACCAATACGGAACCGCAGCCCTTAAATATAGTATTACTGATAGAAAAAGCACCCGGAATGGATAATTTATCAGAGCCCCTTCGGGAAGCCATTACCGATATTTATAATGCTATGGATGGACGGGGGAAAATTGAAGTTGTTTCTACGGGAGAGAATCCTGCAATAGAGAGCAAAATGGGAGCTGAAAGGCTTAAACTAATAGAATCGGCAACAAAAACGGCAGCTTCCGGTTCATGGCATTTTGATAAAGGTTTAAGAATTGCTGCAGCTGATTTAATTCCAAGGGAGGGGAGAAAATCGGTAATCTATCTCGGCAGAGGCGTATTAAACAATGAATCGTTTAATAATTACTCACTGATCGAGCTGTCGGATTATCTTATGAATAATTTTATAGATTTTTATACGGTATCTCTGGATAAAAATAAGCCGGCTAAAGAACTGCAGTTTATTACAAAACAGACAGGAGGTAAATCTTACTCTCTACTCTCACCCGGCGGGATTAAGAATATTACAGATGATATTGCCGGCAAGGTAACACCGGTATATACATTATCATTTACTTCGCATTCGGAATCCGATTTCGGGCGTAAATATATAAAACTTATCTCCGAAGTAACCGTCCAGAAAAAAAGCGGACGTGACGAAAGCGGGTACTATGCTCCTTTGAAATTTTAAGAATACAGGAAACAGTTATTATCAAAAACCTGTCTTAATAATCATAAACTTGACAACAATGGATAATTATTTTATACTAATATCATATCATACTAGTTAAGGATCATCTCTTTTGGATACTTTCCTGTCCTTTTTATTTTTTATAACAGCGCAATTTCTTAACAGGCACTCCGGGTAAATATAGAAGAAACAACAGGATCTGATAGTGGAAGAATTAAGAAAATTTAATATAGACGGCCTTGCTGTAAAGGAATTTTTAATTTTCGGAGGCAGGATAGGCTCGGGAAAAACAGAAATAGCTGTTAATCTTGCAATAAAAATAAAACAGCGGAAAATCAATAGTATTCTTTTCGATATGGATATCGTTAAGCCGTACGTTAGGATACGGGATATTAAAAAACAGATAAACAGTTATAATCTATCCATTGTATCTCCGCCCGATATCACGCGGACCCTGGACCTTCCGATTTATCCGCCGTATATTATCGGCAGTTTGATGGAAGAGGGAGCGGTTAAGATTCTCGATATCGGAGGCGACCCTTATGGTGCCGGGTCGATAGCTCAGTTTCGAAATATTATAGAGAGCCGCAGTTATAATTTTTACTTTGTCATTAATACTAAAAGGCCGGAAACTTCCACAGGAGATGAGATTATCGCATCTTTAAAAGCGGTTGAACATGCATCACGCCTTAAGGTTACTCATTTTATTCTAAATACGAATCTCAGATGGGAAACAACCGGTAAGATTGTAAGGGAGGGTTATGATATCTTAAAGGAGGTATCCGTAAAGATGGATATACCTATTGCATTCGGCTGTGTGGATAAAGCCCATAAGGCTGTGTTCGATGGTGTGTCTGTTCCTGTTCTGCCTCTTGAACTGTTTGTTAAACCTCTTCCGGAATTAAATAAAAATAGTAATGGGAAAAGTAGCTTTTAAAAAAATTTCCTTTTGTAAGGAGTATTCATGGAAACCAGGGTAATCGTTAACGAAGAACGGTGTAAAAGCTGTAATTTATGTGTGGAAGTATGTCCTAAAAAAGTACTTCGTATTTCTGATAGGCTGAATCCCAAGGGTTACCGCCCTGTTGAATTATTTGACAATGAGGCATGTATATCCTGCGGATTCTGTTATTTGATTTGTCCGGATGCAGCAATTGTAGAGGTAAGGCGTCCTGTTAAGGCAAAGGCATAGGAGGTAAATATGAGTGAAAAGGTTCTTATGAAAGGTGCTGAGGCAATTGCCGAATCTGCCATTCGTGCGGGATGTATGGCCTTTTTCGGTTATCCTATTACTCCGCAGAATGAAACACCGGAATATTTTTCACGGAGAATGCCGCAGGTGGGAAGAGTATTTCTCCAGGCGGAGAGCGAAGTGGCGGCAATAAATATGGTCTATGGGGCAGCATGCACGGGAACACGGGTTATAACTACTTCTTCCAGCCCCGGAATAAGTTTGATGCAGGAAGGGTTCAGTTATATAGCTAATTCCAATGTTCCCTGTGTTGTTGTGAATGTAATGAGGGGCGGACCGGGATTGGGTGATATCGCACCTGCACAGGCGGATTACAATCAGGCAACGAAAGGCGGGGGGCACGGTGATTATCATTCTATCGTTATTGCTCCGCATACGGTTCAGGAAGCGGCAGACCTTATGTTTAAGGCCTTTGGGCTGGCGGATAAGTATAGAATAATGGTTGTAATGCTTATGGATGGATTAATGGGGCAGATGATGGAACCTGTTGAGTTTCGTGAGTGGGTGGATGTAAAAAACAATAAAATACCGGTCTGGGCAACTGCCGGGCAGGGTAAAAGAGCGCGGCGGAATATAATAACATCTCTGGAAATCCTTGCAGAAGGATTGGAGAAGATGGATATTGCACTTCAGGAAAAATATACGGAGATAAAATCCAGCGAAGTATGCTGTGAAGAGTATATGATGGATGATGCCGAGTATGCAATTACAGCTTTCGGCACCGTAGCGAGAATTTCAAAGACTGTAGTTGATCTGGCACGTGAAAGAGGAATCAAAGCAGGTTTAATCCGGCCTGTTACCGTCTGGCCCTTTCCCGAAATGGTTTTTAAGAAAAGAGCGGAACAGGTTAGATTTTTCTTCGATGTCGAGATGAACGAGGGACAGATGCTTCTCGATGTACGGTTGTCGGTAAACGGTAAAAAACCTGTTTACTATTACGGAAGGCTCGGAGGTATTGTACCGAGCGCGGAAGAAATGCTCGATGAACTGGAAAAGCTGGTAGGAGGGAAAAAATGAAAACATTGTATAAGGTTCCCGGGGCTGTTACAGACTGTCCCACAACATACTGTCCGGGCTGTCCTCATGGAGTCGCCCATCGAATAATCGGTGAACTGCTCGATGAGATGCAGCTCACAAGAAAAACGGTCATCGTCTGGCCGGTAGGCTGTTCTGTTTTCGGATACTATTTTATCGACACGGATGCCGTCGAAGCTGCCCACGGCAGGGCCTGTGCCATGGCAACCGGAATAAAACGCACTCATCCGGAATCTTTTGTCATAACATACCAGGGAGACGGAGACCTCGCATCTATCGGTATTGCGGAGACAATACATGCTGCTGCAAGAGGAGAACGGATATGTGTTATTTATGTCAATAACGGTAACTATGGGATGACAGGCGGTCAGATGGCACCTACCACACTCTTAGGCCAGGTAACGACTACTTCGCCGTACGGACGGGAAGCACATGCAAACGGATTTCCTTTAAAGGTTCCGGAAATGCTTGCAGTGATAGACGGGCCTGTATACATTGCAAGGGCTTCACTCGACAGTCCGAAGCATATAATACAGGCAAAAAAGTTTATCAAAAAGGCTTTTAAAGTTCAGGTTAATGATCTTGGTTTTTCTCTTGTAGAACTGATATCTTCCTGTCCTACAAACTGGAAAATGACGCCGGAAGAATCGCTCGAAAGAATCAGAAAACAGGTTCTCCCTGTTTTCCCGATAGGAGAATTAAAAGTAGACGAGGGGGTGGCATGATCATGGAGAAACAGGTTATTATTTCGGGCTTCGGCGGACAGGGTGTTATGCTTGCCGGAGAGCTGCTTGCGGAAGCGGGGAAAACAGAAGATAAATTCGTTACATTTCTCCCGTCTTATGGTCCTGAAATGAGGGGCGGTACCGCATATTGTGATGTTATTGTTTCGGATAAAGCAATTGCATCTCCTGTTATTTCCTTTCCGTGGGCTGCTATTATCTTAAATCTTCCCTCTTTGAATAAATTTGAACCGCTTATGAAAAAAGGCGGCATAATAATTTTAAATAAGACGGTTATACCCCAGGATGTTAAGAGGAAGGATGTAAGGGTGTGTAAAATAGATGCCCAGACAATTGCGGAAGAACTGGGAAACGAAAAGGTAACGAACCTGATTCTGTTGGGAGCATATGCAGAACTGGAAAAAACAGTCTCCATTGAAACGTTAAAAAAATCCCTTAAAGTTTTCTTAACGGGCAGAAAAGAGAAACTGATTCAGATAAATGAAAAAGCCCTGGATATCGGTGCTGAAGCTGCAAAAAAATATATGGCCTCCCGGGCTTAAGCAAAAAAGCCACAGTTCTGTATACTACTTAAGTTCCGGTTTAGAATATTGCAAATATTTTCCAGATTCCCTGATCTTTTGTAAAGTAGTATTCCTGGTACCGGGTCCAGAAAGGTATTTTATCGGAAATATCAATTCTCGTTTTTACCGTAAGAAGATAAACAGGTAATGCCAGCTGCTTCTTAAATTTAAAGGAACGTACTATAAAGATACTGTCAGGGTATATTAAACTGTCTGTGGTAATTCCTGTAAAATCCAGAGTATCGAAATAACCTTTAAATGTGGATTCGAGTTCTTTTTTTGTTATAACTGTCTGCAGCCGCAGTATTTTTAAGGGGTCCTCGATATACTTAGTTGCACCTTTTGAGTTCTTTTTAAGGAATGATGATATGCAGTTAATAAAGTTCCTCTTTATGTTCTCTTTTACATCGGTGCTTGCATAGGATGCAGATAGTTTTTCTGCCGTTGGTTTAACCGGTTCAGGTCTCCATGTTATGGGCGGCGGCGATTGTCCCACGGAATAGATAAGCCATCTTTCTTTTGGTTTATAGAAGTAAAAAACCTGGTGCTTTGTCCAGAATCCTATATACCCGGAAAAGTCTTTAATTGCATCTATCTGTAGAATGTATGTTTCTCCCCATATATTCGAAATATTCGAAGGTGCTCTTGTTATTTTAAGGCTGTTTACGTTGTAAACACTGGACGGCGGTAATCCCATAAGATTAATTTTACCAAAGAGTTTGTCCAATGCGGTTTTTGTCTCTTTCTGTGTAACACCTTCAGAAAAGCGTGAAATATATACGGTACCTGCAAGGAGATCGAGTATGGAACCGCTGTCTTCTGCTATAAAGTTACTGATAAGCCTTATAAACTTCGATTTGATAATTTCCGTGGGATCGGCTTGTTTTTCCGGTAAATTAAGAGAAAACTTATACCGGGCAAGCAAAGCCTCTGCCGAAGGATATTCGTGAAATTTAATCTTTGACGGTGTAAGGCCGGGAAAGATATTATATGCCATGGCAACGAAATCTTTCCCTCTCGATGGTTTTCCATCTTTCTGGTATTGTTTTCCGACAAGATAATACGCCTCTGCAAGCTCTTTTCTGTCTTTTACGCTCAAGTTTGTATAAAATTGTGCCCATGTTATACCTGTCATAATGAGCATAGTTATAAGTATAATAACAAACTTCTTCATAATTTGCCTCCGTTAAGGGAAGATCTATAGACAGTATATCACCTTACTGTTCAGTGTCAATTTAAGTACAAAATAAATTGGTAATTTGAATAAAGAATGAACAAAGAATCCTTTGACAAAATATGGAAATAGCATCTATAATGTAAGACGTTATGAAAGAAAAAAGAGAGGCCGAGAGAAAAAAAGTTACAGTTACAACAGTTGTCAGGAAAATGGTTCCGGCGGGAGGTTATTCCGTAATGGAATTTCGTACCCATGATATATCTTTAGGTGGTATTTTTATTTCTACGGAAGATTTGTCTATTTTTGATCTGGGCGAAGAGATTGAGATACTTGTAGATGATAAAATGAAAAAATACTACAATGGGAAAGCCAGGGTAGTACGTTCTGCGAGAATTCTTGAGGAATCAGGTTCGCAAATCGAAAGCGGATTCGGGTTGATGTTTTTAAATCCCGAAAAAGAATTCGTGACAATGCTTAAACAGAAACTTCAGGGCTAAACGATTTTTCGATTTAATATTTAAAGGCACTCCCGCCGATAAATTCTCTTAAAATGGATTGCGTAGGCACCCAATTAGGCGGCAGAGGCGCGAAGTTATTCAGAAAGGATAGTAGTTTCCGGGCCTCGTAGTACTCTTTTTCATCCGGTTTTACGGTACGGAGGAGCGGTTCGGCGTAAACCTTAAGAACGGCAAGTTCGTAATCGAGGGCAGAGTTAAATGCCGAATCGGAGGAATTCTGGTATGGGAAAATGTTTCTGTATTCACCTTTGCGGACAGAAGGCCACATTTTCAGAGTGGTAATTGCAGAATGGCCTCTATACCTTGCATCTCTGACTATCCTCCGTATAAGGCGGTTATCCGTTGTTGATATTCGATTATGATCGTCAAGATTTAATTGGGTTAAAGCGGAAACGTAGATTTTGTATTTTTTTTCCTTCTCGATAAGAGGGGTTAAATCATCATTTAACCCATGAATACCCTCTAAAATTAAAAGTGCTCTGTCCGGCAGCCGGAAAGGCTCCCCCTGACTTTTTCTGGCGCCTGAGTGGAAATCAAAAACAGGTATGATAATTTCTTCTCCGTTCATCAACTTGATTAAATGATTATTTAAAAGTTCTATATCCAATGCCCCTAAAGCCTCAAAATCATAATTGCCGTTTTTATCCAGCGGTGTTTGTTCCCTCGAAACAAAGTAATTGTCTAAAGAAATTGTTACGGGGTTTCTGCCGCAGACTTTTAACTGGATTGCAAGTTTTTTGGAAAAGGTCGTTTTGCCTGAGGAGGATGGTCCTGCTATGAGTACAATTCTAATGCCTTTCCGCTTTGATGTTATCTTATCTGCGATTTCTGCGATTTTTTTATTGTGCAGAGCTTCGGCAACTTGAATAAACTGTTTCATATTTCCTTCTTTGTTGTGTTCATTCAGCAGGCCGACACAGCTGATATTGAGTATTTTGCCCCAATTTTTATATTCTCTGTAAATAGAAAAAAGAACAGGATTTTCCCGGAGCGGCTGTATTTCCCCGGGCTGCCCGAAGGAAGGGTACCGCAGAAGAAAACCGGGGGGGTAATTTGCTATTTCGAAAATATTGAGTAAACCGGTATTCGGTACAAGCGGAGCGTGGGCAAGATCTAAAAAATCCCCGCAACGGTATACCGGAATTTTAGGATCGTTTCTGTTGGCAAGAAGGAGTGCCGTATCCGGCTGATTGTTCTCTTTAAAATAGTTCACGGCTTCCAGATAGGATATGACTTCGCGTGTAATAGGCAGATTACGTTTTACGAGTTCAGTCATCCCTGTCCTGATCTGTGTTATATATTTTTCGGGCAGTTTATCGATGCCGTCAAAATAATAGAAGTAGCTCCTGCCCAGGGAATGCCCTATGACAAGCCTTCTGTCAGGGAATGCTTTTTTTGCTGCTATGGCCAATAAAAAGCAGAGAGATCTCCTGTAAATATTCATTCCTTCCCTGTGCTCGAGGGTTAAGGGCTCGACAGTCGAATTAACCTCGACATGGTAGGAAAGGCTTGCCGTATCGTTATTTATCAAGGCAGCAACAACCGGAGAATTCAGATTATCGAATTCTTTATTTTTAAGTATTTCAGAAACCTTTATGCCGGCAGTGTATACTTCCGTACTGCCGGATGGAAACGTAATTCTTATATTTGTCATTTAAAATCCCTATTATTTAAAGCTTCTTAATCTCTTCTTTTTTTAAACTTCTTGTTATGACAAGCCCTTTTTCCTCCGAAGTGGTGACAAGGGTCGGTTTTTCCGGAGTGTTTCCTTTCTCATCCTTTATAATACGTACAACGGGAAACCGGGGGTTGTTGATATCTGTTTTTATGACAAGTCCGAGAGCATTGTCGGACAATAAAACATACGTTCCAAGCGGATAAATGGACAGCCTGTAGATAAGTGCCCTGATGATATTTTCGTCATACTTCGCTTTATTTCCCCGTAACAGGTCCATCATTGCGCTGTGCCCGTCGAAAGAGAGTTTATACGGGCGCGGCGTCAGCATGGCATCGTAAGAACATGCAACCGCAATAATTCTTGCATAGAGGGAAATTCTGGCACCTGTCAGCCTCTTAGGATAACCTGACCCGTCCATCCGTTCATGATGCTCCAACGCTCCGAGTGCAACATTATCCGGCACAGAGAAGCCTTTTAAGATTCTATATCCGAGTATGGTGTGTGCCATAATGGTTTTCTGTTCATTTGCCGTTAATTTCCCTGAGCTTTTGTACAGGCTTTCCGGCAGTTTAAACATTCCTATGTCATGCAGCAGGGATGAAAGACCGAGTTCTATCAGCTTGTGCGGGGGCAGTTTCAGAAAACTGCCTAAAGTGATGGAAAGGATCGCAGTGTTTGCACTATGACTGATCAGATAATTATCGACCGGCGCCTTAAGTTCCGTGTACCGCAGAAGATAATCTCTGTTGTTTTTTTCAAGGGTTATAAGCTGCTTTATTTTTTCCGTAATAAGCTCTATGTTAAGATGATTTTCCGATGCAAAGATTTTTAGTATTTTTCTGGTAAAATCTAAAAATTCATAGTAGAATTTTCGTGCGGATTCCAGCCTTTCCGTGTTCTGAATGTTTTCCACAAGTACGGCAGTAGAAGAGGATAACTCTTCCGATGCATTATAGACAGGTGCTTCCACCTGTGTGCCGTTACTGAAGATCTGTGTAAAATTCCATCTTTTTAAACGTTGGATGATTTCACCGGAAAGGGGAGTGTCCGGAGACAGAATAATATACTCCCTGTCAAGATAAACAGGAGCATCAAAATATATACCTGGTTTTAAAGACGAAATATTAAAACTTTTCAACGTATCTCCTCCGGTTGACCTGTTATATATATTATCATACATTACAATCTTAGGAAGAGGAAGCGGATGAAATTTAAAACAATTTTTATTCTATTTAACGCAGTTTTAATCATTGCCTTTTTGTTTGTACTGTTGATGCCTGTGATACTTATCGGCGGTAATTATTTTTCGTTATTCATTGCAAAGGATTGGTTTGTACTTATTATATTCGCCCTGGCAATTATTGGGGTTAACAGTTATTTTATCTCTAACCGGAAGTTGTTTAAACTGCTCGAATCGGAAGACTGGAATGCTCTTTCGAATTATCTCGAGGAAGAAATATATCGTAAAAAGAAGATAAGAAAATTACATGTAAAAATGCTCATAAATGCCTATTTTTTAAACTCACAGCTTAAACCGATAAATAAACTTGAGGAATTTATAAGAAAGGAAAAACCGGGATTAATTCCGTATTTTTCCGTGGAATTCGGGATTCCCTATCTTATCGGTTCTGATCCCGGAGCTTCGGAAAATTATTTTGGGAAACTGCTGTCGGACAGGCAGACACGAAACCCGGAATGGATTAAATGGAATTATGCATTTACACTCATGCAGAAAAAAGAGTTTGATGCGGCAAAAGCGGAACTTTTAAAATTGTATTCGGAAAATACAGGATCCATACCATTTCTGTTGACTCTTTATCTTCTGGATTCATTTGCCGGGCTGGATTCTGATGTCAAATCCAAAATAGAGAAGGGTATTAAAAGGCTGCATGATGACTACGGCATTAAGAAATTCAATAAGGAACTGGAAAACAGTAATGAGAATATAGAGATTCTGATACTTTCACAGATAATCAAAGAAGCGAAGGAGAAATATCTGGATGGGAATATCGAGGTGCCTATCCTTAAGACTATCAATTAGAGGAGAGTCTTTGCTTATGCACGGTAATCAGCTGAAAATATTTTTTTTCTCATTCAGAGCTATATAACCAAAATCATTCAGTATATGAATAATGACTGCAGTCCATATACTTCCCGTATAGTAAAAGGCGAGATTGCAGAAAAATCCGATAAGAACAGCACCGAACCAGTATAACGGACGTCTCCATCGGGCAATATAGAGCATAGCGGAAAGTGAGGTGGATAGAGTTAAAGCTACAAGGGTTCCCCAGATATTTTTCGGGATTGCAAAAAATATTCCCCTGTACAGGAAATCCTCTGCCGGTATCTGTATGCCGAATATTATTAATTGTGAAAGCAAAAAACCAAAGCTTATGTCGGATACCTTTAACCGTATTCCCCTATTGTAAATAATATGAAAAATCAGAAAGGCGAAACCTACGGAAAGACCGGTAATTACGGACAGGCCTGTAAGCTGTATTGTTTCAGGCGCCATTCTTATTAAAATCGGTATACTGAAAACTAATTGTATAAAGGCGATAAAAATATCAAATTTATAGTTCTTAAAAGGATAGGGAAACGACCAGAGATGTATCATAAATCCGAGTGAAAGGATTATAATTTCGAGCATTTATCGGAAGATTAGTATATCGGACTGCCTAAAGTCAATGGGAAAGTCTATATTGTACAATCCGGATAATTTAAAATTGTTGTAATTGACAAATGCAGAGGATAGTCGTACTATTTGTATGCTTTTTAAGGGGAAGGCGGTGAAAAACCGCCGCGGACGCGCCACTGTAACCGGGGACGAAGGTTAAGGAAACCACTGGATATTATTCCGGGAAGGTTTAGCGGATAGGATGATCCGGGAGTCAGGAAACCTTAAAGCAAAGGTGCAAGGCTGCAGAAAAGCAGGACCTGTACGCGAAATATTTACAGGGAGGTCTATATGGCTCAATTAAAATCAAAAAAGCATTCTATAAGGGGATCACTTTTTCGGAGGTATTTTGGTAAGTATACAGTAACAGCGCTTCTTACTGTTGTACTGTTAACGGTTTTTTCAGGTTTTACGGCAACCGTTTTTGCACAGGGCGAGTATGAGAATACCGATTTTAAAACCTTAAAAACGGATAATGGTTTTCCTGTCAGCATTACCGATGATTTAAATAATACCGTTAAGATTACGTCGAAACCCGAACGAATTCTTTCCGTATCATTGATGACGGATGAAGTACTGCTTGCAGTAGTTGATAAGTCAAGGATAATCGGTGTTACAAAACTTTCAGCCGATCCCGGAATATCCAATATAGCTTCCGATGTTGCCGGTATACCCGATAAGATCTCATTGAATGTGGAAACGGTGCTGTCTTTAAGCCCCGATCTTATATTTCTTGCAACCTGGAGCGATGCAAATAAGGTAAAACAGCTTCGTAATGCGGGATTACAGGTTCTGCAGTTTAGGTCGCATGTGACTATACCCGGAATAGAAAAGATGATTACAACAATTGCAGAAGCCGTTGGAGAAAAAGAGAACGGAGAAAAACTTATTTCCCTTATGAATAGCCGGCTGAATATTGTTCATGAAAAAATAGCTTCTATTCCGGATAGCAGCAGACTTACCGTAATGGACTATGGGACATGGGGTTCCTCCTTCGGCAGAGGATCGTCGTGGGATACAATAGTAAAACTGGCCGGTTTAAAAAATGCAGTTGCAGACCTGAAATCCGATAAGTGGGGTACTGTTCCTGTATCAAAGGAGAAATTGATCGACCTGAACCCCGATATTCTGATTCTTCCCGGTTGGGTCTGGGGAGATCCTGCAGGCTCGGATAAATTTTATAAGAAGACATTATCCGATCCGGCTCTTAAGGGATTAAAGGCAATAAAAAATAACAGGATTTATAGAATATCCGAATCTCATAAGAGTTCGACATCGCAGTATATAGTGTATGCCGTTGAGGATCTTGCAAAGCTCGCATACCCTGAAAAATTCAAATAAGTTTTGAATGTTCGTATTTTCAGAAGGACAATAGCATCCCTTTTTCTGATTCTGATCGTTGTTTTTATCTTTGCTCTGGGGATAGGCTCGGTACGGGTCTCTCCCCGTATTATCGTTAAAATATTATTTCATTCATTGGGAATTGATGCGGGGACTCTTCCGGAGATGAAATTTATTTCTATTATTTTATTTGTACGCCTGCCGAGGGTTATAGCGGCATTGCTGGTGGGTGCATCTCTTGCTGCGGCAGGAGCGGCAACTCAGGGCTTGTTCAGAAATCCCATGGCAAGTCCCGATATACTCGGGATATCGGCAGGCGGGGGGCTCGGTGCCGTGATTGCAATACATACGGGTCTGATATTCATAAATATTAATTTTTTTCCTCTTGCAACGATAGCAGGTTCTCTGGCGGCTTCTTTCAGTATATACGCGATTGCAAGTCACAGGGGTATAACATCCCTGCTTTTTGTGGTAATTGCGGGCATGGCCATTTCTTCATTTCTTAACGGACTTATCTCTGCTGTTCTTCTGTTCTCGAAGGAGTATGAGATAAGTCAGTTTATTTTCTGGACCATGGGCGGTCTGGATGGAATACGCTGGGAACAGATAGTTCTGCTGCTGCCTTTTTTACTGCCGGCTCTTGCAGGACTGTTCTTTTTTTCCAGGGAATTAAACATACTGATGCTCGGAGAAGAAAATGCACGCTCTACAGGTATGAATGTCGAACAGGTTAAAAAGCTGGTTTTAGCTCTGTCGGGAATCGTTACCGGTTTGTCCGTAGCTTTAAGCGGAACAATCGGGTTTGTGGGATTACTTATACCGCATTTTTTCAGGCTTTTATTAGGCAGCGATTACAGAATGCTTATGCCGGTTTCCGCTTTAGGCGGAGCTGTTTTCCTGGTTCTCTGCGATCTGCTGGGCAGGAGTATTATGCCTCCCTTCGAGATTCGTGTCGGAATAATTACATCGATATTAGGGGCGCCTTATCTGATTTTTCTTATCCTGAGGTACCAGAGGCACGATGTGAATAATTTAACGATATCATGAATGGTAAATACCCCGATATACATCTTTCCGTTAAGAATCTCAGTTACTCGATTGGTAAAAAATCGATTATTAAATCACTTTCATTGGAAGAAAATTCGGGTGAACTCATAGGGCTCATCGGACCGAACGGTTCGGGGAAAACAACGCTTATAAAATTACTTTCCGGTATAATAAAAGCTTCATCGGGTTCTGTATATTACAATGGGAAAAGCCTGGAATCATTAAAAGACAGGGAACGGGCACGATTAATCGGCTACATGCCGCAGGAGAATAATTATATTTTTCACCTCAAGGTTCTGGAAGTGGTACTATTCGGAAGATATCCGTATAAAACCCGTATGGAAAGATTCAACAGGGATGATACTGTTAAAGCCAGGAGAATGCTTTCCTATGTAGGGCTTTCCGGGTATGAGGACAGGTACTTTGATACACTTTCCGGCGGTGAAAAACAGCTTGTTGTTTTTGCAAAGGTGCTTGCCCAGGAAGCAAAATGTTTTTTCTTAGACGAACCGGCTTCGAATCTGGATATAAGTCATCAGGAGAAACTGTTTTCTATGGCCTCGGAACTTTCCAGGGAGAACAAGATAGTTATTACCGCAATACACAATTTAAATATTGCTTCTCAGTACTGTGACAGGCTTATTCTTATAGAAAACGGAAGTGTTGTTAAAGAAGGAAATGCAGCGGATGTACTGACAACCGAAATTATAAGCGGAGTCTATAAGGTAAATACATCTGTAAGTATTAATACATCGACAGGAGCCCGTGTAATCAGTGTTGTCCGGCTTCCTGCAAAGAAAAAAAGATTTACCCTTCACCTCATAGGAGGAGCAGGCAGTGCTGTAAACCTTACCCGTGAGCTGTTGAGGATAGGAGTGGAAATCAGCGGCGGAATTGCCCACCGGTACGATTCCGATTTACTGCTCTGGGATGCTGCGGGGATCGTATCGTACAGTATCCCTCCGTTCTCCCGGATAAAGGACTCCGATATCGAATCTGCGAAGGAGCTTGTAAAAAAAGCCGACATAACTGTTCTATGTTCATTTCCGCTCGGAATGGGTAACTATAAGAACCTCAGTCTGGCAGCGGAAGCTGATAAATTAATTATTGTGGAAAATACGGAAAAGGAACTACAGCGGGAGTTTTTTTGTCCGGAAGCGGAAAAGATATATAAAGATATATTATGCCATGCAGTTCTTATGAAACCGGATAAATTGATCGATTCCATTCGGGAGGGGACTGTCTGATGTTTTGCTTTTAAGCGGTTATTTGACGGAACCCGGTTCTCCTCTTTCCAGCGCGATTTTCCCTGTTCTTATCGATTCTAAGATTTCGTAGCTTCTGAACAGATTAAATGCATTGTCTATATGTATCGAATTTCCGGTAACTTCGAGAATCCACATATTATCCGCGGAGTCGACTATTCTTGCCTGAACGGCTGTTATTATCTGCAGGATTTCTCCCCTCTGTTCTTCGTTAACCCTGATCTTGATAAGGGCGTGTTCTCTTTCCACGGCAAGACTGCGTTTTATATCCCGGACTTTTAAGACATGAATGAGTTTCTGAAGCTGTTTCCGCACCTGTTCGAGAACAGTATCGTCTCCCTTTACTACAATGGTAAATCTGCTCTTGTCCGGAATTTCAGTGTGGCCGACTGTAAGGGATTCTATATTAAAACCTCTCCTGGAAAACAGGCCGGATATCCGTGTCATGACTCCGGGAATATCGTCGCATAGTATTGATATTGTGTGCTTCATTTTCATCTCCTATTCAATATATTCTAAAAGTGATTTGCCGGTTACCATCGGATATGCATTGGATTTTTCTTCTAAAATAAAATCTATCACTGTCGGCTTTCCATTGCTTAAACCTTCCGATATCGCAGGTGCAATTTCCTGTTCCTCTGTAACTCTGATGCCGCAGGCTCCAAGGCTTTCCGCGAGTTTGGCATGATCGACAATTTTATCCAGGTCGCATGCCTGATACCTCTTTCCGTATGATACATCCTGAAGTTGATGAATCATGCCAAGGCAGTAGTCGTTCATTACGAGTACCAGAATGGGAATATTATACTGCACCGCGGTTGCAAGCTGCTGGCAGGTCATTAGAAAAGAACCGTCCCCGGCAATATCGACAACCTGCCTGTTTTTAACGGCTACTTTTGCACCTATCGCTGCAGGAACGCTGAAACCCATGGTTCCCAGGCCTCCGGAGGTCAGGAAAGAATGTGCGGTTTCGACCGGGAAATAATGAACAGCAAACATCTGGTGTTTGCCTACGTCGGTAACGACAACAGGGTTTTCGGTTATTTCTTTGAGAATTCTTATAATATTCGGTGTCGTAACACCACTTAATTTGGCTTTAAGCGGATGCTTTGCAGCGACCGACTGCAGATACTTTATCCATTCATCATGTTTTATTTCAGGTATTGTTTTTAAAATCTGAGAAAGAATGTTCTTTGCATCGCCTACAATCGGAAGAAAAGCGGGAATATTCTTGCTTATCTCTGCCGGATCGATATCGATGTGTATGATCTTTGCCTGCCTGGCAAAGGTTTTAAGCGGCCCTGTTGTTCTGTCTACGAACCGTACTCCTGCCGCAATAATAAGATCGGCTTCATTAACAGCGGTATTTGCCGCAACTCTCCCGTGATATCCCAGCATTCCGAAAAAGAGTTCGTGATTATTGGGTACGGCCGATTTTCCCATAAGTGTATGGATTACCGGAATGGAGGCTTTTTTAATCAGAGCTATAAGTTCTTCCGATGCATCCGAAATTACAACTCCGCCGCCTGCAATGATAAGAGGTTTTTTTGCATTTTTAATTAACTGTACTGCACGTCTTATCTGCCCCGGATGACCTTTAAGGGTTGGTTTATAACCTTCCAGATTAATTTTTCTGCTTTGATGGGAGTAAAACAGCTCCTGCTGAACATCCTTGGGTATATCTATTAGTACCGGACCCTTACGTCCTGTGGATGCGATATAAAATGCTTCTTCTACAATGGCCGGAATATCGCTGGCATTCTTTATAAGATAGTTATGCTTTGTAATAGGAATGGTTATGCCGGTTGTATCTACCTCCTGGAATGCATCGTTGCCGATCATGGATGTTGCAACCTGCCCTGTGATTGCAACGACAGGTGAAGAATCCATATACGCAGTTGCAATTCCGGTTACCAGGTTTGTCGCTCCGGGTCCGCTTGTCGCCATGCATACACCGACCTTTCCGCTTGCCCTGGCATAACCGTCTGCCATATGAGCCGCACCCTGCTCATGGCGGGCGAGGATATGCTTAATCGATGAGTGTGCTAGTTCATCATAGATCGGAAGTGTAGCCCCTCCGGGGTAGCCAAAGATATATTCCACTCCGGCTGATTCCAGAGCTTTAACAAGAGCTCTGGCACCGGTTTTCTGACCCTTTTTCATAACTCCTCCTCTTGAACGAAACGAAATTGTAGATAAAATGAGGAATGTGCGCATAAAAAAACCTGCTGTCCGGTCTTAAGAACAGCAGGTTCAAATATTTCGCTTTAAAGCTGTTACGAGCTCCTGCCGCCCGGAGAGAGAAGTACTACTACCAGAAGTAGAGCGAGTAATAGAACATCTTTTCTCATCTGCAGGTTCCGCATAATAAACAGCTTCCTCATTTATTCAGGATGAAAACATAATTATACACTTATGTCAATCCTTTAAGGGCGATAAAACGGTAATGCCGGAGACCGGACTTGAACCGGTACAGGCGTTTAAGCCCGGGGGATTTTAAGTCCCCTGTGTCTACCAATTCCACCACTCCGGCAGTTTCGCTAATTTCCGATAATAATATATGATTCTTGTTTTGGTCAAGCGTAAAGTTAAATTATATGCCGTAAGCTAAAATAGTTAGGCTAAACTAATAAAGTTAGTTGACTCAATCCTGATGCGGTGTTAACTTGTAGCTGTGAATAGGTTACAGGGGAAACAGCTAAGCGCCAGCCTGGAAGATTATCTGGAAGCAATTATAAAACTGGAAAAAGATAACAGAGTGGCACGGGTAAGTGATATAGCCCGTTTTCTAAGTGTTCAGATGCCTTCCGTTACCGGAGCGCTTAAGGTCTTGCGGGAAAAGGGGCTGGTTAATTACAGCAGGAATTCTTTTATTAGTTTAACCGGCAGAGGCAGGCGTATAGCAAGCTCTGTAAATGGTAAGCACGAAAGTCTTTACAGGTTTTTAAGTGAAATTCTGCTTCTGCCGGATGAAATTGCCCGTGACGAAGCATGTAAAATGGAACATTCGGTAGACGGTGAAACTATCAGGAGGCTTGTAAAGCTGGTAAATTTCTTTGATCTCTATATATTTAAAACGAAAAAACATGGGGAACTCTGGTGGAAGCAGGTTCTGGAGAATGATATTCCGGGTAATGTGAATAACTGCACGGAGCGGAAGAACTGACATAATGGAAATATCAATGGATCATCTTTCCCCTGGCGAGAGGGGCAAAGTTGTGCGGATAAATGCAACAGGTGATCTGCGGCAGCGGCTTTTGGCCATGGGGCTTTTGCCCGGAGTGGAAATAGAACTTGTAAGGATAGCACCTTTAGGCGATCCGCTGGATTTTAAACTGCGCAATTTCCATCTTTCCATGAGAAAAAATGAAGCACGAAATATTATAGTAGAAAGGTTTAATCATCATGGGCAGAGAGGCAGGAGGAAAAGAAGGCATTGGCACTGGTAGAAAGAGCTGCAGGGTTGCTATTGTGGGTAATCCGAATTGCGGGAAAACGACTCTTTTTAATGAACTTACAGGTGCACGGCAGAAGGTGGGTAACTGGCCCGGTGTTACAATAGAAAAAAAGACAGGTTTTTTGGCTGTAAACAACAGAATAAAAGCGGAGATAATCGATCTGCCTGGAATATATTCGCTCAGTGCATACTCTCTGGATGAGAGGATTGCACGTGATTATCTGTTAAAGGAAAAACCCGATGCTATAATAAATATTGTGGATGCATCGAATCTCGAACGGAATCTTTTTTTAACTACACAGCTTCTCGAGCTGGAGATTCCTATGATTATTTCACTTAATCTGGTTGATGCGGCGGAAAAGAAGAATTTAAAGATCGATGTGGATATACTGTCCAGCCATCTTCACATACCCGTAGTACCCACTGTTGCTTTAAAGGGACAGGGTATCGATAAAATTACAGAGATGATAGGAAATGTTTTACTGGGTGAATGGCATAAGAAGATGGCCAGGGTAAGATTCGGTGCGGATGGAGAAAAACACATTTCTGAGGCAGAAGAACTGCTGCATGAAGCCGCTGAAAGAATGAATTTGCCCTTAAGATGGCTTGCAGTTAAATTGTTCGAAGGAGATAAAGAGTATGAACTCCTGCTGGAAAACAAAGAACTTCTGGACAGGATTAATGAGTACAGAGGAAAAGCGGAAAAAATGGTTGGCGAGGATACGGAGACAATAATCGCTGATTACCGTTACGGGTTTGTCTGCGGTCTGGTTAAGGAGGCTGTAACTGTTACCGCTGATATTAGAATTACCCTATCGGAAAAAATCGATGCGGTCATAGCAAGCAGAATTCTGGGGATTCCTTTTTTTGCTCTGGTAATATTCCTGATGTTTAAAATTTCCATAGATTTCTCTCAGCCCGGCATAGAATATATAGATTCCCGGTTTGCACTGCTTCTGAATTGGATTAATGATCAGTTATTTACCATAGGTGCTCCCGGATGGATTTCTTATATAGTAGTGAACGGTGTAATCGGAGGCACCGGTACTGTTATTACCTTTGTTGTTCCGATTGCCCTGGTCTTTCTCTGCCTGTCTTTTTTAGAAGATATCGGTTATCTTTCCAGGGGAGCTTTTGTTATGGACCGCCTGATGCACTGGATGGGACTTCCGGGAAAGGCATTTATTCCGCTTATTCTCGGATTCGGGTGCAATGTTCCCGGTATTCTGGCCACAAGGGTAATGGAAAATGAAAAAGACAGGCTCATAACAATACTTATAAACCCCTTTATATCCTGTGGTGCAAGACTTCCTGTTTATATCATGATTGCAGGGGCCGTTTTTGCGCGGAATGTCGGTACTGTTGTGTTTTCGCTGTACGCAGCCGGAATATTAATGGCAATTACAGTAGGTCTGATATTCCGGAGAACAATTTTAAAGGGCCCTTCCACTCCTTTTGTAATGGAACTTCCGCCGTACAGACTGCCTACATTAAAAGGTATTCTGCTGCATACCTGGGAAAATGTATGGTCTTTTGTTAAAAGAGCGGGAACTTTAATTGTTGCGATTATTTTGCTTCTTGTCGTTTTAGGTTATCTTCCAGTCGGTGTTACACCGAATTCGAAAGACTCTATTCTCGGCAAGGTCGGTCTGGCTGTTTCTCCTGTTTTTAAACCGCAGGGTTTTGCAAACTGGAAAGCTTCCGTAGCTCTCTTTACGGGCTTGTTTGCAAAGGAAGCGGTAGTAGGCACAATGGGAGCACTATACGGAGTAGAAAGCATAAATCCGGACAGCAGCGGCGGGAGGGGAAGAATAAAGAGTAGTACGCTCAGGGCTAAAATAGCGCGTGATTTTACTCCGCTTTCCGCATACAGTTTTCTGCTTTTTATTCTTCTCTATTCGCCTTGCGTGGCTACAATGGGGGCAATTTCAAAGGAGGCCGGTTTAAAATGGGCTGTTTTTTCGGTTCTGTTTAACACAGCGGCAGCTTATATTATAAGCATGGGAGTATTTCAAATAGGAACATTAATAAAGACACTCTTTTAAAAAGGATTGTCAGGGTATTGACGATATCCTGAACCATGTGCTATAACCGTTTTAAAATACAGATAGTTGAGGTGAAATTAATGTATGCATTAGTGGAGATAAAAGGAAAGCAATACAAAGTGGAAAAAGGTTCAATGATAAAAGTAGATAGGATACATAGTAATATAGGAGATTCCGTTGAACTCGATTCGGTTCTTTTAACATCGGACGAAGGTAAAGTTGCTGTGGGCTCGCCGTTTGTTAAGGGAATAAAGGTTAAAGCCGTAGTTGCCGAACACGGCAAAGGAAAGAAAGTACTGATATATAAATATAAACGCCGGAAGAAATACAGAAAGAGACAGGGGCATAGAGCGCAGTTTTCCGTTTTAAGAATAGAAGATATAACCGGGGCCTGACTTTGATAAAGATACAGGTTGTCCTGTATTCCAATGGATGTCTTAAATCGTTAAAAGCGGACGGGCATTCATCAAAAGGTAAAAAGGGAGAAAATATACCCTGCAGTATTGTTTCCGCTGTTTTAAAAACATGCGCGAAGTTGATTTATCTTGATAGAGGAACAGAGAGTGACGGAGATGCGGTTTCACCGGGTAATCTTCGTTTAAAAGTTGATAGTATCGAAGAGGACAGGATTCTCTGGGTAAAAGGAATAACCGACTTCCTTATAAGTACTCTTAAAGAGGTGGACAGGGAATATCCGGATATCCTTGAAATGTGTATTAAGGATGAAAGACAGTTAGGAGGCTAAGATATGGCACATAAAAAAGGCGGCGGCAGTTCGCGGAACGGGAGAGATTCGCAGTCGAAACGGCTTGGCGTAAAACGTTTTGGCGGGGAATTGGTCAGAGCGGGAACAATTATTGTGCGGCAGCGCGGTACAAGGTTGCACCCGGGCGAGAATGTGGGGAAAGGACGTGACGATACTCTATTTGCAAAAGCGGATGGGGAAGTAGTATTTCTTAAAAAGAAGGGGAAAAAGGTAGTTTCGATAGCGCCTGTTTCACTTTAAATTATCAGAGCAGGAAATCAAAGCTTATTAAGTGAATGAATTTGTAGATGAAGTAAAAATAACGGTTTTATCGGGCAGGGGAGGGGACGGTGCGGTCTCTTTCCGGCGCGAGAAGTATGTCCCGAGGGGCGGACCGGACGGCGGAGACGGCGGAGACGGCGGAGATGTTATTTTTACAGTCCGCTCGAATCTGAAGACACTTTCCCATTTAAACTTAAAAAAGATTTTTAAAGCCGAAAACGGAAGGCCCGGAGCCGGACAGAAAAAGCACGGCCGAAGCGGCAAAAGTGTCGAAGTTGCCGTGCCTCCCGGTACGATTATAAAAGATTTCGAAACGGGTAGATCTATTAAAGAATTTACCAGAAACGGAGAGAGATGGACTTTTATTAAAGGCGGCCGCGGCGGTAAAGGAAATGCACATTATGCAAATTCGGTACGGCAGGCTCCGAAAATTGCACAGCCGGGGAGAGAAGGGATAACCCGTATACTTTTAGCGGAATTAAAAATAATAGCGGATGCCGGATTTGTGGGTCTGCCCAATTCGGGTAAATCAACCTTGCTGTCTGTTCTTACCAATGCCCGGCCCAGGATAGGGAGTTATGAATTTACTACAAAGATTCCGCACCTGGGTATTTTAAGGACCGGTGCCGGAGATATTATTCTTGCGGACATACCAGGTATAATAGAGGGAGCGTCCCGCGGCGTTGGTCTCGGGATTCAATTTCTTAAACATATAGCAAGAACAAGAATACTTCTGTTTCTTATCGATCTGTCCAGAGATGATTTTTTACTGCAGAAGGGTATATTGGAATCGGAAGTAAGTACGTACTCATCTTCTTTAAGTAAAAAACAGCGTCTGATAGTCGGAACAAAGATAGATATCGATACTGCAAGGGATAATCTTGATATTTTTATGAGTAAAAACGAAGAAGAAAATATAATGGGAATTTCCTCGATAACAGGAGAGGGACTGGATACTTTAAAAAAAACTATAGTTAAGTATGTTATGCGGGAGGTTCAAGCATAGAATAATGAGGCTGCTTGTTATAGGGGGGACCTTTAATCCGGTTCATATAGGACATCTTTTTCTGGCAGAGGAAGTCAGGACTGTCCTGGGTTATGATATAGCGATTTTTATACCTGCTTTTATACCTGTTCATAAAAAACTAATTTCGGGAGTAAATCCCATCCATAGAGTTAAAATGCTGGAGCTCGCAGTTAAACCCTACGCCGGGTTTGCTGTTGACTCATGCGAAATAGAACGCGGCGGTAAATCGTTCAGTATAGACACTATCGAACATATCAAGGCGAAATATGAATCTGAAGATAAGCCGGGCTTTCTTATCGGTGATGATCTTGCCATTACTTTTACAACATGGAAAGAACCTGAAAGAATTGCAGAGCTGTCCGACCTGATAGTAGTACACAGGCTTTTCAAAGAAGAAATAAACTTGTCATATCCTCATAAGTATATTGAAAATCTTATGCTTCCGGTTTCATCTTCTGAAATTCGGCAGAGGGTAAAAGACTGTAAGAATATTAAATTTATTGTACCGGATAAGGTGATAGAGTATATTGAAAAACATAATCTCTATAAATAACAGTGCGGACCTGCATAAATATATATCATATCAGCGGTTTAAACATTCCGGGCAGGTTTCCTTGCTGGCAGAAAGATTGTGTATACAGTATGGTACGGAACCGGATAAAGGGCGGATAGCCGGACTTATGCATGATATTGCACGGGAAATGAGCGATGAACTGCTGTTGGAGCTGGCCATGACCGACGGAAGCAAAATAATGAACTGGGAACGGAACCGGCCGGTACTGCTTCACGGACGTGCCGGAGCGGTAATTCTTAAAAGAGATTTTGGTATTAATGATTCGGAAGTTTTAGAGGCCCTGCGGAACCATGTTGTTGGAAAACCGGGCATGAATCTTTTATCTAAGATTATTTTTGTTGCCGATTTTCTGGAACCGACCCGGATTTTTATTGATCCCGGACAGCGTAATAGAATTATGTCGATGGATATCGATCCCATGCTTACCGAGGTTTTAAATATGATATTCTACCATCTGAAACGTGAGGAAAAGGAGATTGCGCCTCCTTCCATATCTTTGTACAAGGAGTTACAGAGTGTTAAATTCAGGTAATACCAGAAGGAAAAAAAAATTTGATAAAAGCCTGATTTTCCTCAGCATTATAATTCTGGTACTTATCGGTACGCTTCTGGCGATATATTTCCAGTTTAGAACAGATCAGCTTAATGAGAACATTCAGAATGGCCTGCCTATAAAGATACTGTTCATTTTTTCGGATAATGATAAACCTCTATTCTTTGAGGTTTTTATGTATCAGCCAACCACTCACAGAGGATCAATACTGTACTTTCCGGCAAACGTGGGTTCTATAATAAAAAAATATAAAAAGGTTGATGCTGTAGGCACCCTGTATGAGAGGGGCAATTATAAAGACCTTATGAAGAAAATAGGTGATATGATCGGGACCGAAATCCCATTCGTAATAGATATGGATGTCGATGACATACGAAATACCGTGGATCTTCTCGGAGGCCTGGAACTGTTTATACCTAATTCCGTGGATACGAAGTCGGATAATAGAAAGATTCTTCTTCCTTCCGGAAGCGTGGTATTGGACGGAGACAAGGCGGTCGATTTTATGCTTTATCAGGATTCTCACGAATCAGAGATAGATAAAATCGGAAGAAAGCAAAAACTGCTGCAGTCCCTCTTAAAAAAAATTGCGGACAGAGGCAGCTACATCACTACATCCGAAGTTTTTGCCTTTTTTAAGAAGTATAATACGACAAATATTTCAGAGAGATCTATGAAAACCCTTATTGAAGAATTAAAGAATGTGGATTTTGACCGAATGATTTTTCAGCGGGTTCTCGGCACAACAAGAGATGTTGATGGGAAGAAGCTTCTTTTTTCCCATTATAACGGCGAGCTTTTAAAAGAGAAGGTAAAACAGACGCTCGAAACTCTTGCGAGCAAAGAATCTATGGAAAATGATTCTTTAACCGTGACAGTGGAGATATTAAACGGCACAAAGGTCAGAGGCCTGGCAGGCAGGACAAGAGAGATTTATCAGAGTTTTGGTTTTGATGTAATTTCCGTAGGAAATGCCGATAATGATGAGTATCTGAATACTGTTGTGCTGGACAGGAAGGGAAAACCCGAACTGGCTAAAAAGGCGGCGGAAGTGATTCGTTGTAAGAAAATATATACAAAATTAGATCCGAATATTGATGATACCATAGATGTAACAATTATACTTGGAAAGGATTTTGATGGAAGATACTGCCAGTAAACAATTTGTATTGGATATAGCAAAACTCCTCGATGAACATAAAGGCCGGAATACTATTGTTCTGGATGTAAGGGGGCTGAACAGCTGGACTGATTATTTTATAATAACAACTGTTCAAAGTTCCGCACATTCGGCAGGTTTAATGCGTTATCTCCAGATTTATTTTAAAGAAAATAACATACATCCGGTTAATCAGCGAAAAAGCACAGGGTATGCCGGCTGGCTGCTTTTAGACTGCGGGAATTTTATCGTAAACCTCATGGAAGAAGAAAAAAGGAATTTCTACGAACTTGAAAGATTGTGGTTTAAGGCCGGAGTTCTCTATCAGTCATCGAAATTATCGTAATCAATTTCGTCATCATCAATATCATAATCGTCATCATCTAAATAGTCTTCGTCATCGAGATAATCTTCCTCATCTTCATCGAAATCATCTTCCAGTTCGTCTTCGTCGTCAAAATCTTCATCAATATCGATATCGTCATCTTCTAAATCGTCTTCCAGATCATCATCAAAATCATCATCGAAATCATCGAATTCCTCATCATAATCATTATCATCGGGATCGTTAATTCGGAAATCATCATACATGTTCATGAAGAAATCCCCTCCTAAAAAAATAATAGTAGATGCTCTTTCCTTCTCAATCTATGGTTACGAATCAAACATTGTCAACTAGTTTTTTAGATTTTTTTAATTTTTTACGCCAATAATAATGTATATTATGCCGACATCTCCGGTAACTGTTCTGGAAGTGAGACTATTTAAATTGGAAGTCATCAATTTTATATGATCCCCGATTAAGATGGTGGGCGGGGTTATATCACAACTGATATTTTCTTCGTATAGATGAGTTACCGCATGTCCCGAAATCTGATTTGTAATCTCGGCAAGAGCGGCTTCCCGAAGCGGGCCGAATTGATCTGAGGTGTATGGTATATTCATGCTCAGCATCATGGTATCGGCTATGTTATGAGCTGTTTTTAAATCTGTCATCATCAAGAATGAACCTTTTATATTTCCGGTTATTCCTATACTTGTGACTAACTGAATCGAATTATTATCCGGCATACCGGAGTCCTTTATAGAATCTATACGAATACCTGTTTCGGAAAAAACTTCATTAAGTGCATCTGTGAAGCATTTAAGCAGTTTTTGGTTCATACCTGTACTATAAGGCAAATACAGAAATGCGTCCAGTAAACCATTGACATGATTGCTATTTTTTGTATAATAAGCCGACTCATGTATGGATCAGAGATAGAGCTGTATGCACCTGCAAAAGTTAACCTGCATCTGGAGGTTTTACATAAAAGGCAGGATAATTATCATGATATCAGATCCGTATTCATCGCTGTTTCATTGTTTGACCGGATAGTGATGCGTTCTTTGAAAGTAAAGGGTAAATGTACTGTAACGGGGAACTGCAGTGTAAAAAACGGGATGAATCTTGCAGTGAAGGCTTATAATCTTTTTAAACAGGTAACCGGGATAAATAACGGAGTTTCTATTCTACTGGAAAAGAATATACCGGAGGGTGCAGGACTCGGCGGGGGTTCGAGTGATGCGGCCTCTGTAATTAAGGGCTTAAATATGCTTTTTAATACAGGGCTTCCATTAGAGGTTCAACTGGATATTGCATCGGAATTAGGCAGTGATGTTCCTTTTTTTTTAAACGGAACAGCGGCGTTTATCGAGGGAACGGGAGGTATGATTAAATCATTGATTCCCCGATTGGATTTTACTATTTTATTGATAAACCCGGGGGTGCATATTAGTACGAAAGAGGCTTTTTGGAAGCTTGACAGGACTGTATACAGAGCGGATAATTTATTAACTAAAGAAGTACTATGTGATACATACTTTAATAAACCTGTTAAAGATTGGGATTTTTTTAATACGTTTTATTCAATATTGATAACGGAAAATAAAGAAATGAAGGAAGTTGAGAGAAATATTGATTCTGTAAGACCAGATTTTAGAGGAATTTCGGGAAGTGGTTCGACGTTTTTTTGTATTTTTTCGGATATCGAAAGAGCAGATGATGCATTTGTTAATCTTAAAAAATTGTACGATTTTGTTAAATTATGTAAACCACTTGAAGTTCAACCTAAAGCTATATTAAAATTGGGAGAGTCAGAGGCTACATAGCAGGCGAAAAGGAGGTTGCTCATGGAAATTACTGACATTCGAATTAAAAAGGTTAACGGTGAGGGAAAACTTAAGGCATATGTCACAGTAACCTTTGATAACTGCTTTGTTGTACATAATCTCAAGATTATATCCGGTCAGGCTGGGATGTTCGTTGCAATGCCGAGCAGAAAAACAAAAAGCGGCGAGTATAAGGATATCGCTCATCCGATAAATTCTGATTTTCGTAATACGATTCAGACAAAAATACTTACCGAATATGATAATCTCAAAGATGAGCCTGAACAAGAACAAGAACAAGAACAAGAACATGAACATGTTCATGAACCGGAGGATAAAGCGGAATCATCCGAATCCGATTAATTCTTGGGACGTCGGCAAGAGGTAAGCCACCGGTTTTTGGTACCGGCATTTCGCAGGTTCGAATCCTGCCGTCCCAGTAAAAAAATAAATAACGATTATTAATCGATTTCACAAAGGAGAAAATAGATGGAATCAAAAACGTTACTAGGCTTTTCAAGAACAAAACAGAAAAAAAATGCAGCACGAAGATTAAGAAGAGAAGGGAAAATTCCTGCAATAATTTATGGTCATGAGGGAAATTTTCCGATTTTTGTCAATGAACATGAGTTTATTGCGAAATTTCAGAAACTTTCGGAGAATACCATTATCAATATTAAAACCGGCAATAAAGAAAGAGATGTACTTGTAAAGGACTATCAGGAGGACATAACGACCGGGAAAATTCTTCATATCGATTTTTATGAAATCGAAAGAGGAAAAACACTGAAAACACGTGTGCCGGTAGTTTTTACAGGAACTTCCCCCGGTGTTAAGATCGGCGGCGTATTCGAAACGCTCCTGCACGAAATCGAGATAGAATGTCTTCCGAAAGATCTGCCTGAAAAAATCGAGGTGGATATCGGTTCACTTGATATCGGAGATGCAGTTCATGTCGATGATATTGAATTAGAAAGGGATGTAAAGGTACTGAATGCAGGTGATCAGGTTATCTGTACGATTTCTCATGCACGTGTGGAGGAAGTAAAAGAAGAGGAAGAAGAAGAAATTGCAGCGGAAGAAGCCGAAGAAACCGGCGAGGAGGAATAATACCTGTCTCTTATTGTCTTCGGACTTGGAAATCCCGGAAACGAATATGCTTTCAGCAGGCATAATGTCGGCTTTCGGGCTGTGGAATCAATTGCTCAACGCCTGCATATAAGCTTTAAAAAACCTTTTTTAAGGAAATATCTTATTGCCAGGGGCAGGTTCAGGGGCGAAGAAATAGTGCTCATTAAACCTCTTACATATATGAATAATTCCGGTACTGTTCTTTCTGCGGTACTGCACGATACCGGGTATGATATCGAGCATATGGTTGTAATATGTGATCAGCTTGATCTGCCTCCGGGTATTTGCAGACTGCGGAACAGGGGTTCTTCCGGCGGGCATAACGGGCTTGCCTCTGTAATTCGATATGCCGGAACTGATAAGTTTAAAAGAATCTATATCGGTATCGGCAGACCGTCAAATAAGAATAGGGTCATAGATTATGTTTTAAGTGATCCCGGCAAGGAATCGGAAGAGATTAATCAATGCATAGAACGAACCGTTGATGCTGTTCTTATGCTTCTCTATGAAAACCCCCAGAGGGTAATGAATGTCTTTAACAAAAAAGAATCATAATAATTTTAAGCAGCGTATTTCCGATGCATTTAAAAGATTGGGTGTTCCTGCCGGTGGAAGATTGCTCGTTGGATTTTCCGGAGGGCCGGATTCCACATTTTTGTTGTATCTACTGAGTAAATTGAAACAGGATTGGAATTTTGAATTATTTGCAGCCTATATTGATCATGGAATGCGGAGTAAAACCGAATTAAGGGAAGAGACGAGATTTGTAAAATCATTCTCCGGAGAAATGGGTGTACCGCTTTATATCGAAAGGATTCCCGAAGGAGATATACGGAAAGGTTCTGCGGCGGAAGGGATAAGCGTGGAAGAATACGCACGCAACAGGCGGTATTCCCTGTTTAAGGGACTTGCTTTAAAAGTTAAAGCGTCCCGTATTGTACTCGGCCATAATTACGATGATCAGATCGAAACCATTATCATGCGTTTTTTCCAGGGTTCGAATTTTTCCGGATTATCGGGTATACCCGAAAAACGGGATATTATTATAAGGCCTTTAATAAATTTCTCCAAATCCGAAATCCTCGGTTACTTAAAAGAGCATAATATTCCATTCAGCGTCGATTCTACGAATCTTAAAACCGATTATTTAAGAAATAAAGTACGGCATAAACTAATGCCTGTAATTTCGGAAGTTTTTCCCGGATACGATACGGGAATACAGGTGTTTTCCGAAAAAATGAAAGTTCTTAAAGAATTTTCGGAAAATGAAATACTGCATAATAAAAACATTAAAATATGTAATGCCGGTTATAAAATCGACGGCAGCTGGTTTGTCGGACTGCCGGGATTCTTACGAATAGAGATTGTCTATTATCTTTTTGATAAAATGATGAGTTCGGATAAGATATTTCATAAAAGGATTCCCTACCGTTTTTTGCGGATTCTGCTTGATAAAGATATGATCCAGAAACGAAAAATAATAATTAAAGGTTACGGGTTTAAATTAAGCTGGAAGAAACGCAGCCTTTTTTGGGAAAGGGATGTTGTCTATGACCGGAAAAAGGGTTATTTTATTGTTATAAAGAAGAATATAGTATACGATATTGATTTTTTACATTTTAGTATTACATTAAGTGAAGATATTGGTAATACTGTCTGTGATGAGGTATTACATGTAGATAGTGAGTGTCTGAATGAGCCGGTAATTCTAAGGTCATGGAAGGACGGAGATAAAATAAAAGTACGGAGAGGGGCCAGGCTGATAAAAAAGATATTTCAGGAATTAAAAATACCGGAGTTTAAACGGGATCTGATCCCGCTTATAACCGATAGAGAAGGAATTAAACTTATACTTGCCGGACCCCTGGGATACGATAATATATACGGTTATAATATCAAAAGCAAAAAGAGTTCGGGGGATAAGTTAAATATTATGATAAAATATATGGAGACAGGAAACAGTGGGAGATAATAATAAAAATAGTAGTCCTAATAAAAATGATAATGATCCTCGATTTACGAAATTTCAGTTTAACAATAAAATAGCGTTAATTTCACTGCTGATTTTAGTTGTTTTTTTCATTTTTTTCTTTATGTATAATGATAAATCCGTAACACAGGAAATACCATATTCCATGTTTATCAATTATCTTAACCAGAATTTAATCGAATCGGTAAAAATAATAGATCAATATGAGATTCAGGGGACTTTAAAAGGAAAGTCAGGTGAAATTGCTCTTTTCAGAACTACTATTCCTTATCCGGACCCTGAACTGTTAAAGATGCTTCGTGCAAAATCCGTGAAAATTACAGGCGGAGCCAGAAATATTTCGCCGTTAAGGGTGTTTATTGAATTTCTGCCGTGGGTACTTGGTTTTTTCTTCATCTGGTTTATGTTCCGGCAGGTACAGGGAAGCGGCAACAAGGCTTTTTCTTTCGGAAAGAGTAAGGCGAAGCGTTATCTCGATGCAGGAAAAAAGATTACCTTTTCCGATGTTGCAGGACAGAAAGAGGCAAAGTATGAGCTGGAAGAGGTTGTCGAGTTTTTAAGGAGTCCGGAGAAATTTATAAAACTCGGTGCAAAAATTCCAAAAGGTGTATTGCTTGTCGGAATGCCCGGGACCGGAAAAACACTGCTTGCCAAAGCAATAGCAGGGGAAGCAAATGTGGCTTTTTTTCACATGTCCGGTTCGGATTTCGTGGAAATGTTTGTGGGAGTAGGGGCGAGCCGGGTGCGCGATCTTTTTGAACAGGGAAGAAAGAATGCTCCGTGCATATTATTTATAGACGAACTCGATGCTGTCGGGAGAACCAGAGGAGCGGGTTATGGCGGCGGCCATGATGAACGTGAGCAAACATTAAATCAGATGCTTGTAGAAATGGATGGTTTCGATACCAAAGACGGTGTTATTATATTAGCCGCAACAAACAGGCCGGATGTTCTTGATCCCGCATTACTTCGCCCCGGAAGGTTCGACAGGCAGGTTGTCGTGGATATGCCGGATATTAAAGAACGTGAAGATATCTTAAAACTCCATGCAAAGAATATTCCCGTATCCGATAATGTGGATTTATCAAGAATAGCACGTGCCACACCGGGTTCGTCAGGTGCCGATATTGCAAATCTTGTAAATGAAGCGGCATTATTTGCCGCGAGAAAAAACAAGACCAGTGTGGAGATGGAGGATTTTGAAGATGCCCGCGATAAGACACTCATGGGTATAGCAAGAAAATCTAAGGTAATACAGCCGAAAGAAAAGAAGATGACATCATTCCATGAAGCGGGGCATACTCTTTTACATTACTATTTAAAAAATGCGGATCCTCTGCATAAGGTTACAATTATACCGCATGGACGTGCACTCGGTGTTGCATTTTCTCTACCGGAACATGAATCGTATTCCCGAAGCAAGGCATGGCTGATCGATAGAATAACAATTGCAATGGGCGGTTATGCCGCGGAAAATATTGTCTATAAACAGTCATCTACCGGTGCTCAGAATGACATAGGCCAGGCAACGGATATTGCACGTAAGATGGTATGTGAATGGGGCATGAGTAAAACATTAGGTCCCATATCCTACGGGCAGAAAGAAGAACCGATTTTTATCGGCAAAGAAATTGCGCGGCATAAAGATTATTCGGAGGAAACTGCAAAGCTTATCGATGATGAGATAAAAAGAATAATAGACGGATGCCTTAAAAATGCAGAGAAAATACTCAGCGAGCATGAGGACAAGCTCACACTGCTTGCAGAAACACTTTTCCAGAAAGAGACATTGGATGATAATGAGGTGCGGAAGCTTATTGGTTTGCCTCCGAGAGAAGAAGATAGAAAGAACGAGGTAGCATCTTAAATATTTATGTCTTTTTTATTGAGAAATTTAATCGGGATTATTCTTTCTCTGTCGGTTCTTGGCTGTGCAACCGTTAAGAAAGCTGAAATAGCGCTTCCTCTGCAGGTGACGGAAGTAAACGAAATAAAAAAATCCATTACAGATAATATGCCCTTTGATGCAATGGAAAAAATATCGTTTCTTCTTAATAAAAAGGAAAGCGGAATCAGTAATGCAGAACTCACCAGTCTCAGAGAATTAAGTATAAAGAAAGTAATAGATCTTTTTAATGGTGCCGTAAGGAATTATGACTATAAGAATGCATATCGTTATTTCGTTTCACTGAAGAATATAGGAGAAGAAAAACGTCTCCCCGGATGGACGGAGAAAGGACTGTTAGAAAAAATTGCGATGTCCGTGGAAAAAACCGGTGGATTAAATCTATCGCTTCTCTACTATATGCGTGCTCTGCAAAGCGGTGAAAATAAGGCGGATATATTTGTACATGCACTTAAACTGGCATCGAATTTAAATAATCCGGCTGTAGAGAAAAAAATCTTAAGTTTAATGCGGAATAAGAAAATACCGGTGCCGCCCGAATATAACAAAGTTCTGGCCGCTAAGCCCGTACTGTCTGAAATGATTAAAGGTACGGTTACAATCTGGGTGGATAGAGGCATTAAGATAGAAAAAGGTGTAGGTTTTCCCGACAGGATTATAGGGAGTGGTTTTTTTATAGATAAAAGAGGGTATATTCTTACAAATTATCACGTTATTAAAAGCCAGGTAGATCCGAAGTACGAAGGGTATTCACGTTTATATGTTAAACTTTCCGGAAATAAGGAAGAAAAAATACCGGCAAAGGTAATAGGCTATGATAAAATATTCGATCTTGCGTTAATCAGAGTAGAGGTTAAACCTGAATTCGTATTTTACTCATCCGGATCGCCGGTTATTAAACCCGGCGATAAAATATATGCAATAGGATCGCCCGGAGGGCTGGAAAATACAGTTACCGCAGGAATAGTATCGGCTACGGGAAGAAAATTCCTGCAAATGGGCAGTGCAATTCAGGTTGATGCACCGCTTAATCCGGGAAACAGCGGCGGTCCTCTTTTAAATCAGAATGCTGAGCTTGTCGGGATTGTTTTTGCCGGCATTGAACAATTCGAAGGCATCAATTTTGCAATCCCCTGGTATTGGGTTAACAAACTTCTTCCGGACCTGTATAACGGCGGCGAGGTAAAGCATTCATGGTTTGGTATGGCCGTGGATAAGAATGATAAAGGTATGGAGGTGATATATACCATCCCGGATGAACCTGCTGATAAAGCCGGCATAAAACAGGGTGATTTCATTATCTCCATGAACGGGAAAAAAATATCCGGCAGGGATGATTTTCATTCCTTGATTCTGGATAATACTCCTCCTGTTCTTGCCAGTCTCACCTGGAAAAGAGGCAAGAAAGAATATCACGGCATAATTGCTCTGGATAAAAGAAATGTGAGCCCTATCGAATTAGCCCTGAAGCATGACAGGAGAAATAATGTATTATTTCCTCTGTTCGGACTTAAATTAGAAAAAACAGGTTCGTTTTTCTGGAAAACAAATTACATGGTAACAAAGGTAATTACCGGTTCTATTGCGGATGAAACTGGGATTTCTCCTAATGATCCGCTTAATATACAGGGATGGCGCATCGATAAAAAGAAGAGGTACGCAGTTTTGCAGATCTACGTTAAAAAGAAATCCTCAGGTTTCTTAGAGAGTGTTATCCAGTTAGCGGCTTATCTCGATACGGATAATTTTTATTGATTTTTTTTACTCTGTCTGTACTTTCTAAGAGTAACCGTATTCCCCTTTTTGTTAAATACAACCTCGTCATAGTATATCTTGGTAAGGAATATTCCCCGGCCGTTATAGTTTAATAGATTGTCGGGAGACAGAACGGGAAGAGCTTTCCAGTCAAAACCATTTCCTTCGTCTTTTACACTTATTTCAAAGTTATCATCTTTCAGATGAGATTTAATAGTAACCTTCTTGTTTCTGTTATTATCCGTACCGAGACGTTCCCGAAGAAATTCTCCCCATTTCCCGTTTTCCAGGGCTGATTGTTTCTGCCGCATTGTTATTCCGAGATTTCCATGTTCGATTGCATTGGAAATCATCTCTTCTATGCCTATTTTAAGGTTGAGGATCTCGGAATCTTCGGCTATTTTTTTCAGGTGAAGTGATATCTGATTGACAATGGGAAGAATATTTGTTTCTCCCGTCGGAAATATAAATGTTTTTGTTTCCTCAATAAGATGTTCGGAGAAGAGCTCCCCTAAATCGGGTTCCGATCTGTGTTTTAAGGCATTTTCTACGAATTTAATTATTTCCTGAAAATTAAAGGGTTTTTTAAAGAAATTCATAGCCCCTCCCCTTAATGCATCGAGGAGTATATCTTCGTTTCCGTAACCCGTCATAAGGACAACCATTGCTCTGCTGTCTATTTTCTTAATTTCTTTTAATAAGGTAAGCCCGTCCATTTTCGGCATCATTATATCCGAGAGTACAATAAACGGCTTGCTTATCTTGTATAACTCTATTGCCTGTTTTCCGTCTTTTGCTTCCAGAGTTTCATATCCGGCTTTATTCATGAATCTTGCAAGTATATTTCTAAGCACCTCTTCGTCATCGACTATAAGAACCTTAGGTTTCCCTAAATTATCCAATTACTCTAATCTCCTTAAAGACAAGTATAATCAATCAAGATTAAAAATCAAATTTATTGAAGAAAAATCATCTCTGCTGTATAGTGTGAGGCACATTATGAAAGATAAAAAATATATAAGAAACTTCAGTATTATTGCCCACATAGATCATGGAAAATCGACTCTTGCCGACAGGTTTATTCAAAGTGCTCATCTGATATCGGATAGAGACTTTCATGACCAACTGCTCGATTCTATGGAAATCGAGCAGGAAAGAGGGATTACTATAAAATCTCAGGCCATATCTCTGCCGTATATCCTGCACGGCTCGGAGGAATATGTGCTTAATCTGGTTGATACTCCCGGGCATGTCGACTTTTCCTATGAGGTCTCACGTGCGTTAACCGCATGTGAGGGTGCTGTCCTGCTTATAGATGCAACCCAGGGGGTTCAGGCGCAGACCGTTTCCAACCTGTATATGGCTCTGGAAAATGATCTGGAGATAGTGCCGGTTATAAATAAAATCGACCTTCCCGGTGCGGATATTGAAATGGTAAAAAGGGAAATAAGGGATGATCTTGGTCTTGATTCGGAGAGTGTAATTTTAGTGTCTGCAAAATACGGAACAGGCATAGAGAAACTCATGGAGGAGCTTGTAGAAAGGATTCCTCCGCCGGCAGGGTCGCCGGATGCCCCTCTGCAGGCTCTTATATTTGATTCTCATTATGATGCGTACCGCGGTGTTATAGTACATATAAGAGTTTTTGAGGGTACGGTTAAACCCGGCCAGCAGATACAGCTTATATCCACGGATTCTGTTTATAAAGTAGAGGAAACGGGAATATTCAGATTAGGACTCCGCCGTACGGAATCTCTCTCTGCCGGTGAAGTAGGGTATGTTATAGCCGGGATCAAAGTATTAACGAATGCAAGGGTCGGAGATACCGTCACTGATTCTGAAAATAAATGCAAAGCACCTCTGCCGGGATTCAGAGAGGTTAAACCTGTTGTGTTTTCTTCTATTTACCCGATAGATTCTAACGATTATGAACTTTTAAAAATTGCTCTGGAAAAATTACAGCTTAACGATGCCTCATTAATTTATGAAAAAGATTCTTCCGCAGCTTTAGGATTCGGATTTCGATGCGGTTTCCTTGGCTTGCTTCACCTGGAGATAATTCAGGAAAGATTAGAGAAAGAGTACAATTTGGGTGTGATATTTACAGCCCCGTCCGTACGTTACCGGCTGACTTTAAGGAAAGGAGATGTAAAGTATATTGATAATCCGCAGGATTATCCGGAACCGGCTTCGATAGAAATTACGGAGGAACCGTATATTAAAGCAGCTATTATTTCACCGGATACATATCTGGGAAATATTATTAATCTGTGCCTCGAAAAGCGGGGTATTCAAAAGTCGTTGAATTATTTAGATGAAAAAAGGGTGGAACTGGTGTATGAAATGCCGCTCGCCGAAGTTATTTATGATTTTTATGACCGCTTAAAATCCTTAAGTAAAGGTTATGCTTCGTTTGACTATGAAATTACCGATTACAGAATAACGGACCTTGTTAAACTTGATATTCTCTTAAACAGTAAACCAGTGGATGCCCTTTCCATGCTTATATTCAGGGAAAATGCATATGCACGGGCCAGGATGATCTGCAGAAAATTACGGGAGGAAATACCACGTCACCAGTTTAAAATTCCGATCCAGGGCACTATAAGCGGGCATATTATAGCCAGAGAAACGATATCTGCACTTCGAAAGGATGTTACGTCAAAGTGTTACGGCGGTGATATTACGAGAAAGAGGAAGCTTTTGGAAAAGCAGAAGGCAGGAAAGAAGAGGATGAAGCTGATAGGCAATGTACAGCTCCCGCAGTCTGCATTTCTGGCTGTTTTGAAAAATTCAGATTGATTTTCTCACCCTGTATATCCTGTTTGTATAGTAATGGACGGCAAGAAGAAGGCGCTTTAAAAAACTTGTTTCCACAAACATGTCTGCACCTGCATCCGGAAACCCGGCATAGATATAATCGAGTACATTAACGTTCTGTTTAATACGATTTATCTCTTTAATCCGTTCCGATCTTAAAGAATTAAGATAATGGCTTATATATTCTGAAGATTTTGAGAGTATTGTAAGTTCATTATCGAGAAACCGTTTTACACTTTCCTGTGAAAAGTTCATATTTTTTTGTTTCGGAAATGAGTTATTGCTGTTTTCTGCCCCTGAATGTACGAGCATATTTTTTAATTCATTTTCGGAGGAAACAACAGGAGCAAGAAGCGGAGAATGTTCATGTGAGAGATTAAAGACCCTGTTTTGAGTTTTTAATATTTCATTCAGTTCCCTTGCGTAGGTATTAAGAACAAGATCACTCTTTATATCGATATTGTTTTGAGTTTTGATATTTCTTAAAGGTCTCTGCATAATTGCTTTTTTACTGGAATCGGACAGCGGGGAAAGGCGGCTGCTGTTTATTATCATAAGCCTGTAAAAGGTGGAATCGTTGGCATGAGTTTTTTCTTTCGGATAACTAAAATCCAATCCCGCCAGGAAAACAGGCCCGGAAGAAATATGAAGTGCAGTATAAACAGCTGCAGCTCCCACGGAGCCTAAGGGGGGAATCGAGTATGGAAGCAGATTAAAGGATTTCATTCTTTTAAAAAGACTTAAAGCAGCAAATACCGAATGATACAGGAAAACAGCTTTAAAACTAATTTCTCTGAACAAAACAGGATTAACCGTTATGTCGGTTATCAGAATTGCATCGGGAAATCTATAAGGAATAAAATCAGCAAAATTACCTATCTGTGCATCCAGGGTAAATATAAAGTCAGGCTTTATGCCGACGGCTCCAAGTACAGGCAGGGCTGTATCTACCGATATTATAACGAAATACCTTCTGAACTTTTTAATAATACCAATATTATCTTCAAGGCTCGGCCCTGCACCGATAATCAGAATTGGTTTATCTATGACGATGGAATCCGTGCTGCCGCAGTGCTTGATATACTGCAGATTATCGATGATATTCTTTATCCATAGTGTGCTCATATTTATCAAGGTTATTCTGTTCTGCCAGTATGATTGTATTGCATCTTCCAATGCCTGCTGTACGGCATCGTAAGTTTGACGGCAGAGATGGTATCCCCGTGACAGGTAGAGAGGTTTAAGCCTTCTTATATGATTAATTCCGATATTTTTAATAAAGTTGGCTGCCTGTGAAGGATTGTCCGTCCTTATTACGGATAGTCTGCGGTCGGATGGAATATCAGTGATAGTCTGATCAATAAAAAGTCTCATCAGAGCCTGATCTGCTTCCACACACAGGATATAAGTATTCTCCGGGATTCTGTCTATAAGCCGTTTTATCCCATACCCTAAAGCAGGAGAGGGGATATAGATAAGTGTGTTTTCCTGCAGGGAAAATCTTTCGACCCTTTCGGCTACCGAACCCTCCGGATCGATTGTAGAATAAAGGTACCTGCCTCTGTAAAGTACGTTTTGTCCCCTGCCCGTGGTTTTAACCAGGGGAGTTCCGCCCTGCATACTATGATTTCGGCGCTATATATTTATAAAATGTTTCATTAAAATTATCGATCAGCTTTTTGGGATCAGTCAGATATGCCTGCAGATCCGCCTGATCTGTTGTTCGGACGTAGTAATTATAATATCGATCCAGAATTTTTTTATCCGAATCAGTGAGTTTTTTCTCGCCTGTAAACTGAAGTACAAGGATCTGGTCATCCAGAAGAACAGGTTTGGAAATCTCGTTCTTTTTCAGGGAATAAGCTGTTGTAAAGAATTCTTTGCTGTAATTGGCTGTTGTCAGAGAAGGTTTTCCTCCCTTGCTCGCTACCGGTAAATAGGAAAATATATTCTGATAATTAAGAGGAAAATAATTTGTCATATAGGGAACAACATTAAGGGCGCCGCTGGCATTAAAAAAATCCGTCTTATCTGCTGCCTGAACAAATTTATTCGCCTCAGCCATAAAATAATCTTCCACCCTTCCCTTTTCATACCTCATTATATAGTTCCGTGCCGTATCCATGGTATCCTTATTCTCAAAGTCAGGTTTTATTACAGGGGAATTACATCTGAATATCATCCATCCGAAATTGCTTCTAATGACATCACTGATTTCTCCTTCTTTCATGGAAAAAACTTTTTTCAAGTCTTTTTCTGATTTAAAATCATCCTTAACCTGATAGTAGTACTGCCATCCCATATCGCCGCCTTTTGCAGCATAGCTATCCTTGGAATAGGTTTTTGCAAGTTCCTCGAAACTGCTTACCTTATCGTTGAGTTTGTTTTTTATTTCCAGAGCATCCGATTCTTTGGTTTTTATAAGAATCCTGCTTAATTTGATCTTTTTAAAGAGGCTGCTGTTTTTCTCTGCAAAGTTTTTTACTTCCTTATCAGGATACCGGGTAAAAGGAAATGTTACAAATGTAAAACTTCTTTCCGGTTCTGCCATGCTCTTAAAAAAATCTTTTTCTTCATTGCTGGAGTAAATAGATCCTAAAAAATCCGACAGGTACTGATCGTGCAGTAATTGTTCGCGAAAATATTTCCGGGTACTGAATATTTCCGAATTCGGAGTGTCCTTATACCTTTCTTCACTGAATTTTCCGTTTACCGTGTAGGGACCTGATTTGATTATTGCTTTATCGATCCTGTTTTCCGAGATCCATATACCGCTTTTTTGTATTTCCATAAGTATAGCGGTATTCATTACGGTTCTGTCAAAGGCACCCCTCCATACTTTGTATGTTTGAACCTGGATAGAATCGGATTCTCCGCCCTGCCGGACCTGTTCTCCGAGCTGGGCTCTTTGTTTTGCAAAATAATTTCCAGGGGTATAAACGATTTCTTTTCCTTCATATGTTCCGAATACAAGCCTGTTTCCCCTTCCTATTTTAGACGCAACAGGCAAACCTATAAAGGTGACAACAACAAGTATGAGAATACCTATAGTAAAAGCGTAGAGGAATGGATGCATTTGTTTCTTTTTATCTGCTGAAGTTTCTTTTTTCTTTTTGAGGTTTCTTTTAATGTCTCTTGACTGCATAGTAGTTCCTTGCCTTTATATTGTTAATGTTTTAAAAATTGTACACTAACATCAAACATTTTAATTGTCAATTATGAAGAAAATAACTATTATGGGCGCAATGGTTACACTTGACATTTAACAGGGACTTGTTTATATTACCTTTACAAAACGGGGGCGTGGCGAAGCTGGTTATCGCGCCGGCCTGTCAAGCCGGAAGCCGCGGGTTCAAGTCCCGTCGCTCCCGTATTCCCCTTTTTTAAGGGGGTTTTTTTTCGGGCTGTAGCGCAGGGGCTAGCGCGCTCGGTTCGGGACCGAGAGGTCGGCGGTTCGAATCCGCCCAGCCCGAAGTATATCCTGCCCGTTTAGACTAATCGTTTCAGTTTATAACTTCCCTTTCCGAATATTCAGTTAGAAACCTATAAATTATGAAGCGAAATATACTTATTTTAATAGCATTTTTATTAATCCTCCAGGCGGTATTTACTGAAAACAGGGAATACCGCATTCAAAAAGGTGAAACACTTTATAGAGTGTCAAAAAAATTTAAAGTGCCTCTTGATATTCTTGTAAAGGTAAATGGAATAAAAGACGCGACTAGATTAAAGGAAGGCACAAAGCTTGTTATTCCCGGATATCATATCATGGAAAAAGGTGAAACTTTATACGGAATAGCTAAGAACTATGATGTATCAGCGGATCTTCTCATCTCTTTCAATGCAATATCGGATCCCACGAAAGTAAAAACAGGCGACAGGATTTATATACCTTTATATACACACACTAAGAACAGGATAAATGTCGTTTCTGTGCAGGCTAAGGATAAGGCAGGTACTGTTTCTACGCACAATGGCTTGTTGTGGCCGATTAAGGGGACAAGGGAAAAGCTGCGCGGTAAAATCAGGGGCATTCTTATAAAGAGCAGACCCGGCACATCCGTTCTATCGGTTTCTTCCGGTGTAGTTATATGGTCGAGTCCGTACAGAGGGTACGGCAGAGTTGTTTTTATTGAATCCGGCAATGGTTATATCTATGGATATCTCGGAAACAGCGAAATCTACGTAAAAGTCGGTGATGAAATCGCAATAGGAACAACTCTCGGAAAATTAGGAATTAATGCTCATGATAATACCGCACAACTTATCTTTATGGTTTATAAAAACGGCAGGCCGGTAGACCCTTACAAAGCTCCGAGAATTTAATAAAATAAGAAAAATCAATAATTTGTTATTGACATAATATTAGAGATATTGTAGATTTTAATTATATTTGAATAAACTGCATTAATGGAGATTGTTGTAATGTATAACAGGCAAACAGGTACTGTCGTAACAGATTTCTGCATTCATTCCAATAGGATGGTTGCTCATACCGGAAACAGTACTGATAGTCACAGAAATTCGCTTGCAGTTTATCTTCGTCAGATATCCAGATTTCCATTGCTGAACAGGGAAGAAGAGCGTAATCTGGCTTTTAAAATTGAAAAGACACGTAAAGAACTTTCCGAATTATCGGAGAAGTATAAGAATTCTAAACTTGATCCGCTGGATTACAAAAACAAAAAGGATGGAATTGAAAAAAGAATCGTTGATTTAAAAAAACAGATGATTAATGCCAATTTAAGACTCGTTGTATCCATTGCGAAAAAATATCAGCATTACGGGCTTGCTTTGATCGATCTTATCGATGAAGGAAATATAGGTTTGATCGAAGCTGTCGATAGATTCGATTACCGGAAGCAGTGCAGATTTTCCACATATGGTACATGGTGGATAAAACAGGCAATTGTAAAGTCTCTATCCGAAAACGGTCATTCCGTGCGGATACCGATCTATATGCTTAATACAATAAAGAAGGCTTATTATGCCGCCCGCCTGCTGACGCAGAAACTGGGCCGGGAGCCGAAAATCGACGAACTCGCCGAATATATGAACCTTCCTGCCGATAAAATAAAGGAAATTATAGCCCTGTCACAGGAAACAGCATCCCTTGATTCACCTGTGGATGATGATCAGCAGACAAAGTTATCCGATCTTATAGAGGATAATCTGTTTGCTGTCCCGGAAGAGATAGTGTTTAATATTGCTCTTCAGGATACAATTAATGAGGTTATTAAAAAACTCACCAAGAGAGAAAAGAAAATTATCGAATTGCGTTTCGGCCTGACAGGTGAGGGACCGTATACTCTGGAACAGACGGGCAGGTGTCTCGGCATAACAAGGGAAAGGGTCCGGCAGATACAGGAACGCGCACTGAATAAACTTCGTCATTTTCGCATAATTAAAGAGCTCAATAGAGTTTATCAATAATCTGCAGATTTTATCCTTACATTGTATAAAGATTAGTTCCGATAATAAAAACATGATTATTGACATCACAATAATCTCAACATACAATAAAGTTCAATAAGGATTTTCGATGTTAAATTACTTTTCTATGAGCAATCTGACCGTTGTGACACCTCTTGAGATTTTAAAAAAGAGCGGCGTTAAAATTAAAAAGGGGATTATTGAAATATCAGATAAAAAGGCTGAGTATAATATAGAATTTGATGATAGCATTTACTGTTATCCTGCAATAATTAATGTTCATGATCATTTAAGGGGAGATTACCTTCCAAGAGTCGGACCCGAACCGGGTAAATATTATCTTAACTGGTCGTACTGGGATAATGATCTTAAATCTTCACCGGTTTATGAGGAAAGGGCGAATATAAGTGTTGATAACTGCTATTTTCTGGGTGCTTATAAGAATTTATTTTCCGGTACGGTGACCGTTAACGATCACTTTCCCCATGAATTCAACGAACCGTTTATTCCGAAGCTGCCGATCAGGTTAATAAGCGAATATACTCTTGCACATGAGTGTTCTTCTTTTGATCTGAAATGGGGAGACGGTATAGAAATAGAGCATCAGAGAGCTCTAAAGCGAAATTATCCGTTCATTACCCATTTGGAAGAAGGCTTCGACGCGGAATCACAAAGGGGCATTGAAATACTTGAGGATTTAAATTGTCTGGATGATCATGATGTATTTATCCATTGTTTAGGCTTCTCCGAAGAGGATATTAAAAAGGCAAAAAAAGCGGGTGCCTCTGTTGTATGGTGCCCTGCATCCAATATGTTCATGTTTAACGTGACATGCAAAATAAAAAAAATGATAGAAGAGGGAATCAATGTTTCCATTGGTACGGATTCCACTCATACAGGATCTGTAAATATTCTTGCAGAAATGAGATATGCCCGTAAGTTATATCGACGGATGTACGGCGAGGATCTACCGGCTAAAAAAATAGTAGAAATGGTAACGGTAAATTCTGCAAAAGCTTTTAGAATGTATGACCGCATAGGGAGTATAGAGGAAGGCAAATGGGCGGATCTTTTACTTATTCGGGCCGGTAATCCGGATCCTTATGAAGCTCTTATAAATACCGGAATGGAAGGTATAGAATTGTTATTAAGAGCTGGAATTCCGGTATACGGATCGGGTAAATACAGGGATTTGTTTGATCTTAAGGATGTTGATTACACTGAGATTAGTGTAAAGGGCAGACCTATGCTTGTTCAGGGAGACCCTGCAGGGTTAATGAATGATATCAGAGAAGCCGTTGGCTTTGAGAAAAAGCTTGATTTTATGCCTATATAATAGGTAGGTAGGGTAGGAGTGTATAGTGTCACCTAAAGCGATTCAGTATAGAGCAAATTCAATTATTTTTTTCAAGGGTGATATTAGTGATAAAGTGTACATCCTGAATTCCGGAAAGGTAAGCTTAAATTATATAGACATCGAAACGGGGCAGGAGGTTCATGATTTAATAAAGACAGGCGAATTTTTCGGTGTTAAATCCGCATTCGGCAGGTATCCGAGAGAAGAAACAGCTGTAGTTTTGCAGGATTCCGCTGTAATTGCCTTCAGTGTACCCGAATTCGAACAGCTTATCTCGAAGAATACACGAATTATAATGAAAATGCTGAAGGTATTTTCCAATCAGCTCAGGAGAATACATAAACAGGTACAAAATCTCCTTTATACGGAGGAACAGGTAAATCCGGAAACCGGATTGTTCAGGATTGGTGAATACTATCTTACGAATAAAAAATATCATCAGGCACTTTATGCGTACAGGCGTTACCTTGTATACTATCCCTCCGGCGTCCACTCTTCAGAGGCCACTAAAAAGATTGAAACAGCAGAGGAGTATTCGCAGAAGTACGGGCAGGGGAAGGGTCCTGCCCGTACTTCTCAGAAAAGTACCGCTTTTGTAGAAAAACCGCAGAAAACAAAAGAATTGTCCAATGTTGCACAACAGTACTACAATGCCGTAAGTTTGATCAGTCAGCAGAAATATGAAAATGCATACTCGGAATTCAAGAAGATAATAGATCAGGGTAATGATGAAGAATATCTGGCAAAATCCCGGTATGAACTGGGAAGATGTTTATTCTTTATGAAAAAATATCAGGACTGTATAAACACCTTTTCCGGTTTGATACAGAAGTATCCTACACATCCGGATTTAAAAGATGCACTGTTCTTTGTGGGCAAGTGTTACCAGGCTCTGGGAGATCAAACCAAAGCTGAAGGTTTTTACAATAAGATAATGACAATGATTTCGGAAGACGAACCACTGTACAGAAAAGTTAAAAAAGCCCTGCGGTCGGTTAAGGAGAATGGTTAATGAACGGCGGTAATTCGATGTTTACAAGATTCGGGGTAACTTTCCAGAAAGGTGATATTATATTTTGTGAGTATGAACCCGGAGATAACTTTTATTTGATACAATCCGGAAGAGTTCAGATTCTTAAAATTATGGGTGACCTTGAAAAGACTATCGATATACTGCAGCCGGGTGAAATATTCGGTGAAATGGCGATTTTAGAGGAAGCACCGCGATCTGCAACCGCTGTAGCACTTGATCAGGTAAAGGCTCTCGAATTTAACCGTGAAAATTTCGAAATACTTATGCAGGGAAATCCTCAAATAGCTCTTAAACTGCTTAAGTTATTTACAAAAAGGATATATGACCAGAAACGAAGATTTATGATTCTAACCATCGATGATATCGAAGCACGGGTGGCCGATGTTTTCCTTATGCTTGCGGAAAAAACATCTTCGGACATGGAAGGAATAGATAAACGTGAATTTGCTACTACAATAGATGATATTGCCCATTGGGCAGGAATGTCGCCTGCAAAATGCAGGGAAGTACTTAACCATTTTCTCGTTCAAAGACGGGTGGAGATATATCCTGATAAAATAGTGGTAAAAAACATCAATGACTTTGCCAGGTTTGTAAGCTCAAAAAGAAAATACCAGGAGTAATATTGCTTTTTTCCGAAATATTTAAA
>JAADHF010000028.1 GCA_013151965.1 Spirochaetota bacterium
CGGATGGTTGGGGCTGTTTATTTCGGAACTTTAATCCCCCTGCTCTTTTTAGTGGTAGTAATACGGGGTGAATATCGTAAATTGATTCTGTTTTTTGCATGGGGTTTAACTTCCGCGATAATTATATATGGGATAAATATATTAATAGATACCTATTTTGTGTTGAATGAAACTCTGTTCTTATCACAGTTAATTCCGTTAATGGAGGAATTTCTAAAGATAATTCCCGTCTTTTTTCTGATAAAGAAAAAAGGAAAGGTGTACAGATACAATATAGTTCGTTTTGCAATGGCATCGGGAATAGGTTTTTCTATTCTGGAAAATTATCTTTATCTTTCCATTTCGGCTTCATCGGGAATGGGCGGAAGTGTTGTTTTTATAATTACGAGAAGCTTAACAGCCAGTCTGATGCATGGTTCGACTACGGCATTAATCGGTTATGCGATCCAGATAATGCATAATTATAATTTCTTCTCATTTTTTCTATCGTTGGGTATGTATCTTTTAGCTGTCTCGATACATTCGATTTATAATCTATTGGGATTAACAAAAGGATTACAGGTTATCGCAATTCTTATTCCGGTTTTTCTGTTTATGCTAGAATATTATCTGTTTAATTTTTTTGGGAGGAAAGGTGTTGGTCAAAAGGGACTAAAAATACCTGTGGAGACAGAAATGAAAGGCAGTACAAAATGATTAATAACTCTTATTCTAAAAAAGTATTTCGTTTGTTGCCGGCAGTTATTCTGCTGAGTTTTTTATTATCTCTTTTGGGCTGCAAACAGCTGGGTATCGGTGTAGAAAAAGTAGAACCGGGAAGTATTTCTTTTATCGACTTTGTAAGTGCAGTGAAAATACGCGGCGGCAATGAAGGTGTTATAGATTTCGGAGGAAAAGAGATCGGAATCGGCGGAAAAGATGTAAAGACATTAAAAATAAAGAATTCCGGGACCGGTGACCTGGTTATCAATGATATGTTTTTTAAAGGCGGTACCTTTAATTTTGTCGAAGGAACAAATCCTGATTTTCCTGTAGTTATACCTGCCGGCAAAACCATAGATAATATTTATTTAGAGTTTAATCCGAAAACATCCGGTGAACAGACAGGCCAGTTTTTTATTGTAACAGGAACTGTTACCCATAATTTTGATCTGGTTGGTACCGGGTTGTGGGTGCTGACATTATCGGTTCCGGCTACCGGAGATGATAGTAATAATGAGATAGTGTCTCCCGGAACTGTAATAGCGGGTGAAACCAAGGAATTTACTTCCGATACGGGAATATTTCAACTTAAAAGCAACCCCGGTTTCCTGTATGAATTTGTCGAGTGGACAGTAGACGGCACCCCGGATGTTGCACCGGTATTTGACAATGTAAATGCAGAAGAAACTACAGTTGTTTTAAAAAGTCATGCTTCGATGCATGCTACGATAAATAACCCATTTGTCAGGGTGCCTGATGATGAAACAAATATAAATACGGCAATATCGACTGCAAACGGTGCAGGACAATCGGTAGTAATAAGGGCAGGCACATATAATGTTAACTATGATATAAATTTACTTGCCGGAGTACATGTTTACGGCGGTTACAACACAGTCTGGTCGTCCCGAAACTACAAATTACCTGCCGATAGAACCGATTCAACCTATGCAACAATTATAAACTTTACAGATACTACATCGACGATAAAATCAGGCAGCGGTATTGGTAATGATGTAGTATTCGAAGGTTTTACCATACAGAGAAGCGCTGCAAGTTCGATTCCTCTTGTCTCCTTAACTTCGGATACAAAAGCTGTTTTCCAGTATAATACAATTGTCAGTAACGGTTCCGGGGCTGCCGTTAAGTATGACGGAGCCTCTGCTCTGCTTAGAAATAATGAGATACAGGGCGGAACCGGTGCGGCAGTCTTTATTACGAATTTATCTTCTCCCAGGGTCGAAAGTAATGACATAACAGGGGGCAGTAATTCTGCTGACGATTCTAAAACTTACGGGATAGAGGTTTCGGAAAAGAGCAGCCCGGTAATCTATAAGAACAGTATCTCCGGAGGCACCTCTTCCGGTTTAAGGGGACAGGCATACGGAATATTTAATGATTTTGAGTGTAACCCTATAATAGTCGGCAATACTATAAACGGCGGTTCTGCAGCAGGCGACAGCGGCAAAACATACGGGGTCTATTTACTTGATAACGGAAAGGGAACAATCGGATATAATGATATAAACGGCGGCAGCGGTAATTCTTTAGCTTATGCCTTATATGTTGGTTACGGCGGTAATCTGTATCTTGATTATAATAATATACACACATCGGTTAGTTCTGACGGATACGGTATTTATATCGGCTGGCAGGGCAGAGTCCGCAGATTATTGAATAATGCAATATATGCTGCTCCTGCTGCCCTGTTGTCCGAGTATCTAGGGGACTCTTACGGGACGATAGATGAAGTGAATGATGCTTATAATACCGATACAAATACAGATTCTAAAATTGAAATAACGATTCCCGATGATCCGAATTATTAATTTTCTTAGCGAAGGTAATGTATAGATGAAAAATAAAAAGAATAGAAAAGTATTTTATATATCTTTATTATTAATAGTTGTTGTCCTTACTTTATCCGGATGCCCTGGTACAGCTTTTAAGGGTGCGATTCTGGATGGACCAAGAGATATAATAATCGATGTGGATAACCGTGTCTTTAATTCTCAAGATGCAGTAAATGAATGGGAAAGGGGTCTTGGTCTGGATAAGATTACTTTTACTGTAACTCTTAAAAGCGGAAGCGAGACTAAGGAAATGCTTCCCGCGGATATAGATTCTACTTATAACTTTACTCAGGTATCTATTCCTGTCGAAGGTGAACTAATCAGCATAAATGCGGAAGGAGACCATGGCTCCGATAAATATACGGGAACAATCGACGATAAAAGTCCGTATGATGATTATACGGGCTGGGAAATATTTGCAAATGTTATTAAGTTTAAGCTCGGGTTTCAGATAAGCGACGATATAAAAAACTCATATTTAACGATGGATATTTGTCCCCGGGGGGGGAACTCTGTAACCCTTAAAGCCGATTCAGGCGTTACCGCTACTGCGGATATGAAAACGGATTGGGCGGGTACAGCGCTTACCAGCAGACAGATTGCTATTGAACCGGTTTTTAATGAGAATCCGAAAGACTTAACATTTGATGTTTATACTCTTATTGTAGATAAAGATCTGCGCAGTATCTATTTCGGCCCTTTAAATCCGGGTGAAAACGGGGGATATTACGAACATTATCCATGGGAAGAGAACTGGACTTATGAAGAGATTACCGAAACAGGAAAGCAGATCGGTGATAAAATTTATAAACTGGCTGAATATAATAAGAATCCTCTTACTGCCGTAGAACCCATGGGAACCGGAACCGGGTATAATTCATATTTAATCGATCTTACAACGGAAACGACCGACCCTGTCGGAAAATTTTTATTGATTGCAGTTGTTTTAAATTACGATAAACTTTCCATACCTGCAAAGATGAACATAATAGAAATAAAATAGGGCATTAAGAGATGTATTTCCCGAAACGAATAATTATTTTGTTTTTTTTGGTGATGCTGACAGCCGGGTGTGGTTTTCTGTTTGAACGGTATTCTCTTATTACAGAAGTTAAAGGCTCTTACGGCGGGAAGATCTTGCGTGATCCGAAAAGAGATGAATACTTTAACGGCACTAAGGTAACCTTAACTGCTGTTCCGGATGCCGGCTACGTTTTTGATAGTTGGGCAGGTGTTTCCGATATCGATGGCAATACGGCAACTATTGTGATGGATGCTTATAAAATGGTTTCTGCTAAATTTAAACCTGCAATCAAAAAGGCAAATCCTACGGATGATATTCAAACCGGAATGGTCTCGAAGTTTGCTCCCGGCAGTAATGATACGTGGACATTTATGGTCTATCTCGATGGGGATAACAGCCTTTCCTCCTATGCTCTGGATGATTTTAACGAAATGGAGCAGGGACTTTATAATCTTAACCAGGCAGGGGGAAATGATAATTTAAAGATTATTGTGTTGTACGATGATACAAGTCCCACGGAAGGAACAAGATTGTACCGGGTTGTTCCGGATAATACCCCTGAAATAGTTTCCACGCGGCTGGATACAGGTAATTCTGAACTGGCGATGAATGACCCGGAGACTTTATCAAACTTTATTATTACCTCTAAAAATGATTTTCCGGCTGACCATTACGCTCTTATTCTGTGGGACCATGGAGGAGGGGCAAGAAGTATAAGCAATACAGCGGCTAAAAATGTTCAGGCAAGACAGATAGCTGATGACTGGAGCAGCGGAAACGGTGATTATCTTTTTCTGGATGAAATACAGCAGGCGCTTTCTTCATCAGGATTTTCACAGGCAAATAAGCTGGATCTAATAGGTTTTGATGCCTGCATAATGGGCGAGGTGGAAACTGCTTATGAGTTCAGAGACCTTGCGGATGTTTTTGCGGCATCCATGGGAGATGAGAATAATGACGGATGGGATTATACCAACCTGTTCGGCAGTATGGCAGAATCCGGCGGCAGCACAGGGGCTCCTGTAGAATTAGGAAAACTGATCGTAAAAAGTTATCACGACACGACAAAGAATTATCCGGATCAGACTTTCTCGGCAGTGGATCTATCAAAAATCAGTAATTTAAAAACTTCTCTGGATCAGCTTGCTGTTCAGATTTATTCCGAGAATAAAAAAGAATTTATAGAAAACGTAAGAGATGCTTCCGTACATTTCTTTAACGATAACGATATTAATGCGGTTATTGCAGAGCCTTATTATGATATTAATGATTTTTGTTATGCAATTATTAATAATCCGGAACTATTTTCTGATAAACTGATTTCTCAGGCAAAAAATGTGTTGGATATTTTATCCGGTGTAATAATAGCAGCGTATGCCGGCGATGTTTACGGTGATTATTACGGATCAGGTAAAGAAGTAAAAAGAGGCCTTTCTATCTTTTTTTCCAAAGGCAATCTTATGTATAATAATAATTCTCTTTATTGGTATGAATGGTGGTATACGGATGCTGATACCGCAGCATGGTTCGGGGATAATCCCGATACTCCGAACCCGGGGCATCTTTATGGATTAATAGATTTCGCTAATTCAAATACCGACAAAATTGTCGAAACCTGGCGGGAACTGATGGAAGCATGGTACGATCCGGGAGACCATTCCGGCGGTGCCACTCCCGGCGGGTGGTAATGTATAAGAAATACCACAATACCGGAAATTATTAATCAAGTACTTGTCTTTTTCCCTTTTGTCTGATAATTTTGCCCTACTGTTAAAGGTGAAGAGGTTCATCCTAATCCGCCTTTCAGCTAATGGCTTTAACAAAATGATTATGTTTGCTCTTTATCAAGAACGTTTAAAGGAGCGTTTATGAGGATAGAGCTTTCCGTACTTTTCCTGCCGGCCCGGCTGCGGAGAATTACAGCGTCTGAAATTAAGGAGGAACGATGGCAGTTAGTCTTGCAGAACTCATTATTACGTGTCTCTTTATCGACTGGGTATTTAAAAAAATCAAAATACCCGGTCTTGTCGGGATGCTGCTTATAGGAATTGCCTTCGGACCTTATATTCTGGGCATTATCGATAAAAATCTTTTGGCAGTGTCGGCTGATCTGCGTTTAATTGCACTTATTGTTATTCTACTGCGTGCCGGTTTTGAGCTGAGTAAGGATACATTAAGCAGGGTAGGTGTAATGGCCCTGCTCCTTTCCTTTGTTCCCGCAAGTTTCGAGATAGCAGCTATAACGTTTTTAGGGCCCCTCTTTTTAGGGCTGACCGTTATGGAATCTGCAATATTAGGAGCAATTTTAGGTGCTGTATCGCCGGCTGTTGTTGTTCCTCTGATGATTGGTTTTATAGAGGAACGGAGAGGAGCAAAAAAAGGAATACCTACTCTGCTGCTTGCAGCTTCCTCCATAGACGATGTTTTTGTAATTGTTGTTTACAGTATTTTAATCGGAATCTATGTCGGGCATAATGTAAGTGTTATCTGGGAATTGGCAGGCATTCCGATTTCTATTGTTCTGGGAATTGTAATCGGGCTTATAGCCGGCTGGCTGCTCTATAAGCTTTTCGAACGGTACAATCCGCGGGCTACAAAGAGAGTGCTTGTTATTCTCGGCGTGTCCATCCTGCTGGTAAGGGCAGAGCATCTTCTGGAAAATATAGTGCCTTTTTCCGCGCTGATAGCGGTAATGGCGATAGGATTCATAATCCTTGAAAAGCGGGAACATTACGCACATGAATTATCTGCGAAACTTGGTAAGATATGGATATTTGCCGAAATGCTTCTTTTTACACTTGTTGGTACACAGGTTAATATCGATGTTGCCTTAAAGGCAGGGCTGTCGGGTGTTGCTCTTATATCTTTAGGACTTATAGGCAGGAGTATAGGAACCTATCTCTGTCTTCTGGGCAGCAACCTGAATTTAAAGGAGAGGTTTTTTGTTATTATCGCTTACCTTCCGAAAGCCACGGTGCAGGCTGCAATAGGTGCGGCACCGCTTGCAGCTATGAAGTTTGCGGGAATGGATACTGCCCCGGGCGATATTATTCTCACTGTAGCGGTCTTAAGCATACTATATACGGCACCGGTGGGTGCGTGGGCCATTTCTCTGGTAGGTAAAAAGGTGCTGGAAATTGCTCCGGAGGATGTAAAAAAGTCAAAAAAAGCTGCGATAGAAAGTGAGGCCGGGATCGACGGCGGTCTTAAAGTATAACCGGATTACTTCCGTGCAAATTAAAATCAATTCGTATTGATTTCATGTATTCGGCGGTGTATAATTTTTATTGAGTAAATAAGAAAAAGGGGCAGGTATGAAAAAGTATTACCTTTCTGCAGTAATTATATTAGGAATTGTATTCTTTATTTCTCAGGCAGCTGCTGAAGAATTCGTCCTTGATTATCTGGAAGGTACGATGGAGATAAATCAGGACGGTTCATGGGTAGAGGCTATGATCGGAGATACCATTGCACCGGATACACAGCTTAATGTCGATAAGGAAACCATTGCGGAATTTTCCAGTGACAATATACGCCTGACAATTTCCAATCCCGGGGTATATTCCTTACAGGATATTCTAAAGCGGAAAAAACGGGTATCTTCTCTCGGTTTCGGCACTGTTATTCAGAACACATATAAATATGTTGCCGGAAATGAAAAGAGTACCAGTTCTGCAGTAATGGGAGTACGCGGGGCAAGTGTACAGGATTCCGGTGATGTCACATGGATGGACGAGGAGGATGAACAGCTGTCCGACGGGAAAGATCTTATTGAAAAAAGTAAATTCAAAGAAGCGGTTTCCGTACTAAAAGAAGGATTTCAGGATGCGGATGCAGATGCGGAACAGGAATATCTGTTTTATCTGGGGTATGCGAATGCCATGCTCGGCAACAATGGGAAAGCCCTAAAATATCTTTCCGGAGTAAAAGCGGACGGCAGCGAAAAATACTTCTGGAGCTATGTTTTAGTAAAGGGACAGCTTCTTATTGACAGTCTTTCGTATAAAGAAGCATTTTCACTGTTTAACAGTTACATTAAAATGTATCCTGACGGAGGAAATGCACAGGTTTCGTACTTTCTTGCCGGAATTTGCCTTAAAGAACTGGGCAGAGAAAAAGATGCCCGTGATTTCTTTGTACGTGCCCGGAAAATAAATCCGGATTCCGAGGTGGGAAAAGCGGCATATAAGGCTGTTGATAAATTGTAGATAAGGATCGAGCGGCTTTTTACGGATCAGAAAAACAATCAGAAAAACAGGCTGCAGGCTATTTAAACTCTCAGTAAAAAAACCTTAACAATCTCTGCTTAACAACCTTAAGGTAACACACTATAATGGTAAAAACCTGAAAAAAAGAGGAACAATAATGTCTGACAGATTAGTAAGAAAATTTAAAGACGAAGCTGTATCCGTGTATTCCATCGACGGAGAAAGATCCATGGAAGATTTTAAACGGTATGTCGTGTCGACACGGGATACGCGGGATTTAATGAACTTTCCTGAGATCATCAATACCGATTTTACAAACCTTATGCAGAACGGTATTACCAATGCTTTAAAGGGTGTAAATATACTGGAAAGAATAAGCAGAATAGATTCCAAAAGTGTTAATGTGTTTCATATCCTGCGGGGCGGGCTTAATTTCATGGTCCGGGATGCTTTAAAAAAAGCTTTCGGCTATAAGTGGCACAGCAGTTCATATATATCCAGTCAGCGGATACTTAAGGAAGGGAAATTCGAGGTCAGCGAAGATCAATACAGAAAATTTGTTCTGCCCGATAATGCTACAATCTACACTGCCGATATTGTCGCTTCCGGCATATCCTTAGACCATGCTCTGCAGTATCTTCACAATTTTTTAAATGCAAAAAATTACCATTTAAAAAATATGATTTTTATCACAATCGGATGTGTGGAAGCAGAGAGGGTTATGGAAAAATGGCACAAAATATTCAAAAAGGAATACCCCGGTTATAAAAAAACCTTCATGATTTACCTTGAAGGGAGGTTTGCCCTGGCTTCGAAAGATGCACCGCTGTTTAATTATCTCTACGATACCGACCTGCTTAAAAATTATAAATTAGGAGCTCTGCTGGCTCCCGAGCTGGAACATTCACAGTTCGAGAGGACTATTATAGGTCTCGAAGGGTGCACAATTTACGACGGGGGAAAAAAGGGTTTTGAGCCGATTAATCATATCAAAGACATACTGGAGTTCTGGGAAAAACAGCTCGATACGGCAAAATCAAAGAATCTTTCTCTTTGGAATGAATATAATGCAAGGTTTCCCCTGAATATGTACTTCGAAGATTTTAAGGGTCTTAATATAGGGGATTACAGGCTCCTTGCGGAACGTAAAAGTGAGTACTGGCAGGGTCTGGACGATAAGGAATACATCAAACTGTTTAAAAAGTTCAGGTGGCTATGGACAGATGCAAGAGTTAAAAATGCAGCATTGCCCGGGAGCCTGGTCAGTGTATGCGAGAAAAAGATAAAATATCTTAAAAGCCTTATAGAAGGGGTTGCGTAACAGGATCAAATTCTTTTTCGAGCTGACTTCTGAGCTGGTTTGTGTAAAGCTCATAGTAATGGCCCTTCTGTTTAATAAGTTCCGTGTGTGTACCCGTTTCTGTAATTACACCATTCCGGATAACAAGGATCCGGTCGGCCTTCTTTATGGTGGAAAGTCTGTGTGCAATTATAAAGCTGGTACACTTGTTCATTAATTTTTCTATGCCCTGCTGAATAAGGGTTTCGGAAATTGTATCAACAGAACTTGTCGCTTCGTCCATAATGAAAATATCAGGCTGCACTAAAACTGCACGGGCAAGGCTTATAAGCTGTTTCTGACCAACGGAAAGCAGGTTACCGCTTTCGCCTACATTTTCTTCATAACCCTTATCCAGTCTCATTATAAACTCATGAGCTCCCGACACTTCAGCCGCCAGTTCTACCTCTTTATCCGATGCATCGAGTTTGCCGTAGCGGATATTCTCTTTAATAGTCCCGGAAAAGAGATGAGGTGTCTGCAGAACAATCCCGAGCCTCGAGTGTATGGAGTTAAGCGTTAACTCGAGGTAATCCCTGCTGCCTATTGTAATCTTACCCCCTTTAGGTTCATAGAACCTGCATAACAGGTTTACAATGGTAGATTTGCCTCCTCCTGTGGGTCCGACCAGGGCAATTGTTTCTCCCTGGCGCACTGTTAGGTTAAAATTATTAAGTACAGGGTTATCCGGCTCATAGTAGAAATTTACATCTTTAAAGACTATATCACCCCTGATCGATTGCACACTTACCGCGTCCTGTTTGTCGTTAATCTCCGGCACGGAATCGATTAATGAGAATACTCTCTCTGCAGAGGCAATGGACTGCTGCATATTTGCATAAACTCTTGCAAGGTCCTGGATCGGCCAGAGCATAAAGGTTACATAAGAAAAAAATGCCTGAATACCTCCTATTGTCATGGCTTTTAAGGTAACTTCAATGCCGCCGATCCATATAATAGCGGCCAGGGCAAAGGCACTTAACAGTTGAACGGCCGGCAGAAAAAGTGCGGAAAGCCATGCAGCCCTGTAGGATGCCTGGTACATTTCGCCTGTAAGCGTTCCGAATTTTCTTAGGTTTGTTTCTTCTCTGCGTAATGCTTTTACTACTCTGACACCTGTTATGTTTTCGTTGTAAGCTCCTGTAATCCTGGAATTTATCTTCCGTACACTTCTGTATTCCAGGATTATTTTCTTTTTAAATTGGATTGCAACGATAATCAGAATAGGTACGATTGCAATTACTACAAGCGCAAGTTTCCAGTTAATTTTAAGCATAAATAAAAGTGCAACGCTGATGTTAAAAACGGCCCAGCTTACATCGAGCAGCCCCCAGGTAACAAGGTCTGCTATCCTTTCGGAATCCGATGTAAAGCGTGACATTATCCAGCCTACAGGAGTTTTATCAAAGTATGAAAGGGATTGATCCTGAAGATTTACGAACATAACTTTACGTAGATCATAGTGAATTTGCTCGCCGAGTATTCCTGTTATAACTATCATTCCTAAAACCGCTGCAGCCTGAACCACCATGAGTGATCCGTAGATCTTTACGACATGAAATACTGCATTTATGTTTTTGGGAATAATACCTTCGTCCACGATCCTTTTGCTTAAATATGTAAAGTAGGAATCGAGGAAGGCAACAACTGCAATAGTAACTACAAAGATTGTTACCTTCTTCCAGTATGGTTTAAGCTGCTTGAGTATTCTTAAAACAGTTTTGCCGTTAAATTGTGTTGTAAATTCCTCTTCCTCAAATCTGTTTTCAGGCATTTTTTACCTCCGTTTCGAGTTCTTCGTCGATGCGGGACTGAAGGTCGTATATTTTTCTGTAAATTCCTTCCCGGCGAAGTAATTCATCATGTGAACCCTGCTGAATAATGCTTCCCTTATCCAGGACGCATATTATATCCGCTTTCATAAGACTCTGAATTCTATGGGCAATAATAAAAGTCGTTCTGCCCTGCATCAATGTTTCCAGAGCTTCCCAGATTTTCTGCTCTGTTTCGGTATCTACGGATGATGTTGAATCATCGAGAATTAATATTTTCGGATTCTTTAAAAGAGCCCTGGCAATTGCAATCCGCTGTTTCTGACCGCCGGAAAGTGTAACTCCTTTTTCTCCGACAAGGGTTTCGTAACCTTTGGGAAAGGAAATAATCGAGTCGTGTATTGCAGCGGCTTTCGCTGCCCTTACTATCTCTTCCTGCGTTGTTTTTTTCCCGGGCACTCCGTATGCTATGTTCTCTGCAATTGTAAGTGAAAAAAGAAAGGGCTCCTGTTCCACTATCCCGATAATTCTCCTTAAGAATTCCTTGGAATAGTTTTTTAATTCCTCTCCGTCAAGAAGGATACTGCCTTCTGTATATTCGTAAAAGCGGGGCAGGAGATTAACCAATGTTGTTTTGCCGGAACCGGTATGTCCTAAAAGAGCTACGACAGTGCCGGGTTTTACGGTTAAATTTATACCGTTGAGTACGGGAGTTTTTTTATCGTATGTAAAAGAAACATCTTTAAATATTATTTCCCCGTTTATACTGTTTATTCTTTTCTTTTTCCCGCTGAATATGGCTTCCGGTTTATGCTCGATAATATCCAGTATTCTCCCGTATGATACCTTTGCCTTCGAAGTTTCGACAATAAGTCTGCCCAGCATTCTCATGGGGAAGATTATCCATATAAGCAGTCCGCTGTACGCTAAATAACTGCCTATTGTGATTGTGCCGTTTATTGTCATAAAGGCGCCTGTCAAATAGCCTGCAAGCATCTGAAATCCGCAGAGTAAATCGGTAATAGGCCAGAAAGCTGAATGAAGATATATGAGCCGCTTTCCCCTCCTGAATTTTTCGGAATTATCCCTGTCGAACTTTTCTGTTTCGAACTTATTTCTGGCAAAAGCCTTTACCACGCGGATACCCGAGAGGCTCTCCTGAAGCGTCGTTGTTAATTTTGCCTCCTGCTGCTGGAATTCCTGATACCGTTTTGATATTACCCGGAAAAAGAGAGTGGATACCAGGACTATCAGGGGTACCACAACAACGGAAATAAGTCCTAATTTTAAGTTTATGTTGATAACAGCAATAAAGTTGATAATAAACAGCAGAAGCACTCTTCCTAAGCTTATTGCCTGTTCCGAATAAAAACGCCTTAAAGTGTCGACATCGCCTGTTGTTCTTTGAATCAATTCACCCGTATTTGTCTTATCATGATACGAGAAAGAGAGGTTCTGAAGATGGTTGTAGAGGTAATTCCTGAGTCTCTGTATAATTCCCTCCGCTGTTCTTGCCGCGAATTTACCGCTTAAAAATGTGCATACACCCTGAAAAAGGGCGAGCAGTATAAATCCTCCGGCAACGAGCGGATACCAGTACGGTTCTCTCTTTTCACCGAGGACCTTATCTATAAAAAATCTCAGCAGTATGTAGGTGGTTGTTTTTGCTGTCATTGCAAATGTGAGGAAAGTAATGGAAAGTATATAAATAATTCTGAACCCTTTAAGAAAACGGAAAAGTCCCGAAAAGCCTTTTCTGGAAAGGGATGTTTCAGGGTCGAATGTAAATGTAGTCACCTTCTCTTTCATAAAATATACCTTTAATTGTGTGCTACCGGTTGCTGCAGTCTGTTATAAATCTGAATTATATGGAAAATATTACGATAATTCTAAAATAAAACTATCGTGTTGCAGGTATAAGGATAAGCATACTTTCAGCGTTACCCCTATATTTAGATGACAGGTTCCTTATTCTTTTCATAATTTGTACTCCCCCTTTTTACGGGCTGTTCGGATACAATAATCTTAAATATCAGAAATTGTCAATACTTTTCGGATATTTAATATAATAAGTGCTATTATTTTAGAAAAATACCGGTCAGATAAAGGTTAAATTGTTATAGCTTGACTTTTATTGTAACATATATCAAAATAATATTCGGAATATATTATATATAAGAAAAGGAGTATACTTATGAAGAAAAAGATTTTTATCCTTCTTATTGTTCTGATTACAGCACTTCCGGTTTTAAGTTTTGCAGGTTCCGGCGATTCTAAGTGGGATTCTTATCTGAAGCCTGGTAATTTTCTTGTGTCTGCCGGGATTGGTTTCGGCTGGGGCTACGGCTTAAGCCTTGCCGTTTATCCGGGGGCTGAATTAATAATGGCCCAGGTAAAGATTGCAGGTGAGATACCCATTCAATTTGGTGCTGCGGTCAAAGGGCTTGTAAATCCTTATGGTTGGGGAAGTTATACTGGCATTGTATTGGGAGCAGGCGGGTTCGGCACGGCTCATTTATCATTTAAAGGGTTAAATCTGCCTTTCGATTATCTTAACCGCATGGATTTTTATATCGGCCTGGGTGTTGTAGTTAACTTTGATACCGGCGGATATTTTAGTTATTATTATAATTCCCCTCTTAGTATCGGAATCTCATCGTACAGTGGTGTAAACTACTTTATAAATGATAATCTGGCCGTTTATCTGGAAGGAAACTACTGGGCTTATTATGGCGGTTCCACTGTAGGGATTCTCCTTAAGCTTTAGTTCCGGTTCCTCTTTTTAAAGAAGTTTATAACGGCACTCCTTACTTTTAAAGGGGTGCCTTTTTCTGATGCAGTATCATACTATTCGCGGAAATGAACTGCTGAATGAATTAGCGCAGGATCTTCGTAAGTCATTAAATGAGCTATCTCGAATTATCGTAAGCTGCTGTGAGTTATCGCGAGCGGGTTATCCCTTCTCTTCCGCAGTATTCCGGAATAGGGCAGATGGAGCATCTGGGAGAGACAGGCGTGCAGACATGCTGCCCGAACCT
>JAADHF010000073.1 GCA_013151965.1 Spirochaetota bacterium
GTACCCTGATCGGCTGCCCAGTCTGCAAGCGGTATAGCGCTTATAAGATTCGTGCCTCTGTATTCCGTAAACAGATCGCTCTGGCTGCATGCGGATAACAGCAGCACAAAAACCATCAAAACAGCCGAACCGGATAATAATAATTTACAGGTTTTAAATATCTGTACGGATACTGTTTTTCTTGTCATACTAATAGTATAGCTCTTTTTTAAAAGTTTTTCACGTTCTCATTTTAAGAAAGCAACTTCTTAAGCACCTCTCTATATTCGGGTATTGTATTTGCATACCGTATTATTGCTTCCAGGTATCCGCACGGTTCACCGGTATCGAGCCGCATTCCGTCGACCTGCTTATATACCACTTTTCCCATTTTAGCCAGAGCACGGACAGCATAGGTATGGTAGTACTCACCGCTCGTATGTTCCTTTAGCCCCTTTTCGAGCCATTCAAATATCTCCGGTATATATAGAAATCTTCCGATAGATGCTTCCTTGCCGGGTTCCGAACCTTTAACCGGCTTTTCCACAATATCCTTTACATGAATTCCATCGTCCGCCATGGAAATAACACCGTATCTGTTTATATCGGGAGGGTCGTGCAGGGTTGCAAGCACACAGCAGCCGGTCTTTTTATACTTTTCGATTAATTGAAGCGATAATGGTTTTTCCCCGAAGTGAAGATCATCGGGATATGCCACTACAAAGGGTTCGTTATTAACAAATGGTTTTGCCAGCAGAAGAGCCTGCCCAGTACCTTTCATCTCTTTCTGCCTGACGAAATAGAAATGAGCTTCCGGAGGATGAACCTTTTTAAGCTTCTGATGTGCACCTTCTCTGTTAAAAACACTTTCCAGTTCGATTTCTCTGTCTATATAATCTTCAAGGCTCTGTTTTCTCCTGGATGTTATTACCAGAATTTCTCTTATACCGGAGTTTAAAAACTCTTCTATAATAAAATCTATGGACGGTTTATTTATAAGCGGAAGCATCTCCTTCGGTACCGTTTTAGTAACTGGTAAAAACCGGGTTCCGTAGCCCGCTGCTAAAATTACTCCCTTCAACTATTACTCCTTCCTATGTTTCTTAATCATCATAGCATATAACATAATATTATATTTTCAATTATCGATAAAATTTATTACATTGTAAACCTGTCTATAAATGATTTTATAACCCAATAAATAATCAAAGGTCCATTTATACTATGAAAAACGGATTAGCATTAAAAAAATCACAGAGAATAAAAATTACACCAGAGGAAATTTTAAAAGGAAGTATACTTAAAACTCTCTTCCGTCTTGCAGTTCCCACTATGATCGCATTTACATTCCAAACTGCTTTTAACTTTATAGACAGGCTTTTTATATCCAGGCTGGGAGAACTGCAGTTCGGTGCCGTCGGCATGTCCTTTATCGTTCAGAGTATCTTAATAGCAATTGCCGCAGGCGCAGGCGCAGGAAGCAGTTCGATAATCTCAAGGTTCATCGGCGCGGAGAAATACAGGGAAGCAAATAATGCAGCGGAACATTCCCTGTTGATTGTTATTATAACTGCAGTGATTTTTACCATCGGAGGGCCGCCTTTATCCAGGCCTCTGTTTTTACTGCTCGGTGCAACGAATAAAATGCTCCCCTACATTTTACAGTATGTAAACATTATTCTGCTGGGATCTTTTTTTGCATTTTTTGTAATGATAGGAAACGGCATATTACGCGGCGAAGGCAACATGATAAAACCGATGCAGGTAATGGTTGCCGGAACACTGACAAATATAATACTGGATCCCTTATTAATCTTCGGCATCGGCCCTTTCCCGGAAATGGGAATCCGGGGAGCCGCCCTTGCCACTGTTATTGCAAGGGCAGTGAGTTGTCTTTTACTTGCGCGATCACTTTTCGGCGATAAAAACATCATCAAATTTAACTTAAAAATTTTTAAATACAGCAGCAGATTTATTAAAGGCATTTTCGAAGTAGGCGGGCCGTCCATTATTTCCCAGCTTGCACAGTCTCTGGGCCTTAGTCTTCTGTTTATACTTCTGCGCCCCTATGGCGACTATGTAAAGGCGGCATTTACAATGGGGTTTACATATCAGCAGGTTGCATTTTTACCGGTTATCGGAATTGCCATGAGCGTTCTGACCATGACAGGCCAGAATTACGGAGCTAAAAACTACACAAGGCTTAGGCAGATATTAAACCGTGCATCACTGGCAGTCGTTCTTATAATGCTTTCCTTTACAGCTGCTTTTATACTCGGCAATAAACCCTTAATAAGAGTTTTTTCCGTTAATCCGGAAGTAATGAAAACCGGGCGGGAACTTTTAATAATTTTCAGCATCGGCTTTCCTTTTATTGCACTCAGAATGGTAGAAGTAAACATTTTCCAGGGCATGGGGATGGGGTTTAAATCACTCATACTTAATCTTTCACAGATGCTGCTTTTAACAATACCTCTTGCCCTGATTATATCATTTTTTATCGGATTAAACGGTATCTGGATCGGAATGGTAATCGGGAATTTTATCACTGCCGTAATCGGATTTTTCTGGGCAGGTATCGTTACGAAAAAAACCGGTCAGATAAGCATACGGTAAAAAGGTGCTGTATTTAATAATAAATATTGCCTAATCTTTTCATATACTCTATTATCGATAAACCATGTGCAGGGTAAATATTCAACCCGGGAATCTTATATTTCATGCGGAAAAAGACACCCCTTTAAGAGATTTTCTTATCAGGGAGGGTATCCTTATAGACTTCCCGTGCGGCGGCAGGGGCCTCTGCAGACAGTGTAAAGTAAAAATTGATCCTCCTCCCGGATCAGGTACGGGAGAGAGGAAAAAACTTGCGGAAGAAGAGTTAAAAAACGGTATCCGCCTGGCCTGCCAGGCAGTCATAGAAGGTAACTGCACCGTAACGATTCCCGAATCCGGAAGGGTTAATATAGCCTGGGAAGGAGCTGCGACAACCGGAGCAGAGCCGTTAATACCGGGAGAGCCGTTAATCAAAAAAATACACATCAAACTACCGGAACCTTCGCTTAAGGATCAGCGCTCCGACTGGACAAGGGTACAAGAAGAACTCAGTAAACGCAGTATACCAATAGAAAAGCCGGCAGTCTCCTCGCTGGAGAATATGTCGTCGGCTTTAAGAAGATATAACTGGGATGCGGACATTATACTGGACGATAAAACATTTATCGGTGTGGAGAAAAGAGGTTCGGAACCGCTTTACGGCTTTGCAGTCGATCTTGGCACGACAACCGTGGACATTTCCCTGCATCACCTGGAAACGGGAGGCAGGATAATACGTAAAACCCTGCTTAACCGCCAGGTCTCCTTCGGGGCCGATGTTATATCCAGGGCACAGCAATTCGGAACAAGCAGAGAAAAAGTCAGAAATGCAGCACTCGATACAATAAACCAGGGAGCCCGGACCATCCTTGAAGAAACCGGCATACCTGCAGAAAAAATATACAGAACCGTTATAGTCGGGAACCCGATAATGCTCCATATTCTTATCAATTTTGATCCGTACCAGCTTACCCAGGCACCGTATATACCGGTAATCTCGGATTCATTAAAAATACCGCCTGACTATTTCGGATGGAATTTCCAGAAACATGGATGGGTGGAAACACTTCCCGTTATATCAGCATTTGTAGGGGCGGATACTGTTGGAATGATCATCGCCATGAATATAGACCGGGAAAAAATAACATCACTCTCCATAGATATAGGGACAAACGGAGAAATTGTTCTGTCCGATAAAGGGAACATCGTAACAACATCGACCGCTGCAGGCCCTGCTTTCGAAGGTGCCCAAATAGCATGCGGAATGCGTGCGGTAAAAGGTGCGGTTTATTCCGTTTCGATAGATGCGGAGGAAAATCAGAACAGGCAGGTGTCTTACAGAACTATCGGCAGAGGCAAACCATCAGGTATATGCGGAACAGGATTAATCTCTGCTGTTGCAGCACTGCTGAATACCGGCCTTATAGATAACACAGGCAGGCTGCTGCCCGCAGAAGAAATTACATGCCAGGCATTTAAGAGCAGGATATTTAAAATAAATGATAAACCGGCATTTGCTGTCACGGAAGATAAAACAGTTTATATCACACAGAAAGATATCAGAGAACTGCAGCTTGCAAAAGGGGCGATTCGTACCGGTGTGGAAAGCCTGCTGGACAAGGCGGGAATTACAATCGACAAACTCGACCTTATCAGGCTCGCAGGTAATTTCGGTGCCGGAATAGATGTGGAAGCCGCAATCAGAATCGGCCTTATACCGCCGGCGGACAAATCAAAAGTAGATGCCGTCGGTAATGCCGCACTGCGCGGTGCCGTCATGGTTTTAGTTTCTAAAACAGCACGGGACCGTGCCGGAATAATTGCAGAAAAATCTTCTTTTTTAGAACTTGCAGGCAAACCTGAGTTTCAGATGAGATTTGCGGAATCGATGTTCTTTTAAGTTCGTAAGAGATGCCGGAATCAGCGTTTTTTTATAAACAGTCCCTGCCTGGTCTGAAATCTGAATATCCGGCCGTTAAATCTGGAGCTCTTTTCCTGCAATGTTTTAAAAATAAAATCCGCATATTCGGTTATAACAGTATTGGCGGATAAAAACCCGTTAATCCTAACATCCGCATTGGAAACTGTTTTTATAAAAGATTCAAATCCATTTAATATTAATGCTTCAAGAGGCGTAAAATCGGATACATTAACCTCCGAATATTGAACAAGAGCAATACCGCTTCCCGTCTTCTCTTCCGCACCTCCGGTACGATAACGGGCAAGTTCCTTTATCAGGAAAAGATTTCCCTTTACCCATGCATCCAGAACGGATTCTATATCGGCAAACTGTATATCACAGAACCTTCGCCGTCCCGCCCCTGCAGTATGTACTGAGTCTTCCGCGGAAACAGCCAGGGAGGATATTTTACCTGTTTCTTTCCCGCTGCCGCGGTTTAAACCGGCATATGGCGTCTGTAGAATAACGGCGTCGTCGATGCGCTTAAAATGATTAAGACCTGCCAGTATCACATTTCGGGCGGAAATCGGAGATCTTCGGGACCATTTAACCTGAAGGTACCTTTCACTGCCCATCGAAGAAAATGATTCGATTTTTTCATCCGAGCTCGATGCGGTAATCAGCCGGATACCGGAGGCAATATATTTTCCTGCTATTTCATAACCTAAGGGAGTATCGACATCTGTAATAAGAACAACCTTTTCCATGCGTGCTTATATTATATTTATTAAAGTCACAGGTCAAGTTTTAGACTTAACCGGATTGGACATTCTGTTCCACAGCGAATTGCCTGTCCCTGATCCAGTTAAATATCGGCTTAAGATTCTTTTCCACCGAATCATATCCGGGAATCATAAAAGTAAATATTCTTTCTTCTTCCGGCACAACTGCTATGTGTTTTACCGTACCGGGCGATCCCATCCGAGCGGCAAGCGCCAAAAGCTTTTTTTTAATGGCTTCATCCTCATAGTAGAGGATATAATCATTTCCGTCCCAATTAAAAGATTCCTCATTCAGTTTTTCAGCATTCATAATTTTAGGACTCCGAAATTTAGAGTACTTCCTCTCTATAATATGGCCCTCTTTTAAAATCCATCCGGCCTTCTTCCGCGGAGTAAGGAAAAAAATTATAAAAAGCCTGTCGAACCTCTGTATGATTAAAGAGAACGGCAGATAAAGCCATGACTGCCTCGGCAAAAGAGTAATCGTTGCATCGACCCGTCTGTAAATATCATTGCGTTTCGGTATTAAATTGGCATGATACCCCGTTACACCGCCGATATTTGTAAACTGCTGATCTTTTGGTTTTATAAGGTTAACAAGGGCCTTAAAGGCCGAAAGATATATTTTTTTGTTTCTCCTTACTCCCCATGAGTAGCCGATGGTTATAATCAATGTTGCCGCAATAAAGAGATAAAAAATAGGCTCATTTATAATGTCTTTGTGCTGAAACAGATTATCTAACAAAACGTACTCCCCTTTTTCATTATGCCGAAGGATCCTGTATGTGCTTTATAAGCTATAGCAGTATCTCTGTAAGACTGCCGACCATAGTATAAGCCTTTTTCGGAGGCGGTTCCATCCTTTTAATTCGCATCAATTTAATACAATTGTTATTGATTAGAAGTTTTTTTTCTATCTCCTCCGCTTCTTTAAGGTATTTATCTTCCACTTTGTTGTTAATTGCAATACGAAACGGGAGTTTAAGCTCCTTTAAAGCATTTATAAGCCTCCGGGACTCCTTTAATGAGAGAAAATCCGGGTTAAAAACAACAACAATCGAATTATTGTTTCCCTCCAGGAATATTCTAAGCCGCATAAACCGCATTTCTATCTCTTTAAGTTTTTTCATCACCATATCATCTGCTTCTTTATAGGCCAATTTAATACCTTCTTTAGAAATCCTGCCGTTTATATTATGTATGGTGTACCTTTTCTCCAGGATACTGCCGCGTATTTTTTTAAGCCTGTCTATCCATGAAAGCGTAACTACAGGGAGAGCAAGTATTCTCAAGGTAAGTCCCGTAGGAGGAGTATCTATAATTATGTAATCGAAATTTTCTTTTTCTACACGTAAAAGCTCCTCCATGGCGGTTAAAGATGCATATTCCTCTATTCCGGGAGAATATTTTAAAATCTGAAAATAACGGTCCATATTAAAAGGTTTTAAATAACTGTAGATACCCTCCAGCAGGTTTATATTTTCTTTGATATACTTCGCAGATGCTTTTTCGAGGTTTACCTCCATAAGATACAGCTCTTTATCGAATCTCTTCTTTTTGTGGGAAAGTTTTAATCCGAATATATCCCCCAGGTTATGCGCAGGATCAAAGGATACTGCGAGAACACGTTTACCCATCAAGGCAAGCTGCCAGGCAGCTGCAGACGCCATGGTGGATTTACCGGTGCCGCCTTTTCCCGTGAAAAAAAATGTTTTCATTATTCTTTTATTAATCTAACCGATATCCATAAGCCCCGCAAGCTCGGCAAGAGCATCCGACGAGTCTTTTGCACGTGTCTCTAAAATCCTTAACTCATATTCGAGGAACGGGAACAGCTCGACTGCAAGGAAAGCCGGAGGTGCAGGGATACCTGCAAAAGAACCCATAAGGAGCAGGATAAAAATATTCTCAAGCTCTCTTTCCTCGTAGGACGTAAGCTCGGTTACCCTGCTCCTGTGGGATTCGCCGAGGACGGAAAAAAACCACTTAAAAACATTTATAATCTTCATTAAAAAGTCTTTTAACAGCATATTTCCGTCCTCAAAATATCAATCTTTTAAAACAAACGTCTAAACCGCTGATATGCCCGAACAGCTTAAAAACCGGTTGTTTAAAATTATGCTTCCTCTTCCAGAGGCTTCTTATAGGTTCTTAAGAAATCAATTATGAATACTATATTCATAATAAGCATTATTATCTCGATCACCATAACTGTTATACCTGTTGCAGGACTCTTGGCGATTGTTCCGGGCAGAACTACTATTATAAACCAGATTATGGCGGCTGTAACTGTAATCCAGAGAAAATAAGCAGGTATAACTGCTACCGCAGAAGCTTTGGATTTTAACCTCTTTGCTACCCAGGCGGAACCTGTAAGCAGTGCTATGGCTGCAATCAATTGATTTGCAGAACCGAAAGAAGGCCAGAGAATTGTAAAGTTTCTGCTCCATGCAAGCCATATACCTATTGCCGCAGGCACTAACGATGCTATCCAGCGGTTTGTTAAAAACCTGTATATCCCCTCACTCTTATCCTTTAATGGTGAAAGCAGTTCCGTGAGGCAGTACCTTGCCAGCCGGTTGGTCGTATCGAGGGTTGTCATGGCAAAAGATGCAACCCACATGCCGGCAATAACCTCGACTATCTTGACCGGAATAAACTTAAGCCAGGTGCTGGCCACCATCTGGGCATACGAAGCGGTAAACATTGCTGCTTTCGGGTACTTTGCCATCATGGCATGAGTGTACTGACTTCCCCATCCTGCAGCGGATATCTCCTGCCCCGCATTTTTAAGAAGTGTAAAACCGAAGCCTGCAACAGCAATAACAACTATTGTGGAGAGAAATCCCTCGGTAAGCATAGCGCCGTAGCCTATCATCAGCCCGTCTTTCTCTTTTTCGAGCTGTTTGGAAGATGTTCCGGAGCCTACCAGCGAATGGAAACCGGAGAGAGAGCCGCAGGCAATAATAAGGGGTATAACAGGCCAGAAAGGAGTCGGGTTGCCTCCGCTTATTATCGGGGCAAAGCTTGTAAACGCAGGTGTTGTAAAGGCGTGCAGGCTAAAGACTGCCCCTATTGCTCCGATTAACAGACCGAAATAGAGCAGCCATGAGTTTAAGTAATCCCTGGGCTGCAGCAGCACATTAACCGGTACGGCGGATGCAATTATAATGTAGAAAAACATTACAATTATCCATACATTATAGGTAGCCTTAATAGGAATCACAGTACCGCCCCAGATAGCAAGACTTAACATGATAATACCTATAATTGTTACAAGGGTAAAATTCATTTTAAGCCTGTACATGAGAACACCGAGTATCAGAGCCGCAAGAATCTTTAAGATATACGCTGACGGTACCGCCGGGTCGCGTACGAATATACCGCCCAAAACCGCTCCGAATGCAGCAATTACAAGAATCAACAGGAAGAATACGAGCCAGTAAAACAGTATTCCCGTCCTCTTTGTAATCAGATCCGATGCAACGAACTGGATGGACTTACCATCATACCTTACCGAAGCCATCAGCGACAGATAATCATGAACCGCTCCGATAAATATGTTGCCGAACCAGACCCAGGCTAAAGCGGGCAGCCAGCCCCATGCCATTGCAAGTACTGGTCCTATGATAGGAGCTGCACCAGCAATGGAGGCAAAATGGTGGCCGAAGAGTACCGCTTTTCTGGCAGGTACGTAGTCCACACCATCATAGAGCCTCTGTGATGGTGTTGCATTGTCGTTGGAAGCTTTTACTACATCTTTCTCTAACTTCTTACCATAGGTAAAGTAGAGAACGACATATATTGCTAATCCAACAAGAACAATAAGCGTCGTCATTGAGAACCTCCTATTAACAAATTTTAACTCATTTTATACTAATTTGATTATGAAATCAAATATTTATTTAAAATCTGAAAAATTGAAGAAAAAAGAGAAATTTAAAACCGGCAGACCTGCCGGATTATGTGTTTAATTATACAATCCGTATGGAAAGCTCAGGAAATTCTTTTTCCAGAGCATTTTTAAGATTACCGGTAATGGAGGATTCTATGAGCATCGATATTCCCGCACAGGTCTTACAGGAAGGTCTGTGACTTAAAAAATCGATAAAAACGTATAGTATTCCGTGTTTTTTACTGTACCGGAATCTTTTTACAAGGCCAAGCCGGGAAATCGGCAGCTGACTCTCCGGATCTTTTACAGCATCGAGAATCCTATCCAGCTTTTCCGTCATTTCTTTATCCATAAATATAATTATACGGTAATATACCGAAATGACAATAACTCACAGCCGAACCAAAAAATAAAATAATCATGCTTGATACCGGATTGTTCTCCGTACTATTATCAAATATAAGGAGAAAACAATTGAAGATAGCATTGGGACAGATTAATCCGGTTATCGGTGATTTTAAGGGCAATGTAAACAGGATAATACAGTTTATGGAAAAAGCGGCAGCCGATCCTAAAAAACCGGAACTAATCGTTTTTCCCGAGTTAAGCATATGCGGATATCCCCCGATGGACCTCCTGGACCAGGAGGCATTCGTAGAAAAAAACCTCAAAGCACTTCGTGAGATCCAGCACAGTACACCCCGCGGCTTAGGCATAGTAATCGGATATGTGGATAAAAACAAATCCGCTGCAGGCAAAAGACTTATGAATACCGTGTCCGTAATAGAGGAAGGACAGATACTGTTTACCCAGGCGAAAACCCTGCTTCCGACTTATGATGTTTTCGACGAAGCACGGTACTTCGAGCCTGCCGGCGGGAGAAAAATATTCAGATGGAGAGGAAGGAAAATAGGAATAGCAATTTGCGAGGATATATGGTGGGAAACAGAACCTTCCGCGGGAGTAAGATATCCGGTAGATCCCGTTAAGGACCTCCTGGATATGGGAGCTTCTCTGATTTTAGTACCATCCGCGTCCCCCTACTACGCCGGGAAGCCCCAAATTCGCTACAGGTTATTATCGCACATAGGAAGATCCTCCGGGGTCGGTGTCGTGTATGTTAATATGGTCGGAGGCAACGACAGTTTGATCTTCGACGGCCAGTCCATGATTATATCCGGCAGGGGCAGACTTACCTTTCTGGGCAGGGCATTCGATGAAGAACTGGTAATAGTCGATACGGAGAGTAAAACAGAAGTTCGATTAAACGGAGAAAAGTACGGGGAGCTGGAAAGGGCGCTTACACTGGGCATACGGGATTACCTGGAGAAATGCGGTTTCTGCAGGGTTCATCTCGGCCTCTCCGGGGGCATCGATTCCGCCCTGGTTGCCGTACTTGCCGTTAAGGCTTTAGGTGCGGATAATGTAAAAGCTTTTGCCCTCCCCTCGCGTTATTCTTCCGAAGGCAGCCTTAAGGATGCCGGAAAACTTGCAGATAATCTCGGAATAGAACTTCTGCATCTTCCGATAGAAAATATATTTACTTCATACCTTGATACTCTTAGACCCCTGTTTAAGGACAGGGACCCTGATATTACGGAGGAGAACCTGCAGGCAAGAATACGCGGCACACTGCTTATGGCATATTCCAATAAATACAGATCGCTCCTCCTTGCAACAGGGAACAAATCGGAACTTGCCACGGGTTACTGTACCCTGTACGGGGATATGGCAGGAAGCCTTGCGGTAATAGGCGATCTTTTAAAGACGGAAGTTTATGAACTTGCAGATCATATTAATCATGCAGGGGAAATAATACCCCGGGCAATACTGAATAAACCTCCTTCCGCGGAATTACGGCCGGACCAGACCGACCAGGATACTCTTCCTCCGTACGATATACTGGATAAAATCATTCACCTCTACATTGTCGAAAACCTCGATACGGAAAAAATATCGGAAAGGGGTTTTAAATCCGGCCTTGTCGAAAGAGTAATAACAATGATAAAGAGGGCGGAATACAAAAGAAGACAGGCGCCGGTTGTTTTAAAGGTCTCTCCCCGGGCATTCGGCACGGGAAGAAGAATACCCATAGCGGCGTACGGGAGAATACCCATTAAATAACAGTTTAAAATCATGGAAAACAGACAATTTTGATATATAATCGTATAGATGGGAGCACGGAAAAAAAATACGGTCATTTTGCTGATAACCTTTCTGATATTTACTTTTTTATCCGGATGCAGCCTGTTTTTTAAAGATACGGCAGAGCCTGTACCTTCCTCCAGGGTAATAGAGATTAAAGAGCTTAAAACCAAACAGATAACGGTTTCCTGGGAGCAGGCTGCAGACGACAAGACTCCGGAGGAAAAGATTATCTATTCGCTGTTCTATTCGACCAAAAGCGATATGCAGGTTCTCGAAGACGTACTATCATCGACAGTTGCCGTAAAGGGAACATCCGGCGATCTCTCTGAAACAGCCGGCGGAAAAATGACGGCGACAATTACCGGACTGGTCCCGGTCAATGCCTACTCGATCAATGTAACAGCAGAGGATACGGCCGGCAACAGGGCCGTATATTTACAGATTACCATTCCGTCGAGGGAGTACAACGATACCTTTTCCGGGGGTTCGTATGAAATATTCAAGCATGGTACTGTCAACGAATCCGTAGAATCGGAAGTAGCCTGCAATATCGACATAGGTTCTTCCGTAAAAGACCTGTATTTTATCTTTTCCAACAAAGATCACTACAGCGACAGTAATAAACCTTCTATCCAACCGGAAGGCTCTGTTTCGGAAGAGCGTATACTTTCCGGATCCCCATTATACGGGATATCCGCCAGCTTAACCGAAGAACAGCCTGCGGCATACAGGGGAAGACCCGACGTTACGGAGTTTAACAATTCACCTATAATAAAAAAGACGGCAGTACAAAAATCCTTAAGCGGTTACTATCAGAACCCGGTGACGGCAGTCAGTGATTCCGTTAATGATACAAAGATATTCTACGATCTGGACAGTTCCAATAATCCCGTTTACATTCCCGCTACATGCAGGCTGGTTTTTAAGGACTCGGGAGGTACGGAAAAAACCCTGAACATCTGGGTCGCAGATGACTCCTGGGAAACAGGGGGAACAAAGGCAAATCTTATCACGCAGATCATGCTGGATACAATCGCCGGAAGTTTCTTAAAAACCGGAGCTGCAAACGATATATACGACTGGGTTACAACGATCTTCGGAGCGGAATGGGGGGCTCATACATATGCAGATCTTATTCAGCCTGATAATAATATTACAATACTTCTTTACGATATAGGCAATGACAATTCGACGTCAGGAGGAGTTATGGGTTTCTTCTGGGCAAAGGACAACTACATAAAAACCTCAGGCACCAACCCCATACTCGATTATTCCAATGAGAGAATTATGTTCTACATCGATTCCATGCTGTTTGCAGAGGCAGATCCCGGCGATACCAATAATGACGGGTCCGACTGGGACCCCGATGACTACTGGCCTAAGGAAACGATATCCGCACTGGCGCATGAATTTCAGCATATGATTCATTTTTACCAGCATGGAATAGTTTATGGTGCCGATACCGAAACATGGATAAACGAACTCTGTTCTCTTGCAACAGAGGATATTGTATCCGACAAGCTCGGTGTTGCAGGCCCCAGAGGCGTGGATCCTGCAGACGGGTCCGCAGGCAGTCCGGGTCTTTCCGGGAGGCTTAACAGGTACAACTACAAGAATTACTTAAACGTAACAAACTGGCTTTCCGGGAATGATGTCCTTTACAGTTACTCCCTGGCATACTCTTTCGGTGCTTTCCTTATACGCAATTTCGGCGGTGCGGTATTTCTTAAAAACACCGTACAGAACAGCGAAAATTACGGCTGGGATATGATTTCGTATGCCCTTAAAGCTGCAGGAGATCAGAGCGGCTCCATGGATGACCGCCTTGCAGACTGGGCATCCGCTGTACTGCTGTCGGATTACACCGGCCTTCCCGAAAATTACAGGCTTAATACCGGAACGTGGTTTTCATCCGTTACGGGAGGTATAACATACAATCTTGGTTCGATAAATCTGTACAACTACAGTTTTGCAGATACAACAGGCCCGGTTGTCTTTAACAGCGCTAACTACGGCTCTATCTCTTCCCTGGAAGCAAATTCCGGTACAATTTACAATGCAGGGAAGAGCCTTGCCGGGAAAAATAAATTCTTAATAACCATACCTAAAAATACCGGGTTTACCGTTATAGTAAGAGAGAGCAGATGAAAAAATTATTTCTCTTTATATCGATAACTTTGGTTTTAATGACATTCCTATCATGTGCAAATGTTAAAACGAAAGGCAAAACAGTAACTGTAACCGGCATAATCAGAATCGAGGGAAACGAACCGCATACCGCAGTTATTCTTAAGGAGACTAAAGGTAAAAAAGCCCGCTATCTCCTGGAGGGAAAATTAGCTGCCGAATTAAGAGCTGATTATCAGCATAAAACCGTTACTATAACAGGCTATATAACCGGTCCTGCAAGTCTGCCCCTGTACCCTGAAAAAATCCGTGTCATTAAAATCTTAAAAATCTTAAAAAACAGCGGTAATTGACAAATCCATTCTCTTCTGATTAGATTGACCTCATGATTTTAATCTTCAGCGGCGATGCAAAAGAAAAAGATATAGATAATGCGGTTAAAAAGATAGAAGCCATAGGGTTTCATCCTCATATAAGCAGGGGGGCTTTAAGAACAATAGTGGGAATTACAGGCGACGACAGGGCTATTCCGGAGGAGGAGTTTAACCAGCTTCCCGGCGTAGAACAGATTCTTCATGTTTTAAAACCATATAAACTTGCGTCACGGGATTTTCATCCCGATGATACGGTAATAAAGGTAAACGAAAAACTAATCGGAAAGGGAACTTTCACGGTAATTGCAGGTCCCTGCTCCGTAGAAGACAGCGAGCAGGTGGAAACTATCGCTGCTTTCCTTGAATCGCTTAAATTAAAGTTTATAAGGGGAGGCGCATTTAAACCCCGCTCCTCTCCGTATTCATTTCAGGGCCTCGGAGAAGACGGGCTTAAGATACTGCGGCATTCCGCAGACAGACACGGACTCGCCGTTGTTACGGAAGTCCTCTCCGCTCATGACGTGGAACTCGTGGGCAGGTACACCGATATCTTCCAGGTAGGTGCACGAAACATGCAGAACTTCGCACTGCTTAAGGCATTGGGGAGGGTTAAAAAGCCCATACTTCTAAAGAGAAGCATGATGGCAAAGGTAGAGGAATTCCTTTTATCTGCGGAGTATATTATGAAGGAAGGCAACTCAGATGTAATTCTCTGCGAACGGGGGATAAGGACCTTCGAAACGGCAACCCGCAATACTCTCGATATTGCAGCCATACCTGTTATTAAACGTTTCAGCCATCTTCCGGTTATCATAGATCCCAGTCATTCCATGGGAGACTGGCACTATGTTAATCCCGCCTCCCTGGCGTCGATTGCAGCCGGCGCGGACGGGCTTATTATTGAAGTACATCCTGATCCTCTTCTTGCAAAATCGGACGGCAAACAGTCGCTGAGCCCTGACAGATTTAAGAATCTCTTTAAACAGCTCGAAAAAATTTCGAAAGTTCTTGAGATCGATATCCAATAGTTCGAAACTCTAAATAGACTGAGGTTCGAATTATTTTGATTGGCCGCGAAGACATTTTAACCGGTATAAAGCTGCTCTTTATATTACCCTTTCTGCTGCTTCTAAACCTGCCGGGATTATTTCCCGAAGAATTGTATATACAGGGTCCGGGTTACTACATCGATCTTCCGGAAGGGTGGAAACCCGTAGAGTCATATAATAAAAATTCGGACCACTGGAACCTATCGTATTCCGACAGCCGGTATACGGCGTTTTTAAATATTACGGTATTTCCTCCGGATACATTTAAGAGAGCCGAAGATATTTTTAATTTTGTCAAAAAACAGCTTAACGCATCAGGTGACGGAGCACCGTTTCTTTTTTCAGGCAAAGACAGTTATTTTGCAGACCTGAAATTTAAAAGCGGCGGGAAATACAGAAGAGGATATTTTATCTTTATCAATGACAGCAAAAGCGGTTTCGACTACGCTCTTTTAACCTTTTCCCGGTTAAAAAACTATGACAGGAATCATGATGCCATACTGTCCGCTCTGGACTCCTTTTCTCCCGATAAAAATGCAAAACTTTTACCGGGGGCCGTAAGCCAGTTCTACTATCCTGCAGACTACATTTCCGATGTCACACCGGAGGGAAACCAAAAACCTGATAAGTTAAAAATCGGGAAAACAAACCGCATTGTTCCGGTGCAGATCGACGGCGAAAGGTACGTTCTTCCCTTCGACCAGAAAGAGATAGAAGCAACCGGCGTGCTTGTGGAAAGGGAAGCAAGACTGCTTGCGGAATACAAACCCGAATCCGGATATGCGGTTAAGGCGTGGAAGAGATTCTACAGAATGATCTACCGGGATAACTATCACAGGCTCGATAAACTATACTCGATCCTGTTTAAAGGTAAAAAGAACAGGAATAAAGTAATCAAGGATATGCTCGACTTTATTCAGAGTTTCAAATATATGAGGACAGGCACTATCTCCGATCTGCTTTCTCCTCTCTCTGCGGTATCACAGTTTACCGGGGACTGCGATTCGAGAGGATTACTCTTCCTTATACTGCTTCATCACATCGATGTGGATTCCATACTTCTGGTTTCCTCAAAATACAGCCACTCTGCAGTAGGAATCGGAATACAGGGCCGGGGTGCAAAAATCAATTTTAACGGCAGAGATTACCTCTACACGGAAGTAACCGACAGAGTGGCCATGGGCAGGGTTCCAAAATCAATGGCAGATCCGGCCGGGTGGATTCCGGTTAAATTGGGAGAGTAAACCGGACTAGTTAAGAGAAATTAAATAATTCCGGTTAAAGTACGATATTCATTATAGGGGGAAATATGGGTAAAAGGAGATTATTTCTATTCGCAGCTCTGCTTATGGTATCCGCAGGAACGGGCAGAATATTTGCCGGTGATACCGCAACATTTGTAAATCTCGGATTTTCCAATGATGCAAAGTATTTCATGTTCGGACAGTTCGGAATCCTCGAAGAAAACTCAAACGCATACTCTGATATCTTTTTAGTCGATGTCGCATCCAACACTTTTGTAAAATCCGGGGTTAAGCATACCGAAGCGGACATTCCGTCCGAACCCGGGAGTACGGGAGAAGGAGCACTTTTTAACCTTCTCGAAAAATCCGTGGACCTTAAAGAGAAATATAAAATTGATCATCTTGTCACGGGAAGGCTTTTATATCTCTTTGTAGATGGTGAAAAACCGAAAGAGAAACTTGAATTCAGAGATTTCCAGATGAAGAAGGGTTATTCGATCCGCCTTGTTCAGGTATCCTCCGGGAAAGGGAAAAATGTCAGTTCATCATTCTATCTGGACGTTAACATTACCGGAAAATCAGGGGAGATGAAACATTATCAGGTGGGTCTGCCTAACTATAAACGAAAGAAGGTCAGGAATTACAGGGTTAAAGAGATCATACTCGGTCCCGACAAGAGATCCGTTATTTTTATCATCCAAAAAGAAGAGATAGATAAAAAAGGCTCCAACATCAGATATATGATCGAAACGTTAAAAACAGATTAAAAGAACCCTTTATAGTGGTATACCACTCAGTATACTGCCCGCTATTACAAATATAGCCCGATACCGCCTGTGCAACACCGCTACGAATTGAGCTTTTCCAGTACCTTATAGAGGGCCTGCGTGCCTGCATTTTCGAGCCCCATGGCAGACGCCGCAATGTAGAACTGATTTGCAAGAGCGAGCCCGGGTAAGGAGAGGTTCATCTTCTTTGCCTCATCCAGAGCAATCCCCATATCCTTGATAAAATGTTTAATAAAGAAACCGGGATTGTAATCTCCCTTGATAATTCTCGGGCCGTAATTATTAAAAGACCAGGACGCCGCAGCCCCCCTTCCGACTATATCGAGCATTTCTCTCTGATCCAAACCGGCCTTCTGTGCATAGAGCAATGATTCCACAACACCGATCATGGATGTCGATATCAGTATCTGGTTGCTCATCTTTGTATGCTGTCCGGCGCCTGCTCCGCCCATATAGCTGATATTCTCCCCCATAAGCTTAAACAGGGGTAAAACTTCGTCAAAGCTCTTTCTATCGCCCCCTGCCATAATGGCAAGTTTAGCTTCGCGTGCTCCCACATCACCGCCGGATACCGGTGCATCAAGGGAAGATGCACCCAGAGCTCTGGCTTTCCCGTATATCTCTTCGGCAAGCGAAGGCTCGGATGTTGTCATGTCAATCAGAACAGACCCCGCAGAAACACTTTTAAAAACACCTCTGTCCCCGAACATGACCTCCCGGACATCATAAGGATAACCGACTATGGTAAAAACATACCTGCTTTTTGCAGCTACAGCTTCCGGTGAATTACACCATTCGGCACCTTTTTTAATCAGCTCGCCGGCTTTCTCCTCTGTCCTGTTGTAAACAAAGACTCTGTAACCTTTTTTTAGAATATGCATGCACATCGATTTTCCCATTACTCCCGTTCCTATCCAGCCTATTTCCGCACTCATTGCCAACCTCCGGTATTTAATAGTAAACATGTATCGTATAATTTTTCAATCCTTATCGTCAGAATCCGAAAGCCCAGGCTTAAAGGCCTATCTATTGACAGCAACATAAAATACGATTTAGAATGCCACAAATCACTTTAATTTGGAGAGATATACAATGACTTCTTTTAGAAATATCGGCATCATTACAAGCGGCGGGGACTGCGGCGGTTTAAATGCAGTTGTCCGGGGCGCCGCACAAATGGCGGAAGCGAGGGGAATAGGTGCATTCATTATTCCCAATGGCTATGCAGGTCTTTACAACCTTGTAGAAATGGAAAAACTCGTGGAATTAAACACATCGCGGGTCGATCATGTTAATTCCAGCCTTGCGGGATCGGAAGCCGGACATTCCAGGGTTAAAATAGCAAAAATTAAGGACCCGGATAAATATGGTAAGATTAAAAGAGGACTTGAAAAGTTTAAAATAGACGGCCTTGTCATTTCCGGAGGCGATGATACCGGAAGCGTTGTCGTCGACCTCTCGGAAAACGGTATTCCGTGTGTTCATGCACCGAAAACCATGGATCTGGATCTGCAGACATACTCGGTCGGTGCGGATTCCGCCATAAACAGGATCGCCGGATTTGTCGAGGATTTAAAGACAACAGGCCAGACTCACAACAGAATAATGGTGGTGGAAGTTTTCGGGCGTTATGCAGGGCATACAGCCTTTAGAGGCGGCATAGGAGCCGATGCGGACACAATTCTTATACCCGAGATTCCTGTTAATTTTGATATTGTCTATAAACACATGAAGAAGCGTTATATAAGGCGGATAAAGGAAAGTGATGTCAATGCGGGAACATACTCGATTGTCGTTGCAGAGGGAATCAGGAATTTAAACGGAGAATTTATAACTGATGAATCCGAAGGTGTCGATTCTTTCGGACATAAAAAACTTGCCGGAGCAGGCAAGTATGTACGAAAACAACTCGAAACGAGACTTAAAAAGGATCCGGATATAGAAAAATTTATGAAAGAAGAGGGCATGTATGTATCAGGATTATACGAAAGCCCCGAGGTAAGAGAAGTTGTTCCGGGCCATCTTGTAAGATCCGGCACATCTTCGTCATTCGATGTAAATTTCGGCAAAGAAGCCGGAGCAGGAGCGGTGATGCTTCTTATCAACAGCTATTCCGGAGTTACCGTTTTTAATGTGCATGCAGGCGAAATAAGATATATCCCCACAAAGCGGGCAATAGAACAGCGGCATGTCGACCTCGAAATGGTGTCGTTCTACGAAGAGCTGGGTGTCTGTTTCGGACGTGAGCCTGTTCCTTTTAATCCCGGTTTCTACGAGAAAAAGGGTATCGTCGACAGATATTTATAGGCGGAAATAAGAATGGCAGATAAAATTACACCGAGAAATAAAAATTACCCGCAGTGGTACATCGACATAGTTATTCAGGCAAAACTGGCCGATTATTCACCGGTTAAAGGATGTATGGTCATAAGACCCAATGGGTATGCGCTCTGGGAGAAAATGCAGGAAATCCTTAACAGGATGTTCAAAGAAACAGGACATAGAAACGCATACTTTCCGCTTCTTATTCCGGACAGTTTTATAAAAAAAGAGGCGGAGCATGTGGAGGGTTTCTCTCCCGAGCTGGCTGTTGTTACCCGCGCAGGCGGAGATAAATTGGATGAACCGCTTATTATACGCCCCACATCGGAAACGATAATCTGGAGTATGTATAAAAAATGGATACAATCGTACAGGGACCTGCCTCTTTTAATAAACCAATGGGCAAATGTCGTCAGATGGGAAAAGAGGACCCGGCTGTTCTTAAGGACAACGGAATTCCTCTGGCAGGAAGGTCATACCGCACATGAAACGGCGGAAGAAGCGCAGGAAGAAACCTTAAAAATGCTCTTCATATATCAGAAGTTTGCAGAAGAATACATGGCTATTCCGGTAATCGCAGGAGAAAAATCGGAATCCGAAAAATTCGCAGGCGCAGTTAAAACATATACGATAGAAGCTATGATGCAGGATAAAAAGGCTCTTCAGGCCGGGACATCCCACTTTCTGGGACAGAATTTTGCAAAGGCCTTCGATGTAACATTTCAGAGCCGGAAAGGTGATCTGGAGTATGTCTGGGCAACATCCTGGGGTGTTTCCACCAGGCTGATCGGCGCTCTTATCATGAGCCATTCCGATGATAAAGGCCTTGTTTTACCGCCCAAACTCGCACCTCTCGAAGTAGTTATCGTCCCGATATACAAAAATGATACGAAAACGGGTATAATGAACTATGCGGACCGCCTCTGCAAATCTTTAACGGGAAAATTTTCCGTTAAACTGGATGATGATGATCAGAACAAACCCGGATGGAAATTCTCGGAATGGGAGCTGCAGGGAGTACCTGTAAGGATAGAAATCGGTCCCCGTGATATGGAAAAGAACCAGGTAGTTCTTGCCAGAAGGGATACCGGCGAAAAGATTACAGTTAACAAAGAACATGTAGCGGAAGAGGTAAAGAAGGTACTGGAAGATATCCAGAATAATCTATTCCGAAGGGCGGCAAGTTTTAGACAGAAGAATACATTTCATGCATCCGGTTACGGTGAGTTTAAAGAAATTATTAATGCCGACGGAGGGTTTATACAGGCAGGCTGGTGCGGATCTCCCGCCTGCGAAGCCGGAATAAAAGAAGAGACAAAAGCAACAATCAGAGCTCTGCCGCTTGCACGTAACGGAAATGGTAAAAAGTGCATATACTGCGGCAAAGATGCGGCAGTTACTGCCGTATTTGCAAAAGCCTATTAAACCGGAACTGTATGAGACGTATCCTTCTGCTGACCGCTTTAATTATAATTACTCTTATTCCCACATCCTGCCATAAACGGAACAGTAAGGAAGAAATAACTGTTAAGGTTTATGAAAAATGGTACCAGCTCCGGGACGGCAGGCCGGAGCCGGTCGAAAGCCTAAAGAGCCGGCCTGTTGCGGCAGAGCCGTGGACGGTTCAGGACAGAATAACGGATTCGGTTACATTAGGAGACCAGCTCTACATGGCTGTAAACGGACACGGCATTGCATCGGTAAAACTGCCGGAAGATTCACCGCCTGTTTTTTACTACTTTTATGATCCGGTTATATTTAAATTCAGAACAATTACAACACTGCTGCGTTACAATGATTCGATACTTCTGCATCTCTACTTTAATGAAACGCTTAATACGACAACACCGGACACATTAAAGATAGAGGGCATAAGCCTTGTAAAATTGGTGCCTCAATATGAAAATTACAGGTTCATTATACCGCCGTTCCAGAAAAAACACCCTGATTACGAATCGGTGACCTTTCTTCCGGTCACAAATCAGTATTATTACTTTGAATGGAAATATACCGATAAAAAGGAAACAAGATTTTTCTACACGGCATATAATATCAAAAGCGGAAAGGAACAATATGAAACACGAAATAATTTTCTTAAAGAATACCGCTTTAAGGATATTAAAGAAACCGGTATCCCCCAACATCTGCAGGCTGTTTTTTCAGCTTCTCTTGATAAGCTGAAAACGGTAAAGCGTGATAAATCGACTATTCACTTTACCGTTAAATCGGGAGATAATACGGTTATTAAGCGTTTTTCATATAATGAAAATACGAATCCTGATGAGTTTAACCTGGTTACCGTACCTGTAAGAATAACAAAAAACGGTATCTCTGCATTACTGCCCGGCGGAATACTGATAGATTATAAAGAAAACAGCGCAAAACCGGTAAGTTTTTCTCTTCCCGTTCTGCCTTCAGGCTATAAATATACCGGTTTTAATATCCTCGACAGCTATTTTGTATTCTACTGGGAACAGAGCTCGTTTATACATGTTAAAGCTTCCGGTTTTCTTATATGGAAAACAGAAGGATAGTGTGATATTATTTATTAATAGATGATGCACAGGAAACTGTCTTTTTTATTGCCTGCTTTTCTCCTATTCCTTGCAGTTAGTGCATATACTTCCGGAATAGACCGGATTTCCATAGATACCGGTTTAATCTATATCGGAAACTCCGACACGGACAGTGCTCCGAGCCCTATTTTAAGAACACTGGGTTTTCATATTCCTGTATTTCGTAAGAACCTCTTTGTAATAAGTACGGGAATGCTGTTCTGGGGAAATTATTATGCATATAACGGGGTACGCGCACTTCCGCAGGAAATGGAAGCGCCCGGAGACCTGTGGAACTGGACCCTGGCCTCTATGATCGACTCAAAATTCGGAATCGAGTATCCCTTTAACGATACTCTTACTGCAGGATCGGACTTAGGTCTTTCCTTTCTGCTTCGCTTTCCCATAGTATCAAGCAAAAATGCCGGGGCGGACAGCATATCCGTTTTAAAATATTTTTTCTCTGCAGGCAGGTTCTTCTACCCTGAGACAAGTATTTATCTTATATGGAACCTTTCTAAAGGATGGGCGGTATCGTTTACCGCTACCTCGTACTATCCGGTTTTTCATCTCTGGGACGGCGAAAACCTCCCCTTCTACGATCAGCTTCTCTTAACCGGTCTTTTAAGTTTTATTATAAAAATCTGAATATCGGCAGTCTTTGCGTTAAATAAAACTCTCGACATCGACATCATCGATTAAACCTTCCTGCCTGCCTATGATATACGATGCGAGTGATGCAGTCACAACATCCAACAGCACTCCGGCACTCACCAGCAGGGGAATGACAGGCTTCAGTATAAGATAGCCGTTCTCCAGTCCCTTTCCGTAGTATCCGCTCATTATGGAAAGGGAAACATAAACGCCCATACCGGGCACGGAAAGAAGAGCAAATGATGTCAGTACGGAAAAACCCGCAACCCAGAGAATCTGCAGAAAGGTAAGCTCCAGGCTGGAATACGAACGAAGTATCAGTATAAAGGAAATACCTGTAACAAGGGCGGTACCCGCCCTGCCGAAAATTGCAAACAATGTATAAACAGAAGAACCGAGGCGTCTCTTTAGTCCGAGGTTTTCTTTTCCGTGCTTAGACAGCATACCAAGCGACACATACTCGTCGCCCGTAACAATGGCCGTTAATGCGGATGCCGTAGTGGCATACAGCCACTTATATGGATTAATCTTTCCTTCGAAAAAGTATAATATCCCCGGGAAAATACCAAAAATAACAATAAAAAGATCGAAACCGATTATAATCAAAAGCTGTTTAAAAATCTCAAGATTATTAATTCGAATATAGAAGATCCTCGATGTTGTTATGGCGATAAGACCTACCGCAAAGAATTCCACTATAAGAGAATTACCGTGATAGAAAACCCTTGACATAGAGTCGAACACCTGGATAGAGGGCCTTGCTATCTGCCTGTCGAAATCGAGATTTATCCCGATAAAAAATGCAAGTATATAGAGCGGAAGCAGAAACGAACCGGATTCCAGAAGGACTTTAAATGCATTTGTGGGGAAAATATGAAGAAAAATACCCTGCACGCCGAGATATTGAATAGGCGCTTCTTTTTCGATGATAATAGGAACCCTCTCCGGCGAAAACACAACGGCGGTAACAATTCCGATAAGCACAAGCAGAAGTGTGGAGATAATCAGGTAAACGACTATCTTCGAATAAACGGCAAAAAGCTTTCTTTCATGTTTAAGTTCATAGGTACCCATCACAATCGAGAAAAAAACGAGAGGAAAAATAGTATACCTTCCTATCTGTATAAATAATTTAGATAAAAAGTTAAATATCATCCCTGCATTATCACTTAGAGGTATAAAAACACCAAGCAGAACACCGACAATAACCCCGATAAATAATTTAAGCCATACCTTCATAGAGAAAGCCCTCCCATGGACTATTCGACAATAATATGCAACAATAGAACATTCTTATATTGCAGTCAATTGATACTTATGTCAGAAAGCTTATTTTTCCCTGGAGTTAATCCATGGAATTAAAACCTCCTCCCTGTATTTCCACAGGCGGCACTGCCTCATTTGCCTACAGAACAATATATTTCCGGAAACCGCTCATTATCGAACAGGTACTTAAGAGCAACAGTATTCCGGATAAGTATACACAGAACCTTAAAGACCTCGAAAATGAAATAAGGCGGGGTACAATCACAGACCCTTTCCCCGGTATCCCGGATAAACCTGCAGTATTCGACAGATATGAGGTAAAAACATGGAAAAGAGAAATTCAAAAACATTTAAATAAAAGCTGGTTTAATATACCCTGGTACTTTGCGGAAGCCTACTTTTACTTAAGGCTCTTATTGGCTTACGGGTACTACTCCGCAGGTTCCGGGCATTACCTCAAGGACCCTTTTCAGCATCTGAAGGACAGGGAACTTTACTCGGAAAAAGGCGGCATAGATATATTAAGCGGTATATTAAAAACCGTAAGTGATACGGTTCATCCGGAAAAGGTAATAAAATCCCTTCTTCTATTCTCTCTATGGGGCAACAGAATCGACTTAAGTAATTACAGCATAGCTCAAAACAGCAAAACAGACACGCTTAAGTCGGAAGATTCTAATATATTAATCGACAATACGGAACAGATCGTTGATGAAATATTAAAGGCGGATAGAATCGATTTTATCATGGATAATGCAGGACAGGAACTTGTATGCGATCTTTCATTAATCCGGTATCTCTTTCTGTTAAGGGGAAACAATAAAAATCTGCATGTAATCCTGCATGTCAAGAAGTCTCCTTTCTTTGTTTCCGACACGATGAAAAAGGATGTAGAAGCCACGGTAAAAGCATTCGGTGAGAATAAACAGGATAATATAAGAGAATTCGGTAAGGTCGTGGGACAACTTATTAGTGACGGAAGAATAAGGATAAAGGATCATTTTTTCTGGAACGGCCCCCTGCATTTCATGGACATGCCGGAGGACCTGCTTAAACCTTTAAGTAATTCAAATCTTGTTATTATAAAGGGCGATGCAAATTACAGACGGCTCTTATCGGACAGGAAATGGAATCCATGGGAAAAGATGAAGGAGTTAACGGAATACTTTCCCGCATCTTTTGCAGTCCTGCGTACAATGAAGAGTGAAATTGTTACGGACATTGATAAAAACCCGGTTCGGGACCTCTTTGCGGCGGATAAAGACTGGATGATAAACGGCAAAAGGGGAATTATACAACTCATCAGCCGGTAATAATTTTATTATTTACTGATAAGTAATTGTATTTTCGTATTGCAAACGTTTTCATTTTGTAGTAACTTACCTCCTAAAGACCGGAAGTACACTGCAGATCAGCATTGACGGTGCGGAAATACCGATATCCTGATCATGTCCTTCCGGGAAAAAGATAAAATTAATCAGGAGGATTTATAATGAGCGGTAAATGGATCACAACAAACTATCCCGGAATCATTTTCGAAGACAGCGAGGTCGGGCGTTTAAAAAAGCAGATATGGGATGCTTCGGAAGCGGAGATAGATAACATCCTTAAGGAGTATGAAGTTCCTTCTCCGTCCGAACTCGGAAAAGCAGGTTCGTATATACAGAATACGCCGAGGGCAAAATGTATAGAAAAGCGCAGGAAAAATGATCTTGTTTTTCTGCCTGTCGGATGTACGGAAAATCACGGAATACATGCAAACTCCGGCCTTGATACCTTTATGGTTACTCAAATTGTCGAGGCAGTAAGACGGTATACGGCAAAACAGGGAAGAGAGGTAAACATTGCACTGCCTCCCTTAAACTACGGAGGACATCCGTACCATCATATGGGTATGCCCGGAACGGCTATTATTCCTGCGGAAACCGTACAGGAAATGGTTATCTATACGATGCTCGGTTTGTGGAATGACGGTTACAGAAAGATTATTGTAATAAATAACCACGGACAGCTGTGGATGCTCGAATCCGCCCTTCACGAATTTATGAAGAGATTCCAGCTTCCCGGAATATTCCAGGTACTCGACTGGCACAGAGCTGTCCGGGAATTCTTTGTTCCCGTCGACAGGCCGGACAGTCTCGAGACTACCTTTGTTCATGCGGACGAGAGCGAAACATCGGTCGCTCTTTTAATGTTTAAGGAAATGATAGATATGAGTGTTGTACAGGATGCCTGGGGCGAGTCATTTCTTTCCGGAGGACATTTCGATACATCCGTAGATCCATGGAGAAGGCCGCACCGATGGTCCGAAGGAGAAGGCCATTTTGCAATAGAGAGAGTTGCAACACCGGAGGGCGTTGTCGGAACACCAAGTAAAGCAACTGCAAGGAAAGCAAAACGTCCTATTGCTGCAATTTTAAAGTACTTAACCCTTGTAGCCGATGAGATACTGGATAAATTCCCCGCAGGGACAGTACCTCCGGTGGAGAAGGTTACACTGAGAACGGCAAAGGAGATGGAACCTTATCTTAAAGAACCATTAAGCGAGGGCTGGAAATCCGTATATGAACTTCCTAAAATAGGGCCTTTTACAAAAGGATAATTTATCATGCCCGGAATAAAACAAATTTAAACAACTATTGATTTAAGGGTTACAATTAAAGGGGGAAAGTATTTGCTTTCCTCCTTTTTTTATGTATCATAGAACCGTACGGAGTTTTAAAATGCCGGATAAAAACAAAAAACTGGTGGTCCTATGGACAGGCGGAGACAGAGATGCAGCTTTAACAATGGTTTTTATGTATACATTAAATGCAAAACTTAAAAACTGGTGGAACAAAGTTACCTTGATAGTATGGGGACCGTCGGCTGAACTGCTCAGTAAAGATAAAGAGCTTAAAGACTATATAAAAAAAATGAAGGATGCAGGGGTTACAATCGAAGCATGCAGGGCATGTGCTGACATATTCGGAGTTTCTAAGGAACTCGAAGAAATCGGTATAGACGTTAAATACATGGGGGAGACTTTAACGGAATATCTTAAAGGAGATGAAAAGGTCATTACTTTTTGACACCTATGTGGAATACGATAGTTTTCGGTATTTTTATCCTGTTTTTTACGTCTATTATCATTCTGACACTTATAGATTATAATAAAAAGCGGTGCTTAAAGGGCAGTCCGTTTATATCCGTTATTGTACCTACATACCATGATTCCGATACATTGGAAAGTACAATAGAAAGTATTTTCCTGTCATATAACAGGGAAAGAATGGAATTAATCGTTGTCGACGACAACAGCGATAAAAAAACAGAGCAGATACTTAACTCTCTCCGCCGGATCTATAACTTTCGTATAATACACAACAGGGTTAACCTCGGAAAGGTAAAATCGATCAATAATGCATTCCGCTGCACAAAAGGAGAAATAATACTCGTTGTGGACTCGGATACCCAGCTTAATAAAAGAGCTGTAACGGATATGCTCTCCAGGCTGGAATCGGATTCCGTGGGCGCAACAAGCTGCCGGTATAAGCCGGTTAACCGGGGATTCTTAGCAAGGATGCAGGAAATAGAATACGGAATGATAAGTCTGCTGCAGACGGCTTATAATACAAAATCCACAATAAGCCTCTGGGGCGGATGTATGGCTTTTAAAAGGAAGGCTTTCGAAAACGTCGAGATGCTTTCCGAAAATGCACTTATAGAGGATATGGACCTGGCTTTGAAACTCGGAAAATCCGGATGGAGAGTGGAGGAGGCAAGCTCCTTTGTGTTCTCTGCTGTCCCGGTACATCTAAAGGATTGGTTTAAACAGAAAATACGATGGGGGGCAGGAGGCATGCAGAATGTAATTAAACACTTCCCGTTTTTTATCTTCCATCCTATATTTCTGCTTTTTACCACTACCTACACACTTTTAACAATATCCTTTGCCATTGCAATGACCCATAACATTCTTTTCTTCGAAAACATGCTGAAGCTGTTTCACTATTTCAGACAGATCGGATTTTCGATATTTACTTCCTTCGGCTTAATGAAACTTACAGAGGGGTTTACTCTCTTTAAGGGAGTAATGCTCTATTTTCTCTACCCGCTCTTTTCCATTCCCTATGTTATTATCAACATGTCTCACAGAAAAGAGTGGTATAAATTATTTCTTGTTATCCCCTTTTCTCTTGCTTACTTTCCGGTCTTTATCTCTGTTGGTTTCATAAGCTACATATACGGAATATATAAGTTTTTTAAACTAAGGAGTTCCGGCCGGGCCTGGTAATACCCTGTAATAATACAACGACCCCGGCCGTATCCTTATAGATTCGAAAGGCAATTAACCGATAGCCGGCCCGCCCCTGTCCCCGTTTCTGATTCTGATTGTTTCTTCTATATTCAGAATAAATATCTTTCCGTCGCCTATCTTTTCTGTTCTTGCACCTTTTATAATAGCATTCACGGTCCGTTCCATAAAATTATCGTTTACCGCTATTTCTATTCTTATCTTTTTTAACAGATTAACCTCAAGATCGACCCCTCTATAGGATTCTTTATGACCTTTCTGCTGACCGCAGCCCAGGGCATTTGTGATCGACATCTTATAAACCTCTTCTTTGTAAAGTTCCTGTTTTACACTATTTAACTTGTGCGGCTGTATATATGCAATAATAAGTTTCATTTGATACTCCCTTAACTATTATTTTTATTGATTCTGGAAAATTTGAAATCCATAGTACGATTCTGCATTATGCTCGCTTATATCCAGCCCCTGGAGTTCCTCTTCTTCGGTGACTCTTAAGCCGACGGTAATTTTAATGGCGAAAAAGAGAATGGTCGTCGCTGCTACCATCCAGAGAAAAACAGAACCTATTCCAATGGACTGAACAAAAAGCTGACGAAAACCCCCGCCGTACAACAGCCCGGTTATTCCGCCCCGTTCTCCGGTTGCAAACAGCCCAACGGCAAGGGTTCCCCATGCTCCGCAGACGCCGTGAACGGAAATAGCACCCACAGGGTCATCGATATGTAAAACATAATCGATAAAACGAACTGCCAGTACAACAATTAAACCGGCGATAAAACCGACAATAACAGCACCTAAAGGCGATGACACCAAAGCTCCCGCCGTTATTCCGACAAGTCCTGCAAGGGCACCATTTAGAGACATGCTCGGGTCCGGTTTACCGAATAGGATCCAGGAAATCAGCATTGCACCAAAAGCGCCGGCTGCCGCCGCCAGTGTCGTATTAACAGCAACAACGGCTATGTCCATACTTGTTCCGTCTAAAGTGCTTCCTGCATTAAATCCGTACCATCCGAACCAGAGTATAAAAACTCCGAGTGCAGCCAGAGGCATATTGTGGCCCGGGATAGCTTTTACATGAACTTTGCCGTCGACCTTTATATATTTTCCCTTCCTTGCCCCTAAAATCAGCGCACCCATCAATGCAGCCCAGCCGCCTACGGAATGTACAACGGTAGAACCTGCAAAATCATGAAAATTAAGCTTTGCAAGCCATCCGCCGCCCCATATCCAGTGGCCGGAAACCGGATAGATTATACCTGAAATAAATAAACTGTAAACAAGGTAAGCTGTAAATTTGGTTCTTCCAGCCATAGACCCTGAAACTATCGTAGCGGCAGTAGCTGCAAAAACAACCTGAAACATCCAGTCCCGGAAAGTGGAGCTGCCCGCACCGTTTAGAAAGACCTCTTTTAAGCCCCCATACATGATGGCCCAGCCGACAGCCCAATAAATAATAGCCCCTACTGAAAAATCCATGAGATTCTTCATCATAATATTGCTTGCATTTTTTGCTCTCGTTAAACCCGTCTCTACCATTGCAAAACCTGCCTGCATAAAAAAGACAAGAGCCCCCATTATTATAAGCCAGATCATTGTAATGGAATTGCTTAAAAGTTTTGCAGTAATGGGAGCGGATCCTTCAGCAAAAACCATCCCACCGGCTGTAAAAAAGATTAAAGCCAGTATTAAAATAACACCGAATTTTTTCATGATAGTTAAACCACCTTTCATAATATATTTTTATAAAGGTGTAGCAATAACGGTGCCATCTTAACACGAAATAAATTAATATCATTTATCTCTTGATATTGTAATGAAATAAACTATATCCGTTTTCCGTTTAATTAAGCAAAAGCAGACTGCAAGACTGCAGAAATATTACAAATATGTATTTTTAAACAAAACGTGCTACAAAAATGTAGGATTGTGGATACCCTACGGGCAAGCCCGCGGGACTCTGCTCTCCTATTAGAACAGAACGCTACCAGGCCGAATCCTCTGCCGGAGCTATGGGAATACATGACGTACTTTCTCTCGGCTTTGCCATCCAGGGTTCCACAATGTCCCGCCATTTCTTATAGTGTGATGTACTTTTATGCTCCACGGCTGCGGATTCGTCCTTATAGACCTCATAAAGGACAAAATGAAGGGAATCACCGGAATCCTGAAGTACATCGAACCTTAAAATCCCCGGTTCTCTAATCGAACCCGCCCTGTTTTCCCTGCAGGCTTTTATAAACTCTCCGTCAAAACCGTGCTTTACATGGATATTTATTACTCTGACAATCATATTTTAACCTCCCGTATTTCATCAGCTATTTTAAATAAACGAACATTGTTATGCAAGTATCAATGAGCAGAAGAAAAAGTACGGGAAAAGGCTTAAAGAGCTTGATAGTACCGCATCGGTTCCTGTACTGTAACAGATCATGAACTGGTTTACACTTTCCCTTTCAGCGGCTCTCTGCTGGTCTACAGGCTCCATTCTCGTAAAAAAGGGTTTCAAAAATATTCCTCCCCTGTGGAGCAATATAATCAATAATGCCCTTACTGTTATCATATACATTCCCGCAGCTTTCATTATAGGTTCCGGCAGCGGAGTATTAACATTCGGTTCGCTCTTATATATTGCCCTTGCATCACTCCTCTACCAGATATTCTACTATTCAATCTCCAAAGGCCAGATTTCATTAACAGGGACTCTTGTAGCAGGTTATCCTGTTATTACCATCCTCTTAGCACACCTCTTCTTAGGGGAGAGGCTTATGACACTTCAGTACCTGGCGATTGTATTGGTCCTTGCAGGAGGTATTTCCATCGCATTTCCGGAGAAGAAGGCGGGAAAGCCGGCAGAAGGTATCAGAACTCCGGTTTTAAACGGCAGAGCCTGGGTACTGTGGGGAATTCTCGGTGCTGTTTTTCTCGGGACAGGTGATTTTTTAGCAAAATTTGCAATAGACCGTGACGGAATATTCAGCTATCTCATATTAATCGTCCCGGTATCCAACCTGTTTTCCGGTGTAAATTATGCTGTCGATATTAAAAACCGTCCCCTTCCGGAGGAGATGCTTAAACATATTATCCCCACCTTGTCCGGGCTTATCTTAAACCTGTTCGGTTTTGTACTGCTCCTGCTCGCTTTTAATACCGGGAAGGCTTCGCTTGTCGCGCCCGTTTCATCGGTGTATCCGGCTGTTACCGTTCTTCTTGCAGTCAGGTTCCTTAAGGAAAAGATTACACTTACACACATACTCGGTATTGTACTTATTATCCTCGGCCTTATAATGGTCGGAATTACCGCAGGCTAAAGGTTTAAACAACCAGCATCACCGGGTAATCCCGCCCCTTACTCTTAATCCTCGCCCTTCTCGTAGGGCTTTCCGTCTGCAGCCGGCGCACGCGCCTTACCGACCATGCCTGCAAGAACAACCACAGCGAGAACATAGGGGAACATCTGAACAAACTGGCCCGGTATCGGAATCTTTGTTTCGAACATTATCCTAAAGGTATCTGCATATCCGAATAAAAGTGAAGCAAGAACAGCCCCGACAGGGTCCCATCTTCCGAAAATCATGGCGGCAAGTGCAATATAACCCCTCCCCGCCGTCATGCCGGATATCCATTGGGAAGGAAACAGCGTTGCAGCGGACAGTCCGCAGAGTGCCCCGCTGATGATTACTCCCGCATATCGGAGGCCGTATACATTTAAGCCCAGGGTATCGGCAGCCTCCGGATTTTCACCGACAGTCCGCAGCCTCAGTCCGAAAACGGTCCTGTATAGAACAAACCAGCCTATGAGAGCAATGGGAATAAGCAGAAAGGCCATGGAATTAATGCCGAGAAACCGGGGGAAAAGATAGGCATTGGTCGGCGTCTGAGTTTCCTGGCCGAAAACCTTCTGCGATAAAAAACGTGAAAGGCCGACTGCAAAAATATTAATCGCCACTCCGGAAACAATCTGATCGACCCTGAAAGTGACACTTACAACAGCATGGATTAAAGCGATAAGAGAACCGGCAACTATTGCGAATAACAAGCCCAGCCATATACTGTGAAGGGCTATTGCCGCCCAGACAATTGTAAAGGAGGTAACTATCATTATGCCCTCGAGGGCAATATTGATTACACCGCTTCTTTCGGAAAAAACAGCTCCCAAAGCGGCAAATGCAATGGGTGCGGATATTTCCAGACCCTTGACAAAGAAAAACAGAATAAAAGATAAATTCATACTAAACCGCCTCCTTCTTTCTGAGGGTACGTATATACGCTGCTACAACCTCGTTTATTACCACAATAAAGAGAATCATCAGACCTGTAATGACATAAATAACAGAATTCGGAACGGAAGTATAAAACTGCAGCCCATAACCGGCCTGTTTTAAAAATGCAAAGAGAAGAGCGGCAAATACAACCCCAAGCGGAGAATTTTTACCGATAAGGGCAATCGCAATTCCGTCAAAACCAAGACCGGATGCTATTCCATACGTATAATAACCCCGGATCGCAAATATTTCCTGAAGCCCGATTAAACCGCTTAAAGCTCCGCTTATTATAAATGCGGCAAGCTGAAGCTGTTTTACCTTCATGCCTGCGTATCTTGATACATCGAGTGAGGTACCGATAGCCCTTATTTCGAAACCGTATCTCATTCTAAAAAGTACAAACCATACAATAAATCCGGTTATAACGGCAACTATCAGGCTGTAATCCAGGTAAACATAATCGGGAATATTCCAGCCCAAAAGGCGAAAAAATCCGTTCAGCTTTCCGAAGAGAGCGGTGCTCTGTATCTTTGCAGTCTGCGGTTCCAGGCTCTTTCCCTGTCCGAGGCCGGAAAGCGGACCGTTTACCAGATAATTTACAAGGGCCAATGCAATACTGTTAAACATGATTGTAGTAATAACTTCATGGACATTCTTCGTTACCTTAAGAATCGCCGGTATCAAAGCCCACAGAGCTCCGCCAAGCATACTGAACAGAATAACTACAGGTATATGAATAAAAGCGGGAAGGTGCAGATAAATACCTGCCATGGCACCGATTAATCCGCCGAAGTAGTACTGTCCCTCGGCACCTATGTTAAAAACCCCGGACTGAAACGCAAATGCAACGGCAATACCTGCAAAGAAGAGAGGAATGGACACGGAAAGTATCGTAGCCACCTTTGCACTGCTGCTTAAACTGAATTTATATATTGCCGTTAAAGCCTCGCCGGGGCTTTCTCCTACAACAATAACTATAATCAGAAGAACAACGATCGATGCCAAAAATCCGGCGACAGGAGCGAATATTTCAAGAAGTTTGTACCTGTCTAATCTTAGTTTAATTCCTGCCATGCTCTTTTTCTCCCATCATGTAAAAACCTATTTCTTCTTTCGTTGTTTCCTCTCTTGCGAACTCCTTGATAATTCTGCCCTTATACATTACCCCGATCCTGTCGGAAAGAGACATCACTTCATCCAAATCCGCAGAAACCAGTAATATCGCCCGGCCGTCCTTTTTTGCTTCCATGAGCTGATTATGGATAAATTCGGTTGCTCCGATATCCACCCCGCGTGTAGGCTGGGCAGCAAGGAGCAGTTTCGGCTCCGCGGAAAGTTCACGCGCAACAATAACCTTCTGCTGGTTGCCTCCTGAAAGTGCCAGAGCAGGCGTCAGCTCGGAAGGCGTCCTTATATCAAATATCGAAATCACCCTTCTCGCGTGTTCCTGTATTTTATTTCTGTTTATAATCTGAAATCTGTTAACAAAGGGTTTTCTGTGATGCATACCTAAAGTTAAATTTTCGGCAAGTGAAAAGGGGAGCAGCAAACCATACCTGTGCCTGTCCTCCGGAATATGGCTTATCCCCGCCTCTCTGCGCCTCCTGACATCCCAGTTTGCCACGCTTTTTCCATCCAGAAGGATATCCCCGTGCTCCATGGGTGCAGCTTCGGCTATTACCGCGACAAGTTCCGTCTGCCCATTGCCCTCGACACCTGCAATACCGTATATCTCCCCTGCATGTACCGAAAAGCTCACATCATTAAGTACAGCTACCTTACGATAATCTTTCAGGTCCAAATTTCTAACCTCGAGAATTACCCTGCCAGGTGATACATCGGGTCTTTCGACCTCCAGGAGAACAGGTTTACCCACCATAAGCTCGGCAATAAGTGACTTGGATGCTTCTTTTCCCTCCAGGGTTTTAACAACCCTTCCCTTCCTTATTACGGTAATCCTGTCTGCAATCTCCAAAACTTCATCGAGCTTGTGGCTGATAAAAATAATACCCTTGCCCTGTGCCGTCATCTGACGAAATGTTTTAAAGAGTTCTTCCGCTTCCTGAGGAGTCAGTACAGCTGTGGGTTCGTCAAAGACAAGAATTTCAGCACCTCTGTAAAGTATCTTTAATATTTCAACACGCTGTTGAATCCCGACCGGTATATCTTCCACTTTTGCATACATATCTACGATTAATCCGTTTCTCTCCATCAAATCACGTATCTTTTTCGCAGGTTTTTCTTCATTAAGAATACCGAATCTTTGTGTTTCCTCCCCGATAATTATATTCTCAAGAACCGTAAAAGGGGGAACAAGCATAAAATGCTGGTGAACCATTCCGATACCGCAGTTAATTGCCTCTTTGGGATTTTTAATCGATATTTTTTCGCCTTTTATATGGATCGAACCGCTGTCGGGTGAATAGAGTCCGTACAGGATCTTCATAAGGGTTGTTTTCCCTGCGCCGTTCTCACCCACCAATGCATGCACCTCTCCCTTTAACAGGTCAAAGGAAATCTCATCATTCGCCAGTACACCGGGGAAGCGTTTTGTTATTTTACGCATTTCAAGGAGGGTTTCGGACATTTTAAAATCCTTTGCATAATTTGAAGTATTTACAATAATTCAGGGCCCTGTAACTTAAAAAATTATGTTACAGTTTACGCAGCCCATAAATAAAAAAAAAGAAGAGGCGGAACCTGTCATGGTCCCGCCCGTAAAAAGAATAAAACTATTTAAGGTTTTTTAAAGCCCAGGCCTTTACTTTACTGTCACTATCCGGAACGATTATTTCGCCGTCTATTATCTTTTTCCTGATACTCTCTATCTTACTTAAAATCGGAGCAAGTTCATCTTTGTTATATTTATTAACTGCAAACCCGACACCATTTTCTTTAAGCCCGAAGGAATTATAACCGCCGTTAACCTTCCCGTTTTCGATTAATTCCGTAGCAGTCTGAAAAACCGCATTATCCACTCTCTTTAACATGGAAGTTAATATGTATTTTGCTCTTGCCCTCGTAGCAGCATCTTTGGCAGTTGCATATATAAGTCCCTGATCGGAATCCACTCCGATAGCCAGTTTTTTATACTCCTCTGCAGCCTGGAACAATCCGTCGCCGGAAGCACCAGCCGCATGGTAAATTATCGTTGCACCCTGCCTGTACATGTTGCTTGCAATATTATACGCAGCAGGAGCATCTTTAAAAGCAGAAGGATCCTTCCCTATATACTGTGCAAGGATCATGGACTCGTCTCTGAGCTTTGGATTTACATAGAGTGCACCGGCTATATAACCACCTTCGAACTTATGAATCAGGGGAATATCCATTCCTCCGATAAACCCTATCTTGCCGCCTTTATTCATAAGTCCGGCTATTGCACCGACCAGGAAGGAACCTTCATGTTCTTTAAAAAGAAGACATGTTATATTACTGTTCGCATTCAGATTCGGTATATACCCGTCTACTATTGCAAAGTGCACATTGGGAAAATCCTTTGCTACCTTTGCAAGGGGATCGGAGAACATAAAACCGATACCATAGATGAGATTGTATCCCTGCTCTGCAAGAACTCTCAGCAGCTGCTCCCTGTCCTGCCCTCCTGCTTTCGGTTCCAGATATTTCATCTCGATTACGGTTCCGTAATTGACATTATCCGGATCGTCCTTTATATATCCTTTATACTGCTTTGCAATGTGAACAAGACCTGCATGAGCCGAATCGTTAAACGATTTGTCACCCCGTCCTCCGATGTCAAAAACCAATCCGATTTTATACTTCGGACCGGCGGTCTTACTCTTTTCCTTTGTCCCTCCCGCAAAAATAAAAGACACAGAAAGAAGCAGGATCATTACAAAACCAAGTTTTTTCATACCTTTCTCCTCCGTTTATATGATATTTTTTTATTACTCTAAACCGTGTTAACATTGAGGTCAAGTATTTCTTTAAATAAGTTTTAATGGTGCTCCGCCGGTTAAGCCTTATTTTTCTGCGAGCATCTTAAGGAAATCATTCTCTTTTACAATCTTTACATTAAGGGCAGCAGCTTTATTTAACTTGCTCCCCGCTCCCTGTCCGGCAAGAAGATGTGTTGTTTTTGAGGTTACATTGGATGCAACCCTCCCTCCGCGTTTTTTAACCTCTTCCATTGCAAGTTCCCGCGGTTTAAAATGTTCAAAACTGCCGGTAACACACCACGTCTGGCCCTTAAAGACCTGAGGCAGTCTGTCTGCATTCTCTTTTTCTCCTGTTTCCACGGCAAACCGCAGCCCTGCCCGCTTAAGGTTCTCTATCCTTTTTCTGATTTGAGGTTTCTTTAACTCTTCAACTATCATTAAAGCGGTTTTCCCGCCTATTCCGTGTATAGACAGCAGGGATTCACTGTCATCTGTATCCGCAATTTTAAATAGCGAATCGATATCCCCGTAGCCTGCTTCTATGAGGAGCTCGATAACTTTTGGTCCCATTTCCGGAATCCCTAAAGCTTTAAGAACAGTACCGAAGGGTTTGTCTTTACTTTTTTCTATTCCCTCTCTTATAAGCTTTACTTTTTTATCCCCGAACCCCGGAAGTTCAAGCAGAGCTTCCGGATTAAAGAAATACAGATCGGCCACATCAGATACCCATCCTTTTTCTATGAGAACATCGAGTGTTTCCGGGCCGAGACTCTCTATATCCATCTGTCCCCGTGCAGCAAAATACTTTAACCTGCCCCGTATCTGCGCAGGGCAGTCATCGTTAATGCAGAAGTGATGTGCACCTATTTTTTTAAGCTTTCGGTTGCAGGAGGGGCAGTATCCGGGCATCCGCCAGGTTGTATTTCCCGATTCATTTTTTTCCAGAACACGCTCTACCGCAGGGATGACATCTCCCCTTTTCGAAACGGCAACCCTGTCTCCTACCGCTAACTCGAGCATGTCTATATAATCCTGATTGTGGAGTGTAGCATTGGAAATAACGGAACCGGATATTTCCACAGGCTCCACTCTCGCAACAGGGGTAATCCTTCCTGTTCTGCCGACCTGGACCGTAATATCCCTGATCACGGTAATACCCTCGGGGGATTCGAACTTATAGGCGACAGCCCACCTCGGATGGTGTCCGGTGTATCCCAGTTTCTCACGCTCACTGATTTCATTTACCTTTACAACAATACCGTCGATCTCGTATACCAGCTTCTTCCTTTCCCTTTTCTTTTTTTCCAGATATTCACCGATATCATTAACGGTCCCTGTATACCAGGAAGGATGATTATCTTTAACCATCTTTAAATCCGCAGCATCGGAAAAATATCCTGTATTAGGATTAAGCCTGAAGCCAAGTTTCCATAACTCATCCAGAACTTCTACATGAGTGGAAAATTCCCCCTCTAAGAATCCCTCGTAAACAAAAATATCAAGCGGAACCGCTGCAACTTCGCTGCTTTTTACCCTTCGAAGAGTTCCGGATGCAAGGTTTCTGGGATTTGCATAGGGTATATCCATTTTTTTATTAATCCCGTCGAATCTGTCCCTTGGGAGATAGATTTCTCCTCTTACCGCTGCATTTACCGGTTTTGCCAGTTTCAGAGGAACGGAATTAATCGTTTTTACATTTCCGGTAATATCGTTGCCGACTTCTCCGTTACCCCTTGTAACGGCGCGTGTAAGAATACCGGATTCATAGTACAGAACAATAGAAGCCCCGTCTATTTTCTCTTCCAGTACAAAAGAGCATGTATGTCCCGATTTTTTGTCTGTTTTGGTAATCCATTCGGTAATTTCCCGGTAACTGTACACTTTATCGAGACTTAAAACAGGTATTGTATGGCGTACTTCCGGAAAGTCCTGTGAAAGGTCCGATCCCACTCTCTTTGTCGGTGAATCCGGTTCTACAAGACCCGGAAACTGTTTCTCCAGATCGATAAGTTCATCGAACAGCCTGTCGTACTCCGTATCGGAAACGGTAGGTCTGCTTAAAATATAGTATTCGTGCTGATACCTTCTAAGTTTATCGGAAAGTTCTCCGATTCTTATCCTTGCCTGATCTTCTGTCATTGCTGTTTTATTTAATCGGTGTAACGTATAAAGGAACCCTTAAAACCCCTGGCACGAAACCGGAACAGAAGGGTACCGCTTTCATCCTCATTTAAAGGCCCTATAAGTACCTTATATATAATATGTTTTCCGCCCTTCCAGTAAAGTACCATAACCGGGTACGATCCTTTAAGTTCCCTTACCAGCTTTTCCGCAAAAACCAGACTGGAATATGCTCCGAGCTGAAGATAATAGGACTTCTTTGGTAATTCTTTGGTTGACAGAGCTTTATAGATAAATTTATTTTCTGCCTGTTTAACTGCCTTTTCCGGTTCTTTTTTTACCTCCGCCTTGCTCTGTTTCACGGATTTACTGCCGGCAGAGGAAGGAGGGGGTTTGGGCTCCGTTGGTTCCAATACTAACCTGACTGTTCCGGGTTTAAGTATAGCAGTACTTGCAGATGGTTTGATATTTTTCTTTTCTTCAGGCTTCCCTGCTGCAACCGGTTCTTCGGGCGTCTCTTTTAACGCCGCCTCCGTATATTCTTTAACAGGCAGTTTCTGTTTTACAGGGGTCTCCACCCCTGGGGTTTCCACTCCGGGCAGTTCCAGAGAAGGATTCCCGTTCTCTGGCACGGAAGGCCTGCCCAATACATCTGAAATCTGAACCTGTTTTTTTATATTTTCACTTTCCGGTTCCGTATTTAAACTGATAACAGCTTTCTCTTTCGACGGAGACCTGGGTTTTTCGAGAAGGGTGAGAGCTTCCTCACTGTGAGGTTTCTTAAACGGAGTTTTCTTAAATCCCCGCTCTGCCAGATACTTTAATATATCAGCGTTTTCATCACCGGCTTTCGGTTTTTTTGTTTCGGGTACCTTAACGGCGGTTTTTACCGTTTCTTTAGCGGGCTTAACTTCCGGAACAGTTTTTTTTACTTCGGTTTCTTTAACCGTGGTTTTTGCCGTTTCTTCAGCGGGCTTAACTTCCGGTTTTTTCTTTACCGGCTGCCGTTCCTCCGCCTTTTCCTCGGGCACCATAACCGCAGGATTTATGTCCGGATCAGGATTGTATGCCAGATCACCCGGCATACCCTCTGTTACCGTACCCGGTTCACTGCTTAATTTGACGGTGACCCTGATAATATCATTTTCCGACATACCAAGTAATCCGGCCGCTTCACGGGAGAGAAGAAGAAACATATTGGAAGTTTCCGGAATTCTACCCACAACGGTTATTGCTGCCTCTTTGCCGTTTTTAAGATTTTTTACCACTATTTTCGAGTACTTAGAAAACGAATTCGACACAGCATACAGACCCGCATGATCAAGACTCCCGCCCCGTATTACTGCTGCATTGCCTTTCCAGGATTCTTCTCCCGACAGAACCGAAGCGATAATAAATAACAGAGTAAAAACGGTAACCCACTTTTTCATAGAGATCTCCTAATTTCCATAATCGGAAGGAAATTACCTTTCTCTGACTATTATTTTATTGAAATGTATGGGCTTGTCCAGTTATTATAGTACTATTATGATCAATGAACCTTTTCTTTTAAAACCTGTATTAATGGAAAAAATCTGGGGAGGCAGGAAACTGGAAACTGTTATGAACAAAAAACTTCCTCCGGGGAAATTCGGAGAATCATGGGAAGCCTCTACCCATCCTAACGGGATAAGTACAATTGCTTCCGGCTTCTTAAAAAATACAAAGCTGGATAAGGCTATCGGTATGTACCCTGAGGAAATGCTGGGAAGAAGGATCATTGAAAAAGGGTATAAAACCCTGCCTGTACTGATAAAATTCATCGATGCATCGGATAAACTTTCCGTGCAGGTCCATCCTGATGATGCCTATGCGGAACAGCACGAAAATGACCGCGGCAAAACTGAAATGTGGTACATCCTTTATAGTGAACCGGGTGCACAGCTTATCTATGGTTTGCAGGAAGGAACCAGCCGTTCCGCATTAAACAGCGCTATCAGCAGCGGAACTATCGAAAAACTCTTAAGATATGTTGATATTCAAAAAGGCGATATTCTTCTTGTTCCCTCGGGCACTGTTCATGCCATACTCGGAGGAGTGGTGCTTCTGGAAATCCAGGAAAGCTCCGATTCCACATACCGGCTTTACGACTGGAACAGGCCGGGATTCGATGGAAAGCCGAGACCTCTGCATATAGAAAAAGCACTGGAGGTAATTAACTTCGATTTCAGGGAAAATGTAACGAGGGTAAGAGGAGAAAAACAAACCTTCGGCTTCGTCTCTACACTTGTTAAATCACCATACTTTACAGTTAAGCGGTACAATATAGATAAAATTTTTCAGATTAAAGAGAATCAGGGAAGCAGGTTTAATATACTGATAGTAACCGAAGGCTCCGGTATCATAAAATGGGAAACAGACGATTCCGTACAGGGCAGCTTAAGCCATGGCAGCATCCCGTATAAAAAGGGTAATACCTTTTTTGTTCCCTCTGCATGTGCGAAATTCCGCATTAAACCGGTTAAAACTTCAGAGTTTATCGACGTATTTCTTGATTGAATCATTTATAATCGCGGCTATCTTTTCTCCGAGTGTAAAATCCAGTTTTTTCTGATTAATCCTGCCTTCTTTGCCCCTGTTATCGCCTTCCACATTACCCTTTTTAATAAGTTTCGAATATCTTGCATCGTATAAATAAAATGAAGCCGCCGTATTTATAATGGTTTTTTTATCCGGAGTTTTATGCTCTGCGGTATTAACCCTTACGGCAACAAGATAACGGGCACCCCCCTCTACAGACAGGTTAAGAGCCTCGGTAAACTCCGGCTTTTTCCAGTTTACACGCAGAATATTCTTATCTCCCGTATCAAAAACTATATGATCGCCATCGAACAAACCGTAATAAATCCCTTCCTTTGTAGGAGGAGGAAAGGGCCCGGGCTTCCCATTTGTATTCTCTTCCACGTATAAACAGAGAGTCTCCGAAAAAACGCGGACAGCGAACAAACCCAGAATAACAATTACTGAGAATTTTAAACGCATAGACTTATTTCCACCTTTATGTTAATTTTTATTCTCATAGTGAAACAGATAATATCTTCCATTTCCCTCTTTCTCATTATCATTTTATCGGCAGCATACGGACAAAATACAAATCCTAACAGAACATTACTGTCGAGCGTGGTTCTGATACTGGACAGTTCCTACAGCATGCGCATGCAGACCGGGACGGAGACCGGAAAACACAGCGGAGAAAACAGGATGCAGGCCGCCGTTAAATTCTTAAGCCCGCTTTTAAAAGGAGTAAAGGGGCCGTCGGAATGGGCGCTTGTTACATTCGGAGAAGATACCGGCAGGGAAGATACCGGAAAAGGCAGGGATGTTGTTTTAAGAATCCCGTTCTCATCGTCATACGGGAAAATCTTAAATTATTCGAAAAAGATCGAACCATGGGGATTATCCTCCATAGATTCGGCTGTTGCCTTTGGAATTAACTACTGCAGCACAGAGGGAAAAGGAGAAAAAAAGGCGGTAATTCTTATTTCCGACGGTATCTCCTCGAATACGGATGATTTTTTACCTTCCTGGCGCAGCTTCTTAAAGATCCTTAATGATAATTCGGTCAGTCTTTACTTTGCAGGCTTTCCCTTAAAAGATAATAATGATCTCCATACTTCCATTAAAGATTCATCGGAAAAATATTCCGGCGGGTTAAGCCGCCTGCACTTCTATACGGTTACACAGCCTGCGGCAATCGCCATGGAAATAAACAGGAACAGGGAACCTTTAGCAGCCGCAGGTAAAAATAAAAACACGGCGGATGCTGCGGATATAAGAAATACAAAATATACTGGTATAAAGCGGATAAATCCTTTTTTTCTTATAATCACCTTTCTTTTGCTGGCACTTATCTTTTCATTTCTATACTTTGCACTTTTTAAGAAGGGAAAAACAGAGAAAATCCCCGTAGGAACCCGTACTTTCGCACGCCTTAAAATTATTCACCCCTCAGGCAGTAAAGAACTTAGAAGGATACATAAACTGCCCGCCGTTATCTCCTCACAGGGGGATGCAGATGTACTTCTGCCGGAGTCCGGGTTAAAGGGAAAACGAAGAGGAACAATCTGTAAAATAGAATATTTCAACAACACTCCGTTTATCCGGTCCAATATCCCCCTTACCATAAATGGTGTCGAAAGAAAACAGAAAAAGCTCAAGGAAGAGGATCTTATTCTATTCGGCCGGTACAGAATTATTTTTTACGGAACAGGCAGTGAAAATATCTATAAGACAAGAAGAAAAAAGCCGTTCCTTGCCTGCATGCTTAACATTGCCGGCTTTTTTGTTCTTGTACTGATCCTTTTACTGTTTAATATAAAACCGCTGACAGAAACGGTACATCCGGAAAAGCTTAAGCAGACAAAGACAAATACCACGAAAATAAAAGAAAAAAACATTCCTCCGGAAAAATTCAGATACGGGAAGGTAAAAATATATAATCCCGCAGACAGTATTAAATACTTTAAAGCCGATATGGTTTTCTTTCATGCACATCCGGATGATGAAAGTCTCGATTTCGGGGCACTTATGGCCCGTGCATCACGTGCCGGGAAAAAGATAGTTACTGTTCTGTTTACAGACGGGGAAAGCGGATTGGATCAGTACCCAGCCAGAATTGTCAACAGCACATATCCGCCTCATGATTTAAAGGGAAAAAATCTATCCGCTGTCCGAGCCGGAGAAGCAGAGAGAGCAATGTCCGTTTTAGGATCCGCCGTATACATACGCCTCGGCTTAAAAAACCATCCCTACAATTCCGTAGCACAGATCCTGCCAAGGCAGACAGTTTTAAAGGATTGGGGAGGAGAGAAGAAACTGGTAAAAAAAATTACGGAGATTATCCGCGGATTTCATCCCTCCGTTATCGTTGCCCCTGACCTGCATACCGCTGCATATGAACATTTCGAACACGAAGCGGCAGGCTACATTGTAAGGGAAGCAGTCTCACGCATCAACAGTATGGACGGTAAATTCATAAAAGGGTACATTGTCTCGGTCGATCCCTTACAGAGAGAAGTATACCCGGGTAAAATCAGGATAAACGCCATGAAAATCGATCAGGATCTAGACGTACCCTACAGGATCATACAGAGGGCGGCTCTTAAGCAGCATATAACACAGAGAGATGCCTCTGTAATCGGAGTGGAAATTCTGCCTGATTTCAAGTACGAGTATTACTTCCCGGAAAAGTGGAAGCTTCCCGTTTCACTTGAAAACTATGTTAAGAAATGATACTTTTTATTCGCCTTACATCATAAGGAGAAACGATGGATAGAGAAGATATGAGAAAGATTAACGGTTCCGCGGGGGACAGGGATTATACAGCCGAAGAGGATACAATATCTCTGCTCGACCTGTTCGCGGTACTCGTTAAAAGAAGAAGATTAATAATATGGTCAACTCTTATCGCCGCACTGTTTATAGTGAGCTTTTCTATACTGACGATTAAACTTCCCCCGGATTCCAGATGGAACTACCTGCCGAATATTTACAAACCAAAGGTGGAAGTTCTTGTAAAGGCAGGCTCGCAGTCGGGCAGTGCTATAAGCTCCATACTATCCTCCAGCGGCTTAAGTTCTTTGGCGGGCCTTTTAGGCGCCTCTACAGGCACTAATTCCAGCGCAGAACTCGCACAGGCCCTGCTTAAGGGAAATACAATTAAAGATCAGATAGCAGAGGAATTTAACTTTAAAAAAAGGTACAATATTACAAAATATCCAAGGACAACGGAAAGGAAAATAATAAACTCAGCTCTCGATGCGGAGTACGATCCCAAGTCCAATATACTTGAAATAAGCTATAAAAGCATAGACCCCGTATTTGCAACGAAGGTTGTAAACAGAATTGTAGAACTGTTAGATAAGAGGTTTAAAGACCTTACACTCGAGAAGGTAAGGCAGAAAAAGAAATTTTTAGAGGAAAGGCTCGATGCGGTTCGATGCGGTTAATACTGAGCTTAAAACCGCTCAGGACAAAATGGTTAATTACCAGAAAAAGTACGGCATTATCGACCTCGCCGCCCAGGCAGAGTCTCATATTAAAATGATCTCGGATTTAACCTCCCGGGTTTACAGTAAAGAAATAGAACTTCAGAATCTAAAGGAATACTTAAAAGATACGGACCCCCAGGTTGTCAGGTTAAAAAATGAAATAAATACTACAAAACAGCTTATTTCAGAGTTAAGAAGGGGCTTTCAGGAATTTTCAGGGGAAACCATTCCTCAGGAAAAACTTCCTGCAGTGTCCGCGGAATACCTCAATTTAAAAAGGGACCTTACCATTCAGGAAACAATCTACGGCATGTTAAGACAGCAGTACGAGGCTGCAAAAATAGAAGAGACGGATACATCCCAGACATTCCAGGTCATAGAAAAGGCCGAGGTCCCGGAAGTTAAATCAAGCCCCAGCAGGTCAAAAATCAGTATTATTTTTACCATTACAGTATTTTTTCTTGCAGTTTTTATCGCTTTTATCAAGGAATACTTTGCCAGGGTAAAAAAAGACCCGGTCGAGGCGGCAAAATTAAACGAAATAATGAGTATGCTGAAGAGAAAAAAAAGGTAAATGCCTCTCTTTGTAGTACAGGTTAAAACAGGCGGTGAAGAATTATTTCTAAAGAGAGCCAGACAGGCCGCAGACAACAGCGGAATATCCTTTCTGTGGCCGAGAAGAACATTGCGCGTAAGACGCAGAGGAAGGTGGAGGCATGTAGTTGCGTCCCTTTACCCCGGTTATATCTTTATCGAAGCGGAGAAAATTAATACGGAACTGTACTGGACATTACGCAGAGTAACCGGGTTTTCCCATTTTTTAAAGGACAATCACAACATACAGCCGCTTTCGTTAAAGGACCAGAAAGTACTGAAACATTTTATCTCCTTCGGCGAGATAATTGAAAAATCAAAGGTTTCCTTTGATGAAAATGACAGAATCCGGATTATATCCGGCCCTTTAAAGGGACTCGAAGGGTTGATTGTTAAGATCAACAGGAGGAAAGGCAGAATAAAAATCAAGATGAATCTGTACGAAAACACATTCTTAGTGGACCTCGGGTTTGAAGTAGTCGAAACTTTAAAAAAATGAAAACACTTACAATACATATTCAAATTCCGAAAATCAAATATAATGGTATATCGATATGATTAAACGCAGTGAGAACAGAATATACATAGTCGGCGCCGGATTTACCGGGACAACCATAGCGGAAGAAATTCGAAAAAAAAAGATATTCGGACGTGTGGTTGCATTTCTGGATGACGACTATGAAAAAATCGGAAAAAAAATAAATAACGTTCCGATCCTCGGGCCTCTCGAGGCGGTTATCGAAATTCTAAAAACAACCCCTGCGGACGAAGCAATCATAGCGGTTCCGGGTTCCACAAAGGAAGAATTAAAGAGAATATACAGTACACTTAAAAGAGCCGAATTTTCGAAGATCAAAATTGTGCCCCGTGTTTCCCAGATTTTAGAGGATGAAGCCCATCTTATACAGGCCCGGGAAATAAACCCGGAAGATCTCCTTGCCAGGAGTCCTGTTAAAGTTAATCTTAAAGCAAGTTTATCCTATCTGCGCGGCAAAAGGGTTCTCGTTACCGGGGCCGGAGGCAGTATCGGAAGCGAACTTTCCAGGCAGCTCCTCTCCGGAGGCGCCGAACGGCTCTACCTCTTCGGACACGGCGAAAACAGTATCTATGAGATAGAGAGGGAATTAAAACTGCTTCAGGAAGAAGGAATAGGCGAAAAAGCAACGATAGTTCCCATAATCGGTGAAATACAGGACCGGGAATATGTTATGTTTCTCCTTAAGAGACTTAATGCGAATGTTGTATTTCATACCGCTGCACACAAGCACGTACCCTTATTAGAGGCCAATCCTGTGGAAGCGGTAAAAAACAATGTCTTCGGAACAAAGAATATCGTCGATGCATCACGCAAAACCGAAGTCGAAAGATTTGTTTTTATTTCCACGGATAAAGCCGTTGAACCGGGTAATGTTTACGGTGCAACAAAACTTATTGCCGAAGAGATAGTACTTAAAGAAGGTAAAAGCGGAAATAAATTCCTTGTCGTACGTTTCGGAAATGTTTTGGGATCGAGGGGAAGTATTCTCCCCCTCTTTCAGAAACAGATTTTTAAGGGAGGGCCGATTACCATTACACATCCGGATACAAAACGTTTCTTTATGACAATTCCGGAAGCTTCCTCTTTAGTTCTAAAAGCCGGAGGAGTAGGTGAGGGCGGAACCCTGTATCTGCTCGATATGGGAGAACCGGTCCTTATTAAAGAACTTGCAGAACAGATGATCCGCTTTTACGGCTATGAACCCGAGAAGGAAATTAAGCTCATATTTACAGGATTAAGGCCCGGTGAAAAACTCAACGAAAAATTATGGACAGAAGGTGAAATTCCAAAGGCTACCGAATCCGACAAAATATTAAAACTTCACCGGAATAAACTCCTCATAAACGGTAATTTAAAACCTCTGATAGAAAAACTTGCTCCGATATGCTTTTTCTCAAGGGATAACCATAAAATGTTCAGAAACAGACGGTACTTAAAAGAGGTACTTAAAGAAGCAATACCGGGAATCAGAATCGACGATAACGAACCGGAATATTAGCGGCTGTATAAGATGAAAGAGAAACCAGATTTTATTCCTTTTACAAAACCGGATATAGGGAGGAAAGAGGAAAAGGCGGTAATCGAGGTACTTCGTTCGGGCTGGCTTACCACAGGAAAAAAGACAGAACAGTTCGAGAGTGAATTTGCCGAATTTACGGGCACAAAATATTCTCTTGCATTAAACTCGGCGACAGCAGGACTGCACCTTGCGCTGGAAGCGATAGGTGTTAAAAGAGGAGATAGGGTTATTACGACTCCCTATACCTTTGCATCTACAGGAGAAGTAATACGTTACCTCGGAGCTGACCCGCTCTTTGCGGATATCGAGGAAGATACGGGAAACATCGATCCCGGCCTGCTTCTTAAAACACTGGCACAACTTTCGAAAAATGAGGTAAAAAAAGTAAAAGCGGTTATCCCGGTCCACTTTGCAGGGCTTCCCTGTGCCATGGAGAGAATTGTTGAAATTGCGGAGAATTACAATTTAATCATAATAGAGGATTCCGCACACGCATTTCCGGTAAAATTAGGCAGGGGAAAGTATAGGGATAATTTTGCCGGCACCGTGGGAACGGCCGGAGTTTATTCATTCTATGCCACAAAACCCATAACTACCGGTGAAGGAGGCATGCTCGTTACAAAGGACCGGTCAATTGCAGAACGTATAAGGATAATGCGCCTCCACGGAATAGACAGGGATGTATTTCACCGCTACAATTCACCTAAGAGCCTGTGGAAATACGACATTGTAGCCCCGGGATTTAAATACAATATGACGGATATTGCAGCAGCCATAGGACTCGTGCAGCTGCAAAAGGCGTTTAAACTTCTGGAGAAAAGAAGGGCTGTTGCAAAAAAATATATCGGTGCACTTTCCCGGTATGACTTTATAGATATTCCCCGCTTCCGCACAGACCATGCATGGCATCTCTTTGTAATTAGAATAAACGCGGATAAGCTGTCCATCAACAGGGATGAATTTATCGGGCATTTAAGAGAAGCCGGAGTAGGGATATCCGTCCATTTTATACCGCTTCATATTATGACCTATTACAGAAAAAAATACGGATACAGGGCGGAGGATTTTCCCGCAAGTTATAAAAAGTATGCGGCTTCTATCAGCATTCCGATCTACCCGGGTTTAACGGATGATGAAGTCGGACGGATAACGGATACAATTATCAGAATCGGAAAACAATTCCATAAGCGTACTGTTTCATGAAAGAAAAAACTATTTTCGAGTGTAAAACATGCGGCCATAAAGAACCGCGCTGGCTCGGAAGATGCCCGGAATGCGGAAGCTGGAACGGTTTTGAGGAAAAGAAGGGACCTGTCAAAAACAGGAAACAGAGCGAACACGGCACTGCGGTATCCATCCCCCTGTCTTCCATAAGCAATGAGGAGGAGATGCGCCTGTCATCCGGAATAAACGAAATCGACAGGGTTTTAGGCGGCGGCATCATGAAGGGCTCTGCGGTCCTTGTCGGGGGAGAACCGGGAATAGGAAAATCCACCCTTATGCTTCAGCTTGCAGCTTCGGTTAATACAAACGGCCGGATTCTATACGTGTCCGGGGAGGAATCTCCGGGACAGATTAAAGTAAGAGCGGAACGTTTAAATATTTCCAGCGAAAATATAGAGGTTTTATCGGAGACGGAACTAAACTCCATAGTTAATGTACTTAACAATGTAAAACCCGTACTTGTTATTGCAGACTCGATACAGACCCTTCACTCTTCGGAAATAGATTCTTCTCCGGGGAATGTAAACCAGATCAAATACTGTACGCGGCAGTTAATAGAATACATAAAAACGAGAAACATCGTGCTTTTTCTTGTGGCACATGTAACAAAGGAAGGCATAATTGCCGGGCCCAAGATTGCAGAACACATGGTAGATACCGTCCTCTACTTCGACCATGGAGAAGCAGGGGTAAGGATGTTACGGTCAGTAAAGAACAGATTCGGATCGGTGGATGAAATCGGCCTGTTTACCATGACCGAAACAGGCCTTAAAGAGATAAGAAATCCCGTTGACGCATTTATTATGCACAGAAATTTAACAGGTGAAAATAAAGAGCTTCCTCCCGGCATTACCACTGCTATTGTATATGAAGGCACAAGGGTTTATTTTGTGGAAATACAGAGCCTTGTAGTCCCGGCAAAAGCGGGAATATCGAGAATATTCTCCGATACAATAGATTCAAGAAGAATATCAAGAATTGCAGCCGTACTTGAAAAGCATGTAAAACTTAAATTAAGCAGTATGGATATCTATGTTACGATTGCAGGCGGTATTCATGTCAACGAAGTCGGAATTGAACTTCCAATAGCTCTTTCCATTTATTCGGCACGAATAAATGTACCCCTCCCGCCCAATATGGCATCTGCAGGCGAGGTAAGCCTGTCCGGCGAACTAAGGCCCGTTTCGCATATGGAAAGGCGGATAAAAACGGGAGCGGATCTCGGCATAAGAAGAATAATCATCCCTGTAAATTCAAAGCTTAAAACGGAACAGAGGTACGGCAAATTCATAACCGCAGCAGCTACATTAAGGGAATCGGTTAAAACGGTTTTCAGTAAGATGAGTACCGGCCCGCAGGATACTTTTAAAAAAATATGACGGAATACGCGGAGAGGTCTTTTGTAAAACTACTCGATTCCGGTAAGTGCTTTTATATACTGGAGGCGTTCGTAATACTCCGGCCGGTCGTTTTCCGCCTGCGACAGTTTACCCCTGAAATCATCTATTCCGTCAAATTTCTGCTCTTTCATCCATTCTTCTATTCTCTCTAAAATCCTGCTGATCTGCTCTATCCCGTTAAGAAAGAGAGTGGAGCATACCTGAACAGCATTTACACCCGCAAGAAGCATTTTAACCGCTCCGTCACCATCGTGGACTCCGGTAGAAGCCGACATATCACATCCGACCCGGCTGTACAGAATAGCCGCCCACCGCAGGGGAACATTGATTTCCGCAGGTGTGCTGAACCTGTACCCGGCTTTTAAGGACAGTGAATTAACATCTATATCGAGCTGATAAAAACGGTTAAAAAGTACAAGTGCATCCGCACCCGCTTTACTTAAGCCTTCGGCTATCCCTGTAAGAAAGGTAAAGTACGGTCCTATCTTCACTGCAACCGGCAGACCTATAGCCCCTCTTATACCATTTACAATATTTATATACAATTTTTCCACTTTTTCTGATGTTCCGCTGATAGTTCCCGGCATAACCGCAATATTCAGTTCCAGCGCATCCGCACCTGCGGCTTCTATTTCTTTTGCATAATCCGACCACCACTTCGGAGAAACACAGTTTAAGCTTGCAATAACCGGTATATCGACGTATTTTTTAGCATTCTCTATAAGTTTAAGGTATTCCTTCGGCCCGAGCAGCATACCCATCCGTCTTACATAGTCGACAGCTTCGGGATGAGAATAGAGCTGTGCCGCTCCCTCCAACTTATAAGTCTCCGAACTGATCTGCTCTTCGAAGAGCGATTTTAATACAACGGCAGAAGCACCGCCGTCTGCACAGCGCTTAACACCATCTGTTGTCTGTGTTAAACTTGAACTGGAAACGATAACCGGGTTTTTTAAGTCCAGGCCCATATATTTAACGGACAGATCAGGCATATGTATCTCCTTTACAAAAGAGGATTGGTTTCCTCCCTGATTTTAGCAAAAGCGGGCTTTAAAATATCATATATAATTCTTATTCTTTCATCATAGTGTATAAATGCCGATTTCATGGCATTTATTGTAATCTTCTCGATGCCGCGTAAGTCCAGGTTAAAGTATTTAACGGCGATTTCGAACTCCTTTGTCAAATTGGTATTGCTCATCAACCTGTTGTCCGTACTTAACATTACCCGAAAGTGATTCCTGAAATATATATGAAACGGATGTTCGTCGAAGGATTTTGCAGCTCCTGTCTGAATATTGGAAGAGAGGCACATTTCGAGAGGTATACGCTTATCCCTGATAAAGTGCGAAAGAGATCCCATTTTTTCTATCCGGGTACCATGTACAACCATGTCCTCTACCAGGCGTGCAGCGTGCCCTATCCTGTGGGCGCCGCATATCTGAACTGCCTGCCAGATAGATTCCATTCCAAAGGCTTCTCCCGCATGTATTGTTATATTAAAATTCTTACTTCTTATATACTCAAAAGCATCGAGATGTTTTTTAGGCGGATGCCCGTATTCATCGCCTGCCAGATCGAACCCGACTACTCCCCGCCCCCGAAATGCAACGGCAAGCTCTGCGGTTTCCAGCGACACCCTCTGATCGCGCATTGCACAGAGGATTAATCCGTACTCCACTCCTGTTTTCTTTTTTCCTTCCTCCAGCCCCTCTATCACGGATTCCACTACGGTTTCCAGGTTTAATCCCTTCTGCAGATTTAAAATCGGTGCAAATCTGATCTCCGCATAAACAACATTCTCCAGGGCAAGATCCTCGATCGCCTCACGCGCGACTCTCTTTAGCGCCTCCTTTGTCTGAAGCACGGAAAGTGTAACGCCGAATCCTTCCAGGTAAAGGGCAAGACTCTTCCTGTCCGCACCCCTGTGAAACCAATCTTCAAGTTCTTCCGCATCGTAAGAGGGGAGCCCGACCCCGTACTCTTTTGCAAGCTCAATAATAGTGGAAGGCCTTAAACCTCCGTCAAAATGGTCGTGCAGTTCCACCTTGGGGAGTTTTTTAATCATATCCTTTGTTACCATGGAGTAATATTATCCTCCTTTCCGCTTCCTTACAAGTAAGACTGCACAAACCCTGTTAAAGTGGAGATTATGATATCCTGTAGAATACAAGCCCCGAAAGAGGTTTCGGATAAAAGTAGGTCGCCTTTCTCGGCATTCTCTCCCCGTTTCTGGCAACATTTATAATATCCTTTAACTCCGGAGAGTTAAGAATAAGAGCAACCTGACTTTTACCTTCCCGGACACTTTCCAAAGCTCCGTTAATATCCTTGACATAGGTAATATTTGCCTGATCCGATAATGAATCTTCGGTTAATCCCAATATTTTCCGGAAGAGCAATGTATTAATTATATTTACATCCAGAAGTTTCCATTCCGAGGAGTACGGCATATCGATAAGCCTTTCATAGGCCTCGGAATTTTTAAGTTTTAGCAAATAGTAGCGTTTTATTTTTTTAATATATGCACAGAATTTATGCTCATCGGAATCTGTTTTTTTAAGCTCCTTAAGACAGTCCGCTCTCGCTTTTTTTTCTTCTCCATTGTGGAAAGGATAACTCTTTACATGAAAATATTTTTCTATTCTGTTATTTAACCCTTCCAGGTTATTTATTTTTAAATCATGAAGCAGCCTGTGTGTGGGCAGTATGGTTAACCCTGCATTTTTCATATTAACAAGGTACATAATAATATACTCCCACGGAGCATTCGGTCCCGCATCCGGATAAAGTTTACGCATCCTGTTCCGTACCTCTAACATTGCCTGATACCGGTGATGACCGTCTGCCAGATATATTTCCTGCCCGCCGAGGGTACTTTTTATAAGTTCGATATCCGCTTTATTCTCCACTTTCCATAATCTGTGAGTAACTCCATCCAGCTCGTCATAGTAATCGACAAAAAGTTTCCTGTCCCTTTTCTCCTGCAGCATATTATCGATGAGCAGATTATTATCATTATAGATTCCCCATATATACTCAAGCTGTACCTTAGTGGTTTCTATCAGTTTGATTCTATCTTCCAGGGGCTTTTTAAGCACTTTTTCATGGGGTAATATAGCCCTTTCATTGTAATCCTTTAACCTGACAAGCCCGATAATACCATTTAGTACCTTCTTAACCCCCAGGTCTTTTCCGTCCGGAACGGTAAATTCCTGTTCATAGGCCCAGAACAAAGGTTTTTCCGATTCTATTACAACACCTTTCCTCATCCAGTCATCAAAAGTATCACGAGCCCTTGTATACCTGTTGGTTGTTTCGTTATCCGATACTGTTTTTTTATTTAAAGTAAGACGAATAATATTGTAGGGACATTGACTATAGTACCGCTCCAGAAGCTCATCAGAAACAACGTCATACGGCTGTGCGAGACAATGCCCTATATTACCGATTACATCCGGATTATATGAAATTGCCTTAAAAGGCAATACCTCATTCACAATTTGATCCACCTATATCTCCTCCATTAAATATAATTTACTGATAATAAATCAATGAAGCAACTTCGCCAGAAAAGGAATTGCCACAAAAGTACCAATCGAACTTCCAAGGCTCGACATAAAGAAAACAACAAAAACATGGGTAAACCTGTTTCTGAAAAATCCTCTTATACTCGTGATATCTTCACTTAAATTTTCAAAATCAATGACTCTCGGCCGTCTTATAACAGCCTCGACAATACCGGTAAAGATACCGACTCCTATTGTCGGATTCATGGATGTGATGGGCGAAGCCAAAAACGCTGTTATGATTGTCAGGGGATGGGCAAGAGCAAGTATGGAGCCAAGGGCCGAGAGACTGCCGTTAACAAGAATCCACTTCCACAGCATTGCAACACTTACCTGCCATCCGTGGCGGAAAAAACCAAAGCCTATAAGCCCCAGAATTAATGCCGGTATAACCCACGGCAGTGTTTTAGCAACAATACCCTTTGGAGGAATAATTTCCAGACCTTTAAGATCATTTTCATCGATATCCCCGGCTTCGAGTTTCTTAAGGTTTTTTACGATTCCTTCCACATGCCCGGCACCAACAACGGCAACCAGTTTTTCACCTCCGGTTTTAAATATTTTCGTTGCGAGGTACTGGTCCCTTTCATCTATCAGAACCTCTTTTACAGAAGGCAGAAAGCCGGATAATTCTTCCAGCATATTCTGAAGCATATTCTTTTCTTTGAGTTTTTCTATTTCCTCCGCCTCCAGCTTTTCATTGCTGAAAATGGAACCGAAAAGAACGGCTAACATTTTATTTTTAGACCAGAAGTTAGACTTTGCCCAGGCTCTTCTTAATGTTATCTGAATTTCTCTGTCGCAAAGAGAAAAGGGAATATCCGATTCCTTTGCAGCGGCTACTGCAGCCAGCATCTCTTCTCCGGGTTTAACACCCAGATCCAGACCGAGCCTCTTCTGAAAGGAGGAGAGAACAAGATTTGCAAGGAGAAGAAATCCCTTTCTCTCTTTTAAAATCTTTATAACATCCAGATTACTCCAGGATGCTCCTTCCGTTAACGATTTATATCTGGACTGATCGATCTCCACACAAACCATGTCCGGTTTTTCTTCGCGTATAACTTCCTGTACTTCCGTAATGCTCTCTCTGGATACATGGGCAGTACCTATAAGTATTATCTCTTTACCCGGAATAGAAACATGCGTTAATGCCTTTTCCATTTTTTTCATGACCCGCCTTTTCTTAATCGTATTTGTTCTCTCGCTATTTTAAATTCGGGTTTACCCTTTAGACCCGAATCCGCCACTTCCAATAAATAGGTAGAAGCCGATGAAAATCTTTTCATCAGCCTGTACTGAGATGCAATATAAAATAATATTCTTTCCCGTACCGGTCTATTACTTTCTTTGTCAGCCCTCTGAATAATAAAACCATCCCTCATGGGATTAAGTAAAAATCGGGCCGTCTGGTAGTACCAGGAATTACGGGGAAAATTAACTATTTCTTTTTCCAGATATTTCTCCGCCCTGTCTTTTTCTCCTGCATACCGGTATGCCAATGTGATAAGCAGAGGATATGCAAATTCTTCTGTTTCGTATGTATAGGCCTTTTTAAAAAACCGGATAGATTCCTCCCATTTCCCTTTAATGAAATAAAGAACTCCGAGCGGAGGATATGCAAAATAGTATTCAGGTTTTAAGCTTATGAGTTTCCTGTAAGTTTCAATAGTCTCATCAAGCAGCGAGGTGGTACTGTAAAGGATACCCGCCTTATAAGCATATGCAACGAAATCGGAAGAATCCGCCTTAATTGCACTGTTAAAATCCTTTAATGCCGGTTCGGTTCTGTTAATATCCAGGTACAGGATTCCTCTGTCTATATAGGACCAGTAATATCCGGGTGCAAGTGTAACGGCAGTATTCAAATCTTCCAGAGCCCCTTTAGTGTCATTAAGCTGTTTTTTTACCGATGCCCTGTCTAAATAAATGTACGGATTCTTAACATCGGTTTTTACCGCTCTATTATAAAATCCAAGCGATTCGGTATACTTCTTTTTCTTTTTATTAATAAAAGCCATGCCGGATAATGCCTGAGTATTTTCGGAATCCAGATCCAATGCCCTGTTAAAAAATACGGATGCCTGTTTTATTTTATCTTCAGCCGGACCGCTGCCGTAGAGATACAATTGTCCGAGGGAAGAATATGCAGCGGTATACCGCGGATCGATCTTAATGATCTTCTTTAAAATTAATTTTTGAGCTTTTATTCTATTTTGATAGCCATAAACCATAGAAAGGCTGTAAAGTGCATCGGTATTATCAGAATTGTCCTTTATGACGGCGGATAAAATATTTTCCGCTTCTTTTAATCTTTTTAAAGAGATTAATATCTTTGCATGGAGAATCTGATTATCCGCCCTTTTCTTAAAGCCTTCGGGAAGATCTTCGAAATCCTTCAGGGCCTTTTCTCCATTACCAAGCTTTATATCATTTATCATCCTGTCATACATTTCCACTGCCGGAGTAACTAAAGGCCTGGTTGCACATGAGGATAAAACAATAAGAAGAATAAAAAGAAAAAAATAATTATTCCCGGCGTTCTGTTTTGAGCCTGCTGTCCGTATCATTATTAGGAAGCTACTATATACTCATTTAAAAAAATGAGCAAGACAAATGCAGTTGAATCATTCACTATCAACTGTTAGAATATATGAAAATATGAAGAAGAGCATCTCGAAACTATACTATATCATTCCTGTAATCTATATTATAATTATATTTCTTTTTCTCTATCTTCAATTCAGAAACAGCGAAACAATACGG
>JAADHF010000127.1 GCA_013151965.1 Spirochaetota bacterium
CGGATAATCTTACAGGATGGGAAACATATCAGGGAGGGACTAAGTCTCTGGGTACAACTCCTGCAGACGGGACCTATACTCTTCGTGCCTGGCTGCGCGACGCTGCGGGAAATTTAAGCAACATGCTGTCATTCACTGTTACCTATGATTCTACCGCACCTGCTATAAGCAGTTTCAACATAGTTCCTCCTGTTATAGGCGATTCGAGCAGTATTGCAGTTACCATTGCCGCCTCTGATGCAACTTCCGGGATAGAAGCCTGGGCGGTTACAACGACGGATACGGCACCGGCTGCAGGTTCTACAGAATGGAAGACTGCAGGGATTACCGCTTCCGGGGCTCCAGGGGAAGTTAATATTTCGGGCACTATTTCGGTGTCCTTTACTGTTTCCGGCACCAATACACTTTACGCCTGGGTCAAAGACAGAGCCGGAAATGTATGCGTGAGCAGCGAATCGGATACAGTAATTTACCAGCCACAAGGACCTACATTTTCTGTAAAACTAACTTCTTACAGAAAAACCGATAACCTCAATATAAGTTTTAATGTTATATCCGGTGACGACCCATCGCTGATTGCCCGGGTTAAATTTAGCGACACTAATGATATCGGTACCGGCAATGATTGGATAGACTGGGGCGGCGGATTATCACATGAATATGTCTATACTATTTCGGCAGCCTACGGTGACAGGAAGGTCTATGTCTGGGTGCGTAATTCCGCTAATACGGTGAGCGGACCGGAAGAAATAGATATTACTATTCGGAATCCCAGGAAAATATATCTTGTTCTGGACTACTCGGGAAGCATGCTCGATGAGACTGCATGGGCAGGCGGCAGCATGGCCAAAATTGATATACTGGAAGCATCTGCTAATGCTCTTGTCTCTCTTGCAAGCCTATGGGAAGCGGCAGGAGAAAAGGACAGGATAGGCATAATTAAGTTCCATAATAATATATATCCCATGACTTTTCCCGGCGGTGAGGAGATGGGCAGGCTGTTGGCTGCTCCTCCGGATATACCAAACAGTTCCGTCGAAACCGATGTAGGTGCATTTCTCGATTCTGACTGTCTGCCTGATTATTGTACCGGCATGGGAGCCGGTCTGGCAGAGGCTTTAAACCGCCTTAATTACGATGTTTCTGATGTTACCGAGGGAAGAAGGGCTGTTTTTCTTATATCCGACGGCATACAGAACCGTACCCCCTTCCTGAAGATTTCCGGGAGCGAAAACAGCTATTCTGTGCTCATCGATAATTCCAATCCCGACGGACTACCTGTTTGCGGAAATACAGGCTATTCCGCCATCCCTGTACAGTTTAATGAGACAGGAGCGGGAGGTTCCAACTGCTATCCTCTGATTTATACGGCAGGAATCGGGACCTTTGCCGGCTGGCAGATTACATTACAGCAGACTGCTGAGGCCGGCGGCGGCAGCTGGATAGCTAATCCCGATACATTGGAAGCAGTAGAAACTTTTTTTAATGATGCAATCAGCGATATATATGCCGGGAATTCACCGCAGCTTGTTTTCAGCACACGGGATAATTACCGGCAGGCTTCCGGCAGGGAAGAATACAGCTATACCGTACTACTTAACAAAAGCATCTCTTCTTTTGCCGTAAAACTGGTATGGGCGGGATACAGTGAACTAACCTTTGAAATATGGAAGGGTGATGTGAGGGTAGCAAGTTATGATAAAAAGAGCAATGGTTTTCTATATGAAATAGCTGTAATAGATTTTCCTCATTCGGTTAATTCTTTCTATTCCAATGTTTTGTCCGCAGGGATAAAAAAGCATCACGGTTCATCTTTCGCAGTCGAAGATGTAAATGCAAAGAAACTATCCGGGTTCACAACATCTGCCATTTTTGGCCATGAGACAATAATGAAGCCTCTTCAACTCAGTGTGGATCCTGAAGGCGAATGGACTATACGGGTACATCCTACGGGGGAAAGAACCGCAGCAGAGGAAGTTCCTTTCTACCTTTCCGTTTTTGCGGAAGAACACTCCCTGAGTATTGAAATTCCGGATTTTCCGTCTTCTATTATTGCGGGACAGGCTCTTAATATAAATGTGGATATTTATGAAGGAAAGCGGGCTTTACTCTCTCAATATTCAATGCAAAGTAAAATCACAAAACCAAAATATCATTTCGGATCGGTTCTATCGAGTTTTTCTGTCGAGAAATTCGATGAACTTTATAAGAAAGAGGCCGGAAAAAGAGAAATCACACAAGCTTCCTTTAAAGCAGAACTTCTTATGAAGGATAAGAGACTGCGGGAAAAAGTACTGGAGACAGAAACAGAAAAAATTGTACTTGTTTCCGAATGGCGCAGCTCCAAAACAAAACATATGCCTGCTTTAAAACCCAGATTCTCAGGGATCACAAAAAATACGAAAACTCCGGGTCTTTATCAGATAGAACTCACGGTAAGAGGAACAGGCAAAGAATGCGGTTCCTACCAGCGAATGATAAAGCGAACTGTTTTAGTGAAATTTAAAGCCGATACGGAACACACTATGACATCTTCCTCTCTGGAGATAAAAGGCAAAACGGCCTATTTAGCTATGGTTCCAACGGACAAGGATATGAATCTGTTAGGTCCGGGATGGGCTTTGTCTATAGTGTTTCGTATAGGAGGCATCAGATTTATGCCGGAAGATCATGGTGATGGTTCCTATCTCTTTAAGCTTCCCTTAGAGAAATTAAAGGCAGGCGGAAAAGTAAAAGTTCAGCTTGAGGTAATAGGAATATCTATTTTTAAAGGAAACACTGAAATGTTTATTAAAGCTTTAAATGTAAGGAAACGTAAAGCATAAAGCAATCGAAGAACAAACAGTCTATAAATAACTTCAGTATTTCCATGACGGGAAGAGAACGGAAGATTAATCGAATCTTATCCCGTTAAAATTCAGTTCTGCAGCGCCTATTACAGTATCCGCACCACCATAGTAGATTAAAATCCTATCACCAATAACCGCCTGACCGCAGGAAAATACGACATTCGGAACATGCCCGTGTACCTCCCAGGGAAGTTCAGGTGCCAGGATAGGTTCTCTTTGCCGTGCAATAACCATGGAAGGGTCCGATAGACCGAGCAGTGCCGCACCCAGAGAATACACACCCTGTTGACTTACACCATGATAAATTAGAAGCCAGCCGATATCAGTTTTTACAGGCGGACCTGCAAGTCCTATCTTTTTATTCTCCCATGCAGAACCGGTAAGCATGTTTAACAGAACAGTATGATTTGTCCAGCTTACAAGATCATCCGACCATGCAATCCATATATCGGGAGCTCTTCTGTGTACAAGGACATACTTTCCATTAATCTTCTCAGGAAAAAGGGATGCATCCTTATTCTGCTCATGGAGTACAATTCCTTTTCGCTCCCAATGAATCAGATTCTGTGATTCCGCCCGGCATATACGGTAATCCCCCCCCGAATACCCTGTGTATAGCATATGGAAAACATCTTCGATTTTTACAATCCTGGGGTCTTCCGCACCCCTCGCCTCCTGGCCGGCATCATTGGTGAGTATCGGTTCTTCAAGCCTGTTAAAGTGAACCCCATCGGCACTTACGGCATAACCCAACCTGCTTATGTAATCTTTAGAGTTGGAAGGTGTATCCGTGGCACGATAGACAAGGTGCACCAGTCCTCTTTCATAGACCGCAGCACAGTTAAAAACAGCAGAAGCTTCCCATGATTTTTCTTTTTTTGGCATCAGAACCGGTTCGCTTGACAACCTTATTAATTTTATCATATCTAATTATAATCCATATTCGGGAAAGAGAGAAGTACCTATGTGTTCTGCAATGAATTCCGCCGATCATAAGAGGATTAATGAAAAGCTTACAATGCTTTCACTGATAAAGAAGGATATTTACCTGATTGTTGATACTATCGAAACAGAGGCATGGGTAACCGAAGAACCTGTACCTTTTAAAAACCGAATGGACGGTAAGCATATTTTTCCTCATATTGGAAAACCCTGGGGAAAACTCTTCGATTGTGCATGGTTCCGCTTCAGAGGAAAAGTGCCCGATATTCGGAAAGGTTATTTGCCTGTACTGCTCATTGATATAGGAGGCGAGGTACTCCTTACAGACGAAAAAGGAAACCCGCTGCGGGGACTTACAACCGGTTCGTCGATATTCAGCAGGAAATTGGGGGAGCCCTTAAAAAATGTCTTTATCCTTCCCGGCATGCCATATAAAAGGTTCGAATACTGGGGTGATGCAGGGAACAATGACTTGTTCGGGAATCTCCCTGACGGCGGAAAAGTACGGCAGATATATACGGCTCTCTGTAACCAAAGAGTGTTAAGCCGGTACTATGACGCCGAAACAGCATCGGATTATGTCTTCTTCTTCCCTGATCACGAGCATGAAAACAGTAATAAAGGAGGCAACAGTTCTCTCCGGAGGAGCCGTCAATTAACGATTTATGCCATAGGTCATGCGCACCTCGACCTTGCATGGCTCTGGCCTGTACGGGAGAGTATCCGAAAGGGTGCAAGAAGTTTTGCTACAGCTCTTTATCTCTTAGACCATTATCCTGAGTATATTTACTCTGCAAGTCAGCCGCAGCTCTATCAGTGGATCAAGGAGAATTACCCGCAGCTGTACTTAAGGATCACCGAAAGAGTTACCGAACACAGGATAGAGCCGCTCGGAGCAATGTGGGTGGAGCCGGATACCAATATCCCATCCGGCGAGTCTCTCGTACGCCAGATCATCCATGGGAAACGATTTTTTAAAGAGGAGTTTTCCATAGATTCAGATATTCTCTGGCTCCCCGATTCATTCGGATTCTCAGCGGCGCTGCCGCAGATACTATTGAAAAGCAGAATTAAATACTTTGCAACGCAGAAACTCTCATGGAACAGTGTAAACCGGTTTCCCTACCATTCCTTTAACTGGGAAGGCATCGACGGTTCCACAGTGATTGCACATATGCTTCCTGAGGAGACTTATAACAGCCCGGCAACTGTAGAATCAGTTTATACGATACAGAAGAACTACACTGAAAAGGCTGTTTCCCACCACTGCCTGATGGTCTATGGAATAGGTGACGGAGGCGGCGGCCCCGGAATTGAACACCTCGAAAGGCTCAATCGCATAAAAAAACTTAAAACGCTGCCCGAAGTAAAATTTTCAAGGGTTTCGGAATTTTTCAGCAAACTTGCAGGCGAAGCTGAAAAACTCCCCCGATGGAAAGGTGAGCTCTACCTGGAAAAACACCAGGGTACATTTACCACCCATGGTGAGATAAAGGAGTGGAATGATAAACTTGAAAAAAAACTCCGGGAAACAGAAATGACCGCAGCATTTGCGGGATTTTTAACGAAATACGACAAAGGAAAACATCAACCTGCACGGATGCAATACGGGAAAAAACAACTTGATGACATATGGAAAAAAATCCTCCTCTACCAGTTCCATGATATCCTGCCGGGAAGCGCCATCCGGAGAGTATACGAGGAATGTATTCAGGACTATCAGAGACTATACGACGAGCTCGGGAATCTTCTTAAAAAAGAAACCATGTGCATAGCAGAGAGAATCAGACATAATATTTCCGGTAAAACCGCATTGGTATTCAACTACATTTCACACGAGCGGACCGAGTGGTTTAGCACCCGGGGCAGCTGGTTCATGGTGCATCTTCCTCAGTTCGGGTATTCTGTAATCGACCTTGCAAAACCTTTAAACACTGCCTTCGATGTTAAGGCAGAGAATGAATTGCTGGAAAATGAAATCTTAACGGTCAGATTAAACCGGGATGGTTCGATAGGATCAATTTTCGACAGGGAAGCAGGTAAAGAAATTGTCCGGACCGGATTTTCTGCAAACGAGTTTTTAATTTACAAAGATAACGGTGATGCCTGGGATTACGGAGATAATTACAGAAACGGGGAAATGTACGGATTTACCCTGGAAAGCACATCTGCAAAGACAGACGGCCCCCTGGCGATCGTGAAAAACAGTTACCGTTTCCGGAAATCGACTATGCTGCAGGAGGTCATTTTAACATCCGGAGAACGGAGGATAGATTTTAAAACCAGTATACAATGGCACGACCCCGGGTTTACCGTAAGGGTAAGATTTCCCGTCACAGTCCGGTCTGACTATGCAACCTGCGGAATCCAGTTCGGTTCCATACAGAGGCCGACCCAAAGCAAAACCTCCCGGGAAAGGGCAAAGGAAGAAATTCCTGCACAGAAATGGGTCGATATATCGAATAATAACTATGGTGCTGCTCTCCTTACTACCTGTAAATATGGGTACCGTGTAAAGGAAAGTATTTTAGAATTAGGAATTTTAAGAAGTGTACCCTATCCCGGTGCGGAGGATAATATAAATTCAGCAACGCCTCTTAATTATACAGACTTAAAGAAACACAGTTTCACCTACTCCTTCTACCCGCATACCGGAAACCATGTCGAGGCAGAGGTTGCTCAGCATGCTATCCGGCTAAATAACCCGCCGGCCATTATTGATTACTCTGCAGCAGGGGACTCAGAAAATAAAGTTCTCAGCAATAAAGGACAACATCTGCCGCCGTCCTTATCCTTTTTGCGGATAAACAACACCAGTATTATCGTAGAGACTGTTAAACCGGCAGAAGAGAAAGACGGAATCGTGGTACGGCTATATGAATCCTCAGGATCTGCACAGAGAGCAGTGGTTACATGTACACTTCCGGTAACTTCCGTATTCGAAACAAACCTCTTAGAGGAGAAAGAAACGGAACTTGCTCCGGTCCGAATTAACAGAGGGACTGATATTTTCAGTATTACGCTTTCGTTTAAGCCCTTCGAGATAAAGACACTGCTTTTATTATAAACCTGTAAGTTTTACCGGTTTGCCGCAGGGAAAAGCGAAAAAGCCGGTATCTGCAGTCAAGCTGGAGGTTATAAGTCACCTATTCGTTCTCCTGTGTCGATGTCGAAGAAGTGCAGTTTATTCTGCTTAAAGGTCAGAAATAACATATCACCCGGAAAAACCGTATGCTCGCGTGCAGATACGAGCTTTACAATTTTATCATCAATTTTCAGGGCAATAATCTGGAGCGAACCCTGCGGTTCGACAACAAGTGCCCTTTCTTTCAGCAGATTGTTTTTTTCACTTGTTATCGTTATATCCTCCGGACGAATACCAAAGGTTAAAGAACGTTTACTGTAATCATACAGCATAGATTTTCTCTCGTTATCCAGTTTCAGTTCAAAGAACGGATGCTTTAGAACAATATCCGTTCCTTCATGTATTATTTCGACCGTAAAAAAATTTGTGGGAGGCATCCCGATAAAACCCGCAACAAATACATTGGTACTTTTAAAATATACATCATCAGGGCTGCCGATCTGAACAATTACTCCGTCCTTCATTATCACAATCCTGTCCGCCATGCTCATTGCTTCCGACTGGTCATGGGTAACAAAGACGGTTGTCGCCTTTGTCTGCTGGTGGATTGCGCGAAGTTCGGTTCTCATCACTACCCGCAGTTTTGCATCGAGATTGGAAAGAGGTTCGTCCATAAGAAATATCTTAGGTTTTACGGCAAGTGCCCGGGCAAGGGCGACACGCTGTCGCTGGCCTCCGGAGAGTTGGTCCGGGTAGCGTTTAACAAGGTTGTCTATTTTTACCATATCAGCCGTTTCGGTTACGATTGAATCAATCTCGGCCTTACTTAAATGCTTAAAGCGGAGAGCAAAGGCAATGTTATCGTATACAGTCATATGCGGCCATACAGCATAACTCTGAAACACCATACTTATATCGCGTTTTCTCGGCGGTGTATCAGTAATATCCACGCCGTCAATCAGAATGTTACCTGTGGTCGCTTCCTCCAGCCCTGCGATAAGACGAAGTGTCGTAGTTTTTCCGCAGCCGGACGGCCCGAGAAGAACGAGGAACTCCTTGTCCTTTACGGAAAGATCCATTTTTTTAACACCCCATACCTTTCGGCTGAAACGTTTAGAAAGGTTTTCCAGTTTTAAATCTGCCATAGCTTCCTCTCCGGTATTTATTATACTTTTACACTCTGTTTTAACCGTATACTTCCACCGGCACTCTGTACTTATTTTCCCTTGGAAACAGTTATACCCTTACACCGCCCCACATTCTAAGTATGTACCGCCTTATAAACAGATAAAAAATAACGGCAGGTATTGCGAGCGTCATTCCCCCCGCAGTTGCAAGATGCGCCATCCCTGTGGCACCCAGAACATACTCGAACACTACAACGGGGAAGGTAGGGTTAAACTGGGTCAGTATAATGGCCTGCGCATACTCATTCCACGACCCTATAAATGCATACATGGCACATGCGGCAAGTCCCGGAAGCGCCAGCGGAAGGGTTACATGCCAGAAGGCTCCCGCTTTCGAGGTGCCGAATATTTGTGCAGCCTCCTCCAGCTCTACGGGAATGCTTAAAAAAATGCTTGCCGTTATCCAGATTGTCAATCCTATGCTCCCTATAGAGTAGATAAATGCGAGTCCTATCGGTTTATCGTAAAGTCCCATGTTGCCTAAGATAATAGCCGCAGGAATTGCAGTAGCAACCGCCGGAAACATCCTCACAAAGAGAACACCCAGTTTTAAAAAATTCTTTCCTTTAAAGAAGTACCGTGAAAATGCATAGCCTCCCATTCCTCCGATAGAAAGGGAGATGAGAATCGTCACAACAGCCGTATAGATGCTTCGTAAAAAAGCAGGCCAGGCATCTTTTTTAAGCCTGAAGAACAATGTATAGTTCAGTAAGAAATTCTTACGAAGTTTAAACTCTACTTTACTGTTGTTTTTCAGCTCTTCGATAATTTCGTTCAGTTTCTCCCTTGTAAGGGTACAGTTTGTTTTTCTCTTCACAAAGTTAATAATATAGCCGGTATCGTTGGTATCCAGCATATCGAGATAAGTATTATCTACCTTATTGTAGATCGACAGAAGGTACCCTTTCTGAGAATTCTGCAGTTTAAAGCTCATCGAAAAAGATGGCAGCATGGGAAGCGGCCATTCGTTGTACATCTCGAAGTCCGACATTAAAGACATTGTAACCAGAAAATAGATAGGAAAAAGAATGACCATTGCAACACCTGCTACCAGGATGTAGAGGGTTGTTGTCCGTGCCGTACGGACAAGATTTCTTTGCAGTTCTTTTTTCATCCGTTTTCCTCTTTCCTAAAAGAACCGGAAACCTTCAAGTACAGTATTACAATCGACGATATGATGATGGCGACTATTACGGAATAGGCAAGCGCCCGTTGGTAATATACAGGATCTGCGGGCGCCCTTTGATCGCTATAAAAAACGAGCTGAGAGACAAGAGTGGGCAACCTGAGGTAACCGAACATCAGCGTAATGATAGCCCATATCTGTATCGCAGAAATAATTCTTAAGATAAGTGCAGTGGTAATAGTCGATTTTAACAGGGGAATCGTAATCTTTCTCAGTACTGTGAGTCTTGTGCCGCCGAAGATATATCCGGCTTCCTTAAGTTCCTCATTAAGATTCTGCATTCCGGCAACAAGAATAATCATCATCGACGGAATAACACCCCAGGCATCTATAATGATGATAACAAAAATGGAAGGCCATTTGTTACCGCTCATGAATACTATTTTCCCGTTTTTTGCGATTAATCCGACATGGTACAGGAAGCTGTTCAGCCAGCCGTAAGTAGCAAGTCCCGCTTTCCACATGGCTGCGATTGCCACGAACGGTAATGCCATTGGAATTGTTGCAATAAAAAGGAAAACGCCGGCACCTTTAAACCTGATATTTATAAGTAGTGAGAGTCCGAAAGCCAGTACAAACTCGACAGCAACGGAGACAATTGCAATAAAGAAGGTATTAAATATTGCCTGTAAAAAATATGGATCGTTAAAGACGAACTTGTAGTTATCCAGTGTAAAATGGCCGTTTAAATCGAAAAAACCGCCGTAAAATGCCTGGATAACAGGACGTGCCCAGAAAAAACCGTACCATACTATCGTAGGGGCTATAAGGAGATACGGTGCAGCTTTTTTCCAGATACTCCTTGAATGTGTTAAGCTGTCCATTATGAATCCTTTTTAGGCTCTGCGGAAATATAAACGGCGGGGGATTATCTGTAACCCTCAGGAAACATAAATATTCCCCCCACTCGTTTTTGTAACAAATTCTTAAGAAAGATCGGAACTCTACTTACGCAGAGCATCAATCTCCTTGGCCGCCTTTGCCAGGTAAGCCTTATCGACAGCACCTTCTACCAGAACGAGCTGATTAAAGGCCTTATCCACAACTAATTTCACAGCACCCCAGTCTTTGAACTGTGCACCGGGCACAAAGGATAGTACACCCTGATTTAATACAATAAGGGATTTCTTGATAACCTCATCCTTAACCGATGTGCCCAGTAGTTTTATACATTCATCGATAGGGGGTATAAATCCACCGGTTCCTTTCATCAATTTTAACATTATATCAGGCCGTGTCATGTATTCAAGAAACTTGACGGCCAATGCTTTGTGCGGAGCATTCTTCATAATTGCAAGACCGCTTGTACCTGCGATTGCACCTCTTCCGGCAGGACCTACCGGCGCCGGTGCAATAACAAACTGGTTCGGATTGGATTCGTAAATCTGGCCGACCCGCGCATTGTGGGTGACAGTAAGCCATGCCTCGCCTCTCTTCATTGCCGGTACTACATTATCGTATGTTTTTACAGCAGGAGTAAAAGCATGCTGCAGCCTGACAGCCTGCTGCCATGCTTTTATTGCACCGGCAGAATCGACATCCGGGAAGCCGCCGCCGTAGGAAAGAACCATACTTCCGAACTGGTAGATAAGCATCTTCTGCGGGACACCTGTCCATGCGAATTTACCTACACCTTCTCCCTTTTTTATGGCAATCGCCCAGTCAACAACCTGTTTCCATGTTATGTTCTGAACATCCACTCCGGACGGCAGATACTTTAATGCCTTCTTGTTGGCGGCCAGCAGATAAACATCCGCTCCGATCGGAAGAAAATATTGCTTTCCATTAAAGATAGTCAGTTTTTCAAAGCCTTTGGAGAAAGTTCGATCTTTCCATGAAGCCACATAGGATGTGAGGTCGTCTACATAGCCGTTTTTCACCCATTCGGGGAACTTGGCAACATAGGCTATGATCACGTCAGTGGATACATGATTAGTGCTTTGTTGAACCTTTGCCCGTTTAAGCATGTCATTATCATTAACGATAGAGAAATCTATGGTACAGTCGTTCTGTGTTTCGAAATCTTTCAGCACATTGTTAATAACAAATTCCTGCTCTTCCGGCGGCGACCACAGCCGCGAATCGACCACAAGCACCGGTTTTGCAGCTCCTCCTTCCCGCTGGCCTGTTGCAAAGCCAACAGAAACGGTTATGGTCACCAGTAAAGCCGTAAGAAAAAATACCACTGGTTTTTTCATAAAACCCTCCTTAAAAAATTTTATTATCCCCGGAATCCGGGGTTGCAGCCATGCGTGAATGTAACTCCTTTGCCTGTCTTGACAAATCGATAAATTTTTTCATATAAATCTCGTTGTAGTAAAAAGTACCGGCCGGTTTATTATCAAGGTCGATTATGTACGATGCGGACAAGCACCCCTGTACCCGATTACCTCCTCCGTTAATGCCCTTTAAATACTCCGGCTTCGACAGCGGAATAAGAATCGTCCGGCCTCGTACAGTCATAAGAAAAAGCCGGACCTCGCCGTAACCTAAAGGTGTTCCTCCCCTTATCGTACCGTCCGGAGAAACAGAAGGATATCTGAAAGTCGCTTCGTACCAGTCCGCCGGATATATATCGGAAAGTCCCTGAATCCATACTAACAGCCCGAGATTCTTAAGGTTTTTAATAAGTTTGATATATCCTGCCCCCCATTCGCCGGCCGGGCCGGTAAGAGCTGCCCTGCCTCCGATCTGATCGAGCTGAACACCGTCTGCTCCTGTTTGCCGCAACCGCTCCGCTTCGTCTGTCAGCCTTTTAACCCAGGTATCGGAACAGGGATTCATCACAAAAAACTCTCTGTTGTGGTAGTATTCGGTGCAGGGCTTTCCTCTGCCGTCGAGCAGGACAGCCTTCTGCAGTTCTCTGTCCCCGGCCACAACCGAACTCTCCGCAATCCTAGCGTTCATGTAAAGAACAATTTTTTGTCCCTCTCCATGGACTGCATCGATAGCTGTAAAAAGGCTTTCCCAGCCCCCCAGCATCGAAGAAGGGGTATAATCCGGATAGCCATTATCATGGCCCCTGCCGTATCCGAAAACATGAAGAATATTGCCCTGACCCAATTCACGGCGCATGGAAGATGCAATATCTGCAAGTATCATAAAACCCTTTTCCGGGGGTACGGCTGTTTTCTCCTGCTCATTTATCAACCCGACCTGAAGCTGAAAATCAACGTCAACTGCTCTTGTTGGCAGTTCTCTCCAGTTCGAAAGACCTCTGACAGTTTCGAGTACCGTGCAGCAGGTATCGAGCATTGCATCGTACGAATTTCCTCCTGAATTTTTAACTGAATATTCCGCTATATACCATGTCTCCTCCGGTGACTGAATATTTAATACAACCGATCTATTACCCTCTGTGGAGAGCTTTAAATTAGTCACCCTTCCGCTGTAGTCCGGCGGTGCGGCAATAACACAACCGCTTTCCATATTCCCAATAATAATTGTCCTGCACGATGCAGTGGAGGGATACCGCAGAATAAAACCCTTCTGTGTGTTTGGATATTTAGTAAGGACATCCCCAACATCCCTCACATAAAAAAACTCTCCCTCTCTGTTCGGCCAGATGATAAAGGTATTTTTATTGCAGCCGACAACGATGCGGAAAGAACTCCACAACGAATTAACTGTCGATGGCTTTACCATAAAAGATGCTATGTTATTTTCAGCTTCCCGCATTGAACATTCCGAATCATCGTACTGTAGATTTATTGATACTGTATCGAAGATTAATTCTCTTATCATGGTTCCAGAATACGCTCCATCAAGTCCCGGAGAACAATATACGAGTTATTCTTTCTGGCAAGGTCGAAATTTGCCCTTAGTTTTTTCCCTGTCCCGGGATCGGTCAGAACCTCACCAAGTTCTTCGGCAGCTTTTGTAAGCACATTCTTCCCTACTTCCCAGAGTCCAGTTTGCCTGTTAAACACAGTCTTATCTCCCAGGCTTATAAAACTGTACCCTTCAGGCTTTATATCAGCCTTGAAAACAGGATATTCAAAGAGAACAATCGGTTTCTCCGCAAATACAGTTTCTATAAACTGGTTACCCCATCCTTCCAACAAACTGGGATAGGTTACAACATCGGCAAGGACATAACTGTCCCACAGAGAGTAGTACTTTTTACCCCCTTCAACCGCACGGCTCGAACGAATTAAACCGTCTATAAAACGTGCCTCGATGCCCTGATTTTTAATTTTTCTCTTTATGCGG
>JAADHF010000008.1 GCA_013151965.1 Spirochaetota bacterium
TTAAGGTATTCATGCATTCCTGCGGTAATATCGGTGCAATTATCCCCGGTCTTATAAAGGCAGGCATCGATGTTCTTCAGTTTGATCAGCCGGACCTTCATGGAATAGATAACCTCGCCGCATATCAGGAAAAAAGCAGGATTACTTTCTGGCGTCCTGTAGATATCCAAAAAACATTACAGCAAAAAAATGAAACTATCATCAGGACAAAAGCCAGGGAAATGCTGGATAAGCTCTGGAAAGGCCGGGGTGGTTTTATCGCCGGATATTACGGTGATAATCAGTCTATCGGCCTTCATCCTAAATGGCAATTATATGCCTGTGAAAAATTTAAGTTCTATGGGGTTATATCTAATTATAAACAACATAACAATTAACTTTTTTTCTAAACGATATATAAGGAGGTCGATTTTTGATTAAAACAATAAAAATGGGATTAATTGGCTTAGGCGGTATGGGAAAGACTCACTTAAAGAATATGGCTGACATAGAAGGCCTGGAAGTAACTGCCGTCTGCGATGCAGATTCTAAAAGAATGGATTCTTTTCAGGGAGCAAGATTTACCAATTCCTCCGAACTTATTAATTCCGGTAAAGTGGATGCTGTCCTAATTGCCACACCTCATTATTTCCACACATCTGTTTCTATTGAAGCCCTGCAAAAAGGACTTCATGTATTAGTGGAGAAACCTATTGCCGCTCATATTTATGATGCCAAGAAAATGTTAGAGGCACATAAGGACAAGAATCTTGTCTTCGCGGCCATGTTTAACCTGAGAACCGATCCCATGTACAGAAAATTAAAAAACATGGTCGATAATAACGAATTAGGTAAAATTGTACGGGTAAACTGGATAATCACAAATTGGTTCCGGACCTATGCCTACTATACTTCAGGCAGCTGGCGCGCTACCTGGAAAGGTGAAGGCGGCGGAGTACTTTTAAATCAATGTGCACATAATCTGGACATTATCCAGTGGATTGCCGGCCAGCCCTGTAAAGTTACAGCTAATATCGGTCTCGGCAAATACCATGATATAGAAGTCGAAGATGAAGTGACTGCTCTTCTGGAATATTCCGGCGGCGCTACAGGCGTCTTTATTACTTCAACAGGTGAGGCGCCCGGCACCAACAGGTTGGAAATTGCCGCCGAAAAAGGAAAAGTTGTCCTGGAAGACAGAAAAATGAAATTTGTCCGAAATGAAATAGAAATGTCCGAATACAGCAAAACTGCAAAAGACATGTTTGGAATGCCCCCTTCTTCTGAAGCCATAGAACTTGATTTTACAAACGGCAATGGAGAACAGCATGTTGGTATAATTAAAAATTTCCGGGATGCAATACTGGGCAAAGCAGAACTAATCGCCCCCGTGGAAGAAGGTATCCGGTCTTTGGAATTAGGCAACGCCATGCTGCTTTCAGGAATTTTAAAAGAACCTGTAGAAATCCCCTTGGACAGCGGCTTTTTTTATAGTGAATTTAATAAACTTATTAAAAGCTCTGCTTTTTTAAAAAGATAAAGTTGCAGAAGAAGCAGCAGATGATTCTTAAAAATCTTTTTCCGGATAAATTAAGCAAAGAGGAGGTCAGTAATGACTGCGCCTGAAACTAGAATTGCAGTAACATTGTACACCCTAAGGGACCATTGTAAGACACCCGAAGATTTGGACAAGACACTTCGGCGGGTAAAAGATATCGGCTATGAAGCCGTCCAGGTCTCCGGTGTACCCGGCAGTAACATTAAGAAGATAAAACAATTGTTGGATAAATATAATATCTACTGCTGTGCCTCTCATGAAAACCTGGATAATTTGAAAAATAATCTTTCAGAAATTGTCCGAAAGTTAAAAATCCTTAATTGCAGTTTTACCGCTCTGGGTCACCCCGGCAATAACTACTGGAGCACTGAAGGCGTAAAAACTCTGCCGGGCGTATTGGAAACGATCGGCAAACAGCTTAAAGAGGAAGGGATAATCTTCGGATACCACAACCATGCCGCAGAATTTGAAAAATTTACCGGCAAAACATTCCTGCAGGAAATCTATGACAATGTTCCCGGAAATATCCTTTCTGCTGAACTTGATACTTACTGGGTCCAGCACGGCGGCGGCAATCCGGCCCAATGGATTAACCGGCTGAAAGAGCGTATCCATATCCTTCATTTTAAAGATTATACTGTCTGTGACGATAAACCTGTTTTCTGTGAAGTAGGTGAGGGTAACCTGGACTGGGAAAACATTTTAACTGCAGCTGAAAACAGTACAGCCCGATGGTATGTGGTTGAACAGGATAACCCATTTAAAGACAGGGATATATTTAAATCCATAGAGATCTCATTTGATAATATGAAAAAGACAGGAATAAAATAGGAGAGGAAAACAAAATGTACTATAGCGGATTTGCGGATGAAGCAGGAGCAGGTATTAATATCCAGATAAAGGCGACCAGGGAGCTGGGCTGGGAAAACATCGAGTCCCGGAATATTGACGGCATTAATATCACTAATATTTCAGATGACAAATTTTACCAGGTAGCTGAAAAACTTCAGGCGGCAGGAATAAAAATAAACTGTTTCGGGTCTGAGGTGGCTAACTGGGGCAAAGACCCTCGAAAAGAAGAAGATTTTATAAAGAGCATCGAAGATTTAAAAAGAGGAATACCGCGTATGCATAAGCTGGGCACCAAGATGATCCGGGGTATGAGCTTTGCCATTATTAAAACCCTTGTGCCCTACCCCCCTGAACTTGAAAAGGTCATTTTTAAGAAAATAAATTACCTGGTAAAGATGTGTGAAGATGCTGATATTTTATTTTTACACGAAAACTGTATGAACTACGGCGGCATGTCCTATGACCATACCTTAAAACTTCTTGATAATGTCAAGTCTCCCAATTTTAAACTGGTCTTTGATACAGGCAACCCCGTCTTCTCCGACGACCGCAGAGGTAATCCTCCTTATAAAAAGCAGGATTCTTTTGAATTCTACTCACATGTGAAAGAATATATCCATTATGTCCATATAAAAGACGGTGTTTATATAGAGGAAACTGACAGCATTTTCCCGAAAGCGAATTTCACCTTTGCCGGAGAAGGAAACGGTCAGGTAGAGAGAATTGTAAGAGATTTACTGCAATCGGGCTATGACGGCGGGTTTTCCATAGAACCGCACATGTCCGTGGTCTTCCACGACAAATCCCGGAAACCCGAAGACAATATCAAATATAATAACTATATTGAATACGGCCGGAAATTTATGGCTTTAGTTGAAAAAATAAAGTCTGAGATGTAAATCTTTCCTGTTCAAAGGTAATTTACAGAATCTCCGCGGGGAAATCATACACGGCAGGAAATTCCCTGTCGTGTATGGAAAGGCAACCGTGACAACCCACAGCTCCGATATCTTCGAATAACTGTTTCCAATCCACTATTCCTTCGGCCACTTCAGCAGAGGTTGGAGCTCATTTACCATCCTTATTGTACCAGGCAGCATTCTTAGCAGGGGAAAGTTCATAACCCGGGCGGCCAGGGCTGCTTTCTCAATTTTACTTATTTCTTTTATTTCCGGACAGGAAGCAAGGGAGCATATCTCCGGCCCCTGTTACCCGGATATTTTTTAATGAGAGAAGTTTTTACCGGGATGGTGTCAATGTCGATCTCCGCCGGCTTCTTAACTGTCTCCTCCGGGGTAATTTCCGTCATCATAATACTAAACATACTATATTTCATAGTGTTTTCAGTGCAGCTTTAAGATGTTCCATGGTTCTTATGCCAATAATCGGAGCAGTAATCCCGGGTTGCCTCATAACCCAGGCAAGCGAGAACTCAGCAAGTGATATACCTTTCTCCCGGGCTAATGGCTTCAGGGCTTCTGCCACATCAATTACCTCGGGGGTCAGCCGTGTTCCGAATTCAGTAAAACGGCCTGCAGGAGGTTGAGTTCCCTGTTTCCTGTACTTACCGCTTAAAATTCCTGTGCCGATCGGTGCCCGGGGAATTATCCCTATGCCATGTCTTTTACATGTCCATATAAGTTCATTCTCTATTGAGCAGGTCAAGCAGATTGTATGGTGGTTGTTCACCGATGAACTTTGTCCATCCAATGAAGCTGATAAAGGTCTATTCTATCTGTCTTAAGCCTCTTAAGACTTTCCTCACATTGACGCATTATGTGATAGCGGGAGCTTCCCCCATCATTAGGCCAGTCACTCATTTTGTTAGAAACTTTTGTTGCCAAAACTATCTTATCACGCCTGCGATTCATAGAAAGTGCTTCATACATTATTTATCAGGAAATCCCCGCCCGGCATAGCACCTTTTTATCCTGATACAGGGGGTGCAGGACATTCCGGTTCCCTTGATAATTCGATCATCCTTTGGTATAAGTTTTACAGGCACGATGAAGAAAAAAGAAAACAGAATATTAATAGCAGCTGACAATCGAATGGCGCCGAGAGATGATGCCGCCGCCTGGTTTGTCAGGGAGGTTAAATGGCAAGCAGAAATTCGAATCGCCCAAATGTTATTCTTATCCTGACGGATGACCAGGGCTGCTGGGCAATGGGGTGTGCAGGCAATCAGGAGATACACACCCCGAATCTTGACAGGCTGGCCTCCACGGGAATGAGATTTGAGAATTTCTTTTGCACCTCGCCGGTCTGTTCACCGGCCAGGGCATCCCTTCTAACCGGCCGGATACCATCGCAGCACGGAGTCCACGACTGGATCAAGGCCGGAGACACTATTGCCAAGTATGAGCCTGAAGGTAATGGAAAGTTAATCGAATATCTCAAAGATCAACCCGGGTACACCGACTACTTAGCTGCCGCAGGCTACACTTGCGGCATAAGCGGCAAGTGGCATCTCGGAGATTCTCATCATCCTCAGAAAAGCTTTGCTTTCTGGGAAGTGCACGCCAAAGGGGGAGGACCATACTACAATGCACCCATGATCAGGGAAGGAAATGTTTATGAGGAGCCCCGGTATGTAACTGATTTTATAACAGACAATGCCCTGCGCTTCTTACAACAGAAGAACAGCGGCGCTCCGTTTTATCTGAGCGTGCATTACACGGCACCGCATTCCCCCTGGCAGCGGGAACAGCACCCTGCGGAGCTGTTTGATGATTATTACCGGAATTGTCCGTTTAAGTCCGTTCCGCACAATCTACACCCTCCGGAGTGGGTGCATCATCTGGGCATTCCTGTTAAAGATGCCGGGACAAGACGCATGTATCTGAGCGGTTATTATGCCGCCGTAACAGCGATGGATGCCAATGTGGGCCGTTTGCTTGACTGGCTTGAGTTAAAAAACCTGCGCGAAAATACATTTATCTGTTTTACCAGCGACAACGGTATGAATATGGGACACCACGGCCTTTACGGAAAAGGCAATGCCACATTTCCTTTAAACATGTTCGAGGAATCTGTAAAAGTGCCTTTTATTGTATCGCACCCCGGCCATCTCCCGCAAGGTCTCCTGTGTACAGAACTGTTAAGCCACTATGATTTCATGCCGACCTTGCTGGACTATCTCGGAATAGATAATCCCGAAGCCGCTCGTTTACCCGGCAGAAGCTTTGCAGGGCTTCTCCGCGGGAACCCGTCCGGAGAACATCAAGAGCAGGTCGTTGTGTATGATGAATATGGTCCGGTGCGGATGGTGCGCACACGGGACTGGAAATACATTCACCGCTATCCTTATGGACCGCACGAGTTGTACAACCTTACAAACGATCCCCGGGAAGAGTTCAACCTTGTTAATGTTCCTCAATATCAATACAGCCTTTCCGAAATGAGGCATAGGCTTAAAGCCTGGTTTGCCCGCTATGTTGATCCCCTGCTCGACGGGACACATGAACCGGTCATGGGGTACGGGCAACTGGGATTGGCCGGACCTGCAGGAAAAGGAGAGAAAGGCTTTGCCGGTATCCAGGCATAAAATATGTTTACGAAGCTTACCCTCATAGCTTATCGTCTTTTTATATTCCATAGGTTTTCCATAAGTACATTAAGTACATTCATAATGACCAGCTTCGGTCTTTATAAATCTATCGACGGCATTCTTTTACTGCCCTCTTAAACCGCGGTACTGTCAGAGTCTCCCTGCTCAGGACCTGTTTGAAAATAATTATCGATTCGGCCCTAAAGCGCACCGATCTTCCATGCTCCACTCCATGAGATTAAAATAGTCATAAATACATATTCCCCGTACCCTGTTATCATGATATATCTTTATCTGTGTTCTGCCCGGATGAATTAGTCTAAACGGTATAACCGGTAAAACCCGGTTTAATTTGAAGGTTTTAAAATCACGGGGTATAATAATACTGAATACCGGAATCAGAGATCTGAATGAGGGAGATAAGCGGCAGCTTATTTCCGGCATCACCGGCCGCTTTCACCGGGACAATCCGTTCTTATTTTCCCGGTTCACGATCGAGGCCGGACAGCTCTTCACTGAGAGGCGTTAGCCGTGTACTGAGGTATTCTTCGATCCAGACCGGTTCCACAAGCCCGGCAAAACTTTTTCGCACCTCTTCGGCTGCTTCTTTCGATTCTTCGAGAATATCATGTAACCTTTTCAGGCTCTGACTTTCCAAGTGAGAACCGCATCGACGCGCGTCTCTCCGGCAAAGTACGATCTGTTCACGTAACGACTGGACCGCTTGCCAGCCGCGTCGACGAATAACCGAGAGATGCTCCATGGCCGTTTTGCAGGATTCGAAACGATCTCTTTCGCCCAATTCTTCCAGGACCGCTATGCAGGCATCAATGCCTCCTTCAGGCGGCCGGCCGTCATGCATGATTACTCCGATGTTGACTAACGAGTCGAGTGCAGCATCAATGGGTTCACACTGCACACGATCGGTGGAGTAACGGCTCCAGCCGGTAGCAATCACACCCGTATATCCAAAGCGCTGTGCGATTTCCATCCATGCCAGAGCATTCTGCTCCCGTTGCTGGATATCCGGGCGATCGGCATTGTGGCCATCGGCTCCCTTGTACGCAGTACCGGCCCACAGGGTGATACTGTGAGCATGAAAGCGTTCTATGTATTTGATACCGAAATGATGGTCTGTTGTATCCGGATGACCTGAATATCCCCATGTCATAAGATCACTCCTGGCACCAAGAGCTCTCAGTGCGTCACTGTTCCAGTTAATCATCATATCGTGCCACAGGATCGGCCGGATACCCCGCGCATTAAGACTGTCCAGAATCGGTCCGACATGCCGTAAGTAAAGCTGTCCCTTACCGTGTTTATCTATGTAGTCCTTAGTCTTCGGGTTTTTGCCCATACTCCAGGCTTCGTCGCCGCCCAGATGGAAATGGCGGACCCCCGGCATGAGATTTAGAACGTCATCCACCATCTTTTTAACCAGGTCGCACGCTCCGGCAGCCAATGGATTCAGCACCGAAGAATCGGATGGCACCTCACGAAGGTGTTCGTACCCGGGAACACCCAGGGGTGTTTCCATGTGTCCCAGAGACTGCACCAAAGGAATTATCTCGAGGCCTAGAATCCGCGCAGCCTCCTGAAAACGACGGATATCCTCAGCTGTATACGCTGTGGGACTGCGGAACCGTTCGTCCACCGTCCAGGGGAAAGCGTCCTCCCACTCGACCAGGACAACATTGCAGCGTGCGGCTGCAAAAACTTTCAGAAGCTCCACAAACCGGCCGGCTGTCGGGGGCATCCCCTTCAGATCCAGATGAATACCACGCATAGGGATGACCGGTTGTGCCGATTTAAACAATTCGCTGCCTGTCATGTTTTCCTTCTCTCTGATTGATTAAAAACTTATCAAAGGATGATCAAAATATCAAGGAAACCGGAGGAATTCCTGCCGGGAAAGGGAAAATAGAATCACTTGTGCTCTGCAGTCTTTTTTATGCTTTCCCATGTCGGAAATGGAAAGAGGTCGATCTCCTTTACGCAGTATACGTCACGGCAGCTTATCTGCATTTTCTGCGGTAATACTTCTACAATGAAATATAAATTGCAGGCGCCATAATCCTTTTTATCCTAAGAAACCCGGACAGGACTGCTCCAGGCCGTCTCCCGCAAGGTCTCCTGTGCGCGGAACTGTTAAACCACTATGATTTCATTCCGGACTTGCCGGCCTATCAGCAGGATTGTCCATTGACCCGCATTTAAATGAGTACTAAAATAGCAGCAGGCATATGTTATTCGTAACAACAGCAACAGGGGGAAGAATCAAATATATAAACCCGATGAACGGGCACGGGCCTTTTAGATTTAAACCGGAGCACTCCGGAGACAACATTATAGTTATCACTATGGACATGGTGCCGCCGGAGTTTTATCTGGACATTCACGGAAAATTTAAACCCGATACGCCGAATATCGATCAGCTTAAAAATCAGGGTATATTTTTTTCGAATGCCTATTCCACCTCTCCGCTCTGTTCTCCTTCCCGTGCATCTTACCTGACAGGAAGATACTCCTACATAACGACGAATAGTGAGAGGGCTCATGACGGCCATGAGATCCACCTGAGGGATTCCGATATTATATACCCGGAGTATTTAAAGGCTTCCGGGTACCACACACGTCACATCGGTAAATCCCATACAGGAACACACAAGTTTATGGACGCATTCGGTGAAAACGACAGTCCATGGAACAGATGGTCGCCGCCGTGGTACGACGAAGACAGGTATATCTCTTTTCTAAACCAAAAAGGTTTTAGCCGGTTTTCCTTTAAAAAAGAGATTTTCGGAAAGGATTTAACCGGTACAGGCAGGGGTAATTCGTACGGCGGCTGGATCGGCGATCAGAACGGCAGACCCTTTCCGCCGGATGCGACATATCCTGCATTTCTCGTACAGCAGGCGGCAGAATGTGTTGCTGCCCGCAAAGGGAAGAATAAACCGCTGTACCTTCAGCTTGACTTTTTCGGACCTCACCAGCCCTTTGCCATTCCTGCAGGCATGGACAAACGGGAAAGAGAGATTAGAAACAGATTAAAACTTCCCGAATCATACTTAAAACTATCGGATAAAAAGTTTAATGCTCCATGGCCGGAACCGCGTGTTTACAGGATGTACAGGAAAAACTGGGGTTTGTACGATAAAAATGCACTCGAGGATTATACAACAGCGCAGATACTCCAGTTTGAAATCCTCGATACCATGCTCGGAAAGTTCTTTACAACTTTAAAAGAAGAAGACCTGTTTGATGATAGCTGGATTTTTTTATTCGCAGACCATGGAGAAATGAACGGAGAGCTGGCTCTTGTAGATAAGGGGGCTTTTCTAAATCCAAGGGTAATTCAGACACCTCTTATTGTAAAACCTCCATCCGGCAGCCATACAAATACAGGCATCGGTCTCCCCGAAACACCATCAGTTATCCGGACACCTGTTTCCCTGCTCGATATCGCACCGGCAATCCTGGAAATTGCAGGAATCTCCCATGATGAACGCACAGACGGAGTAAGCCTTTTTAACACAATAAACGGGAAAAAAAGACCGGAGAATAAACCGGTTTTATGCGAAATATGGAGCCATGTTATTCCCAACCCTGCTGCAGCATTGATATTTGAACACGGTGAGGGAAACAGGAAACGAAAATATATGTTTACTTTTAATGCAACAGATGACATTGATGAACTCTATGTTCTGGATTGGAAGGTTCCTTTTATAAATCTCTTTGCGGATAAAGCCTGCAGAAACATAGTGGAATATGCTGTTTCGAAAATGGGAGAAATATTTAAACATGATGAACGGTGGAAAGGATACTTCAGTTTCATAGCCCTGCAGTACCCGGAAATTATAAAGGGCGGAAAAACCGATCGTCAGAAATTTTTATAGGTCGTTAAAAAGGAGTTTATATACTGCCCTTATTACTGCACACCCCTTGATTCCAGGTGCTGCTTTTTGATACTCTATATTAGTATTATAATATGAAAAATCATATAGACGCAGAGAGAATTAACAGCACTCTTCTCCGGAATATAGAAAAGTCTCTGCTTTCTTTTTTTGTTAAAATAATTCCTTTAAATATAATGCCCGATCATTTAACAACAATCGGTTTGATAGGTTCTGTTGCGATCGCACTCGGTTATTATCTCTGCAACTATAACATCAACTTCCTCTGGCTTGCAAATGCCGGATTCGTTATTAACTGGTTCGGCGACAGCTTAGACGGCAGTCTTGCCAGGTACAGGAAAATCGAACGTCCTCTTTACGGATTTTTTATAGATCACAATGTGGATTCCATTTCCATGCTGTTAATTGCCCTGGGCCTGGGTCTTTCTCCTTATATGAGGTTCGATATTGCACTCTATACATTAACCGGTTATTTTATGCTGTCCATCAGTACCTATATAAATGCTTATGTCCGCGGCATCTTCAGAATCTCTTTTGCAAAGATAGGGCCGACAGAGGTAAGAACCGTAGCAATTATCGGAAACACCGTGCTGTTCTTTTTAGGTAAAAATCTTATCCTTAATATACTCTCCGTAAAGATAACATACCTCGACCTGCTAGGTGTATTTACAGGAACCACTTTTATCGCAGGATTTTTTATCTTCTACTTTAAGGACTTAAGGGAAATTGCAAAAATCGATCCTGTAAAACAGCCTTCCGGGAAAAAAGATGATAAAAATTTATGACTCCTTTTTTACCATTTTCCCTATGGCATAAGAGCCAAAGTGATATATTCCGTTCGATTCTAGAAAAACACCTGCCGCAAGTATAATAAACCGCGGCCAGTCGTAGGGCTGAACCGAAAGAATACGCCACAGAACCAGTAAAACCGTTACAATGGCAGAGGTAATTATAGCCGGTGTACCCTTAATCTTTAACCATTTTTTTACAGCCTGGGTAACAGGCACAACAATAGATGCAAGACCGATAATTTCCGCAAGAATATCCGATGTAATCATACTTTTTACTCCTTGCTGTCCATCTTACTACACACAGATCAAGCTGTAAAATTCTGTTTCTACACGGCAGTATCCCGGGACATACCTTAAAAAACCCTGTATGGGCGTATGACTTCTTGACTTTTAATAAAATAAAGATTATAAGCAGGCCACATTAGCAGGATAATATTCATGTCATATAATAGAGAATTACAGGTTGCTCTGGAGGCTGTCTTACAGGCTTCCAGACTCTGCAGAGAGGTTTCGGCAGATATTGCATCTGCCGGAGTTACACGGAAAAAAGACAGCTCCCCGGTAACAATTGCAGACTTCGGAGCACAGGCAGTAATAAATACGGAACTGTTAAACGCTTTTCCGTACGATGAGATTATCGGAGAAGAAGATTCATCGAAACTGCAGTCTGTACGCGAACTGAAAACAGAGGTCATTAAGAGAATTAGAAATATTAAGCCCGGCCTTTCCGAAAAAGCAGTAATCGATGCATTAGATGCAGGGAAGTCCGCCGGGGGAAAATCAGGACGGTTCTGGGCCGTGGACCCGATAGACGGGACAAAAGGCTTTTTACGGGGCGATCAGTATGTTATTGCCATTGGTTTGATAGTTAACGGCAGGGTTGTCCTCGGAGTTTTAGGCTGCCCGAACCTTCCGGCAGGTTTATCCCCGGAATCCCGGGATTCGGACACGGTACGGGGAGTCATCGTATATGCAGTATACGGTGAAGGCAGTTATATGCGAAGTTATAATAATGACAATCCTATTCGAATCCATGTATCCGGCATAGCAAAAACCAATAATGCATGGTTTACCGAATCCGTGGAGCCGGCCCATTCGTCACATGGAAAATCAAAAGAAATCGCCGAAATACTCGGTATAACAAAACAGCCCTTACGAATCGACAGCCAGGCAAAGTATGTAACTGTTGCACGGGGGGATTCTCCCATTTATTTAAGAATACCGAAAAGTGAAGAATATAAAGAGTGTATCTGGGACCATGCCGCAGGTTCAATAATTGTAGAGGAAGCTTCCGGCAGGGTAACGGATATATACGGAAACAAACTTGATTTTTCCTCAGGAAGAAAACTGACAGGCAATACAGGGATAGTTGCGTCGAACGGTTTACTGCACGATGCGGTTGTCGATGCGGTAAAAAGAATTCTATAGTTGTTTTAGGTTTTTAAGCTGCAGCTCTTAAATAAATCGCAGGAAAGACAAAAACCGTAGGTGCTTCAACCTGCTTCGGGAGAGGATGTATTGCCAATGAGGATCATGGTTTAATATTCTTTTGTTTCCCCCCTGCCTTCTAAGGATTGTCTGTGGGATTTCTTATTAATTGCACTTCTTCAAGATTTCCATAAAGAACCTTAATATTGTAGTCAAAGAATCCCGTAGCCCTGTTTTTTTTCTGATAATAAACACCCCAGGCTTTCCCGGTACTCCAGAAAGTTGAGAAATTTTCTTTATTAATTGCAGGTTTAAAACTGATTGTTTTTTTAATCATATCATATTTGAATCCACTTAAAGCCAATAAAATAGCCCAGCTTGACATCGATCTTACATAATGGTGACCACATTCAACCTCATCCCAGGGATTTCGTTTGTAGCCGTCATAACGATCTCTAACTGCTTTTATAATCGTTAATCCTTCATCGACATATCCTTCATAGATAAGATGAGCCGCAACTTGATATTCTATACCTGTCCATACCTCATCAGAATAAATAAATGGTAGTTCAGGGCGTCCTCCATTTGGCCAGGAACAAAGTAATAATCCTTTTTCATCATTAAGGGCGTATGTTCGTTGTGCATTTTGATGTTCTTCAAAACTTTCCCTGAAATTATACTTAAAAACAGATTTAATTGCTTTTTTCACATGATCTTCCGGTAGTATGTACCCAATACCAACTACATGAGCTAATAATTGACCAAATAATTGATCTGAAAGACATCCTTTGCCATATTGATATCTATATTTATTGATATCATCAATTTTCTGTTCATAGTACTCACCATTCCATAATAGTTTATCAAACTGTTTGCTACCTTTTTTAAAAGCTTCCTTGTATTTTAGTGAATGATCTACATCGCCCAGGTAATCTGCTATTTCAGATGCCGCCTTTAAAGCCGTTAAAAAGATGGAATTTATTAAGGGATCGGAGCCATAAAATTCAATATCGTATGTATTGTGCTGTTGACCATTTAGTATGAAATTACGATCAGAGACCCAG
>JAADHF010000078.1 GCA_013151965.1 Spirochaetota bacterium
CCTGCGAGCGCATATTTTAATATAGGATCATTGATATATGGAGCTGTTGTACCAATACAAGTTTCGATGGAATTTAATAGAATAATAGTTACTGCAAGGCGCTATATAGTTAAACCGCAGGTCATAGAAACTTTTATTAGATCATATGACAAAAAAAGTATATTTTTTAATACTTTTCAGGATCTGCTTAATAATAAATCCATAATTTCAGGCGGAATTGAGTACCATTATTGGGTAAAAAAGAGAAATAAATGGATTTTACAGCTGCCGTATGAAATATTAGTGGCAATGGATAATTAATTTAAAAATATTTTTTTTAAATAACTCGTAGTCCTTGCTTTATGTCACAGGTTATTAACGATCCCATTTTCGGGAAAACATTTTAGGAAGATGAAGAACTACATTTGTATTTATCACCTAAAAGGACCAATTGGAATAGAATAACCAATTTCAATATATGGTATCGCAGTAGAGACATTCTCTACTGATGAGGTTTTAGCATTATATTTTAAATTGCCTTCTACAAATCCTACCATGGCGTTAATGAAAAACTTTTTATAACTTATGCCAATCGAAGGGATAAGTCCGAGATTCAAACTAAAAGAAAACCCTTCCACCTTATTTCCGAAAATCAGTTTTACACCAACCGCAAGTGGTACCGGAGGTCCGTTATGAATATAACCCAGCCAGCCTCCAAGTGAAAAAATATTATTAAACCTGTATACATATGCTACTCCTATAGAAGAATATGCAGGATTTGGCATATCTGCTGAGATAGAATCAAAGACTCTTTTATCAATAACCGAACCAATCTGCAACTCTACTATTGAATGAACAGGATTACTAAAAACACTTATATTAAGAATTAATGCTATTGCCAGTCCTAATACTATTTTCCGTATCATCTTTATCTCCCTGCTAATATTTACGGGAAGCATAATCGATTACAAGCAGATGAACCGGTTCGGCATCTTCTGTGATTGCAGGAAATCTTCCGAGCTGTTCATAGAACCTGTTGTCCGTTCTATCGTCATTAACGGAACTGACCTCCCCTGCCAGCACTCTGCCGTTTTCCGCATAGAACCGGTGATATACATACGGCTCAAGACATATACTCCCGCCGGGGGTCAGAACAACTTTGCCTCCGGGAACCACTTTTTGTGGTATACTATCCACCATTACTTTAACCGTACTGTCTGCGAACTGTTCCTTATCGTCCGAGTTGTAAAGCTCTATTATCAAATTGCCTCCGCCCCGGTTAATAATATCTTCCATCTTATTCCAGTGAAAGTGAAAAGGAGTTTCCTGATTCTCATCTACAACCATTACCTTTTCGCCGTATATCTTGTTTGGTTTTTTGTTTAATCTTAAATTTCCGTTTCTCAGGGTAAAGAGGATAAGCCCCCGTTCTTTAAAACTGCCGCTTCCGAAGTCGGTAATATCCCACCCCAGCATATTATCCGTTATTTCTTTATATTCCTTTCCCTTCCAGTCTGCCGGGCTCCAGTATCCCCACTCAGGAAGATAAAAATTCATTCTGTTCATAAAACCAATGGAATCTGTCAGTAATTCATTTATCTCACTTCGTTTCATTGTATACCTCTATGTCTCCATATTAAATATTTTCAGATCCATAGCTGCAACTGCCAGCGCAGCATAATCACCTATGTTTTCTCCTAATTCGGAAGGGAGAATTCTGCAGATCATGCCCGATTGTGATAGTGCTTCTTCTCTTATTACTGTTTCCGCCTCGGGTTTTAAGAACCGGCAGCACCTTGTAAAGATACTTCCGATTACTATTACCTGCGGATTAAGAAGGTCTATAAGTATCGAGAGCCCTTTGCCCAGGTAATATCCGCTGATTTTAAGAATATCAATGGCATCTCTGTCGCCGGCCTTTGCCGCGTCGCAGATCATTTTTGCCGTGATTTTATTCGCTTCTTCTATAGTGGGGGAGAACTTTACAGTTATGCCTCTTTTAATTTTTTTTAGAATTTCTGTTTTTCCGAGATTTGCAATCCCTGCACCGCTGCAGAAGCCCTCGAAGGAACCGGGCTTGCCGTATCCTTCCGGTCCGTCTTTTTCCAGCCGTATATGTCCAGCCTCACCTGCAAAGTCATTTGTTCCCGTATATAGCTTTCCGTTAAAAATCAGACCGGCACCAAGACCGGTTCCGAAGGTAAGAAAAACCATGTTTTTGCTTCCGCGCCCGGCACCATACATCCACTCCGCTATTGCGCCTGCATTGGCATCATTCTGCAGCCTGGCCTTTATTCCGAACCTTCTCTCTACTATTCTGACTATCGGGATATTATCCCAGCCCGGCAGATTGGGCGGTGAAAGTATAATGCCGTCTTTACTGTTTAAGGGCCCTCCGGAGCTGATCCCAATGCAGTGAATTTTTCCGGAGGCTTCTCTGTTATTTTTTATCAGTCTTTCGGCATGTGTCAGTATTTTTTCTATATAGCCATAGGGATTCCCGTTATGTTCCGTTGCAAGAGTTATCTTATCCGCAATTACCGGTTTACCGCCTGCTCCGGATATGCTTTTTCTCCCGGCAGCCGTGCCTGACAGGTTCCCAAGCACGACACTGCACTTTGTTCCCCCGATGTCGATTCCGAGTAAGTATTTTTTGTCCATATTAAACAGATTATTCCGGTCTTTTCGTTAAATGTCAATTATCCGAACAGCCGGTAAAACACAGCTTCTATCCTATTTTTCAAGTCTTCCTGCAATAACTTCTATGAGTTCTTCCGGATTCGTATCTTCCTTTTTGATATTGGCATAGGTTTTGCCGTGCTGCAAAACAACAAAGCGGTCGGAAACATCATAGACCTCATAGGCGTTATGTGAGATAAGAATAACGGAGAGACCTCCCTCCTTGGCTTCCTTTACGAGTTGGAGCACCCATTCCGTTTCTGTTACGGAAAGAGCTGCAGTCGGTTCGTCGAGAATCAGCAGCTTTGCACCGAAATAATTCGCCCTTCCGATAGCTATTGCCTGCCTCTCTCCGCCGGAGAGGAAGTTTACCGTCTCGTGCATGGCGCGAATATTTTTTAAACCTACTTCCTTTAAGGAACGGGATGCAATTTTATTCATCTGCCGTTTATCTAAGAATTTAAAAAATGCAAAACCTTTCCGGAGCTCTCTGCCCATAAAAAAATTACGGGCAATTGACATTATGTTTACAAGGGCAAGATCCTGATAGGCTGTTTCTATGCCGGCACTTCTCGCGTCTTTAGGAGAACTGAAGTCTGCATGTCTGCCGTCAAAGTAGATATTTCCGGAAGAAATCTGGTTATATCCGTTTAGGGCTTTTATAAGTGTAGTTTTTCCAGCTCCGTTATCACCTAAAAGCCCGACAACTTCGTTATAACCGACTGTAAAATCAACGCCGTCGAGGGCAACAACTCTTCCGAATTTTACCCGAATATTTTCCATATATACCAGATTATTCTTAATGAGTTTTGTTTTTTGTTCATCCGTAATAATCATCCTGCGACTACCTTTCTGATTTTAGTATTTAAAATTACCGAAAGTACTAAAAAGACTCCGATAAATCCCTGATACCAGTAAGAAGGAGCGCCGGCGAGTATGAGTCCGCTTCTGAGTACTCCAATAAGGAATGCTCCCATAAATGCACCGACAATACTTCCGTAGCCTCCTGTAAGTAGAGTTCCTCCGATAACCGCAGCTGCAATAGCTTCGAGTTCGAGCTGCATTCCCGCTGTCGGATCTATACTGTGAAACCTCCCGAACATGGTAAAACCGGCGAGTCCGGCCATTACGGAACAGATAACAAAATTAATCATTTTTACTTTAAAAACATTTACACCAACTGCTTTTGCCGTACCTGCGTTACCCCCGACTGCAAAAGCATGATTTCCGAATTTTGTATTATTTAATATAACGGAAAAGAGTATTGTTGCTGCAATAAACCATATTCCGGATGCCCTTATTCCTAAAAATAGTTTTCCACCAAGAGCATTTAAAAAATCTGTGTTTGCCCCTAAAAAATCAATGGGAAAACCGCCGGATACTGCAAGGAGTAAGCCTCTGAAAAGCATCATTGTTCCAAGAGTAGCAATAAAGGATGTGATTTTTGCCTTCATGACTATGATACCGTTTAGAAACCCGATCGATCCTGCAAAAACAAGGCCTATTAAAAAGGCAATAAATATAGGTACACCGGAATTGGACAGTAATGCTCCTAACATCGGGGCCACTGCAAAAACCGAACCTACGGAAAGATCAAATTCACCTGCAATCATCAGCATTGCGACTCCGACTGCAATAATGCCAAGCTCGGAGGTGGTGGTGAAAATCCCGATAAAATTATCCCATGTCATAAATTTATCGGAGAGCAGGGTAAAAATTATCATCACCACTATTAAACCGGACAGAGACCCGATTTCCTTTATCCGCAGTATTCTGTCAAAAAAAGTTTGTAACTTTCTTTTATTTTCCATATATAGAATCATCCTCGCTTTTTTATTTAATAATTAAAGGGAGAGTATATTTTATAACACCCTCCCTTTGATGTCTAATATTTTATTAATCCTACCGGTATCTCTCTTTTACCATTTCTTCAACTACACCTACATTGCTTTTGTCTACGATAGCAGGACCGGTAAGAATATCACCGTGCGGAATTAAACCGTACTTATTATATAGAACGAGTAATCCGATCGGCAGATATCCCTGGAGGTACTGCTGTTGTTCAACGGTAAAAACCAATTTTCCATCTTTAATTGCATTTATTATAGTATTCGAAAGATCAACTGCTCCTTGTTTCACTTTGCCTGAAAGCCCCTTGTCCTGCAATAATTTTAAAACAGGATGCGTGTCCAGAGGACCTAGTGTAAATACAGCATCGGTATCCGGATGTTTAGTTAGATATGCATCCATAATCTGATAGGTTTCTGAAGCGTTCGGAGATGTTGCTAACCTGTCAACAGGTATTCCCTGAGCTTTAAAAACTTCAGTAATTCCCTTTGCCCGCAATTCAAGCCCGGTATGGCCAACCTCGTGGATAGAAACAACCCCTCTTTTGGGTTTGCCCGGAGCGAATTCTTCAAGCATTCTTTTAGCAGCTTCAATTCCAACCTTGTAATCATCGGCGCCTACATAGACGAGGTACGGTATCTTGTCCGGAAAACTCCGCGTATCCGGAACGTTTATGGCTACAACCGGTATTCCTTTTTTAATGGCGTCCTTTAACGGTTTATCCAGAGCTTTCTGATCCGTAATTGTTACAACAAGACCGTCCGGTTTTGCCGCTATTGCTGTCTCCACCATGTTGACAAGCTTCTGGATCGAGAATTTTTCAGGGCCCAGATACGTGACGTCGACGTTAAACATTTTTCCGGCATCCTTTGCGCCTCTCATAACAATGCCCCAGAACGGATCGGCAGGTCCGCCGTGTGTAACAACATAGAATTTCATCTTTTTGCCTGATGGTTTTAAAGCTTCCTGTTTGCCCGCTGCAAAAAGTGAGAATGACTGCAGGAAAATTAATCCTGTAACCATTAAGATGGCTAGAGCCTTTTTCATTAGAACCTCCTTGATTTTTTGGTCTTTTTAAAAGAATTATGTGCAATTTTTATGCCCATTATGTAATATTTTAACATATATTTACCGCAGGAGATGCCCTTTATTGATTATTGTTTGTGATGTATGAAATTGCATAATATTTATTTATATTAGTACTGGAGTTTTGATATTTAAAGCCGTAAAAGTTACTCTTAAATATTATGACATAATTGCTGAAATCAACCATTGTGGCGGATTATATCAACCACTATTAAGTTTGTATTTACTCATCCGGTATCTTAAAGTACTGCGTGTAATTCCCAGCTTCCTTGCGGTTTTTGAGATATTCCAGCCGCATATGTTTAAGGTATCGGTAAGTAATTTCTTTTCCACGGCAGAGAGCCGGTTTAACTGGCGGCTGTTATCCTCATCCATTGGGCCGGCCTGCCCGGTATCAAATTCCAGGGAAATATCGGAGAGGCGTATAATCTTTTCGGAGTTTAATACGACAGCTCTTTCTATTAAATTTTTAAGTTCCCTGACATTTCCCGGCCAGTTGTAGTTTAAGAAAGCCTCTTTAACCTCTTCCGAAATACCTTCTATCTTCTTTCCCATTTCGGTAGAATACTTTTTTATAAAATATTCGGTTAAAGGCAGAATATCCTGCGGTTTTTCCCGTAAAGGAGGAATGTTGATGGTAATGGTATTAATTCGGTAGTACAGATCTTTTCTGAAAGCACCCTGTTCTACAAGTTTCTTTATATTATGGTTTGTTGCACAGATAAACCTTGTACTGATTTTTATCGTTGTATTGCTTCCCAGGGGTTCAAAACTGCTGTCTTCTAAAAGCCGCAAAAGTTTGGGCTGTATATTTAAGGGAAGATCTGCTATTTCGTCAAGGAAAACGATGCCGCCGTCTGCAATACGCAGCTTCCCTTTAAAATCTTTTGTTGCTCCTGTAAAGGCGCCCCGTTGAAAACCGAATAGTTCGCTTTCGAACAGGGTAGGCGGTATGGACGGGCAGTTAATTCTTATAAACGGTTTTTTCTCATCATCCATATTATGAATCATTCTGGCGATCAGCCCTTTCCCTGTCCCGCTTTCACCTGTTATTAGTACGGGGGTAGGAACCTTTGCTATCTTTTTGACCATATCCATTATATCTTTCATGGATTTGCTTCTGTAGATGAGATCACCCTTATTAAAAATTTCCCGCAGAAAGGAATTCTCGTTTTCGAGTTTATCCATCTTAAATACGGACCTTACCGTATGCCTTATTACATTCCTGTTAAAGGGTTTTGTGATAAAATCATATGCTCCCATCTTCATGGCTTCCACTGCGGTTTCTATGGAACCATATGCGGTGATAAAGATCAGCGGTATTTTCTTATTATTCTTTTTAAGATATTCCAATATTCCCATTCCGCCGATGCCAGGCATCCTTAAGTCGGATATTATAAGATCAAAAATATTATTATCTTCGAGTAAATTAACGGCCTCCCTGCCGTTACCGGCAGTAATGACGGAAAATCCGTCTTTTTCTAGATTCATTTTAAGAACAATACACATATTCGCTTCATCATCTACAACAAGAACTCTTTTCATGCTGTTATTGCTCCCGTTTTATCTCTTTATAATTGATATCCTGAAATAATTTTACCGTAAAAATCGAACCATTGCCCGGAGAGGATCCGGCTGTTATCGAACCTCCGTGCTGTTCTACAATACGTTTCACTATGGACAATCCCAGGCCTGTGCCATTGGCTTTTGTTGTAAAAAAAGGGCTGAAAATCTGTTTAATTTTTCTTTCGTTAAAACCTTCGCCCCTGTCTTCTACCTCTATTATAATAGATTGAAGGGATTTGTAAGCCCTCAATTTTACTGTACTGCCCGGGGGAGAGGCTTCCAGAGCATTCAGCAGGAGATTGGCTGCTACCTGCTCGATAAGTTTATTATCCAGGTAAACAGTATCCAATTTATTCTCTATTTCCGTTTCCAGCTTGATGTCTTTGAATTTATTCATGGGAATGTTTAACAGAGACTGCTGAATAATTTTACCCATGGAGCATATTTTTCTTTTTATTTTTATGGGCCGTGCGAAATCGAGAAAATTGTTGATTGTAAGATTTAAGGAATCTATCTCGTTTATCAAAAGTTGTGTTAATCTTTTGTAATCTTCCCTGTTATCTGCAACCTCGAAATCATCCTTAAGCATCTCTGCGGTTACTTTCATTATTCCGAGAGGATTTCTTATTTGATGAGCCACGCCGGCTGCCATCTGCCTGACGGCTGCAAGCCTGGACGAGATCAACAGTTTTTCTATTTCCTTTAAATCCGCATCTTTTTTTCCCAGGTTTGCAAGGTTTTTACCGTTTTGAAGAATTATAAATCTGTCTGCGATTTCAAAAACCTCATGGGCATTGTGAGTAACGAAGATTACGGATGTCCCCCTTTGTTTTGCCCTTAAAACGAGATTAAGGACCTGTTCGGTTTCCGTTTCCGATAGAGAAGCGGTTGGTTCGTCGAGTATAAGAAGCTTTGCACAGAAGTAGTTCGCCCTTCCGATAGCAATTTTCTGCCTTTCCCCGCCGGATAAGGAATTAACAACTTTCTGTATTATATCTTTTTCGGTAAAGCCGTTTTCGTATAGATATTTCTCTGTAATGGATTTCATCTTTTTATGGTCCAGAAACCGAAAGGGGCCGATTTTTCTCTTTAACTCCCTGCCGAGGAAAAAATTTCTTGTAACACTGAGCAGGTCGATAAGCGCAAGATCCTGATATGTGGTCTCGATGCCGGCGATACGTGCCTGTATGGGAGAATTAAAGTTAATCTGTTTGCCCTGAAAGAATATTTTACCTGAGTCGGGTTTTATTAAACCGATAAGGGTTTTGATCAGGGTGGTTTTTCCGGCACCATTATCGCCGAGAAGTCCCACGATTTCCCCGCTGCCCACATTAAAGTTGACTCCGTTAAGGGCGACAACCTTGCCGAATCTGACAATTATATTTTCCATGCGGACAAGATTATTACTGCTGCCGGGGTTTTCTATCCGGATTGGTGGATTTCTCATTTTTAAAAGATATTATTGCAGATTTATGCGTTCTAATCAATTAACGGCAGCAGGCAAGCTGTAGTAAAATAAACCGTTTTCGTTCTTATACCGGTATACCGGTCTTTTTCTTTGCGGATTCTATTTCCGCAAGGCAGAGACGGACCGATTCAGCGGCAGATTCGGCGGTTACAATACCGGAAGGGCTGCCGTTTTCCACACTGTCGGCAAAGGCTTTTAGTTCATAGTAGTACCCGTCGCCTTCAGGAAGGGTCAAGGGATATTTTGCTCCGTTATCAGGATAAACGGTAACAACCGGATCACGTGAAAAATCAAGCTCGATTGTTGCCTTTTCCAGAATAAAAAAGGCTCTCATATTAAACCCGAAACTTTCAGAACATATCCAGCCGCCTGTGGAATTTATAATTTTATCGGGATATTTATAGATGGTTGTAATATGTGAAATACTGTCGTTTTTTTCGAAGACTCCGGCGGATTTTACACTTTCCGGTTTCCCGAATAGAAACAGTATCATATCGACATCATGTATATGCAGATCCAGAGCGGCATTTCCCGATTTATTACCGTCTAGAACCCAGTTTTTCCATGCCCATGCGGGGGTGCCGGAGAATCTTGCAAATTCGGCGTACCTGACACTGCCGTATTCTCCTTTATCTATAATGTGTTTTACCTCGGTATAAGCGGGCCAGAATCTTATGCACTGGCCAACGGCAAAAAGTTTTTTTGTTTCGCTGACTTTTTTTACTATCCTTTCTGTTTCTGACGTCGAACCTGCAAGCGGTTTCTCGCAGAAAACATGATATCCTGCATCTAATGCTTTTACAGCTGTATCCGTATGAAGATATGTGGGAAGACATATATCCACGAAATCGAACCCGCCGTCCTTTAACATGACATCATATTCGGTGTATTTTTTTATCCCGGATAGATCTACCGTTGTTCCGCCTGTTTTTATATTTCCTCCGGCATCAAGAGTCTTCATATTAAGGGTTTCCCTGCTCCCATCGCATATTGCAGTGACTTTAACGTTTTTCAGTTTATTAAGGTAAATGCCTAAGTGCGTTTTTCCCATAAATCCCAATCCGGCAAGTGCTGCTTTTACCATTATTATGTCCTCCTTACTTATTTCTCTACGAGCGCATTTCTTAAGTTCCTTTAAAAGAACGCTTTAAGTATCACCAGCCGTACCGGTTCGGTCCCCATTCTTTTTTTACAAGTTTCTGTTCCGTCATGATAATTGTGTTGTCCGGAAGGTCCTCGTTAAGTATAACTCCGGGACCTACAATGCTGTATACGCCTACTTTACGCCCTGGCATAATTACGGCATTAACTCCTGTCCGTGCAAAATCACCGATAAATGTTGCACCGGAAAAATATTCGGGATGTTCTTTCCGGCCTTTGATTCTGTGTGATGTTTCTCCGTCGTCGAATCGTAATGTGCCGCATACCGTTGCCGCGCCAAGGTCTGTACCCCGGCCGATTATACCGTAGAATTCCATGTAATGGTACAGGTAAACATTTTCCATTATAATGCCTTCGAGTTCCGCGCAGTGATTTACTACACATCTGTCTCCGACTGAAGAGCTGTCATTTATATAGCAGTAATTACCGATATAACAGTTACTGCCTATAACGGCGTTTCCATTGATTATCGCACCGTTCTCTATTACCGTATTATTGCCTGCTATAACGCTTCCCTTTATTCTCACATTTTTTCCTATGCGGCTGTTTTTCCCCAAAACTACCGCGCCGTCTATATCTGCTGTTTTATCGATGGAAGCGCCCTCTGAAAGCTGGTTTTCCTTTAGTTTTCCGCACTGTGATTTGACAATGTAGTAATTTGCCATGAGTATATGCCACGGTTTATCGATATCAAAGAAAGTTCTTACGGTTTCCGCTGCATAAACAATTCCGCCGTCTTTTATGTAATCCTGAAGCGACATTTCAATATAGCTCTCTGCGGGAGGCATCATACCTACCTGTACACTGGTAAACAGTCCGGAATTTGATTTTATATAAGAAAAAAAACCTTTGTTAAGTGCAAAGGCTGCAAATCTGTGGGTCGCCTCGTCTCTGGGATGTCCGAGTATATCGCTTATCCTGTTACCTTTTACGGAACAGCAGATCCAGTCCCTGCTGTTTTCTTTTTCGAGGGGATTTACCAGTACGGATAATCCTTTATCTCCATAAATCTTAACTAACGCATCTATATCCTGCTTTTCAATGTATGTATCGCCGTAGAAAACAAGGAAATCATCATCTTTAATATATTCATATATCTTAGAAAGAGTGTCTGCGGTTCCTGCCGGCTGCCCTGTCTTAACAACCTCTACTAATGGTTCCAAACGGAAGTAGTTCTCTATCTGCCCGGCAAACAAGTCCGCCGCTATTATTATGCGGCGGAATTTAAGCTCTTTAAGTGCCGTTACCATGTATGCTATAATCGGCTTGTTCGCTACCGGTACCATTACTTTCGGTCTTATGACTGCATAAGGCCATATCCTGGTACCGGATCCTGCTGCAAGAATAACTGCTGTTTTCATGCTGCTTACACTCCCTTATTCGGATGACTTAATTATTGTCCAGCCAGAAATCTCTTACCTTGTTTCCCGCCCCGATGAGCGGACCTCTTTCCTGATAGTTGGACAGGTGAAAGCTTAAATTTCTTTTAAGGTCTTCGATAAGATACTTTTCCGTTTCTCTTTGTAAAGATACGATAAATTTATTGCCGAATATTTTATATTTACCGCCTAAAATAACGGAATGAGGATTTAAAACACAGATAATATTGGAAAGTAACCTCCCTGTTATTGTTATAATTCTCTTCAGCTCTTTTGTTACTTTCTGTTCTTCTCTTTCATATTCATCCTTTATGTCTTGGGGGTTTATCGCTTCCTGCGCCTGGTGTGTTATCAGCCCGAGCCGGATAAGAAATGTATTCCAGGAAACCAATTCTTCGAATTTTTCCTCCCCGGTAATTATCTGGCCGATTTCTCCGGCAAACTCATTTGCACCGGTATATATGTTTCCGTTTACAGAAATTGCACTGCCGACACCTTCGTCAAGATACAGATACAGGATTGTCTTATGGTCGTAATCCGGAATAAGATTTACTTCCGATGTGGCAGCCAATTTTACGTCATGATCGATAAGTACCGGACCGTTATAGTAGCCGCTGATGATTTTAAAAGGCTTTATTTTAGTAACTTCGGGGATGAGTTTGCAGGAGATTTTATCATCATTAATACTGTAGGGGCCCGGAACCGATACTCCGATACCTATAATGCCCGGCATGTTGTCTTCGGTAATTGTCTTTTTCCGCATTTCTTCTAAGAAGCTGCGAAAATTTGTTTCGTAGCTTTTACTTTTATCGAAGTGATACTTATAAGAATACTCACTTTTAAGCAAAAGATTTTTTATGGAAAAAGAAAAATTCCTCGTTGCCATATCGATGCAGATGATTTTCTTTCTATCCGGCAGAAATTCGATTATATTCGGTTTTCTTCCTATGCTGCTCTTGATGTCCTTAACCTCTCTTATAACTCCCCGGCTAATCAGCTCCTCGACAACCGTGGCTATGGTTCCTGGACTTAAATGCAGATTCCGTGATATTGATAATCTGCTCATGGGAGCATTGGATACGATTTCGTTAAAAATACTGCGTCTGTTGTGTTGTTTTATCATGTTTACGTTTAATTTATGCTTCATCTTACGGCCTTTCGTTTATCCGTACTGAACTCACCCTCTATCACGGCCAGAATGAATGGATAGAGTACATCAGCAAAAACTTTAATTTTATCCGCCTGGTAATTTTTATACAGTTTCTTTAAAGAATCAACCTCTTTTGTGTCACAGTTTTTAAGGTAATCAACGGCACTGGTTAACAGTTTTATTCCATCGGAATATTTCCTGAACCACGGTTTCAGCTCTTTAAACAGTTTTTTATTCTGAATGCCCTTTAAAAGGTATTCCCCTGCATCCGAATACCGGGCAATTTCTTTGCCGAAACCGGCAAAACCCTTTTCCCTGTCTCCGTAGAGGCACTCGAATATAAAGGAGGAGAGGATTTGTACCAGATAAGGAGAATCCGACGGATATATTGCGGAGTAACGAACATTATCTGCAAAGACAAGGAAATTCCTGCTGTCTTTTTCCCCGGCTACCCTGCGGATAGAATGTTTCCAGCAGACTTCCGGATTATACTGTTCCGGATTCCATAGATAGCAGGCTATGGTTATAAACGGAATCTTCGATGCTTCGGGGTATTCCATGCCGTTGGCAATAATACCTGATGAGAATCTGTATAGATGGATGTCCCTGTTTATATAGGGGCCTATGTGCATCTCATTACCCATCTCAAGATCATTTACCGGATAGTTATCCCAGTACAATGGTTTATGACAGGTGGAGGAGGTAAATACCGCTGCATCGTACAGGTTAAGCTCTTTTGAACATATTTCCGGTCCTGTCCAGAAAATATCAATAAGAGGGTTTGTATTCTGACCTAATTTGGAAATGTAGTATTCATTTCCCCGTCCGTGGTACTGTGTGGGGCATACAACCAGTTTGATTTCCGGATCGAGGTTTTTAAGATAGTTGAAGAGCCTTGATATGATCGATATATGTGCGGCAGCTAAGTCTTCATATACAAGTTTATCTTCCGTGTGCTGAAGGACTTTCGGAATATCATCTAAAAAAAAACCGAATTTTGTTATTCCGATACTGTAAAGCTGTTTTAATTTATTGCAGAGCAGGTTAAAAGCCCTTTCATCGGAATATTTTATGGAGAGTCCAGGTCCTATACTGTAATAGAAGTCTATCCCGAGTTTTTCAGCAAGATTTAATAATTTTTCTATCCTGCTGAGGGACTGCGAATCGTATGGAGTCTGCCAGAGTCTCCTGTGATACGGATCGTCCTTGGGTCCGTAAAAAAAGGTGTTCATTTTGTACTCCGAAAGCAGGCAGAGCATTTCTTCTCTTTCTCTGCTGTTCCAAGGCGGGCCGTAGTAACCCTCGATTATTCCCCGGATATTGAATTTCGGATAGTCCTCGATCCTGCATTGGAAAAGTCCGCCCGAATCTACAATCTGTTTTAAAGTGGCAAGTGCGTACAGGATTCCTCTCCTGCTGCTGTATGTAATAAAGATGCCGGGACGGCTGTTTTCTACAATGATATCGAGAGTATACTTTTCTGTTGTAACAGAGGAAGTTTCTTTTATATAAGTCGTTTTCTCCGAACTGTCATGCTGAAGGTTTAAGCTTATAACTGCGGATTCCCTATTAAGGGTATAACTGTTCTCAGTGCACCAGTCCTGTAAAATGCTGTAATCCTCTTTGCCGCATGAACCGCATACGAACGAAGGCCGGCCTTTTATAGTATATACACCGCCTGTAACAGCTATTTTCTGCGGTTCGGGGAATAACTGGAATTTCTTCATAATCCTGCTCTATAGTTCATTACGGTTTTCCCGTATTTTTAGAATAGCACCGGCAATATTTTCCATATCCTTTTCCGGAGCGAGCAGGGCATTCTGCGGAATCCATACTGTTTCGCTGCATGCCCTTTTGGTTTCCGGTAATTCGAGCGACTCATAGTTTATATCGCGGGTAAGTATCTTTTTAACTTCCGGTGTCTTAAAGAGAGGCTGCTGATGTATTTCTATATACCCGTAACCGGAAGGTATTCCTTCTGCATTCAGTGCTTCGATAAATCTGGTTTTAGGAGCATTGTTGAAATGTTCACGTTTGTATTTAAACATGTACAGGTGATGAGAGTGACGGGTTACTCTCGGATCGATCTTAAAAGTTTCAACTCCTTCTATTGAATCTAAAGAATCATTCAATATCCGGAAATTTCTTTCTCTGATATTACCCTGAGCTTCGAGACGTTCTAACTGCGCAAGCAGAACTGCTGCCTGCCATTCCGTCATACGGTAATTGCCGGACAGCCGGTAATGTCTGTACCATTCGCCATTACGGCTGCGTCCCACATGATGAACGGACCAGCATAAATCGGCAAGCTCTTTATTATTTGTTGTTATCATTCCGCCCTCTCCGCTGGTGATGTTCTTGCTGAGCTGAAAACTGAATATCGCCGCAGTTCCGATACTGCCGACTTTCCTGCCCTTCCATTCCGACCCGTGTGCCTGGGCGGCGTCTTCGATAACGGTTAAATTATGTTTCCCCGCGATTTTCATGATTTCGTCCATATCCGCAGGTGTTCCCGAAATATGAACGGGAATAATCGCCCTGGTTCTCGATGTAACTGCGTCCTCTATCTTTTCAGAATCGATACAGTTGGAATCAGGATCTATGTCAACAAAAACCGGAGTTGCATTAACCATTAAAACCGATGTCACCGTTGCCATAAAGGTATAAGGCGGGACTATAACCTCGTCACCGTAGCCTATGCCGAGAGCCCGTAATACTACTTCCAGAGCACTGGTGCCGCTGGAAACGGAAAGAGCATGCCCTGCATGAATAAAAGATGCGAATTTTTCATTAAGCTTAAGTACCTTCGGGCCGAGAGTTCCCCATTGCCTGCTCTCAAGTACTTCCATGAGCATGTTTTTTTCTTTTTCATTATAAACCGGCCATTCAGGCCAGGAATCTAATTTTATCTTTGGTCCGCCGTTTAACGCAAGCTTTGACATCATAACTCCATGGCAATTATTTATTCCGGTAATTATTTTAGCTTAGGCCGGACATATTTGTCAATACTTATAATAATAAATAAATAATCGGTTTGAGTAAAACAAATGGTTTTTATATAATGGAAAGCCGGGTAAGTTTCTTTTTTTTCCGCCCCTATTTTATAATAGCAAAAGATTAATTTTGAGCCACTTTGAAAGAATTATTATTTCTTCAAGATAATCGCCCGGAACAACCAGCCAGTGTTGGCTTACACCATTTTCGATGGACTTATCAATAAATTGAAGTACAGGAATTACTGGTTTGCAAACCAGATGAACAGTGTCTTCCAGCTTAAAGGGGCCGCGGACGGACTGTCCCGTGAGGGCAATCCATTTTAATTCACCGTTATAGAAAACTGAATTAATCAAAGTTACCGGTCCCGGCTTCATCTTAAAACAAGTAACAGCACCTTTATACTTATCATGTGTTTTATACTCTACATCATTTACAATCAGCAGGGAATTATTAGGATCGGCATTCCTGCTATCGTGATAACCGGCATGTCCAAGAAGCAGATTGTTTGCTTTGATATCAACACCCATGACCTCAGTATATAAAGCAGGCTGGCCTGTGAGAATCTTTATGATAAACAATCCCAAACCTGCTGCAATATCTGCCTCCATAGATACAACAAAATCGGTGGATGATAGATACCGATTATCTAAACTTGGCCGTAAACCGAATTTAGAATGCATTTCATCTATAACATCGTTCATTGCAAGAACCAGAATTCCTTCATCTTCTACAATTTTCTGAATAGAAAGACTATAACGAATCCCCTGTTCTAAATCTTCTTTATTTACAAGAATCTTATACCCCAACTCTATCAGTTGCTGTCTAAAAGCGGATATTTCTTCCTGTGTAATTTTCTCTGATGTTTCTCTAAATCGAGTAAGTTCAAGATATTTAATCTGTACACCATAGCGAAAGCGAAGGGCAAAATCGTCGACGAATGATGTGGACATTTGATCACAAGGAAACGGAAGAATTCCTACCTTTAAATACTTTAATTTTTCAATAACCATTATACTTCTGATATTCTGTTTTATTTTTTGATACAGATCATCATTTTTATAGTAACCTGATAAAGAAATAAATGAAACTTCTTCTCTTTTTAGCATACCTGAAAACTGCAGAGAACCAACAGCACCACTTCCCTTAAGCATTTCGGAATAAGGCAGGTATTCAGGTAGATTTAACCATGGAAGGAATGTAAGAAGAAGGATCGGCAGGTTGTTTAGCTCACTTAATGCCGCCCTTATAATTTGATCTTCGCACCACATCAGCGGAGAAACAATCAAAGCCTTTACATCTTGAGCTTTTATTTCTTTTGCGGCTCTAAGCGCTGCCTCTTCAGAGAACAGAACACCCGAATATACCGGAGTTAAAAAATCAGTTAAGCGGGATACAATCTGATTACCGATTTCTTCGATCTCTATTGAAATTTTACTCTCATAATCTTGTATTCCAACCTGTCTGAACCAGTTTGAAGTAACGAAAAGGATACCGATTTTGGGTTTGTCTAAAATCTTTTTTCCTGAATTTCTAATCCGCTCCATTTAATGTTCTTCCGCCTTGATTATTCTGATTAAAACAGGGTCTAACCTTTTACACTTCCGGCAGTAAGACCTTTTATTACGTACTTCTGGGAAAAAAGTGTAAAAAACAGAATCGGTAAAATAATAAGAGAGCCGGCAGCTCCGATACGTCCCCAGAGAATAGCCTTATTTGTCATAAAACTGGTAATCATAACAGGTAATGTTCTGGCTGATCTGCCGGTTAAAATAACGGCATAAAGAAATTCATTCCAGGAATAGATAAATGAAAGAATCATCGTTGCCGCAATACCGGGAACAACAATGGGCAGATCAACCCTGATAAATACCATAAGACGTCTGCATCCGTCAATCATAGCCGACTCTTCCAACTCAATAGGAACATCTTCAAAAAATCCGGTCATTAACCAAATGGATAGCGGCATTGTAAATGTAAGATATGAAATAATCAAAGCTCTCTGAGTATCCATTAACTTCATGCTTGCGAAAAGAGTAAATAAAGGCACGATGATCGTGATCGGAGGTATTAATTGTGGTATAAGAGAAGCCATTCGTAATATTCTTTTGCTGCGAAATTTAAATCGTGCAAATCCGTATGCTGCAAACATACCAAGAATAGTCGCAACAATAACGGTTATAACACCAACGGTGATACTGTTAAACAGATACTTTATGAATCGGCCGTCAGCAAATATATCCTGATAATTCTGAAATGTTGGTGTAAAAAAGAATTTTGATGTAGTATCGAAAATCAATTCTGATGGTTTAATAGAAATTGTAAAAAGGTAAAGCAATGGGAATATAGAAATTAAACTTATTGTGATCAAAACAGAATAAAGAATTACATTTTTCACTATTTTACTCATCTTATTCCCCTCGTAACGCATATATCCCGGATTTTTAATAATCTTTCCTGAAGATTCTAAATAGAAATGCTGCAAATATCAACATTATAATAACCATCAGGTAGGATGATGCAGAAGCATAGCTCAAGTTAAAATTTCGAAACCCGTATCTGTATACATAGAGGCTGATCATTTCAGTAGCTCTTGATGGGCCACCAGCCGTAAGCAGATACGGAACATCAAAGATTCGGAAAGTATCAATAATTCTCCATAACAAAGCCACAAGAATTGATGATTTCAGGAGTGGAAGAGTAATATACATGAAAGATTGCAATTTTGAAGATCCATCAATCTTTGCTGCTTCATATAAATCCTTAGACAGGGTTTGCAGGCCTGCCAGCAATAGAAGAGCCACAAATGAAGATGTATTCCAGATGTCGACAATAATAACAGATGTCATAGCCAATACTGTTTTGCTTAACCAGGGAACGGCATTAAATCCGAGATATCGGATTACCTTGTTTATCAGGCCGTATTCAAGATTCAGCAAAAGTCTCCATGTCAGTCCGATAACAACATTTGTGACCATCATGGGAAGAAGAATAATAGTTCGGAAAAAATTACGTCCTTTAAATCCAAGATTAAGCAGTAAAGCAATTGACATTCCAAGAATGAATTCAAAAAATATAGCGAAAAACATAAATAGAAATGTCACTAATAAAGAATGAATAAAGTCAATATTTAATATAACATCGTAATAATTTTTCAGTGCTACAAAATCGACGCCTTCTTTAAAAGTTATTAACGTCCAATTATGGAAACTCAACCAGAATGAATAACCTAAAGGATAAACAAGAATAATGAAAAGTGTGATTAATGCAGGACCAATGTAAAAAAAAGGTTCAATCTTCTTAAATATTCTACTATTCATCTTCATGTTTTAAAAGAAAAGCAGGGGGGGAAGATATCCCCCTCCTGCATAAGCTCATAGTTCATGTTTATGGTTATTTTAAATATCCTGCTTTTTTAAGAAGCTTTGTCATTTTCACCGCTGCTTTATCAAGCGCTTCTTTTGGAGTATATTTGCCGGCAACAGAACCTGTTATTGCCTCATTGTAGATGGTTACCATAGGACCACTTACTGATAATGATGGAAATATATGCCTGTATTTCATAGCTTTAGCTAATAATCCGAATTGAGGGACTTTCTTAAGCACTGCCGGATCGGATAATGCCTTGGTATTTGAAGGGATCCCGCCGTTTAGTGCCCAGATAATAGCACCTTGTTTGCCTGTCAGCCATTCGATAAACTTATAAGCTCCGATCTTATTTTTTCCAGCTTTCAATATGGACCATCCCCATTGGCTGGCTCCCATCCCGCGCTGAATGGTTCCATCTGCCTTTTTTATTCCCGGGACTAAAGCATATGCCAGCTGAGATTTGCCATTTATTGAAACTTTAGGGCTTTTAGCTGCATTAGTTAATTCACTTGTTGCAGCCATCCATTCTATGCCGAGAGCGGCTTTACCCTGTTGCAGTGTAGTTAAAATTTCATTGTAACCATAGGTAATGACATCAGGCGGGACCAGCCCTTTTAAAGCCAACCCTGAATAAAATTCCAGAGACTTTACACCTGCTTTGTTATTTATAATAACATTATTATTAGCATCCAGGACATCGCCGCCAAAACTGTAAAGATAATGCATATAATCCCAAAGAGCCTCATCCGGTTTTGCTCCGATTACCGCACCATACATTGTAGGGGGATTATTCAGAGCCTTAGCAATCTTTAAATATTCATCCCATGTCTGCGGCACGTCAAACCCATTTTTCTTAAGTAAGTCTTTTCTATAAAACATCCATGCGGTATCTCCCTCAGAAGGGAAAGCATAAAGTTTTCCATTATCAATAAAGTAGCTTGCTCCGGCTTGTATTGCAGAAAAATCAAAGTCAGGAGAAACAATTGATTTATCATTAATAAACTGATAAAGATCTGCCAGACCCCCGGCTTTTATCATAGCCGGCACTACATCTGTTGATACATAAGCAACATCATATGCATCCGATTGAGCTACAATAACCGTATTTAACTTATCGAAATATGCTTCTCTTGCAATTTGTTCAATGATAATTTTAGTTCCTGTTAATTCCGTATATTTCTTTGCGGTTTTAACAAGATTATCATGCTCGGGACTACTCCATACCGCAACAACAACAGGAGCATTTCCCTCTTTTGCAGCCTCCTTGTTTCCTGCTGCATACAACATACCAAGTCCCGCCGCCACCAGAATAACCAATAAAGAAATTCGTCTAATCATCTCTTTTTCCCCCAGTATACATTATTTGGAAATATATCACCTCATTTTGACGATACATTTGATAACAGTTATTTTATAATATAATTTATATACTGTCAAGAAAAAAGTCTGATATTTTCTTGATTGTGGTAATTATATGAAGAGGATAGTACATATAAGGTGCATACTCTAATTGCTGTTTAGCCTGTTTTGTTCCTTTTTCCTGGATTAGGTCTTTACCTGTGTCTCCCGTGCCTTGTGTCCGTTGTTTACCGCAAGTTGTGACATCCTGACTCCATGGTAATTACTTGCTGTGAAGAGCGTTTTAACTTAAAGCTGATAGATTTGTCAATACTTATAATGATAATTTAATTAACACTTGACAAAGCTAATTTGAGGTTTATAATTTTTCCTGAAATTAATAAATTTAACTTTTTCAGATAGGAGGAAGAATAAATGAAAAGAGTCTTTTTACTATTCCTGTGTACTATCCTGCTGGTTTTTTCCGTAAGTATCCTGTTTGCGGCGGGATCACAGGAAAATGCAAAGGTAACTTTAAGGATTGCGTCATCTTCCGATGGCCCGGATGCAATAAAGATCTATGACAGTATGATGGCCGAATTCGAAAAAAATAATCCCGGAGTCACGGTTACCTGGGACAGATCTTCCGGAGATGATTACCAGTTTCAGGGCCTTCCGTCTCTTTTAGCAAGTGATACTCCCCCCGATGTGTATTTCGAATGGGGCGGGAACAGGGTAAAGAATCATGCGGAGGATGGTGAAGCTCTGGATATAACTGCATTGGCAGATGAAATACGGCCGACTTTAGAATCCTCGGCATGGAGCGGTGCCGTATTCAATGGTAAAACCTATATGATTCCCACGAATCAGGATGTTACTATTATGATGTGGTACAATAAGGATATTTTCTCTAAACTCGGTATAACAGCACCTGGGACCTGGGATGAGTTCTTAAATATCTGCGCAAAGATAAAGGGAGCGGGAATTACTCCAATACTGATGGGGAATTCGGATGCATGGGTTGCCGGCAATTTTGCAGGTCTTTTCTTATCCAGGGTAGCCGGTGATAAAGAGACCAATGATGTGCTCAGCTTAAAAAAGGGAACAAAATTTAACAATCCCGGTTTTGTTAAGGCAATGCAGTATGCTGCTGATCTGGGGAAGAAAGGATATATAAACAGGGATGTAAATACACTTGGGTATGATCCCAGTTTTGCCCGCCTGTTCGATAATTCATCCGCCATGTATCCGCTTGGAACATGGTTCGTAACGGAGGTTGTTCCGGAGAATGCGCCGGATCCCTCGAAGGCTCATTTTGATTTCTTTAATCTGCCGGCATTTTCGGGCGGTAAAGGAGACCAGACATCGTATATGGGGTTAAACACCGGTTTTGTTGCAAATGCAAAAACAAAGCATAAGGACCTTGCCGTTAAATTCTTAAAACTTATGATTTCCAAAGATTATCAGGTTAAGTTTGCAAAGATCGGGAATTTCTCTTCCGTGAAGGGAACACTCGATGAATCAAGCGCCTATATCCGAAAGGTTCAGAATCTTATGAATAGTACAAAAACGGTTGCATCACCCCCGGATACGGGGTATAGCGTGGAAATGGCGGAATCTCTGTATTCGGCTATTGCACAGATTATGGCTAATAACAAAACACCGGAAGCTGCTCTAAAAGCGGTAGATCAGAAGGTAAAGCACCTTAGAAAGTAAGAAAACATAAAAAGGCGGCTCTTTTATTGTTAAAAGGGCTGCCATGTTTTATGGTATTATAAATATGATAGCAAAGAAAAACAGTTATATCCTTTTTGCACTTCCGGCTGTTCTACTGTTTCTGGTAATTGTGGTAATACCATTGCTTTTTACAGTTGTTTTCAGTTTTACCGAGTGGCGCAGATTTAATATTATAAAATTCGGTACATTCGAACATTACATTCGGTCATTAAGCGATCCGGTGCTCGGCAAAGCCTTTATACATAACTTCCTTTATATCCTGTTTACAATATTTTTGGAATCAGGCACAGGCCTTCTCCTTGCGGGAATTGTTATACACTTAAAGCGTTCTATTATCTACAGAAGCCTGTTTTTCTCCCCCATTATTTTACCCTCTATTGTTGTCGGTGTTCTCTGGAGGCAGATTTATGCGTATCATGCAGGGCTTTTAAACAGTATACTTACAGGTTTAGGCGGGAAGGACATAGACTGGTTGAGTTATCCCTTTACCATGATTTCCGTATCGATTGTATCGGGATGGCTTTTTGCCGGGTTTTTTATGACAATTTTTTATGCCGGGCTTGCAAGAATACCGGACTCCATTATTGAGTCTGCAAAGCTTGACGGCGCTTCGGCATCGGGAATCTTTTTAAAAATAGAACTTCCCCTTATCAAGAACCTTATAATGCTGGCTTTACTTATAGTTACAACCGGCGGCTTTAAAGGGTTCGATCTTTTTCAGATTTTACTGCGGCGTGATCCGCTGGAGTCCGGTATTGTGCTGCCTGTATTTCTGGTCCGTACTTTTTTCGAAAATCAGGATATCGGTTACGGATCTGCCGTTTCGATGCTTTTAACTTTAGTGGTTATTGCTATTATTATTGTCATAAACTTTATTAACAAAATATTTGTAGGCAGGGTAGAAGAGTTTTGATATTGTGATGAATAAAAAACATAAATCATATAACAGGGAATTTACAGGGGTTTTCGGAAAGGCTCTTCGTATTTTTCTTGTTTTTGCTCTTATTGTGTATCTTCTTCCTATTTTATGGATGTATGTTTCTTCTGCGAGAACAAATGCGGATTTTATAAATGCTCCGTTAAAAATTCCATCCAGGCTTTATTTCGGAAACTATGTAAAAGCCTTTAAGATGGCAAAAATAGGTTATCACTTTATTATTTCTACAATAATTACAACGGTTTCGGTTTTAATTATAGTCACTTTTTCTTCGATGGCGGCATTTTCCTTTTCCAGGTTAAGGTACAAGGGAAGAGATTTTCTCTATTCACTCTTTTTCCTGGGTCTTATTCTGCCGACACAGAGTTTTTTAGTGGGTATGTTTGTTATGTTCAGGGTAGCCCATATCTTAAATACCCTGTGGTCTGTTATTCTTCCGGTTTCCGCTATCGGGCTGCCTATTGCTGTGCTGCTCATAAAAGCTTTTTTTGATTCACTTCCGTCCTCGTTAGAAGAAAGTGCACTTATAGAGGGGGCGAATGTTCTGCAGATTTTCTGGTTTATAAGTCTTCCCATTGCAAATGCGATTATTGCCACCGTGATTGTCTTTAATACGATAAATGCATGGAATGAATTCATGCTTCCCTTTGTAATGATTCAATCCGACCGTTTTAAACCGCTTACCACCAGCCTGTATGTTTTCTCCACGAAACATTCGGCCAAACTTACACTTAAACTTGCAGCCCTGACAATTATAGCAACACCCATGTTTATCATATATTTTATATTCCAGAATCAAATTCAAAAGGGAATTACTGCAGGTGCGCTTAAAGACTGAATATTAATGAGTTTTATGATAAAAAAAACGGAGGATAATTTTATGCAGGCAGAGGATATAATACCGGTACCTGAAATAGATAAGTGTAAAAGACTGCTCTGTGTTCAGCCCCATCCTGATGATATTGATATAAGTGCAGGAGGTACCATTCTATATCTTGCAGAGCATGGTACTGAGGTTTATTACCTGACAATTACGGATGACTCATCCGGTTTTACATTAAAAGGGTTGTCAAAAAGGGAACGGAAAAGGATAAGAAAGCAGGAACAGAGAAATGCCGGGGAAATTTTAGGTGTAAAAGATTTTTTCTGGCTGGATTTTCCCGATGCAGGCGACTGGTCCGTGTATAAGGCACGCAATGCCGTAATAAAGTATATACGGATGCTTAAACCCGATTTTGTCATGACGGTAGATCCCTGGCTGAATTACGAGGCCCACCGCGATCATGTAAAATGCGGCATGGCGGTCAGTGAAGCTGTTATTCTTCAGAGCTTTCGCTATATTAAAACTGACAGGAAAACAGACCGGAAATATATTCCTTATGAAATCAGCGGTATTATATTTTCCTTTACTTCGCGTCCTAATGTTGTTGTTGATACTGACAGATTTAAGGATAAAAAGTTTAAAGCTGCTGCACAGCATAGATCACAGTTTGATGAAGAAGATCTTAATAAAATCCGAATATACGATGAAGTACATAATAGTAAGTTAGCCGAAGATCAGCCTTTCAGCTATGGTGAAGGCTTTAAGATTTTAAATCCCGCTATGCTTCACTGTATTTCCGAAGCCGAAACTGCCTGATTCTTTAAAATATCGGGAATTTACAAAATATTACATTGAAATCAGCTGCAATTTCAAATATTATTATATATATCTTCCTTAATTAACGAATAATAAAAGAGATGTAAGTTGAGGAGAAGGGGATCCGGCTGCTATGAAAGATGCAGAGATGGTAAAAGGATGGATAAAAAAGCTCGAAAATGACAGTGATATGGTGAAAATACTGTTTGACGGGATAAAGGGTCTGCCCGGCAGGATCGAAGCTATTGGCAGAGCTTTTAAGGATGGTGATAAGACGAAGTTAAAGTTTCTTGTTCATGAGTTAAAAGGTCTAAGCGGAAATCTTGGAATGGATGAGATATACAGTTTAACCCTTGGGCTTGAAAACGAAATTAATAATGTGAAATATGATGAAGAGAAAATCAGAGAGTCCTTTCTGAAACTTAACAATCTGGTTTACAGTATCCCCGGTGGATATTTTAACGATGACAGTGATGTCAGGCAGACTGAATATGAAAAAAACAAAGAAAATTTTAAGATACTTGTGGCGGAAGATAATGAAATTAATCAAAGATTGATAGCCAAACTGTTGGAAAGACAGGGCTTAAGCTGTGATACTGCAGACAATGGGAAATCGGCCTGGGAATTAATAAAAAAGAGACATTACGATCTTGTTCTTCTGGATATTCAAATGCCGGAAATGGACGGAATTGAAGTTATTAAGAGGATTGTAAAGAATAAAGAATTAAAGGGTCTTCATGTAATAGCATTAACTGCAGCTGCGTTAAAAGGAAACTCGGAAGAGTACCGGGTTATGGGTTTTAATGATTATTTATCAAAACCGATCGATTTCGAACTTTTTAATGAAAAGATACGGAACCTGATCTTAAAAAAACAGGAAGAGGCCGGGGGAAAAGCCGGGCCCGAATTAACGGAAGATGCAGCGGAAGAATTTAAAAGTATCTTAAAAATTTTCGAAGAGAATGTTTCCCTGTTTAATCCGAAGCGGATTAAACAGGCTGCGAATATGTTAAAAAAATTATCCGATCATAATAAGGTTCGAAAAATTCACGAAACGGCGTTTTCTGCCGCCGATCATTTTGATGAAAATGCACTGAAATTTGCCATAGCCGAACTTAAGGAGATAATTGCTAATGCCGGTTAACGGGAAATACAGGGTTTTAATAGTCGATGATGTTATGGAGAACAGAAAAATACTTGCCAATATAATATCGAAGAACACGGATTACGATGTATTACTGGCCGGAAACGGATTTGATTTAATTCAAAACATAGATAGAGACGTTCCTGACCTGATACTGCTGGATATCATGATGCCGGAAATGGATGGTTTCAGCGCCGCGAGAATACTTAAAAAAAGGTCCGAAACTAAAGATATTCCCATTATTTTTATTACCTCCGTGGCCGATGCGGAAAGCAAAGTAAAAGCTTTCGACTCCGGAGGAGTCGATTACATAACAAAACCTTTTAATAAGGGAGAACTGCTTTCGAGGGTAAATGCACACTTAAGGATAAAGAAGCTTCAGGATGATTTAAAAGAAAAGAACTCTATACTGGAAAACAGAGAACTGCATCTTATTAAACTGGTTGAGGAAAAAACAAGAAAACTGGAATCCGCCACACTTGCCCTTATCAATGCACTTGAAAATGCAAATTTCTTTAATGATAATGATACGGGTAATCACATAAAAAGAGTGGCGGAATATTCCGCTGTAATAGCGGAACTTAACGGATGCAGCAGCCGGTTTACCAGGCGGATTAAACTCTATGCATCTCTTCATGATGTCGGCAAAGTGGGCATAGCCGATGCTGTTTTAAAAAAACCGGGCAAGTACACCGGGGAGGAATTTATACTGATGCAGGAGCATGTTAGAATAGGCGCCAGAATGCTGGATAGTGACGAATTGGATCCAATGGCCCGGAATATTGCTCTTTATCACCATGAGAAATGGGACGGGTCAGGTTATGTAAATAAACTTAAAGGTGACGATATTCCGCTGGAAGCAAGGGTCGTCGCTCTTGCTGATGTTTATGATGCCCTGGGGACAAAAAGAGTATATAAGGATGCTTTCCCTGAGGATAAAATTGATAGAATAATAGGTGAGGAGTCGGGGAGGCATTTCGATCCTGACCTTGTCGAGGCTTTTTTTAAGGGCAAAGATAAAATAATACAGATTAAAACAAGGTTAAGCGATTAAAAGGTTTGTTCGGCCTGCTGTATTTTTCTGAATTCTACTTTGTTTCCGAATTGACTTTCTCTGCAATATCATTAATAACTGCAAGTGTGGCCTTTCTTCCGAGTTCATATGCCAGTTTTGCCTTGCGGAAGTCGAAAGTTTTTACCTGGTTTTTCAGCGGTTTAATTACAAAATCGGCATCATATTTACCGGAGCCTGTAACCTTTTTATACTGTTTCTCCAGCAGCCTTAAGGATGCGTCGAGTATTTTACCCTCCGATGGATTCGAATAATCAATATTAAAACTTTTATTTTTATGCCTTACCATATCCATGACCATAGTAAGAATAGATTTTCTTATGCCGTGGTTATAGAGAGTATCCAGGACGGTAACATCGGAAACAATAATAATATCCGCTCCCATACTTTTTGCAATATCCGACGGAACATCATCCAGCACTCCTCCGTCCACAAGCAGATGGTCTTTGTATTTTACGGGTTTAAATAATCCGGGGATTGCCGAAGATGCTCTCATCGCAATGGCAAGAGGCCCTTTCCGGAACAGAAAAACTTTTTTACCGATAAGATCCGTTGCAACGATAACCAGGGGAATCTTCAGGTTTTCGATTCTTGCATCACCGACATCTTTCCGGAACATTTCCATCTCTTTCTGACCGTTAAAAAGTCCTTTTCCGTTAGGCCTGATGTTAATGATAGAAAAAAGGTCGAATTGTCCGGCCTTGTCATATATCTGCGCAGGTGAGTATCCGTAGGCATAGTATCCGCCTACGATACTTCCCATACTGACTCCGATGATCAGATCTATCGGGATATTGTATTCTTCGAGTACACTTAAAACACCTATATGGGCAATGCCGCGGGCACTGCCTCCGCTAAGAACAAGAACGACTTTCGGTTTATGAGCCTTAAGAACAGGATCTTTTAAAGATGATGCCGTATCCGAATCGGCATAAAGACCGGGTGTTGATGTAAGGAGTGTAAATACTATAAGCATAATATAAATGCCGGTTTTGAGTTTTCCGGCATAACGCGGAGCTTTTAATGTATAGGTGTTTATCTTCATTTGAACAATATACCAGGTTATGCCGTAAAAATAAATCAAAATGAATCGATTTCACTTACAATAACTGTCCTGTTAATACATGGTACATAACATTAAAAAAATATATAATACGTATATTCCGGGTTTTTAAAAGGAGGTTTTTATGGCGGGGGAGAAGTTTATTCCTCATCATATGAATATAACAGAGGACGATATTAAGGGTAACAATGGAATAGGAAGATATATAATTCTTCCCGGATCAAATGGGAGAGCCGAAAAAATAGCGGGAATATTTCATAATGTAAGTGTAAAAAAACATCCGCGCTGTCACAACTTCTATATGGGCTATGTAAAGGCAAAGGGGAGGAAGGTTGATGTAGCATCCGTAGCTTCCGGAATGGGTTCGCCCAGTCTGGATATTATAGTAAATGAACTTTACCGCCTCGGGGCAGGGAGGATATTAAGGGTGGGTACTGCCGGTTCCCTTCAGCCGTCCTTTATACGGGTGGGCGCCCTTGTTATTCCGACTGCAAGTGTAAGGGACGAGACCGCGTCCGCCTGTTATACTCCGCGGGAGGTGCCTGCTACGGCTTCTCTTGCCTTTATCGAGGCGGCCGTGAAGGCCTGCTCCATACTCGGGCTGGATAATGTTTTTACGGGAACGGTACATTCCAAAGATTCTCTTTATGCGAGGGAATTCCGTGAGGGCCCGATGGCTGCAGAGCATGAACGGTATATGAGAATATTAAAGGACAGCGGGGTTTTAGCCTCGGAAATGGAATGTTCCATGCTCTTTACCCTTGGTGCGGTATTTAATCAGCAGCTAAGGACCCTGCGGGCAGAGAACACACAATTTAAAGATGACGGCTTTAAAGGTTCTAATCCGCATACTTCCGATGAGCATGTAAGGGAGAATCAATTCCTGACCGGAGCTGTACTGGCAATCATAGGTGATGATTCCGCTTTTGCAGATGTCAAGCTTGCTGCAAAGGCAGTGGATGATTCTATTAAAGCCGGGATAGAAACCGTAAAACAGCTTGCAATTGCAGATATGGGATTGTGAGGTCAGAGGAAAATCAGGTGCGTGTTGTAAAATGATATTTTACAAATCAGAACTGCAGGTTAAGAGTTATTACTGTTAAATCCGTGCCGCTTAACTGGCCTACGTATGAATCGAAGCGTATATTCTGCTTCCTGCATGCATCCTGCAGATACGAAAGGTAGTATAGACCCAGTTTCATATCCTTTTTCTGACCGGGGATCTCTTCATAAAAGTCAAAGAGACTTTTTTCTTTCAGATCTATATCAGTCTTATCCTCTATCTCTTTTTTTATTGCCGTATAATTATATTCCTGGTTAAAAAGAACAATCTGCAGCCTGTTTTCCGTGCCTATCGAGGTGCTTTTGCCGCTGAGTTTCCATGTGAGGTATAAATAATCTTGCCTTTCCTTTAATTTTGCATATACCTGTTCCCGTACCTGCCTGGAAAAAATAAGATTTTCGACATTTTTGTTGCCGGGATAGATACTTTCGGCTATTTTTTTAAAACGCACATTTTCTGCATTTGTAGCTAATTCCATCAGCATTAAGCCTATATATTCTGCAATCTTCGATTTTTCCAGGTAATCACCGAGGGCCTTTCTGATTTCCTCGATGATGGTCCTGTACCCTTTTCTATTCCGAAACTGTGATAAAAACACCCAGATAAGCCTGCGGATATGCAGAAGATAAAGATTGCTTAAATCCGCCTGGACATGTTTTTCTTTATTTGTGAGATCTTTTGATTTTTCTATTTCATGGAGTATAGGTGTTACTATCTCCTTTGAAATCTGCTGTATTTTGTCCTTATTCTTCTGCATCATACTTTCCACAAAGAACTCATTGAATGTTGTATTTTCATCTATTATCTTGGACGGATTCATCCTGTTCCATCTTTTTATAAGGGAAGAATTTATAAATGTTTTAAAAACTTCGATGTCAAATTGTTTATACAGAATATCATGCACTATCATTTTGGAAAGATCCATAATCTCCCTGTGTTTTGATGAGAATTCAATGTGTGATATCTCGATTTTTGAGATATAGCTATGGTGAATCATTGTCCGGAGAAGGGATATGGAGAAGTTTTCCAGCTTAACACCGTATTCGGTGGTATTGTCCGCAAAGTGAAAACGTTTAAGGCTCTTTTTATGTTTAATAAACCAGTCGACACCGATCTCCGTAAATACAATCTTTACCGGCAGATCGGAAATCTTTTCCTGTTTAAGTTTTTCCATTAGATATTGTTATTTATTTCCAGTCCGTGCCTTTTTTTTGGAAAATATTTTGCTACGGCAACGGCATTTCTTTTATTATTAAAAACTAGACCTCCGTTCCAGTATTCCAATGCAGCAAAAAGCGCATTGCCGCTGTCATTTTCATCGCTTTTATTTGTTATAAAGGAAACGTATTCAGCCATCTCTTCGAAATTCTGCTTCTGGAAACATTCATTTCTCTTCCGGTTAAATGCATTCCATTCTTCCAGATATTTAAAACCCTGACCCTCATCCTGTACTATAAGCCGTGCATGTGTATCGCTGAAGGAGTACCACACATCTATATGTTTTTTGGGATCATTATGATTTCCATGCTTTACTGCATTCTTGATAATCTCACTTATCTGCTGTTCAAGAAGGTTTATCTCCTTAATTTCAGGCGGAGCTTTTTGAACAACCAGAAGGGTGAAGTACCGGATCTGCCGGAAATCGCTTACAAAATTTTTATGAAACATTCCTTTTTTATCGAAAAGCTTGTTGTTTTCATCTACGATTATCTCTTTTGCCTCTGTCATTCCTCTTAACTCCTATATCAATTCCTTTAGCTGTTCTATGCCGTCTTTTACCGATTGTGCTATTTTAAAATATCCCATAAGTTTGGTAAGCTCTATTACCTTTTTTACGGAACCCGTTACATTTACGATTCTTAACATCATATCCTTCTTTTTCAGTTCGGAGTGTATATATATTAATGCACCGATTCCGCTGCTGTCCATATACTCTACATTTTCAAGGTTTATTATATAGTACTGTATATTTTTCGCTATCATTGTATTGATGACATTCTTTACATTACCGGCGTTGTACATATCCATATCACCGGTAATATCCACTATGTAGATTGATGAGTACCGTCTTAACTTAATTTCCATAGTGCAAAGTTTAACTCCTTTCCTTAACCGATTTTCATAAGAATCAATGTCTGATCATCGTGCTGTTTCGTTTTATCTGCAAAGGCTTTCAGCTCTGATTTTATTTTGTCTGCAATCTCCTGTGCCGGGAGGTCCTTGTGTTCCTGTATTATCCCGGTAAGCGACTGCAGAGAGTACTGATTCCCATTTACGTCCATAGTTTCTATAATGCCGTCCGTGTAGAGTATTACCAGGTCATTTGCATTCAGTTTAAAACGCCGCTGCGCATATTTCGTGGTGTTTTCCACCCCGATCGGCAGGCCCGGAGTATCTACCTGGATAAACCTGTTTTCGCTGTTTTTAAAGACCAGCATAGGAAGGTGGGCGGCATTGGAATATACGGCTTCCTGCTTTCTCCGGTTGTAGGTAAGGAAGGAGAGAGTGGCAAAATGGTCCGTACTTATACTTCCTGTAATACCTCTGTTTATCCAGGTCAGTATTGTTGCAGGGTCATGTTTGGCTGCCACGATTAACCGCAAAATCGTACGTATCATTACCATTACAAGTGCTGCAGAAACGCCTTTCCCTGCAACATCGCATATAAACAGGCCGATCCGGTCGTTATCGAATTTTATCATGTCGAAGTAGTCTCCGCTTACACCCTTTGCAGGATGGTTAAAAGCGGCAAGGGTTACATTCTGAATTTCAGGAAATTCGGCCGGCAGCAGTTTTTGCTGGATTTCCGCTGCCGTATCCACATCCTGTTCGATTTCCCGTTTTTCCAGTACTTCCATGTATGTATATAAATTGTCTATGGTAACGGAAGCGGCATCTGCAAATGTCTTAAGGTGTTCGACATCCCTTTCATTAAAGTATTGATTTTCTATGCGCTTTACAGTGGAAAGAACACCCAGAATTCTTCCGGAAACAATAAGCGGCACAACTATTACGGAACTTATATAGAGGATGTCGTTGCCGGTATTGTACTGCATTCTTTCGTCTTCCGATGAGTTCCTTATAAAGATCGGTTTTCCTGTTTTAACCGCCTCTCCCAGAATTGTTTGTCCGATTGTTATCGGGGTATCTGAAAAGTAGCGCTTTACACTGCTTGCCTTAACTTTTATAACCTTGGGAACCTCGTATAAAGGCGGATACAAACCCTGGGTTGCCCTGACATTGAGTTTATCTTCGTATTCGTCCAGCATCAGTATTGTTCCTGCATCCGCACCGATATTATTTACAGCGGAAGAAACGATAATATGAAGGATTTCTTCGAGATTTATTTTATTGGTAAGTGCATTACCGAAATTTTTCATAAAATCGAACATGGATTCGAGGTTGGAGGAAAGAAAACTAATTGTTTCCTCTTTTTCCGAATAAAAGAGCATAATATATAAAGAGAGTATGTATGCATGGATAAAGTAATAGGCCGGAATTACGATAAACTGAATCATTCTATTCTCATAGCCGAATAGCAGTGTAAGCAGGCTGAACAAGGCAAAAACAGTGATAATCGTATTACGGCTCTTAAGAATTATCTCCGATTTTTCCGTATTATACTCGGAGACAAGGCCGAGGCATATTGCAAGGTAAATAATATCTGCAATAAGTACCAGATTTAACATATAAGAAGGGAGATTAACTATACGAAAGTAAGTATTGGCAATCAGGGCGCCAAGGAACAGTATGTTAAAGAGTAAATAAAACCTGTCGGAATTTTTCTTTCCCGTGTAACTTCGAAGCCAGAGAAGATAGAGAGATATAACTATAAATTCCGATATGGAAATAATGTAACCGAGATTAAAAAGTGAAAACAGAATATCTCTTGCAATTAAAACGGCAATAATATATCCGAAAATCGAAACCGGTTTTTCCCTCTTTATACGCATTGTCAGGGCAAACAGCAGGAGTAAAAACAGTTCTACAAATATTTTAAACCATAATGAAGACGTGAGCATATACTATTCTTTCTCCTTCATTAGAACGGAAACTGTTTCCATAAGACGGTTAAAAGATTTTGTCAGGGTTCCGATTTCATCCATGCGTTTTATGGGGATTGTCTCCACATCGGTTAAACCCCGGCTTACCTTATCTACCGTTATTGTTAATTCCTCGATCGGTCTGGTTATCCGGTTGCTGATAATTATACCGAATCCGAGTGCAATAATTATAATAAGTGCAAGAGTGACGATAATGAGTTTTCCGCTTGCCTCGACGGGTTTTAGTATCTGTCCTCTGGGGACAATAATTCCGATACTCGATATTATTGTCGTAATAGGAGCATAGGCCACATAGTAAACCTTCCTGTCTGCGGTACTGTACGATTCTATGCCTGCTTCCCCGTTGACCATCCTTCCTGTTATACGGTTAAACTCATTGTTTTGAGTTTTAAGAAAATTATCACTCTTGTATATAGCATTCCATTGAGTGTTTTTTCTGCTTATCTCGGAACTTACTATGACCCTTCCCTGACGGTCTATCATAAAGGATGAGCCTGTATAACCTATGCGCATGGACATTATGTCGTACCGGATTGTGTCCAGAAGTACATCGAATCCGGTGATGCCGACAAGTCTGCCTGCGGCATTGTAAACCGGTGCCGCGCATGTTACGGTTAATTTTTTGGTGTTCGCATCAACGTACAGATTGGTCCAGATGGGTTTTTTTAACTGTTTTGCCTTAATGTACCATGGGCGTTTGCGCACTTCGAAACCCTTGAGAGTTTCTATTACACCGACGGTTTTTTCATCGTTAAAAACCGTAATTCCGGTTTCCGTGCCCATATACCCCAAGGTAATGTAAGGGTTGTTGGATACTACTGCCTCGAGCACTTCTCCGATTCTCTGCAGGCGCAGCATTTCGGTATGATCCTCTTTTTTTATTTGATCGTTTCCGTAGCCTTTTCCAGTCCATGGAAGCAGTAAACGCCGTTTAAGGTCTGCATTGGGGGCCGGTGCCGAATATACAATCTGTGCATATCTGCTTACGGACTGTACCTCCTGCTGAATTCTTTCGAAGATATAATCGTAGCCTGTGGCTTTTTCATAAATCAATTGTTTTAAATTGCTCTGTGCCTGAGATAACAGTGAATTCTGATTTTCATAAATTGCAATTGCACCGACAACAGCAAGCGATATTAACGGAAGGAGCACCAGGATAAGGGTAATTCTGGTTTTAATGGATGTTATCCCTCTGCTTTTCATGTATAACCTCCTTCTTCTTCTTTATCTGTTTAGGATTCAGATGATAGTAGAAGAAGATATATCTGTAAAGTGTTTTATTTAAAAAAACCCGTTCACAACGAACGGGCTTTTATATCGAAAAACGGCAGATTATTTACGGCATTACAAAGGAAAAATAGTCATAATTATAACTATAACCGGCATAATTTGTGAAGGCATTTATAAAGCCTGTCAGCGGATCATTACTCCCGGAAAGAAGTGCAGCAGTACTCTGGCTGTCATTACTTTCGAAAGTATCTTCCGAGCTTAAAGCTGACGGAAGTGCTGCAGCCGGAACAGATGCAACATAGTCGGGAACAAACCTGAAAGCATAGGGCACCGCACCGTCGGGATAACCAGCATAGTTTAGTCCGAAAAAGTGTAATCCCACAGTGTTGCCCGGGGTTAATTGATAGCCGCCTGTACATGAAATATCGAATGCCTTTTCCCCCGGCTGATCCGGATAACCGGTCTTATTATCATAGGTCACCCATGCATCCGGGTAGTAAGAACCATATATGTATGTTTGCTCAGGAGGTGCATTTGCAGGTTTATATACAATCAGCCTTGCATCTATTCCCGTACTGCCGTCCGATACCGGGAAAAATACAAAACATTCATCTGCGCTCGCCGGTGTGTTGTTATTTTCATCGAGTTCCGAAACTGCGTCCGTATCATCGATAATCCAGTATATGGTGTAATAGCCCGTTCCCAGGCCTCCGGGAATAGTTAATGTAGTATTCTTTATTATTCTGCTGTTTCCGGAAAGGGAATCCGTTACTGTAACCGAGCCTAAGTCGGTATCGCCTGCGGGAGCAAGTGTACCGTCGCTGCTTGCATAGAAGTGTACGGCAAAGTCCGTTGTGACCGTATCTCCTGCTGAATTATATATTCTGAATGAGACCGGAACAGAACCTCCGGCAGCTTCGTTTACAGCACCGGTTAAAGAAGTCGACATGTAGTCGATGGAAAGATCATAGGCGGTGGTTACAAAATCGATCTGGCTTGAGTTTGGATTGGTAGAAGTATTATTTGCCGTATCCCATTCTTCCATCGAGCCTGTTATGACTGCACGCACATAGTACATACCGTCTGTAATATCTGAAGGATATACGGTTCCCTCCGGAACACTTAAGATTACATTATTGTTTGTCCCGTTTACAATATCAAACGGAACAACCGGAGGAGAGTCCCATGTATAGAGGGTCTTATCGCCGGTATTTTGTGTGCCGTCTCCGTCTATATCAACAAAAAGGACAACACTGTAGCCTTGGGCTGCCGCAAGGCCTGTGTTTTCCACCTTTACCGAATATTCAACGGGATTACCTTTTTTCGCATAATCGGTACCGTCTGCAACGGTAACGGATGCAATCGAAAGTTCCGGTTTCGAAGACCCCGAACTTATAGTTACTGTATTTGTGTTGTCGGTTTCGTCAGTCTCTGTAATGGCACCTCCCGAATCTACCGTAGCCGTTAAGGCTTCGGACCACGAAGTTAAGGCAGCTTCCCCGTTATCGGCAGCGAGTGTACCTGCAGAAGGCATGGTAAAATCCGCAGTTCCTGTTATAAAGTCCTGCGGGTATAATGCGGCGCTAAGTGTAATATTTGTGCTTCCCACCGATGTATCGGTACCCGAAAGATTAAATGTAAGATTAACCGTAAAAGTCGTGCCGGAAGCGATAGCCGCAAAACCTGCGTTTGCTATTTTGTAAATAACCTTCCCCGCTGCGCCCGGAAGATAACTGGCTATACTGCTGCCGGCTGCAAGGCTTGCTATCTGCAGGTTCGGCAGGTTAGATGCTCCTACAACAACACTTATGGAAGCCGTATTATTATTTTTAACCGTATCGGCGGCATCGGAGATGACCGCAAACAGTGTGTAGTTTCCTGCAGCAACAGCCGCCGGTATCGATACATCTGCAACCTGTTCCTGTGCCGCTGTAACTGAGGATGAACCCATACCGGTATTATCCCCTGTAGTAGCAAGGCTGTTATCCGCAGATAGAGTAAATACAATGGTATAATCGCCTGTCAGTGTTTTTCCTGTCTGATCGCTGACTGTTACCGGAACGGAGAGGGTTCCTCCGACTCCGCCGTAAAGGCTGTTGTTTGCAGTCGGATTAAATCTTCCCAATGTAATTACAATATCGGCTGCAATGTTCGTTGTTAACGGCAGAGGGCATCCGGCAAACAGGAAAATTATTATCCCAGCAAAGAGTAAATATAAAAAGCTTTTTTTCATCTGATTTCCCCTTATTAATAGGAATAGATTCCCGTAAGGCTGAAACTGTCAAATGTTACCATATTGGCAAGAGCCACGGCATCGATAATGAAATTATCACTTACGGCAAGTGTAAATCCGAAACTTCCTTTTGTACTGAAGCTGAAATCACTTGTAAAATTCGAAGACGGATTATTCGTATTACTGGAACCGTTCTTCTGCCTCTGAGCATAGCTGTTTGCAGCAGTAAGGTTATCGGTAAAACTTTCATATACGTAATTCGAATCTCCCGTTTCGAGTGTGGATGAGTTTGTTAAAGTGACTGCCATGGAAGTCTGTGCACCGGCATGAAATGTCAATATTTTAATCGGGCTGTAGGAAACCGCTACGGGTAAATTAAGGGTGATTATGTAATCGTCCTTTTTCGTCTGTATTTCCCAGCCGGATTGTGTGTAAGTTGTATCCGAATCGGTACCCGCTGTGGTGTATGCTCCGTCGGCATCGTTATCCACCTGTGTATGAACCCGGTTGGTCCTGTTTCGTGTATCGCTGTACATGCCCATATCAAACTGTAATCCTCCCCCGATATAAAGCGCGGAATTATCGGAAGGATGCCATGTTTTTTTAACGGAAGTTCCCAGACCCCAGTTAATATCGTAATTTACGGTCAGGTTTGTTGTTGTGATATTTTCCGTTCTTGTCGATTCCGGGGGTGTGGCAATCGAATCGTCGTATCCTATGGTTGTAGTGTTAAAAGCCGTTGCAAGAGCCGGCGATAATGTAATATCAAAATAGATCGGACTTTCTATTTTCAGGGTATCGCCAAGCGGGATAATGGTATCCGTATCGAGCTTTATAAGTGTGCGCTGAATATAAACGGGACTGGAGGTATTCATATCAAAACATTGCTGAACGGCTCCGTTGTAGTAGTATGAGCCTGTATAGTTGGTAATTACCTGCTGATCCATGGCCGTGGGATTTACACCCCCTGAATAGCTCGTTACGGTTGAAACATAGCTGTTATCGGCAGTACCCAGGTTGTAAAACCCGGTGCCGAGCGCAATAGTGGAGCTGACAATGCCCAGGTTAAGACCTGCTTCCGATTCGACTGCCAGTAAATTATCCGCATTTGCTATTAAATTGTACACCGTTTCCGTGAGGTTGCCCTTTGAATTTAAACTGGCAGGACTTACGGATGCCGTATTTGTATACTGGTCAGTACGGCTCGAGGAAATTCCGTTTTCACGATCCATATACCAGTAGGTCTGCAGGTCAAAACTGACAGGGCCGTCTAATCTGCCGCCGAAATGGAACATCAATTTGTGATAGGGATTTGCGGAAGTGGTAATATTTACTATCTCATCTATTGTTGCATATCTGCCCGTTGCCGTATCGTAGGAACCGTAATCGTATTCCGTATTTTGATTGTTGTCCGAACTCTGAGCGGAAGATGTTGCAGTGGTTCTGTAGTTAACTGCAAAGAGCGGAGAAAATCCGTTCATTATCCATGCGAATCCGCCCCTGAAACCGTCTCCAACCGTATTTGCTCCGAACTGACCGGCTGAACTGTCCAGGGAAAAGAAGATTGTTGATTTTTCGATTTTACCGAAGTAAACAGGATCGAGAAGCCAGTCGTAGCTGTTTTTCTCAAATCCCATTGTAGATGAAGACTGATCGGATTCTCCCGGATTAATTAAACCTACCGAAAAACCTGCCTGTAGGATAATAAAAATCCCCAGGATGATCGGGGAAAATTTTTTATTCATGGTAACTCCTTTTTTTCTATTATATTATTACTATACCGTAATTATTTTAAAAACCCATTTTATTTACGGCATTAAATTTCCGGTTATCCCTTTTTTTCATTTTTCTTTCCGAAGAGTTCCTTTATGGAGCCTATGGACCCGAGTATCGCCGTTGCTTCGTAGGGGAGGTATATTACTTTGTTGTCTTTCCCTGATGATATGGACTCCAGTGTATCCATATATTTTAAAGCGATTAAGTAAGTTCCCGGATCCGTTCTGGTTTTGCTTATAGCTGCCGTTATCTTTTCTATTGCAAAGCTTTCCGCTTCTGCAATTTTTATTTTTGCTTCGGCTTCCCCTTCTGCTTTTAAAATTCTTGCCTGCTTATCACCGTCGGCCCTGTTAATCGCAGACCTTTTAGTCCCTTCGGATTCGAGTATTTTGGATTGTTTGTCACCCTCTGCCTGGAGAATCGCTGCTCTTCTGTCCCTCTCCGCTCTCATCTGCTTTTCCATGGCATCTTTGATATCCTTGGGAGGGTTTATATCCTGAATTTCGACTCTGTTAATCTTTACTCCCCATTTATCGGTTGCATCATCTAAAATCTGTCTTAATCTGTGGTTTATCTTATCTCTGGATGACAGGGTTTCATCAAGATCCATTTCGCCTATTACATTTCTTAAAGTGGTTTTTGTAAGTTTTTCTATCGCATTGGGCAGGTTGGCGATTTCATAGAGTGACTTTACAGGGTCGGTAAGCTGATAGTAAAGCATTGCATCGATCTCTATAATTACATTGTCTTTTGTTATTACATTCTGTTTGGAAAAGTCAAAAACATTTTCCCTTAAATCAATTGTAGGTGTCTTATCCATGGCAATACTCATACTGCCGTCGGGAAGTCTCATTATCACCGACCAGTTTTTGTTCCTGGGCTTATCAAGTGCCGGAATAATTATATTAACACCGCTCTTTAATATCTTATGGAATTTTCCGAGCCTCTCTATAACCATAGTCTGGGCCTGGGGCACAATTCTGATTCCTTTTATTATCAGAATAAAAACAAAAAGTGCAATTAACCCTATAATAATATAATAAACTGAAAAATCTGTCATAAATCTTCTCCTCCTGTTTTTTTTACGATAAGTTTTACTCCATCGATTCTTACTATTTCCACCGATTCATCCGCATCAATTATATCCCCTGTATCGGAAAGTGCTTTCCAGTCTTCCCCCCCTACCTTAACCCTTCCCGTAAAACCGGAATTATCAATTTTTTCCAGGACCCTTGCACGTTTTCCTATCAGGGCATCTACATTTGTTTTAAGGTCTTCTGACTTTCTATAGAAGAGTTTTAACATCAAAGGCCGCAGCCATAAAAAGATAATAAAAGAAACTATTGCAAAAATAAGAAGCTGGATAAAAAATCCCTCTATAAAAACCGACAGAATGCCTGTAATAACAGCCCCTGCACCGAAGGTGGCTATGGTAAAACCGGGAACAAATACCTCCAGTATAATCAGGATAATTCCCGCAATAATCCAATAAGCCCACGGATACATAAAAAACTCCTTATAAAATTCGATAATTATTATATCTTATATATTGGAAATAGTAAATAAATTATATTAAAATAATTCCTGAAAAAAATAAAAGCCGGCTCCCCGTTAAGGGAAGCCGGCTGTAATGGCGGTATCTGTTAGAAATACCGTTTCAGGTAATACCTACATACGCCATCCTGTTTTTCCGCCTCTGCCGCCGTGCATGTTTCCGCCGCCCCGGCCGTTATTCGAATAGGACGATTCTCCCTGCATGCAGTATCTTCCTCTTTCGCTGCCGATATCATAAGTTTTGCCGTTTATTTCGGCTTTTGTCACGAAGATATGAATATCGTTATCATTATCCTCTTCCCTATCCATCGGCGGGTTATCCACCTTGTAGCCGGTAACCGAAACTTCTGTGCCTTCTTTGATGTCTGCATCGAAGATAAGGAACCTGGGAACGAGAAGCTCATACCCGGCACTGTCTGTTTTGAGCTCCGGATGCATCGTGCTCTTGTAGTAGAGCTTCCCTTTTACCGTAATCTCATCTTCCTTATTAAAGTTCCCGTACATCATACTGCCGTGTCCTCCGGCTCTGCCTCTTCTCTGCTGACCGGCGGCAGGATTCTGCTGTGTGTTTTCCGGCTGTCCGGAGGCCATAAGGCCCATGCCCGTTCCTGCCAGAATAAGTGCTGAAAGCACCATGATCTTGATTTTTTTATGTTTCATTACAAACCTCCTGGTTTTGATATTTAGTTTTCGTTTAATATTATAGCAATAAATGTGCCAACTTATTTATCTTTAAGAGATGCGAAGCGGCTACTAAAGTCCTTTATATAAAATATTACCGTATATTTTTTTCCGGTGAGTAAATATTGGGAAAATAATTCCCGCCTGTGAGCGCAGTGCCGGAGGGGTATTTAAATTCTTTTTAACATAATGTAAAATCGATCTGCTTTAGCCGGGCTAAAATAAGTAGAGAGAACTATTACTGACGGCGAATCCACAAGAGGAAAGTTAATGAGGGATATTATAATAAAAGGCGGAACTCTTATTCTCCCCGGTTCGGTTATGGAAAACGGATGTGTTCATGTCAGAAAGGGGAAAATACTCCATATAGGTAAAGCGGAAAACCCGCGTTTCAGAGATAACCCCGGGCTGCAAACCGGCCTCCGGCAGACCGGGTTCGGGCAGGCTGACCTTCTCCGGCAGGCTGATACACATCATTCCGGTATGGATCAGGCTGGCGTACTTCGGACCTGCAAGCCCGAAGATTCGGGGAACCGCCCTCTGGTTTTTAATGCACATGGCAAGTATGTTATTCCGGCGCTTGTGGAAATGCATATTCACGGGTACGGAGGCTGTGATTTCGAAGCGCCTGTTTCTGAAAAAGACGGTGTTAACAATAACAGGGCTTCAGTAAAAGGGAAAAAGGAATCCCCTCTAAGCAGGATTGCCGGTTTTCTTTCCGGGCAGGGTGTCGGTTATTTTCTCCCGACTATTGTGTATGATGAACATGTACTTAAATCTTTAACATCCTCTATGGAAGCATGTGATGTTCCGGAGAGGGTGATGGGAATTTATATCGAAGGACCCTTTATATCGGAACAGAAACGCGGGGGAATTCATAATGATAAAATCATGCCTGTAGATCCGTCTTTACTGAAAAAGATATATGAACTTTCCGGAGGCAGGCTGAGGATGATGACAATCGCTCCGGAAATACCGGGTGCTCTTAAGCTTATCGGGGATTTAAACCGGTACGGTATTATTCCTGCATTGGGACATTCCAATGCATCGCTTGCAGAACTGAAAGCATTGCCGCAGAGTACAGAATTAAACGTGACCCATCTCTTTAATGGGATGAGCGGGGTTTCGCATAAACAGCCCGGGCTTGCTCATTGGTGCCTTTTAAATAAAAGTATCTATACCGAATTAAACTGTGACGGCACGCATGTACATCCTGCCGCCATGGAGCTTTCCTTTAGATTACGGCCCCATAACAGAATAGTAATGATCTCCGATGCGGCACCGGCTGCAGGACTTGTGCCCGGGAGTACCGAAGCCACCATGCGCGGGAAAAAACTTTTTGTTAAACATGCCGGAGTCTATGAAAAAGATTCAGGTGTACTTGTGGGTTCGGGATTTCTGGTAAAGGATTCTATTGCAGCGGTTCACCGGAACCATGGGATTCCGCTGTGGGAAGTTGTAAAAATGGCGGCCTCTAACCCGCTTAAACTTTTAGGTATCGAAACTTCCGGGTCCCTGGAAGCAGGAATGGATGCGGATATTTCTGTTTTTGATACGGATTTTCGTAACTGCTGCCTGCAGCTTTTTAAGGGAAAAGTGATGCACATCGGGGAACCTGTATAATTTCGAAAAAGTGCTCCGACAGATGTTTCTAATAGGAGAGTAAAGTTCCACAAGCTTGCCAGCGGAGTATCCGCAAAAAAATCCTAACCCAACTTCACTAAAACAGGTAGAATTAAGTCCGACGGCGGTGGCAAGATGGCCGCAGAAGGGCAGGAAAGCACTGAAAATAGGTAATATTTCAATGTAGTGACACATACAATATATTTCTCTTGACAGCTTGCTATGCTTGCTATAGTCACAGCATGTTCATCAGAAAGGTCAGAAAACACAACGGCAAGACTCAAAAGCTGTATGAGTACCTGCAGTTAGTCGAGAGTGTGCGGACGGAAAAAGGACCCAGACAGAGGTTAGTGCTCAACCTCGGCAACCTCCGGCTTGATCCTTCCCGGTACCACGTTTTTGCCAGGCGGATCGAAGATATCCTTACAGGGCAATTGAGCCTGGTGGAACTGGATAAGCCTTTGGAGAAGAGCGCCCGGGAGGCCGCCAGAAAGATATTCAAGAAACAATCTGAACAGCTGGAGGAGAAGCAGGTAAGTGATTTTGAGACTGCGGATATAAACTCCATTGGAACTGAATCGCCCCGGAGCCTTGGTCCTGAGTATCTGTGCTACTCGGTTGGGTGGCGGGATTCAACCGGATTGCCCGGCAGTTTAAATCCGGTTTCAGTGGCAGTTTTGCGCCGTATTTTCCAATATATTAAATAATATAGCATTCTTAAGTAGAATTCCTACCAAAAACCAAGAGCTTTATTATTTTTAAAAACTCCACGTGCGTTTAGTGCCGCAATAATATCAAAAATAAACCCTATTAAAGAAATAGGAATTTTTTTAATTTTTTTAAATCCTTTATAATATTTTAACCTTTTT
>JAADHF010000004.1 GCA_013151965.1 Spirochaetota bacterium
GCTTCCACCCTAATAAGGTTTTTAAATTTTCTTGCCGCTCTCCTTATAAACGGAGGGGTAATAGGAAAAGTCAGTGTACGAAAACTTGATTTTACCTGGTGTTCGATTATTACACTGACCCTTGGTTACAGTGCCTTTATTTCGGAAATATTCAGGGCAGGGATAGAGTCGATCCGCAAGGGCAGGATGGAGGCTGCACTTGCCCTGGGAATGAGAAGGTGGCAGGCTATGCGAAAAATCATACTGCCGCAGGCTGTACGGAATGTACTTCCTCCGCCTGGCAATGAATTTGTGGCTATACTAAAAGATTTGGCTTTATTATCCGCTTTGGGAGTGCAGGATATAACCCCGGGGAATCTGCAGTACTGTTTATTCTTCCTGCTGCCTTTGTGTAATCAGAAGTTTTAATTTAAGAGGTGTCTATAGGGTATGCTTGAACTTAAAGATATATCGATCTCACGGGGCGAGCGGGAGATTGTAAGGAATGCTTCGGTGTCTGCCGGGGCAGGTGAAGTAACTGCGCTTATAGGCCGAAACGGGGCAGGGAAAACAACTTTACTCAACTGTATTGCAGGGTTAATAGAGAAAGATTCCGGTTTTATTTATTTAGGAGGGAGAGATCTTAACCTGTCATCAGAGGAATGGAGGAAGGAATTTTCATATTCCATCGACAGCGGCGGAATAATTCCCGTTCTTTCGGTGGAAGAGCAGCTAATGCTCGCATGCTATCTTATGGGGTTAAAAAGGGAAGACGGACTGCTGCGTATAGAGCATATTTTAAATACTTTTCAGCTTAATAGGTACAGAAATTACTACGGCGAGGAGCTTTCCGCCGGCCTGACAAAGAGACTCAGTATGGCGCTTACCCTTTTAAAAGACACAGGTATTTATATGTACGATGAACCGTTTAATGCACTCGATGTCGAAGGAATCTTTATTTTTAAAAGAATAATCGATTTTTTAAAAGAGAAGGGTAAAATCGTCATTATAGCTTCTCATACGTTTCCGTTATCAAAGGATTTGTTCAGCAGGATATGGTATATTTCCGATGGATTTATGGAGAACATTGTTGATCCTGAGAGGAAAGAAGAATACTTAAGTTATTCCGGTTCGGCAGACGGAGATAGCGATGAAACGAATTTCCCCTGGATAGAGTAATGCGTGACCGGATAATTCGTATAGGATACTTTATAAGGACAATAAAATCGCGCGGATCTCACAGGCTAAGGATTGCCCCCTCCGCCGGAGCAGCCCTGGGGTTCCTGACCTTAATTTTTTTTATCCGCATTACAGTAAATATATTAATGATAATCAATCTTGCCCGGCATAATGTAAAAATAGATTTTATTCAAAATGCAGACATCCATTTCCTTTTATTGTCGGCGTACTTAATCTGGATAGTCCCGTTAACAGGCTATCAGATAAGCGGAGCCTTACCTCCTTCGACTTTTATAGAATTTCTACCGGGAGGCAAAAGATTTATTTCAAGGTTCAGGATTCATATAACCTTTATGAGGCCTGTGCCTGCTGCTATTGTATTCTGTATTCTTTTTATATTTATTTCGTTCTCCCTGATGAGCCGCCGGTTTTTTCCATTGCTTATCAGAACTGCAGTTGTGATACTTGCTGCTTTTGCAGCCGTAGCGCTGCTTCTAAAGTTATATGCATGGCTTAAACCGTCTGTTACGGAAGCTCAAATGCTGCATATGCTGTTTCTTTTTATCCTTGTGTTTGTAAATCCTGATATCAGTCCGAGGGAAAACGGTATTATCACTGTTGTCGCCAACAGATATTATGATCTTATAAGCATTCGGCTTACTGTCGTCTTAATAGGGGCGGTAATTCTATCTGTATTGATTTTAATTTGTATAGTTAAAGTTACATCTTTGATATCTGATTCTGCCCGCAAACGTTTCAAATTAAGCCCGGTAGAGGAATGGTACTGGAAAATAGTTAAATTTCGTTCATGGATTATTATTTATCTTTTAAGCATGCCTGTTTTGTTATTAAAGTTGTTTTCTCCGAAAATTAAGCTTTATACCCTTGCATTCCTGGCCGGAATTAGTTTTTTTTCCTTTTTGGCTTTTGCTTTTCACTGCGACAATATGCTTCGTGAAAAATGGCAGTTTTCCATCATGGAAAAGAATAACAGGAATTTATTATTAAAACCCCTTTTAACACACCTGTTTCTTACATTGGTTCCTTTTATGAGTTATTTTACAGTAAGAATGATAAACGGATAGGTTTTGTTGCCCCATGTAAATAAATTGGTTCTCTTATTATTTTCTTAGAATTCCTCTATATACTAATACTATCTTTTAGTTTAAAGAACAGCAGGAGAGGGAAATGAAAAAAAATACAAGGCGTTTTCTATTAATTCTGTCCGCATTAGCGGTATTAATTTCCATAGTTAAATTATTTTTTATAGATTATTCTATGTTGCCTCAGGATCTGATAGCGGTTAATGTTAATAAAATAACGCAGATAAAAAAAACCGATTATAGTTTTGCCGTAATGGGTGATAATAAAAATTCCATAAGTACCTTTCAGTCTATAATTACTAAAATTAATGATGACCCTTCGATTTTATTTACCATTAATACAGGTGATATGGTGTTTGACGGATCTACACAGAAATACTTATTCTTTTTAAAACAATTTAATCAATTCAGGATGCCTGTAGTTGTTGCTCCCGGTAATCATGATGTAGCGGATGAGGGTACTAAGAATTACAAAAAGATTTTCGACCCGTTTTATTATTCTTTTCATCTACCCGGTTCGTATTTTATTTCTCTCGATGATTCTGATGAAAAGCGGGTCGATGAATGGCAGATGCAATGGCTGAAAGGAGAATTAAAGAAGTCGGAAGGGTATAAAAATGTGTTTGTTTATATGCATGTCCCTCCTTTCGATCCGAGGGTGCCGATGAAAGATCAGCCCGGCCATTCCCTGAAAGATACCGGGAATGCAAAAAAACTACTGTCGCTATTAAAGGAAAGGGGCATTACAATGCTCTTTTTAGGACATATTCATGGATATTTTAAGGGTAATTTTAATGGTGTTCCCTACACTATAACCGGAGGCGGCGGAGCCGAACTGTTAAAGACGGATCCGAAGCACTATTTTTATCATTACATCAAGGTACATGTATCAAATAACATGGTGACTTATAAACTGGTTAAAATGAAAACACCTGAGTACAATATTCAGGATAGAATATTTAATTTTATATGGCTGTATATTTCATCTTTTATAGCAATTAATTACTGGATGCTGATATTGATAATCGGTGCTGCACTGTTTTTTTATCTCTGGTTAAAAGAACGTAATAACGGATTTATTCGATATTTACTGAGTTATTTTAAGAGGAAATAAGAGAATGCGGATTCTTGTTGTAGAAGACGAAAAGGGGGTTGCGAAATTTATAAAGCAGGGTTTAAGCGAAGCAGGATATGCGGTTGACACTGCTGGTGATGGTGAGGAGGGATCGGATTATATAGCTGTCATGGAATACGATATCATTTTACTGGATATTATGCTTCCCAGAATAGGCGGTATAGAGTTATTACAGAGTATAAGGAAGAAAAACATAAAAGTTCCGGTTATTCTGCTTACTGCCAGGGATGGCCTAACGGACCGCGTAGCAGGGCTGGATGCGGGAGCCGATGATTATCTGGTTAAGCCATTTGCATTTCCCGAACTTCTTGCAAGAATCAGGGCACTGCTGAGGCGTCCTCCCATACAGAATAGTACGGTACTTAAGGTCCATGATCTGGAGATGGATGTTTCCAGACACGAGGTAAAGCGCGGAGGAGTGCTGATAGACCTGAGTCCCCGTGAATTTGCTCTGCTGGAATTCCTGATGCGCAATAATAAACAGACATTAACAAGAACACAGTTGATAGAACATGTATGGAACTATGATTTCTATACGGGAACCAATGTTCTGGATGTATATATAGGTTATCTCAGAAAAAAAATAAATACGGGAAATCTTAAGCCGCTCATTCGTACCGTACGCGGGATCGGCTACAAGATCGATGATGCATAACAGGATGAATGGTTTTTTTAATAGATCTTTAAGCAGGGTATCTCTCCGTCTCAGGTTAACGTTATGGTATGTCCTTCTGTTCGGTATAATATCCCTGTTTTTGGGGTTTTACCTGCATATGCAGCTGCAGAATACAATGTTAAAGCTTATCGATCTGTCCTTAAAAGTTGCGGTAACCCAGGCTTCTGCCAACCTGGACTTTGATAATGAGAACGGGAAGATAGTTTTTCAAAAAAGAGAAGATCCGTATTCGGATTCGCAGTACATTCGTCAGACAGGATCGGCATTAAGAATATTTTCCGCTGACGGGAGGTTGATTGATGGATTGGGAGAATATAAGGATCTGCCTGTCTGGGATCATTCGAAGAAAGGATTTTTTACAGAGGTAGTTAAAAAGGAGTTCTGGAGAGTATACAATGCTCCTGTTTCGGACGAGGGGGGGAAGATAATTTACTGGATCCAGAGCGTACAGTCTATGGATTTTATGAGTAAGACTGTGGAGGAAATGACAGGTTCTATTATAATCGGGCTTTTTTTGGCTTTGCTTCTTGCAGGGATAGGGGGGCATATAATTGTAAATAACGCATTTAAGCCCATCATAAATGTAACCGAAACTGCAGAGAAGATAAATGTAAGTGACCTTTCCTTGAGGATTAACTACAGGGGAACAGCCTCTGAAATAAAGAAATTAGTTGCAAATTTCAATAAGATGCTGGGCAGGCTGGAAAACTCATTTGTAAAAGAACGTAGATTTACCTCGGATGCATCGCATGAGCTCCGTACTCCATTGACAGTATTAAAAGGTCAGATCGGTGTAACACTCAGCAAACTGCGTTCGGTTAAAGAGTATCGGGAGACCCTCTTGAATCTGCAGGAGCAGGTGGACCGGCTTATACGGCTTACAAATGATCTTCTGTTTCTTGCGCGGTCGGATCGAGATCTACTTAAGCAGGGGTATGAACAATTCGATATCGGCAGACTCATCGAAAATATCATCGATGACTTTACGCCGATGATCAGGGATAAGCATATAACACTGAAAAAACAACTGCTGGAACATGCGGCAGTCGAAGGCAGCAGAGGACAAATTGTACGGTTATTTCTGAATTTACTGGATAACGCATTAAAATATACGGAACCTGGCGGAGAAATAGGTATTTCCATGAAATATGAAGAGCCGTATATTTGTGTGGCAGTAAGTAATACGGGAAAAAAGATACCGGATGAAAATGTTTCTCATATTTTTGACCGTTTTTACCGGATTATGCCGGACCGTTCACGGGAAACAGGCGGTTCCGGCCTTGGGCTCGCCATAGTCCGGGAAATTGTTAATTCCCATAACGGCCGGATAAGGGTAAAAAGTGATCCCGGAAATGTTATCACGTTCATTACATGTTTACCGGATGCTAAAAGTTAAGAAAACTCTCATCTTAAGCTTAAAAGATTCTTAAAGTTAAAACCTATATTAATACCCGAACGATAGATGATCGTTTAATAGATTTTTTTATCAGGAGGTTTTACAGTATGAAAGGTTTAAAGTAAAGGCACTGGTTCTGGTAACTATGTTTCTGCTTGGCAGTACAGGGTTCGGTTTTTCGCAGGACTGGAATCCGGGCAGCAGACAGCTGCATCTGCTAACCCCGGCACGATTGCAGCGGCAGCGGAACTGGACAACGAAAATGGGTTTCTGGTTTACAGTGTATCCTTTAACAGCGGGCTCGATGTTAAGGTCGATGCAGGTACCGGACAGATCGTTCACACGTAGAAGGCCCGGTGAAAGGTAAAAGTTTCATAAACCGGGCCTTTCCCTGATCCGAAGTTAATTGACTATTTCACAAACCGCCGGTAGTATTATGCGGGCCGGATATAGAATGGAAAAAAGCATAAACAGAGTTATTCTTTTTGTTTTTATTGTCTTTAGCCCTGTCCCGGGACGAACGGAGATTTTAAGGCTTCCTCCTGTACAGCTTAAGCCGCGGTTTACACCCTCGTTTGAGCTTTTATCCGGTATAGCCGGATGGTTCGATTTCCATCACTATACCACTCAAGCGGAAAATGATAACTTTTCACAGGATTCGGAAATGGGTATTCTTTTTACCCTTTTCAGTTCTGAAAATGTTTCGTTCCAGGCGCTTACAAGGGAAATTATTCAGAATCAGGTGAATTATTTTGTACATAGTTCTCTGGGTTTCTACTTACGCGCCCTGCTTACCGATTTAAGATTAACGGCAACATTAAATGCAGAACTATTTTTTATTAAGGCAGGCTTCCGCCATGACTGCAAACATGATATCGACAGATTCCTCGGCAGGAATGCAGTGCACGATACTCTTTTTTTGGGTATAGATTCGAAAAGATTCGATTTGCCGTGGGGTAAAACGGCCTTCTTTTCCGGTTTTAAAGCCGGATTTATAGGTGAAATAAATCTTCCCTATATATTTCAGGAAGTTAAACCGGAACCGGACAAATCACGGATTTCCTTTTCTATTAAATCCATCATCCTGGGACATAAAGATTACGGCTCTGTTTTTTTTAACGGAAAGGTTTCCGTTATACAGCGGAAAACAGAAGGTACGGCAGTATATCCTGTAATAAGTCCCGCAATAGACTGGCTTATACAGAGCGGTTACAGAACACCGGGAAAGGACAGATCACTTGTTTTATACTATCAAAACGAATATATAACGGATCCGTGGGTAAGTAATAACTCCGTACCTGTTCATCTTTCATCCATCGGGGTGCTTATTGCTGTCGGGAAATAACCTGTTTTGCAAATGCACTCCGGCTCAATTATGTAATTTTTCACGTGCCTGTTTTAAAAACCGCTGTAAGATAATCCGGGGTAATCAGTCTATTACTTTCCACCCCTTTAGTTTTGCAAATATCATTAACGGCCGTATATAATCTCCGTATACCATGGAAAAATGGTGGGCAAATCCGTTATCGATGATTTTCCTGAAAACTGTAGAAACAGGTTCGTTAAAGACTACCCTTGTATAGGTGCCTTTAAGTGATTTTTCCGTAGTGACAGCTTTTCCTTTCTTTAAGAACATCCGGTACTCATCGAGTGCGGAATCGATCCGCAGAATGGAAACTTCACCGTCTTTTAAAACAAAATCGGCAGTTACACCTTTTCCGCCTGCAAAGTATGTATCCAGTGAAATAGAACATTTTTTATCCCGCAGATTACAAGGTGCTGCTCCGCAATGCCAGAAAAGGGCGAAGTCCTGCTTAAAATCAACCTGTGAAAAATCAAATAGAAAAGGAGTCTCCGCTCCTATTGCTGTCTGAGCAAGCATGGAAACAGCGCCTTCGACATCTCCTTCGCATGCAATAATTTTATGTTCCGATTGGAGCAGGGACATTGCTGCACAGGGAGATATTCCATAGTTCTCTGCAAATTCCGGCCAGCATCGGACGGCTAAAGCATCGAGTGAGTTGCGTTTAATAAAATGATCCATACCTGCCGTTAACCGCACTACCTTTCGGAATTGTTCTTCTGTAATACCCCGGATATCAAACACATTTTTAAAGTCATTTTCTCTTCTCTTTAATTCCTTTTCAAAAGCGGGATCATTATATAAATCCTGAAGTTCGTAATGATCGAGCAGTATTCCGAGTTCTCTGTAGAGGTTTAAATCGTTAAAACTCAGATTAAAAAACCCTTTAGCCCTGAATCCGGCAATTCCAAGATGTGCTTCTTTAAAAGCACTTATAATACGTACCGCATCGATCCAGTCTTTATCTATATTTTCCCCTATGGTTGTATGATAATTTTTTACCCCGCTTTTATAGAGATTCGATGCATCTAAATTTAAACCGCATATACTGTTAAGCCGGATTTTACCTCCATCATACGGCAGTTCGGGAAGTCCCCATAGAAGGATCGGTTTTTTTACAATTTTATCTATTTCAAGTATAAGATGGCCCAGATGAAATGTTCCGCTTACGGCAACTACTGCATCGACACCTCTTTCACTGAATATCTTCCCGGCTTTCCTGGCATCTGTAATTTCAATAACAAGGTTTTGAATAGTTACCAGCTTGATATTTTCGATCATTTTAAGTTTTTCAGATAAGCTCTTATAGATGTTTAAGGCTGCCGGTAAATCGAATGTTTTTCTTGCAAAACAAACAATACCGAGTGTTATTTCTTTTTTCATAATTGCTCCCCTGATAACCAGCCGCCATTCGGTTTATTTTAATTTATCTTCCGGATACCGGTAAAAGTGGTTATTTTTCTGTTAAATCAAAGTTATACTCCGTATTTACTGCCTTTTATCATGACATCTGCTGCAGCTTTTTTCTACAGGTTATCCGCATAGGCGTCGATGTTCCCATCCCGTGCTGAAAACCTGTACAATCAATAATATTTAATACTACGGCTACATAATTGAATATTTTATCAGAATATATAATCCAAGGGCGATCAGAAAAACATTTACTATGGAACCAAACAGTTTCGGAGGTATCTTTTTGGAAAAGATAACACCGGTTTTGCTGAATATGATTACTGCCGGTAATAAAATAATACTGTTTAAAACTATTTTTGTGTTTATTATACCTGTATAAAAAAAAGCCGGGATAATTAACAAATCCAATGCAAAAAAATAAAACTGAATGTTTGCCTTTGCCTGCATTTTTGAATCATCGACATTATAAAAATATGCTATCATGGGCGGACCGGGAGTTGTAAAAGCTCCGCCTAAAAAACCGGATGCGAAAGATGCAATATAACCGAATATTTTACTTTTTAAGAATTTCATGGTCTTTGTATTAACAAGAAATATAGAAAACAGAGTGAGAATTACTACGGATATACCAAGAGAAACCATGATTACGGTTTTATCTAGGTATTTAAGAAAAATAATACCTAAAGGAATGGAGGCATACGCTGTTACAATATAGGGGATCGTCTTTTTATACTGAATGTCTTTTCTTAGCAGGTAAAAAATAATAATACTGTTAAATGAAGCTACTATCGAGTTAATTCCTACAGCCTGTATGGGAGAAAAGAATGATGATAAAAGGGGAACAGAGATTAAAGAAAATGCAAAGCCTACCGAGCCCTGTATAAAACTTGCGCAGGATACGATTATGAGTATTAATAAAAAGTTGTTATAAAGCAACTTCGATACCCGATTTGATTATCTTTTTAATATTAAGTGTCCTGTCCATAAGAATTAGATCAGCAATTTTCCCCTGTTCTATGGAACCTGTTTTATCGGATATATGCAGTTTTTCAGCCTGGTTAAAAGAGGTTATTTTAACTGCATCCCGGATATCGACATGCCATTTCTTAATTAATATCCTGAACATCTTATGCATATTGGTTACGCTCCCTGCAAATACAGATTTATCCGGAAGCCAGGCGACCCCTTTATCGATGATAATATCAAGTTCTCCCAGGTGATATAATTTGTTTTTATCTTCAGGCAGCCCGGCAGCTTTTATGGAATCACTTACAATAATAATGTCATCGAATGATTTATTATGAATGATAAAATTCCAGAAATACCCGGTAATATGCCTGTTATCCGCAATAACCTCGATACTTACTCCCGGAGTCATCAGAGCCATTTCGAGCGTACCGAGGTGCTTAAATCCGTTTCTTCTCTGAAATGATGAAGTATTCGAATAAATATGCGTTATATGATTTAATCCTTCCTTAAATCCTTCTACAATATCCGTATCGAGGGTTTCATCGTGCCCGCAGGCGGGGATAATTTTCTCTTTAAGCAGAACCTGTAATAATTCCCCTGCTTTTTTATTGTGATAGCTGAAAGTAACCATTTTAATAATATCCGAATAATTTTTAATAAGACTTAAAGAATCATGGTCAGCTTCGATAACGTATGATCTGTTCTGAGCTCCCAGGTTTTTACGGGAAATCCATGGCCCCTCAAGATGAAAACCCAAAAGAGAGGATTCTTTACCCTTTAATGATTTCTCTTTGTTGATTTGTAAATATTTTCTCCCGGTTTTAAGAACGGACTCTATTTCTTTTATTGGCGCTGTAATAGTGCTTCCCAGAAACGAAGTTGTTCCGTTTTTTAAATTATACTCTGCAATACGGGAAAAAGCCTTACCGGAACCGTCCATAATATCGATCCCGGCTCCCCCGTGAGTGTGCATGTCGATAAATCCCGGTACGGCATAATAGTAAGTATCTCCCTTCTTCTCCGCAGAGATTTTATCAATTCTGTCAATAATATTATCTTTAATCACTATTCTGCGGTTATCGATAATTGAGTTAACATTTACTATGTGTGAAACGCTGTAAACTTTCATTTCCTTTTTCCGATCAGTTTTATAAAACCATCTGCTATTTTCTCAGCGGAACTATCGCTTAGCGGCAGAGTTCCATACGCATAATAATTTCCTGCGGTTTCATAATAGGCTTCGTTAATTTTGTAATACCGCTTATCAGGAATATATCCGATGCTGCCGTTATTGGAATATCCCACAGGTATCAGGAATAATCTTTTTGATTTATTTATTTTTTCCCGTATATTTAAATATATTTCGAAGAATGGTTCCCCCGGAGCAAATAAGAAAACAATATTTGCTATTCTTAAGATCTGTATATCAACGGTTATCGTTCTTCCGTTTATTGTATCCAGTACGATGTTTTTGGTTCTCATCGATATTTCATCTCCTTCGACCGGGATACCTGTATTTACATTTTTTACTGTCTCTCCGGATAGAATGAGTGCGATTTCTTTCGATTTATTAATGCCGCCGTGTATTTTGGAGTTAAGGTTGCCGGAAAAACCCTGTAAAAATATGGAATCGATACCGGCTGAACCAAGATAATCTTCCGTGTATCCTGCAAAATCTCCGGACAGGATAAGACCGGCATTTTTCGTAATCCCTATATTGTGGCATGAATAATTAATCAAAGCAATTTTTTTCGAATCTGTTCTGTTAAAAAAAACCACATTAAATTCGTTCAGAACATTACCCGGTTTCGATGTCAATGAATTTATATCTTTAAGCCGGCCTATTTCGATCCTGTTAACAACCAGGTCGACACTACTCCTCGAAAAAGTTACTGTCCGGCACTTTTTCATATCATTAAAACTTTTTTCTACGGCTTTAATTGTTTTTTTTGTCAGTGCATCGAAATACTCAGGTTGAATAAAGTATCTGCCTTTAAAATTGATTGTTGCAGGTGCTGTGTGAGTATGTGTCCAGCAAATGACTATTTGTTGGGTTTTTATTTTGAATATCCTGTTTATTTTATTCTTGAGTTTTTTACAATAGGTACCGGGCAGCCCTATTAAATCGAATCCGATAATTAAAAATATCCTGTCTATGTATTTCAGCAGGAATGATTTGACATATAAGTTACCGTTAATTATGTGAATTAAGGATGAATTCTTATCATTCCAGATATTCCCGTATGCTGTATTTATATCTATTGTTTCTCTGGCGGTTCCGCATTGCAGGTTTTTTAAAATAATCATATTGCTTTACAACTTTATATATCCTTTTTACGCTTATAAAAGGTAATAGAGTTTAAGGTGAATAATTTAATACAAGAGGCCTGGGGAGCTTGAAATTCTCCCTTTTAAAGTACAGATGATACCTGGTCTTCTCCGAAGCAGTATATCCGGATTTTTTTGCGCTGATTATAAACTCGATATAGTCGATATCCTTAAATAAAAAATTACCTTTTTTATCAGTATGGGTGGTTAAAGGTTCCTGGATGCCTCCGGATAATTCTTCCACTATAATAACAACGGCATTGGGAATACCTTTCCCGGTTTCATCGACAACTTTTCCCATAATAATTCCATCATTATTGTATTGAACATAAATCGACCATATACCTATAATCAGCCCGATAGAAAGAAAAGTAATTACAAACCTGTTTTTTAAATATTTTAAAATCATATTAACTTTAAATTTCATCCCTTTACCGCTCCGGATAACATACTTCCTATAAAACTTTTTTGACTCAGGAGAAAAACTAAAATTACAGGCGCTACGACCAGAATACTGAAAGCATATATCTGTCCGCTGCTCTGTTCGAAGTAGCTGAAAAATCTTGATAATCCTAACGGGAGTGTCTGCATATTTCTATCCCGTATTATTATTAATGGCCACAGGAAACTATTCCATGAATAGAGGAAGGACAGAATAACGTTTGTTGCAATTGCCGGTTTGGAAAGCGGGAGTGTGATTTTATAAATCATTTTCCAGTCCGGGAGTCCGTCTATGCGGGCGGAATCGATGAGCGATGATGGTATGGCCTCGAAACTGTTTTTAAAGACAAAAATACATATGATGATAGAAAAAAGAGGAAGCGCCATTCCGAGATGAGTGTTTAAAAGGCCCAACCTTTTTGTAATTAAGAATGCGGGAATAATTGTAGTCTGAAAAGGAATCATTATCGACCCGAGATATACGAGGATGATAGCTTTCTTGCCCGGAAAGGAACGGCACAATGCAAACCCTGCCATGGAATTAAATATGATATTCGAAATTACAACTATTACGGATACAATAGTGCTGTTTAAAAAATATCTTGCAAAAGGTATCCAGTAATAAACATCCACAAAATTGTATAGATTCGGATTTTTAGGGATTAATGACGGCGGGTAAATATAAATATTTTCTCCGGTAAGGCTTGTTTTTACAAGCCAGTAGAGCGGTATCAGCATAACAAAAGA
>JAADHF010000051.1 GCA_013151965.1 Spirochaetota bacterium
GCTGCCAAACTGGAAGATGGCAGGCTGTCGGGCAATGAGATATACAAGGTTTACGATGATAAGGATGGCCGAAGGAACTTTGGCATGGGCACGGTGTACACCAGGATTCTGAAGAACACCCCCGACGAAATGGTGGTGGAACATGCGGGGTACAGCAGGAGAATGAAAAAGAACAAACTGGTAACCATCTACACCATGCAGGCGGATAAGCCCTGGCTGAAAATTCAGCCCAGGGAATGGGTAAATCAGCAGGGGATGCACGGAAAGACCAGGATAATCGCGTTTGTTCAGAAAAATGGGGGAGAAGTGATATTCGATTCCAAGAGGGAACCGTGGAACGGGAAGGAAAGAAATATCCAGGCACCGGAGGGGACGATAGGAATAATCAACTTCCGCCGGCACTGGAACAGCAGGTACGACTTTATGTGGTTCCTGGGAATGTCTCCCGGGGCTGAAAAGAATCGAAGAACATATGTAGGGTTCCATTCGGACCCGTTTAATGGAGAAGAGGTCTCCCCGAACAGGCCCAGCGTCGGGGCACAGTATGTATACGTGGATAAGGACAAACCTGCTGTGATAGCCGCACTCCGCTATAAATCCGACTGGACACGGGAGAATGTAGGGAAGCCGATAAAGGCCGGACAGGTCTATGTTTCCAGTTTCTCTGCACCTTATCCCGGGAAGTGGCGGCTGATCGGGAGGGTAGTAACCGGCAAGCAAAGCGAATATCCCGCCGGCACTGTGGAACTGGCGGACCTGGCCGACAAGCCTTATTCGAGCAGTTTTACCCAGTTTCTGAAGCGGGGTAAGTACTACTCCAGTACTGTAAATGTGACCGGGGCAGATGTAGCTGCGGGGAAGAAATTTACCTTTACCAGTGAGATTGACGGGCAACTGGATTATCTGCTGATCTACCTGCGCGACAGGAATGACGACACGTCTAAGGACATTTACACGCCCATGGATGTTTACAGGGAGGCGATTCTGGGTCAGGTCAACAAGAAATAGGTGGTTTGGTTCGACAGCAGCTTGTTTGGAACTGAGAGTAAGGCATTGCGCCGGAGGATATAAATGAAAAGACGTCCGCGAATAAGAGAACTTGGTGTGGTCATTGGAAAGCTTACAACAGGAAAGTACAATGCAATAACAGATGTTCCAGGTGTAACAGTGGGGCACGTCACATTAATCGAAGGTGAAGGTGCACTGAAAGTATCCGAGGGTCCGGTACGGACCGGAGTCACAGCTATCCTGCCACATGATGGAAATGTGTTTCGGGAAAAAGTAACTGCTGCCGTGCATATTATTAATGCTTTTGGTAAATCTGCAGGATTACTGGAGATACGGGAACTTGGCAGAATCGAATCGCCGATACTTTTAACTAACACCTTGAGCGTATGGAATGTGGCTGATGCGCTGATCGATTACATGATAAAGCAGAATCCGGGTGTGTGTTCTTTTAATCCGGTTGTCTGCGAGTGCTGTGACAGCTTTTTAAATGACATCCGGGGCCGGCACGTTAGACCCGAGCACGTTTTCCATGCGATAGAAAAGGCCCGGAGCGGGCCCGTTGAGGAAGGAAGCATCGGCGCGGGAACAGGTATGTCGGGCTTCGGTTTTAAAGCTGGTATAGGTACATCATCGCGTGTTTTCTCCGAAGATGAAGGCGGTTACACTCTCGGGGCTCTTACCCTTACCAATACCGGCGGGCGCGGTGACTTATGTATAGACGGTATGCCCGTAGGCAGGGAGCTTGAACCGGGAGCATCGAAGGAAGGAACTGGTAAATCCGATTCGGAAATCTCAACGCTGCCGGCCCCGACCGATAAGAATGCCGGAAATTCGATCATAATAGTCATAGCAACTGACGCTCCTGTTTCTTCGAGACAACTCCAAAGAATTGCCAGGAGAGTTCCCTTGGGTTTAGGACGCACCGGCGCAATAGCCGAACATGGAAGCGGTGATTTTATTGTTGCGTTTTCGACTGCAGGCAGTGAGCCCTATCACTCATCTGAGAGGTATGTTCAGGAAACCACTGACCGTCCGGACGGGAAAGCAGCCGGCGGGAAAATCGAAGACCACGAATTGACGCCTCTGTTCAGAGCAGCGATCGAAGCAACGGAAGAGGCAATAATAAACTCTATCTTAAGAGCAGAGACCGTTGTAGGACGGGATAGAAATGTGAGCCATGGTATTCCGATAGAGCAGGTCAGTGAGATTATAGAAAAGTACCAGCACGATAAAAAGCTTTAATAAGGAGGATAATTAGTATGAGTCTATTATATTTATTGGGTACAGGGACTCCCACCCCGACAAAATGGAGGTTCGGAACCTCGTATGTTCTGCAGCTTAAGGAAAATTACCTGATGTTCGATTGCGGACCAGCCACTACCTATAAGCTGGTTAAAACCGGTCTGTTCCCGACACAGATTGATTATCTCTTTTTTACCCATCATCACTCCGACCATGATGCGGACTATCCCTGTTTCCTGTTGTGCCGTTGGGATCAAAGTACAGGCAAAGAGCAGCGGCTACAGGTCTATGGACCGCAGCCTACCGAGTGGATTACCGAACGTCTCATTGGACCGGAGGGAGCATTTTGTCATGACTTAGAGGCCCGTCTGGAAAGTCCTGTCAGCCAGAGTGTGCATGAAAACCGAGGCGGCTCATTGCCGCGTCCTGAGATGTCTCTGGATGTCAGCGATATAAGACCGGGAAAAGTAATAGAAACGGATCAGTGGACAGTAACTACGGCACCTGTCCGCCATGCTGAGCCCTGGCTCGAATCGATTGCCTACCGCGTTGACTCGGATGAAGGGAGCATCATGTTTACCGGCGATACAGGTCCCTGTGAATCGGTCAGCCGGCTTGCAGAGGGAGTCGATGTTCTTGTCGTTAATTGTTGGGATCACCAGGAAACGATGGAAAAGAACGGTGAAGCTCCTGGTCAGACAGGGACCCTGGATGCGGCAAATATGGCGCAGACATCCGGCGCAAAGAAGCTTATCCTTACTCATACCGGCCCGCATCTTACTAAACCGGGCTCCAGGGAAAAGGGAATAGGAGATATTGCGCGTATCTACAAGGGAGAGGTCATATTCGGGGAGGAGCTGATGAGTCTTGTTCTTTGGTAACTCTTATGAGAAGATATCTGAAGAGCGGGAATACCCCTGGAAGTCTTAGGAGAAATACCGATGAAAAGGATTGGAATTTTAGGAGGGCTGGGACCGGAGTCAACGGCAGTCTACTATGAATATATTACACGGGAATACTACCGGAGGTATCGTAATTACGCTTATCCGGAGATAATTATTTATAGTTTCAGTTTCCAGGAGTTTATTGACGCCGGGTATGAAGCTTCCGGGAAGGTTAAGATGGCTATCGAGAATCTGCATAAAGCCGGGGCTGACTTTGTGATTGCTGCATGCAATTCTCTGCATATTGTTTTTGAAGAGGTCTCCGGGAATATATCTATACCGTGGCTTAGTATTATTGATGCTGCGGCACAAGAAATTAAAACGAAGAATATAAAGAAGGTGGGCTTGTTAGGAACCATTTTTACAATGAATAAAGATTTCTACAGGAAAGGACTTGCCCGGCATAATATTGAAACGATTATTCCCTCAGGGGAAGACCGGGTGAAGATAAATAATATTATTTATAAGGAATTGGTACTGAACGAGATTAGAGATGACTCCCGGCAGATAATACTGGAGATTATCAGGAAACTAAGCCGAAGGGGAGCTGAGGGAGTAGTATTGGGATGTACGGAACTCCCCTTTTTAATAAGGCAGAAAGATACTTCCGTTAAAGTTTTTGATACCACTACTATCCATACACGGAAAGCTCTGCAGATAGCCCTGGGAGAGGAAGAAATCTGATGTTAGACCTGATTATTAAAAAAGGATTGATTGTAGATGGTAAAGGCAAAAAAGCCTACCATGCCGATATTGGCATTCAAGGGGAGAAAATTAAGAAAATCGGCAATTTAACTTCTTTCTCCTCCCGGAAATATATAGATGCTGAGGGATTAACAGTAGCTCCCGGATTTATAGATATGCATTCTCATTCCGATTTGGGTTTCCTTTCTTCCCCTTTTACGGAGCCTAAGATTATGCAGGGAATAACTACAGAAGTAGTGGGAAATTGCGGAATGAGTTTAGCTCCTGTAGAGAAGACAAAACTTGCTTTGTTAAAAAAGTATTTAGCCCCTTTTCAGGGAGGAATAGTAGAACTTCCCTGGGATTGGAAAAGCTTTGGAGAATATTTAAATCATCTTCAGGAACATGGGACAGCTGTAAATGTGATTTCTTTGATAGGCCATGGAACTATAAGAACGGCAGTTATGGGATTCGAAAACAGGCCCGCTACTTCTCCGGAGATGAGGATGATGAAATCCTTGCTCAAAGAAGCTATGGAACAAGGTGCTTTCGGCCTCTCCACAGGATTGATATATCCTCCGGGCGTATATACTCCCACCTCTGAACTGATAGAGCTCTGTAGAGAGGTAAATCAAAAAGGGGGGCTTTATGTCTCTCACATGAGGAATGAAGATTATAAGTTGATAGAGTCAATAAGAGAAGTGATAAAGATAGGCAGGGAGGCTTCCGTCCCGGTACATATTTCTCATTTTAAAGTTCTGGGAAAGGAGAATCGGGGGAAAACAAAAGAGGCTTTGGAATTAATAGAGAAAGTCAGGAAAGAAGGATTAGATATAACTTGTGACCAGTATCCATACACTGCCTGCAGTACTGTTTTGAGTGCTTTGCTTCCTCCGTGGGTGCACCAGGGAGGAGTTACTCAATTGATAGCCCGGTTACAACAGCCTCATCTGCGGAAAAAAATAAAAGAGGAAATGGAAGTAAGTTATAAGGGTATTCTTAAGGAATGCGGCGGGTGGCACAATGTTTTCTTAAGCTATTGCGGAAAGCACACTCATTGGGAAGGAAAGAATATACAGGAGACAGCCGAGGAAGAAAATAAATCTCCTTATGAATTATTCTTTGATCTTCTGATAGAGGGAGAAGCTGAAGCCACTATGATATTTTTTGCTATGGATAAGCAGGATGTGCAGAGGATTTTAAAATATCCTTATACTATGATCGGCACTGACGGTCTTCCTGCCAGAGGCAAGCCCCATCCCCGGCTTTACGGCACTTTTCCCCGTATCTTAAGCCGTTATGTCAGAGAGGAGAGGATTCTCTCTTTAGAGGAAGCTGTTCGGAAGATGACTGCCCTTCCGGCAGAAAAATTAAACCTGAAAGGAAGGGGACTTATCCGGGAAGGTATGTATGCAGACTTAGTTGTTTTCTCTCAGGATAAGATCAGCGACCAATCTACCTATGAGAATCCCCGCAGATATCCGGAGGGCATAGAGTATGTCCTGGTAAATGGCGGAATAACTGTAGATAAGGGTAATCCGGGAAAGGGATTGTTCGGGAAAGTGCTCCTGCACCATAAAAACGGAGAATGAAAGATGGATGCAAAAAGATTGCTTTCGGATAAAGCAGCTCTGGTGGAGTAGAGGGAAGATGATCAGTTTTGTTCACGCAACGGATTTGCATTTTGAAGCTAAAGGTGATGCGGACGTTCCCAAAGCTAAGGCCCGGATTCGTTGTTTTATTAAAGATATCAATAATCTCAGGGGAGATATGCTTCCCTCTTTTGTTATACTGTCGGGAGATGTCAGTCAACGCGGAGCAGCGAGTGAGGGGGAATTATGGGAAGCCAAGGCGTTATATGATGATATCCGATTTCCCTATTATGTCATTGCGGGTAATCACGACCTGGCTCCGAATCGCCAATGTTCCGCAATGTATCCCGGAAAAGAAGATTACCATGAAGGCCCGATTTATACATCGAACTTCGCGAAGGTATTCGGAGAGATAGGATTGCGTTTTTCTTTTCAGAAGGAAGGCTTTCATTTTGTCGGTGTATCCTTGCGAGATGGCGACCCTGACGGCCTTCTTGATTGGTTGGAACATGAGATTGCCGGCACGCCCAAAAGAAAGATAGTAGTAATTCACTATGGCCTTTATCCGCCGCGAAATGCCGGGCCTCTTCTTACGTGGGGCTTTTCCCGAATTGGTTCTGTGCTTCCCCGGCTACAGTCAATTGTTGAGGATCGGAAGGCTAATGTTACTGCATATCTATATGGACATAACCATGTCAACTCAGTGGTAAAGAAGAACGGTATCTTCTATGTTTCCAGCGGAGGGATTCAAAAAGGCTGCACAGGATATAGGTTATTCAAGTGCTATAAGGACCGGATCGTGTCTACCTTTCATTTTATTTCCGACGAAACGCTCTGGGATTTCAACTATTGGGGAGAGGAAGAGCCTGAGAAGTGTACTGATTCAGAGCATGGTACAGTTGAGGATTACCATCGGGGCAGCAAAGAAGAACGATCATTTGTTATTGAGTATGGTGGGATTGATGGGAGATTATAAACTGTCGAACCATATGCAGAATCTGATAGATATTTTGGAATAACAAGGCCTGCGGTAAGCGAAGTTGATAAATAGCGGGAGAGATACGAATGAGGGAAGAGAAGAAATTAAAACTTGGCATTTTCCCGGAAAATGTTGATGGCCGGCAGCATTTGGAACAATTCGAAAAGATGAGCCCTTTTGGGAAACCGGTTTTCATAGATAAGCCGTTTGCAACAAGTATTGAAGACGCAAAGCGGATTGTGAAACTATCGGAAAAGTTTAATACACCTTTTTATTCTTGCTCTTCAATCCGATATGTCCGGGGCATTAATGAATTAGCGCCGGGCAAGAAAAGATATTTGTGGCAAAGAGGAGTCGAACATTATGATAATAGATGCACATAACCATCCCGATTGGCATGGCCGCAACCCGGCCAGGTTTCTTAAAAATATGTCCGGGTATAAAATTGATAAAACCTGGCTCTTAAGCTGGGAGGCTCCAAAAGATGAATGCGATCCAGGGCGCCCCGAAGCAATTGAACAACTGGAAGCGGCCATAGAAATTCACGGTGTGCGTGTCTATGGCGAGTTAAAGCTGCGCATGATGTCCGACAATCCCGATGCCTTACGGATGTTTCGTTTTTGTGGTAAAAAGGGGTTACCGGTAGTAGTGCATATCGATTATGAGTTTGATACCGGGGTAAAATACCCGCGCCCGAACTGGCGGTATGGGGGCGGGATAGATTCTAAAGATTTTTTGCTGGAGTTCCGGAACCGCCTGCTTTATGGTAGGGACTGTTTTGACAATGTTCATCAGGAATTCTTGAATTCTCCGGATTTATCCGAGGATGTGCTTGCCGGGATATATTCCGGAAATGCCTTAAAACTTGTGCGTTGCAGGCAGCAGGTAAAAGACACACCAGCGGAATCATTGCCATTGCCTGCGAGACAGGAGAACCGGAATTCTCTTAACGAAGCCGCAAACACCGGACGACCTTTAGGTTAATCGTGAGTTACTCCAGGTGCACTCCGGAAAGTGAGATGATGTCTATTCGCAGGTATCAAATCCCTGAAAGTCGATTACCCTTTGTAAACACCGAAATCGCCGAATTGAATGTCCGCGGCAATGTCCGGTTGGTCTCCAGTATCTGGGGCGCAAACAATGGCGGGCGGCTTTACGTGATTAACCCGCAGACGGGCGAATCCTTCTGGCGCAGGCTTCCGGAGGGAATACCCGGTGCCTATATGCTCCGAACTGCCGGGGACGGACGGCTTTACCTGGGGTGCGGGGAAGGTTCTCTGGCGGTGTACGATCCCCAGACCGACTCTTTCGACGTGCTCGTCACCGGCCAGTTGGACGGGATCACATGGGGTGGCTGCGTGACCGGTTCGTACGTGGTCTGGTCGGCTTCCCCGGGGCATGCGTGTGTGTATAACTGGCAGAAGAAACGGCTGCTTAAGACGTTCAGGCCCCTTGATTCGGAGCATCCTACCGCTTTGTACGCTCACGCTGCCGAGGCGTGTCCGGACGGCAAGGCCTTGCTGGGTGTAAACGTCCCCCAGGCGAGGCTTGTGCTGCTGGACCCGGCTATGCTGACAGCTCAGTCTTTCACACCGGAGGCACTAAGGGGACGCCTTTACATCCAGTGGATCAGTTTCCTGGACGATGGACGCGTCGCGATCATGTCGGAAGACGAGCTTCTCATAATGCACTATCCCTCGCTGGATTTAGAGCGACGCATAGATTCCCCTGGCTGCGTACGGGACAGCCGGCATCGTCACGGCAGGAATTGCTGTTTAATTGGCGAAACTATTTATGGCCTGTTTAAGCCAAACAATAGTCTTTGGCAGCTTGACCTCGACGTAGCAGATGCACACTGGCGGCCTGTGGTTAACGAACTGGCTGGCGACCTACCGGTTGCGGTTAATGCCGCGGAAAACCGGTATGTCTGTGTCATTGATGTTTCCGGCGAGTTCATTCGTTACGACACACAGACAGGCCGGCTTTTCCGTCGGAATCTCGACTCGACCGGTCCGGCTACGGGTACCAACGCACTGTGCATAGTTCCGGGACTTCGTGTCGCCTTCGGGGCTCAGTTCATCAACCAGCGGTTCTGGAAGATCGACCTTGCCAGTGGATTGGGACGGGACATAGGACAGGCTGCACCAGGCAGCGGACAGATCAACGGCATGGTTTGGGACGAGGCGTCCCGAAGGCTCCTCATGGCCAGTTACACATCCGCCTGCATAACCGCTTTCGATCCTGACGCCCCATCCAACTGGCCTAAAAACCCCCGCGTACTGGCGCGGGCCTGCCACGAACAGATGAGGCCAAGGGCACTTGTTCATGACGGGCAGTTCATCTGGATGGCTTCAAGTGCCGCGTACGGTCTGCTGGGAGGAGCCATCTCACGCCTGGATCCTGCAAGCGGCGAAATTAAGGTCTGGAGGAACATCGTGCCCAACCAGACCCCCAACAGCCTTGTTCTGGATTCCGCCAAGCGGCGACTGTATCTGTCTACCGAAATATATGCTGATGGCGACTCGGTTCCAGCGACCGACCGGACTGCCCGGTTGGTGGCGTTTAACATGGACACTCAGAGTGTCGATCGCCGGCAGGTAGTCAGCGAGGACGCAGGCGCGCTAAGGCTTCTGGCTATGCTTCCTTCGGGGGTGGTACTGGGCATCGAAGGAAAGGCAGGCTTCGCCTGGCAACTGACAAAGGGAACGTTGTTTGCCTGGGATCCGGCCGGCGGGACAATCATCCATGCCGGCGGGTTTAATGGGTCGCTGGGGCACGTAACGGTCGGACCGGACGGCAAGATATACGCAGCACTGGACAGGCAGATTGGAACACTTGAAGTTGAAGGAGGGCAAATCCGGTTTCATCCTTTCCTCGAAACTCCGTTGGAGCGGGCGGATTTCTTACAGGTCCACGGCGGCACGCTGTACGCCATCGTCAGAAAAGAAGTGTGGGCCATTCCGCTGGAAACCTTGAGCGGGAAAGACAATATTAATGGAAAAAAGAAATGAATATGAAAGACTACCTTCATATTGACGATGCCGAACTGCAGCGATTCAAGGACATGTATGCCCGCTACAAACTGCTGTACGAGTCTCCTGACAATTGCAGCCCCATGTTTATAATCAACGTGCCGGTTCCCGGCCTGCCGTCATGGGAAGAACGTCTGGCTGATCCGATGGTTATGCTGAAAGCGGAACTGGATGTGCTTCGCCCGCACCTGGATATTGGGGATGATCGCGTGCCTACGGTGCGGATCCAATTCGGCACAGCACAAATAGCAGCAGCCTTTGGCTGCAGAATGTATATTCCGCCCAATAATCTGCCTGCTGCAGGTTCTCACGTACTTACACGTGCAGAGCGGGTCTATGAACTGGAAAAGCCGTCTCTCAACGCCGGATGGTACGGAAAGCTGGCCGAATGGACAGCAGTCTGGCTGGAAAATCTCCCTGCAGGAGTCCATATACAGCATCCCGACATCCAGAGTGCATTCAATTCCGCTCATTTGATCCGCGGAAATGATATCCTCATGGATTTTTATGATCATCCTGAAGAACTTGGATTTCTTCTCGATATTATTACTGATTTTATGATCGATATCACCAAACACACTAAGAATATGATCAGTAATAATCCCGGCTGGTTTTTCGATTGGGGAGCACTCTGGAAAGGGTATGCACGAATCAGCAATTGTTCCATGCACATGATCAGCCCGCAGTTCTATCGTGATCACGTTCTGCCGCGGGACATTCGCTTCTTTGAAAGTATCGGCGGAGGCAGAATGCATTATTGCGGCACGGGAGGTGAAGTAATTGAGGAGTTCTTTAAAGTCTCTTTGATTACCGGGCTCGATGTTGACTGCACCCGCCATGATTTCTTTGAACTCTGTGACCGCGCTCCGGGACATATCGTCTTAATCCCGTCCGAGGGATTTAGCATAGGCAGCAGGGAGATGAATCGCCTGCTTTCGGGCGATTGGCCGAAGAAGCGGAACCTCATCATTGCGGTGAATGCATCTTCGGCGGCAGAGGGGAGGTCGATTATTAAGGAGCTTCGGAAATCTGTACCGTATGATCCAAAGAGACCGGAAGGCTATCTGAATTAATATAAGGGAGTAATAATATGAAAAAAATAAATATTGGTTTTATTGGAATCGGCAATAAAGGCAGGGGGTCGTTTAAGGTTATTAATTATCTGAATGAATACTATAATGTTATATGTATTTGCGATAAAGAAGATGCAAGTCTTAAACAGTTTAAAAAGACATTTCCTGATATTAACAATATAACATATTACAGTGATTATAAAAAAATGATCAAGAATGAAGAACTTGATGCGGTTATAATATCAACCCCAAATTATACACATTACGAAATTGCAGAATATGCTATTGAAAATAATAAAAATGTTTTTCTTGAAAAGCCTATGACAATTTCTATTGAACATGCAAAAAAACTTATTAAGTTAAATAAAAAGAAAAAAGTCGTTTTTCAAATTGGTATGGAGCTTCATTATCATAAATTGATTCGTAAAATGTATGAAGATGCTGCAGGTGAAAAACAAATAGGCAGAATAATAATGGCTGTATTCGAAGAATACAGAGGGCCTTTTCTGAAAAAAATAGATGACTGGATTATACAGCAGAGATATTCCGGAGGCACTCTTGTAGAAAAAACATGCCATCATTTTGACCTGTTTAATTGGTTTATAAATTCAATCCCTGTTACTGTATATGCATCAGGTTCTCACGATGTGGTACATAAGAGCAAAATAAAAGCATGGAATAAATTAAAAAGCAGAAATACCAGGCAGGATGTTATTGATAATGCATTTGTTACCATAAACTATAAAAACGGGGCGCGTGCCAATCTTGTATTATCCATGTTTTCACCGGATAAAAATCACAAATTAACTTTAATAGGAGATAACGGATGGATGTGCGGAAATATAAACAATTTTTCATATGATAAATATATTCTGCAAGAAGCTGTCAAAAAGACTATCAATTTACAAAAGGGTGAGATAGAAATGAATTTCGGACACGGCGGTGCGGAATACGGTCAATGGGGAAGTTTTTATAATTCAATTGTTAACAATGGAGATATCGAAGTTAATGCTAAAGCCGGTTTATATTCAATTGCCATTGGAATTGCAGCTGAAAAAAGTCTAAGAGAAAATAAAGTTATAACAATATCTGAAATTCTCAAAAAACAATGAAAGTGTCTTCTTAAATAATATACACGGCTGAAAAAGAGATAGAGTTTTTTAAAATAAATTTATAGAAAGGATTAAGAGAGAATGGTAGAGAATATAACAGGTAAAATATCACCCGAAGATTATTTACACTGTCTTGAACCCTGGGCAAAGGCTTCTGAGAAATACTGTTACACCTGTCAGGACCGGCCTGATTTGGAATGTTACGGCCCGGGCTATGGCGGCTGGGGAGTGCAGACTAACCAGAAGGCTTTTGCAGCTTATGCTGTACTTGCCGCCGACCCTTCTTTTGATGAATCCGCAGCCGGCATCCCTCGTCAGGCAGTTCTTGAACGTGCACTTAAGACCCTGCGGTTTTCGCTGCAGAGCCATATGGAAGGGACTTATCACTGTACGGACGGCACTTCCTGGGGACATACCTGGATAAGCGCCCTGGGTATAGAACGAATGATGCATGGTATTGAGGCTGTTCGGGAACATCTTACGGATGCCGACTATGAGCTTTTACAGAGGGTCCTCATATCAGAAAGCAATTGGCTTATGGATAACTATGACATAGTTGCCGGGACCGTGGAAAATAACAGACCGGAAAGTAATCTCTGGAATGGGGCTATACTGCATCGAACGGCGTTTATGTATCCCGGCTCGCCAAGAGCTGATGAGTATAGAGAAAAGGGAACCCGTTTTCTGCTCAATTCCATTTCTGTGGCTTCGGATGCTCTCTCTAACGTTATGGTAGAAGGCAAGCCATTGTCGGAGTGGTACATCGGTGATAATTTCTTTGCGTCCTATGCCTGTAACCACCACGGCTATTTGAATGTAGGCTATATGGTGATCTGTCTGTCGAATGCGGCTATGCTTCATTTCATGTATCGAAAAAAAAACCTGAAAGCGCCGGAGCCGCTTTACCACCATATTACCGAACTCTGGCAGCTTATTAAACGCTGTACTTTCAGTGACGGCCGCCTTCTCCGTATCGGCGGCGACACCCGGGTACGCTACTGTTATTGTCAGGATTATGTTATTCCTATGTGGATTATGATGGCGGAACATTTCGGAGATACCGATTGTCCGGCATTTGAATCCGGTTGGCTGACCCAGGTAAAACGCGAAATTACCGTTAATGGCGACGGCAGCTTTCTTTCGCAGCGCTGCCGCGAGCTGGCATCGGCATCGCCGTTGTACTATACACGGCTGGAGGCAGACCGGGCGGTAACTTTGTCCATGGGTGCTTACTGGCGCCGGATATTCGATATTCCATCGATTGCCGGAGATAAGGAAACAATTAAAACTTGTCTTCCCGGTTCGTGGTCCGATGATTATCATGGAGCCTGCCTGCATAGAAGCAATAAACGTATTACCTCCTGGGTGTGGATTGCTGCTGAGGGGCCTCAAGGACTATGTTTACCCCCGGACGGCAGTGACCTCGCGGAATGGCGGCAGAACCTCGCCGGCCAGGTCAGAGGCGAGGGGAAAATAAATTTTCAGGATGTCCGTTCTCATTACGAAATACAATTTAAAGGCGGATTTTTAACCTCAGGAAGTATGTTTATCCGTTCGGAAAAGATGATTGCCGAGGGACAGGACAATGAGATAATTGCATTGCAGAAAGTTGTCTTTGCCGCCCTGCCGGACGAGACCACTGTTATGGTTATGCAGCAAGCAGTCAGCACTGACCGCCGTGTTTATCTGACCTCCGTAAAAGGCCTGCTCTTTCAGGTTCCTAACGACCTGTTTAACGGCAACAACCGGGTTTACTATTCTGCCGGAGGCTCGAGGCAGCTTCAGGGTTTCGGCAGTCATGAGGAATTATGGAATCCGGATTCATCATGGATCAACGTAGAAGACCGTCTGGGCATTATCGGGGTTTACGGAGAGAAATCGCTGTCTCTTTTTCGTCCCGGCAGACGTCAAATTGGTCTGAAAGATGACAAAAAAGAGGCCGGCGGTATGCTGTATGCAGATGAAATCTGTTACCCTTTCCGCAGGACTCTTCATTCTGTCGATGCGAATACGGTTCTTTTTGATATCGGCTTTATTATCCGGACAGAGCGAACTCATAAAGAAACGGCGGATTATGTAAGCGCTGAGAAGTGCATACAGCTTAACACCTCTTCGTGTCCTGATGTCCGGGCTATGCTGGCGGCGGGTGCTGACGGCAGAAGTTATCTGCTCATGGCCAACTTAGGACATGTCCCTGTAACGGCCGGAGTCAGACTCCCCGGAGTGAAGAAAATCTACAATCTTGCGGCCAAATTAACGTTTTCTGTTGATGCGGATGGTATTGTTTCGCAGAAGCTTGGCAGCGGGAAAGCAGAGTTGTTCAGGGTCGAATAGGTATGATGCTCTGATAAATTACGAATCAGGCTGCTGATCTACTGCGGTTAAAAAATGGCTGTTCCTATCGCTCTGCAATATTATTTTGCCTTTATTTTATTTCGCTGATATTTTCCTTAACCTTGGAGATTGCATCGATCACATCGTCGATATCGGAAGTAGGCCCAAGCAGGAAATTGTAGAGATCCATATCGAACGCACTTTCATCAGCCATATGCTCTGCCACAGGGCAGTGCACCTTAGTATAATCAATTCGATCATACCATGGCTGACCTGCGGAGCAATTCTTAGACATGAATGTTTTATTCTGAAAAAGAGGGTTCCTGTAAAGAGGTGTATATCCGTCGCTTATTATTTCGATCCCCTCTGCTTTGACAGCCTCTACAAAACGCTGTTTGGAAACTCCTTCGAATGCATCACGATTGTACCTGGCAAAAAGGACATATACCGACCAGCGTGTAACCCTTTCATCCATGGCGGGTATGTTTATACCATCGATCTCATCGAGTCTTTTCGACAGATACTGATAATTTTTCCATCTCCTGTCTATCTGGGAGTCGAGCCTTTTAAATTGAACTCTTAAAACAGCTGCCTGAAACTCTGATATCCGGTAATTGCAGGCAAGAATAGGCTCCGGATACCCGTAGCCGAAAGAACTTATGCCTTTTGCCAGTTTATAGAGCTTCTCATTATTGGTAAGAAGAATTCCTCCGTCCCCTGATGTCATGACCTTGCCCGATTGAAAACTGAACGAACCCATGTCACCTATCGCTCCGACCCGTTTCCCCCTCCATTCCGAGCCGTGAGCATGTGCAGCATCCTCCAGAACATGGAGCTTATTCTTTCGGGCAATCGCTAAAACTGCGTCCATATCAGCCGGAATTCCATAATTGTGTACAACAATTACCGCCTTAGTTCTGGGGGTGATAGCATCTTCCAGTTTTGCAGGATCGATATTGCCATGTCCGGGTTCTATATCTATGAATACAGGTACGGCATTCAGCTGCAGCACTGCAAGGGGAACAGCTATAAATGTGGAAACCGGCATCAGTACTTCATCCCCGGGACCGATTCCGAAGCACTGAAGCGCAATCATCATTGTCACTGTTCCGTTATTTACACAGACTCCGTACTCTGCCTGCTGGTACCGGGCGAAGGCTCTTTCGAATTCCGTCACATCGTCTGCGCCGTGCCACCTTGACTGCCATTTACCGCTTTTTGCAACCCGTACGACAGCATTCACCTCTTCCTGTGAATGATAAGGCCATGGGAAAAACGGCTTTTTTCTTACAGGTTTTCCGCCATTAATAGCAAGTTTACTCATTTAATTCCTCCTTTTACCGGGATCCGAATAATTCCAGGGCCTTTTTTGCGATATTCTCACCGAGTTTAAAACACCTGTTCCTGTACAGGTTCCCTTCAGGAGCCCTGGCTGATACTGCTCCGAAGTGCAGGTAAGGCGAACCCGCAGTAATTCCTCCTGAATATACCAACATGCCGAGAACAAGCATCGAAGCGATCATAGTCATTTCAGCGAAGCTTGCTCCTCCGCCCCCGGGCCAGTTTTGAGAAACGAAAACGCCTCCGAGCTTGCCTGCGAGACCCTTAGGCCCGGAATCGAAGTATCTCTTTATTTGCCAGCTGCAAGAGCCTTCATATGTCGGTGCGCCGAAAATAATTGCCTTTGATTCGGACACGTAATTTTCATCCAGACTGTCGATTGACATGCATCCCGCTTCGACATCAGGAATACCGGTACATCCCTCCCGTACAAGTTTTGCCATCTTTTCTGTGTTGCCCGATTCGGAATGATAAATAATCGATATTTTCATTTATCCCCCGGTATCCTGTAGTGTAGAATCCGGGCCATATTGCCTCCGAGTATTCTTTTCTTATCCTCGATAGGTATGCGGGCATATCCTGCCCAGCCCAATTGAGAGCGGGGATCTCTGAACGCCCAGTCCGAACCATATAGTACTCTTTCTGCTCCGATCATCTCCGCCAGGTATTCGATCATACCATAGGGCCTGGGCGTATATGTTATCTCCAGGTATACATTCTTATGTTTTTTTGCCAATTCCAGGGATTTATCCGCAAGCTTATAGCTTCCGCCGGAATGAGCCAGCATAATCTTGGCCATGGGATATTTTCGGCAGACATGATCCAGCTTCTCATATCCTCCTTCCGGAACGTCTATAAGTACAGGAACATCGAGTTTTTCAGCGTACTGCCACACAGGTTCGTATCCGGACTCATCGAGCGGATAGTTGCCGTGGTTGGTAGCATGGATTTTGATGCCTTTCATTCCTAACTTATTAAAACACCGCTCCAGCTCGGGTTCCACGTCATCAGGGTACCTGGGATTAACAACAGCAAAACCGAAAAACCTGTCAGGAAATTCTTTAACACCTTCCGCTATTTTATTGTTCCCGAACTTGTAATCAGGACCGATGCTGGCCATATGGCTGACACAAAGAATATCGATACCGAGCTTATCTGCGAGGCTCAGCATCTCCTTCGGACTATGGGAAGAAATGTAAAACCTGCTTCCCTGTCCCATGTGGCAGTGGGAGTCTATAACAAGCGGCCTGGCAATGGGGTCTGCTTTACGCAGGGTTTCCATAATTTCATCACATGGTTTGCCTCTGCGTATCACAGGTGCGGATTCCAGACCAAGGAGCCGGTGCAGATTGCCCCCGGCTATCATCTCCTTATGCTTTTCATCTATATCTGCATGTGTAACCATGGTAATAGCTGCCCCCGGAGACGCATACGGCAGATGAGTCCCGAAAATAAGCCGATCCGGTCCGAACTTTTCACAAAACTCTTCTATCCCCTGATAAGCCTGAAACCGTCCGGTCTCTATATACAGGTTGGGAAAATCTCTTAATAAAGGATATAGCATGCGGTTGAACCGCCAATCTGCTTCTGTAATTATAATAGGCAGACCGGGATGTTTTTCACAGATTTGTCCTAAATCAGTTATATCTATCTGATCCAGGTTCAGGAAAAGGGGGATTTTATCTTCTTCCAGTACATTTAGAGTAGAGCCGCAGGTACGCTCATCAAATAAAAAGCGATGTTCTTTGGGAAACATTGCAGCTGCCCGGACATCTTTTCGTTTCATTTCGCCGATTATTTCTTCAGGATCCGGCATCTCCGAATTTGTCTCGGGCAGAAGTACCCACATAGGATATAGACCTTTATAAGGAGCGATTTCTTCCAGCAATATCCGGTTGCCTGCAACAGGATGATACTCCCTGGCTAAAGAGTGAAATACCAGTGCTTCACTGATCCCTGCAAATTCCATCTCGGATATAAGATGATCTGCTGTGTGGAAGGATCCCGGCTGCGGGCACGTGACCCTTCCGATCATACAATTACTGTCAAAGAAATTTAAAAACGGCATTTATCCTCCTTCATAAAAGTTCCTTTAAAAGTTATCTGCACATCTGTCCGGCTGCATTTACTAAAACATCTTCGATCTTTCCTGAGAAATTAGCAGGTTTCTGAGTACGCATATAGGAATCGTCGTGTTTACACCATCCGTCTTTTTCAGCCTGTTTCGAAGGCAAATAACCTAGGTATCCATTGGTATAGGCAAGTACAAAAGATCCCGCTAACCCGATAGCTTTTTTAATATTTATTCCGACTTCTACGAAGAGCTCTCCAGGTACTGCAAAAAGAGCGATTTCATCTCCTATTCTAAGGAGATTAACTTCCGCCTTTATACTTTCAGGAGCTGTCCCTTCTTTTAATTTTTTTATTGTTTCCAAAGCCCAATTTAAATCGATGAGCATTGCCTCTTTCTGAGTGCCTTTAAGACGGGAGATCTCATCCTCTATTCTTTTCTTTTCCCGCTCCACATCTTCTATACTTGGGAGTTTAACTAAGGGAAGATCAACATTCATCGTGCTTGTACTTATCTTTGCCGCAGGCCTGGTTTTAATGGTCTCTATTACTTTTACGGCTTCAGCGCCTACAATTGTACCGTAACGCCGGCAGTCTTCCAGATTCCCGTAGCGGAAGCTCTTTCTGTCCCCGGAAAGTACAGCTATCTTGATATCTCCACCGGCACCGGTAGAAAACATGGCCATAACATTCCTGTCATATACCTTCTCGACAAACTCCTGGGCAAAACTGACATAGTCGCCCGAGTATAGCAGGTTGTCCTTACCCATAATGGAAGGATGAGAAGCATAATTGAGCAATACGGCTAGAGGATCACCCTTAAGGCTGTCAAAGCGAATAACCGGAAGTTCATAATCGACAGGAGCATCAGGATTAGGACCCCACTTTACAGTAGAGCCGGAGTTTTGCCAGCGATTTATTGCAACCTTCACTTCGCCTTTTCCGACACCGATACGGACTTCCTCTTTTTTACAGTCAGCTAAGTATATTATACCTGCAATCTTCTTTGCCAACTCCGTCAGGTATTCATGGGATGCTTTATCATTTTTTGTTGTCGCAGGACTGGAGTGAGTATGAGAAGCGCTTAACATGATATTTTTTTCATCAATTCCTGTGAGCCTGCCTGCCCGTAAACGTATATCCTCTACCAGGGTTCCGGGAAAACCGATAACATCGGCAGTAACCAGGGCGGCTCTATTCTGTCCGTCGTCAAGCACCATGGATTTGGCAAAAAGCTCATTCCCGATACCTATTCCTGGTTTAAGCCTGGCGTAATCCCCTATATTATCCTGTCCGATACAGGGATCGATATTTGTCCTGGCAAAGCCTGCTTTAACCATAATGACATCTCCTTTTCATTTGATGAAAACGATTTCAGAAACGGTTTCACAATCCATGTAAAACTACCATCTTCAGGCCCGATTGTCAAGACCTTCCGGATTCATGTCTATGCATTGCTTTAGTTTTACCAAAGGTCATCCGCAGGATGGAACCAGGGCACAAGAGGGAACAGTCTCTCAAAAAGCGATTTTAGACCCGGATTCATCCCGGGTTTAACCGTAATAAGACCCTCCAGATACGCATCCCAAAAGTCAAGAACCCCGGAAACAATCCGGACCAGGGAATCCTGCGGTATTAAAAGCTCTGCATCTGCATTTCCGCTGTCTTTAACATCTACTCCATTATCTATCTTAAGAAAGCATTCCTGAAATGTACTTTTAATATGCAATATGCCGTTCCAGCAGGGTTTTCCTTTTAACCTGCTTTTTAATCTTCTGTTTAAAAGAGGAGTTAATGCTCTTATAAAATGCGGAAGGTCAAGGATGGAGAGCATAAATACCCTTTGTTCCCTGAATCTGTAGCCATTGGACGTTAAAAGATCCGCTGAGAATCTATCTTGAGGTGAAAGCCAGAAATGAGCTTCCCCGATGCCCTGAGAGAGGAGGTGATTTTCGATACTGTAGAGTAGATTTTGGGCAATGGGTACTCTTTTTTCCGTGTGTGCGACATAAAACTCTGCAACCATACCCACCCATTGTTTTAAGTATCCCGACCAGCCGCAAATACCGTTCTTATCCTCTGCAATAAAAGCAAAGTCAGGATCCTTTTCCCTTATATCCTTCCTTAAAGTATCCCACCTTGCAATGGTTTTTTTTCTCCAGCCAAGGTAAGGAGTATACAGGTTTTCAAAAAGCTTCGTTAAACTTTTATAATCCCCTTCCCTGTAAGATCTGGTTCTGACTCCCTGCACGGTGGTAATCTCCCTTTTCTCAAGTTTTTTTTCGAATCTTCCCGGCCGAAAAATGGTTGTATATCCTGCTTTTGAATAAAGTCTTCTGGCAATATTCTCTAAATTAGTTGAAACACCTGAACAGCAATATCCCTTTTCAAGTGCATATTCTTTTGCTTTTTCCATCATTTTTGAGGCTATTCCTTTTGACCTGAATTCCTCATTCGTTTTAACCCCGGCAATACCGGCAAGAGGAATATATAATCCTTCCCCCCAGTGGAAATCTATATGGGGTATTGAAATTTCACCTATTACCTCGTTATTATTAAGTGCATAAACAGTAGAGTCGTTCATTTTGTAGATAGCATTCATTTCTCTTTCCTATTGATTTTTAGAAAATATTATAAATTACTTGACAAGTGATATTGTATATGGTAAATATAATTCAGTCAAATGAAATCGTTTTCGAGACCGATTTCATAATAAGAATATATCTTGTGTTCGGAATAAATCGTATAGCAGATTTACGGAGGATGTCTGCTGTATCTTCTGATCCGGGTATATAAAACCATATCTTACGAAGGAGGATTAAAGATGTGTAAACTGAATCGTTATTTAAAAGTGGCCTTTATTATGTTGGTCCTGCTTGCAGTGCCTGCTTTTGTTTTTGCAGGAGGCCAGAAGGAGACTAAGGGTAAGGTTACGCTTTCTCTGATGAAGTACGCTGATGAGACGGATTTAGGTAAGAATCCGGAAGGCTATAAAGGTCCGAGCGATAAGCTGATTGCTGAGTTTATGGAGAAAAACCCGAACATCGAGGTTAAACCCATCTATTTAAATGAAAAGTACTCCACTACTTATGCGATCAAGCTTGCAGCAGGTGAGGCTCCGGATGTAGTATGGATGGGTGGAGCATTTTTAAGTTTCGCAGGTAAAGGAGCCTTCCTCAATATAAACGACAGAATAAAGTCGGATAAGTCTCTTAATCTGGACGGTATCTTCCCTAAAGCTCTGGATATGTATAAATACAAGGGCGATTTATATGGAGTCCCGGACGCAGTTACAACCAATGTAGTCGTATACAACAAGACGATGTTTGATAAAGCGGGAATGGCTTATCCCAAAGATAACTGGACCATGGATGAAATGGTAAATAAAGCGAAGAAGCTGACAAAGGATATTGACGGCAACGGTGTAAATGATCAGTGGGGTATTGCTGATTGGGACAAAAACGGTCAAACCTCTCTTCTCTACGGCGGACCTATGTTTAATAAAGAAGGCACCAAGGTACTTATAGACAGACCAATCACCCGTGCAATGCTTCAGATCTGGTATAATATGATTTTCAAGTACAAGGTACACCCCCTGCCAGCAGAGTCAAAGACTCTATTCGGCTCGGGCTCGTTTCGCGCGTTCAAATCCGGAAAAGTAGCTATGTCGGGATTCGCTGCATGGGGCAGGCTGCCGGTACGTACAGTTAAGGATTTTGACTGGGATGTTGTTATGTATCCGAACTATAAAGGCAAAATCGGTGGATACATGAGCGGTGAAGCTTACTTGATTTCGGCATCTACAAAACATCCTGATGAAGCTTACAAACTTTTAAAGTTTACAACTACCAAGGAATGGGAGACACTCCAGACAGCTTCGGGAAGTTCCATCCCGAGCTTAAAAGCACTGGCGAATTCAAACTTTTTCCTGGAACCGCAAAAGAAACCCAAGAATGCAGCGGCTTTCCTGGAAATGATTAAATACGGAACACTGCCGTGGGCCAGCCCAGCAGGGAGAGAGATTAGACGAGCTTATAATGCGAATGTTCAAAGGCTTCTTCTGCCCATTGGAGACAAGGACAAGATCACTTCTATTGATAAATTTATGAAACTGGCTACTGCAGCTATGCAAAAGGTTCTGGACGATTACAACGCAGGGAAGTAAGCGGGAAATTTAATTCGGATATAGCACCGGGAAACCGGGCTATATCCTTTTATCATCCTGCTATAATAATGGAGAGGAGATGCGAATGCTTAAAATGAGTAAAATGGAGATTAAGGAAAATATCTGGGGATATATTTTTATACTTCCCTGGATAATAGGGTTTTTGTGGCTTTTTTTAGGTCCCTTTGTCAGCGCAATTTACCTTTCCTTTACACGCTACACAATGATTCAACCTCCCCGCTGGATAGGGTTCAGGAATTATATAAGGCTTTTTACAGATGATCCTCTTTTCGTAAAAGCCTTGATAGTAACTTTCAAGTATGCGGCTATCAGCGTACCTCTGCATCTTATAATTTCCATTATGCTCGCCTTGCTTTTAAATCAGAAGATAAAAGGCATGACACTGTACAGAACTATATATTACCTGCCTTCGATCCTGCCCGGAATGTCGGTCTGGCTTCTCTGGGCATGGTTGTTCGATCCTACTTTCGGTCTTTTTAACAATATGCTTCTCACAATAGGCATTAAAGGTCCTAACTGGCTTGGAAGCACATCCTGGGTAATCCCGTCTATTGTTATTATGGGACTGTGGGGAATCGGTCCGAGAACAATTATTTATCTTGCCGCCCTGCAGGGTGTACCCCAGGAATTATACGATTCAGCCGAAGTGGACGGAGCCGGTATATTAAGGAGACTCTGGTCCATTACCCTGCCTATGATCTCGCCGGCCATTTTCTTTAATCTTACTATGAGTATAATCGGTACATTCCAGGTGTTCGGAGCAGCCTATACCATGACCGAGGGAGGGCCGAACAATGCATCTCTTTTCTACCAGTTGTATTTATACCGCAAGGCTTTTGAGGATTTCCGTATGGGATATGCCTCTGCTTTGGCCTGGATCATATTTTTCATAATAATGTTTTTTACGTTACTGGTTATAAGGAGCTCTTCGATGTGGGTTTACTATGAAGGATTAAAAAAAGGAAAAGGAAAAATATGAGCATAAAACCCGTAATGAAAAAAAATAAAATAAGTTTCTGGTTTTCCCGCAAGAGTGTCAGGCATAAGATCTGGCTGGGTATTGTATATGTTATAATAAGCCTGATTGCTATAATTTTTCTGGTTCCTCTGGTATGGATGATTTCCAGCTCTTTAAAATCGGGAGGTAATATATTCAAGCTTCCTCCGGAGTGGATTTCCAGACCTTTAATGTTTTCTAACTATCCAAAGGTGTGGAAAATTATGAATATTCCACTGGCCACAAAGAATACACTGATTATTACAGTATTAAGTATGTTTGGAGTGCTCTTATCCTCTTCTATGACAGCATACGGCTTTGCCAGAATACGTTTTAAGGGAAGTAATGTCCTGTTTTTAGTGGTACTTGCAACAATCATGATTCCGAGCCAGGTACTGCTTATTCCCAGGTATATTATCTTTAAGATTCTGCACTGGATAGATACTTTTAAACCCCTTATAGTTCCAAGTTTCTTTGGATCGGCTTTTTATATCTTTCTTATGAGACAGTTTTTCCTGACAATACCATTCGAGCTGGATGATGCCGCTCGAATCGATGGTTACGGCCATTTCGGGATATATTGGAAAATAATCCTTCCCCTTTCCAAACCCGTCCTGGCAACAGCAGCGATTTTCACATTCATGGGTCAGTGGACTGCTTTTTTCGGTCCTCTTATATATCTTCACTCGCCGGCTAAAAGAACCCTTGTCCTTAGTTTATCTACATTCAGAGGCGTGTACTATACATCCTCCTGGCAGCTGATAATGGCCGGTTCAATATTGATCGCAGTGCCAAGCATGCTGGTGTTTTTCTTTGCCCAGAAGTACTTTGTACAGGGAATCACCTTGACAGGATTAAAGGGATAAAACTTTAGAACACAAGAAACAGTTGGATTTTTAGTATAATCTTCTATAATAAAATTCCGTAATAAGCTCCGGATTAATGAAAGTCAAGGAGAAAGAACATGGAGATTTTATATCTCAGCAGGAAGGATATCGAGGGATTAAACGTATCGATGAAAGAGGTAATAGATGCTGTTGATAACGGATTTCGGCTGAAAGGATTGGGCAGGACGGAGATGCCGCCCAAGCCGGGAATCCATCCGAGAGAAAATTCTTTTATCCATGCGATGCCCGGGTATATACAGGAAGCTGAATCCGCCGGTGTAAAATGGGTAGCCGGTTATCCATCCAATCTTGAGAAGGGACTTCCGTATATTACCGGGCTTCTTATTTTAAATAATCCGGAAACAGGAATTCCTTATGCCGTTATGGATTGCTCCTGGATTACGGCGATGCGTACAGGAGCCAGTGTAGGGATCTCTGCCAAATATCTTGCCCGCAAGGACAGCAGGGTTTCCGGGATTCTGGGCTGCGGAGTTCAGGCCCGTACAAGCCTGATGGCATTGGTTGAGATCCTTCCGGGGTTAAAAGAGGTGAATTGCTATGATCTGTTTCCTGAAGCAGTTAACCGTTATATTAAAGAAATGAGTACTGTTTTCCCAAAGCTGAATTTTAGAGCGTGCAGTACACCCGGAGAGATGATGAAAGGTGTCGATATTGCTCTATCCGCTATTCCAATTGTGAATGATCCCAGGCCTCCTTTAAATGCAGGAATGCTTAAACAGGGGATTCTGGCTGTTTCATTAGATTATGATTCGGCATGGACAGGATCTGCTATGGCTGAATGTGATAAATTTGTCAGTGATGATATAAACCAGCTGCTGGCAACAAAAGAACACGGTGATTACTTTAGGGACATTCCTGAAAAGATCTATGCTGATTTAGGCGAGCTGGCTTCGGGCAGGAAAAAGGGACGGGAAAATAGTACAGAGAAAATATTTTCGCTGAACATGGGCATATCAGTGGAGGATATGATTACAGCCAGGCTGATTTACAATAAAGCTGTTGAGAAAAATACAGGCATAAAGCTTCCCCTTTAGAAAATACGGTAGACAACCATTACCGGATGGAAGAACAACGCCGGAGAGTAAGTTTACACCCTATGCTGCAAAATATTTTAGAACAAACCATTTTCGTTGACAATCAGACGGTAAAATGATAAATTGCGTTAATGAGTGTAATGAAACCGTTTTCGAAACCAATTTCAGGAGAACTTTCAAGGGTCAGGATTGCATTTCTGCAAGGACCGGGTGCAAACCAAATGCTTTCAGCACTAAAAGGAGAGAAGGATTTATTTTCTGAGATTGTTCCTCCAATATTAAAGAATCAACTTGAGAATTACCATATTTTAATAGCTGCGGTAACCCGGGATTTGATTGAACAGAGAGAAAAGCTGCTTAATTACGTGGAATCCGGGGGCAGGGCCATGCTTCTTTACACCAAAACATCTCCCTGCGGGGCATCGAATGAGCTTTTCCCGGATGTGGTTAAAGGAGCAGAACCTTCAGGAGACCGTATTATAAAACCGGTTCCTGATTACGGTATTAATAGTAGAATACATCCTTTCGAACTGAGATGTTCCGGAACAGCACTGCACCGCGGTCCCGAAGGAGTGGTGTTTTTAAGAAATAGAGCCCGCCTGAACACAGGCATTGCCGGGAATTACGGCAAGGGGAAGGTGCTGTTTCTCGGATTCCCCCTGGGTGTCGATGATTCAGGTGAAGAACTTCCCCTTGCAGGCTGTGAACCGGAGCTGCTATTAAACGCTGTTCGATGGCTGTCCGGTGAGGAGCGTTATGAAATTCCTGAGGTGTACATGGAATCAAGAGAAATACCCGAACTTTCCAAAGAGGCATCAAAAATAATAGACAGGAACATTCCGGGGGGGAAAAAATTCAGAGCCGGCGCTGCCAGGATCGATATTACTCCTTCGGCTTCCGTAGTTATGAGGGGATTTAAAGCCCGGCAGTCCACAGGAGTCCATGACAGGCTGCATGTCAGGGCCTTAATCCTGGACAATGGAGAGGATCAACTGGTGATCTTAAGCTGGGAGAAGCTGAACTGCTATGACCTGCCTGAAGGATTTAAGGATATTGCCCGTATCAGGAGAGAAATCCGAAAACGGATTGGAATACCCGAATCCAATATCCTGATTAATTCCATACACACTCATTCGGGAAGCGAAGGACCTTTCGAAAAAGCATCTATAGAGGCAGTTGAGCAGGCCTGGAAAAATATGAAGGATGCCCGGATAGGCATAGGTTCAAAAAAGATTTACGGTGTCGGTTCCAGCCGAAGGCTTCCCGAAGGGAAAGGCCTATGGGGCAGCAGACAGCCCAATCCTGATGGTGTAATGGATAACGAGTGCGGTGTAATTCGTATCGAGGATTACGAACGTAATGCCATTGCTGTTGTGACGAATTACAGCAGCCATCCGACCGTGCTTCACGGAGAAAACACACTTTTAAGCGGAGATTACGCAGGCATAGGAATGGCAGAAGTGGAAAGGCGTCTTGGCGGGAATGCTGTAAGCCTGTTCCTGCAGGGATGCGCCGGCAATACCGGCACTCAAACCTTCAGGAAAAGCAGAACAATCCCGGAAGCGGAAAGGCTGGGAAGGGTATTTGCCGATGAGATTATTAAAATTCTCGAACATATAGATGTAGTGTCCTGGCTTCCGCTGAAGGCAAAAAAAAGAATGATCGATCTGCCCCGGTGGGAACCGCAAAAACCTGAGCATGGAACCACCATGCCTTTTATTCCCGGTAATTCAATACCGGATGAGATTCAGGCGCTGGTAATAGGAGACAGCCTTATTATGGCATTGGGATCAATGGAACCTTACGTGGAAATCGGGCTTGATATAAAGGAAGCTTCTAAATTTCATCATACTTTCGTTTTAGGATATTCAAACGGACCGTGGATGGGATATCTTCCGTCGAATTTGGGATATTCTGTAAATGAAACCGAAGTTCAGGGAACACGTTTTTCACCTGAAGCTCCCGATACTCTTGTAAGGGAGTGTCTTGCTCTGCATAATCAGGTATCAGAACTATGTTAAAACTCGGTGTGTCGGGAAGGCTTATTGAAATTCAATACCGCCGCTGCGGGATGAGTGTGCCGGATTTTATCCGGCTTGCCGGGGAGTGCGGTTATAAAGCCGTGGAGCTTCGTTCTACTCAAATCACTATGAATTTATCTGAAAAAGAACTTAAAGAAATTCGAAGAACCGCTGATGAGCAGGGATTAGGGTTTTCCTCTATTTTTATTCCGCCGAAAATTCCGGAGGACAACTCCGGATTAAGAACTCTGGAAGAATTTGCGGATAAAGTGCGGATACTCGGATGTACTACGCTTAAGAGCTGGGATAAAGATATAGATTGGATTCGACGGGAGTGCGATATACTTAAATCACTCGGCATGGAACTTATAACCCAGACACACACAGGAGGGCCGTTCGAAACAGCTGCTCTATGTCTGGATACTTTAAAGCGAATTGACCGGGAGAACTTCGGCCTGCAGTATGATCCTGCAAACTTTTTTGAAGCCGGCGAAGATTATGGAGAAGATACGGTTAAAAAATTGCGAAAGCATATTAAGCAGCTCTCTGTGCAAAACTGCAGGCTTGCCCGTCCGGAAGAAGAAGCTGATGATATATGGGAGCATGAAGGACGGCGTTTTAAGCGTGTTCTGCCGGGAGATCCGGCAGGACTGGATTATGCTTCCGTCTTCCGGGGGCTTAAGGCTGCCGGGTTCGATGGGTATGTAATAGTTAATGAAGCCATGTTTTCCGAAATGGAGGCAGGAGTGTTTGCCAGAAGAGCAGCGGATGAATTGCATAAATTAATTTTAAGCTAATTAATAATCAGGATAAAAGCAGTAAAGGAAAAAGGTTATGAAAAACAGGTTAATCATCTGGAGAAGCGGCAGAAATTGTAACTCAAAAGCGGCAGATTGGTTTTGTGAATTCGCCCGGTTTATGGGTTATGATTATACGGAAGTTTTAGATGGTTTCAGCGGTCTTTCCGAAGCGGGAGTGCTGATAATTCCCCCGGGTACCGTCCGCATGAGCAATAATGAAATCTCGATTATTAAAGATGCTGTCCGGAGCGGCACCGGACTTTTAAGCTATTTCGATAACAGTATAATGGACGAACATGGAAAGGAGCGTAAAAGCAGCGGTACTCCCAGCTTAGGCCTGTCCGGGGTGCTCGGTCTCGACCTTGTTTCCGAACGCAGCAGCTACACATTCCCTGTTTCAGCCCATCACGAAACGGTCATAGCAGCAGACCCGGAAGATCCTTTCTGGAAGGGTGTTGATCTTACGGGAAAGGACCTTCAGGATGGATCCCGCATTCCATCCTTTACATCATACAATATCCGCACTAAAGAGGCATACGGAACTATCCGAAAGGCACGGACCAGGGCTATAACTGCAAAAGTTCTTGCAAGAACTCATGGGCATTACGAATACTGGGCACACTGTCCGGAGGGAGATATTTTTTTGGCCTTTAATTTATTAGGGAAGGGAAGTTCGGCTTACATTTCGTATGAGACTCTGCCTCCTGAAGGAAAATTCGGTCTTATTCCTACAGACATGCTCTTTTACAGGGCTTTTCTTTCTAACATTATTAACCGGCTTTCCCCGGTTCCCCTGCCGAGGATCATGCAGATGCCGGGAGGCATCACAAACCTTATTCTGCGCCTGGACGATGCGGGAACGGATGACGGGTGTTCGGGCGAATGGGGAGATCCGTACCATGACACAAACCGGGTAATCGAAGCATCACCCTATCCTATGGCCATTGCAGTGGTTACGGATAAGGTCTCTACACCTCTGGGAGAGGAACGCCTGCGGGAATGGGAAGCGGAAGGTAATGTGATCGTATGCCACACAAGGGATCACGCAGGCATGAATATGGATGAAACCAGGCAGAAAGAGGATCTCAAGGAGAGCAAAGAGAAGCTTGAACAAATCTTAGGTCATCCGGTAGTGCTGTGGAGCATTCCCGGTAGTTATCACAAGTCCACAGAAAACACAATGCGCCTGGTGGCTGAAGCAGGATACGAACTTAGCGGAGAGTGGGTCTCCCTGATAGCCGATTTCATTTCTCCGGATGCATGTCCCCTTTATCCTTATCTTACGTACAACAATAAACTCGGTGTTTATACAGATATTCTCACTGCCAGCGGCTGGCCTGCCATTAATAGAGATTTTAACTGTTTCATCCTCGATGAACTTATAGCGTTAGGGAGCTCTGTAAACATTCCGTGTATGGTTGAGTTTGTCACCCATGTGCCCCAGGGACTGCCGGAGCATATTGAGCAGTGGAAAACATTTATGCGGGATATCACTGCCCGGGTGGAACAGTCTTCTATCCGCATAAGCACTCTGGCTGAACAGCTTGAATGGGCCGGGGCGAGGAAGAATCTCTGCCTTACGTCCCATACAGACGGGGATGAGCTTATTTTAAGCATTAAAAATAAAAGCAGACTTCCTGTATACGAAGTTGCAATCGACTGTGCAAAGGAGATCCTGCGTGCAGAAAGCGGTCCGGGGGAAATCTGCAGCCGGAGCGGTACTATAATAGTTATTCCCGAAATACCAGGCAGCAGTGAGGCAAAGGTAAAAGTTGCATTTAGAGGAGAAGAATAATGACGGGTTGTCTTACAAAAATTGTAAACGGAGCTTACAGGTACTACCGGAGGGGATTAAAGAAAAACTTCAATCCCGATCTAAAAAAGGACGGAGGAGAAGAAGGGTGGATAAGCTTTAAAAGGGGAAAACTGACGGATGATAAACCCTCAAACCTGGTTGGATGGAAAGGCCTTTCCATGGGAGAAGAAGGTGTGGATATCCTGATAGATCTAAAGGGTTTGTACTTTATAGATAAGATAATCCTGAAGCAGGAGATTACCAGGTGTGTTGACAGGGAAGAGGCAAGAAGTATCTTATCGAGTGCAGTCAGTGAGATTACCGTTTATACGAAAAGGGGAGAGGAGGACTTTAAGCTGAGTGCCCGGATGATGGAAGGTATCCCGAATGATCCTATTTTAAAGGAAGAGATTCCTCTGGATCTGGGCGAAGAGGCAGGTTATATTCTTATTCATGTAGGTTCATTCCGAAGAGATGTATTGCTTAAAGGCCTGGAAATATGGGGTTCTGATCCCGGATCATTTATCTTTCCTGTTCCTCAGGAAATCCATCAAGGCACCGGGAGTTTCCCCGTAAAGAATCTGCGCAAAGTAGTATGCGGGAAAGGGGCTTCTGAGGATACTTATTTTTCTGCCCGGTTTTTTATAGAGGAAATGAAAGAAATCACAAGTCTTAAACTTACCGAAGAGGACGGGGATAACTCCAAAGCATTATTAATAGGCAAACCGGACGAATGCAGTCTTTTGGATAATACAGAGTTTACCGGAGGTCTTAACAAGGAAGGCTATATACTGAAGATAACAGAAGAGAATATATTTCTTGCCGCATCCGATAGACTGGGACTTATATATGGTGTAGAGACATTACTCGGTCTGATCTGTAAGCAGGATGTGCTTCCTGTTCTCACAATTATAGACTTTCCCAGGACCGAAGTACGCGGTGTTCACCTGTGGATGCCGGCGAGAGAGGATATTCCTTTTTATAAAAGGCTTGTTAAATATGTGCTTGTTCCCATGAAGATTAATACAATCTTTCTTCAGGTAACTTCAGGTATGAAGTTCGACCGCAGGCCTGAAATTAATGATGCATGGGAAAAAGTGAATAAAGATGTAAAGGATGGAAAAGCGCCCCCATTCCAGCATGGTGAATTATGTAAAGGCAGCTATCTGAGCAAAGAGGAAGTAAAGGATTTGGTGGATTACTCCCGCGAATATGGGATGGAGTTAATTCCTGAAATCCAGTCACTCAGTCATGTAGAGTATCTGACAATAACTTACCCGGATATTGCCGAAGACAATGACCGGGAATATCCGGACTGTTACTGCCCTTCCAATCCTAAATCCTACGAGATCGTTTTTGATATGATCGATGAGATTGCTGAGGTTTTTGGATCTCTTAAATATGTAAGCATGGGACATGATGAGGTATATACAATGGGCAGGTGCCCCGAATGCAAGGGGAAAACATATGATGAGCTTTTTGCAGGGGACGTGAAAAGAATATATGATTATTTAAAGAAAAAGGGACTCAGGATGATGATATGGGGAGATATGCTCCAGCCGTTCCGCTGGTACAGCTCTCCAAAAGCGATAATCCCGAAAGATATTATTCTGCTCGACTTCGTGTGGTACTTCCGCACGGATGAGGATATCGAGAACAGATTGCTCGGAGAGGGATTCAAGGTAATTATGGGTAACCTGTACTCATCACATTATACCAGGTTCAACACCCGTATTGCCAAAAAGGGTATGATAGGCGGTGAGGTCTCTACATGGACATCGACGAGTGAGTATGAACTGGGGAAAAAAGGTAAGATTTATGATTTCATCTATACTGCTAATATGCTATGGTCAAATCATTATGAGGAACACCTGAGATGGAGTTATACCCGGCAGATTTCGCAGATGATTCCAATAATCAGGCAGAGAATAAGCGGCGGGAAATACCCGTCACTCGCAGCGGAGAAACGATTTATCCCGTTTAAGCTGAAAGGTATTATTAATTCCGGTCTTATCGATGAAAACGGAAGCAGGGGAGGATTTAACCTTATAAGTCTTCATAGGGGAGAAACCTGGTTAAGGGATTCCCTTTTTTATATCGGGGATGGATTAGTCATGGTGGAAAATGAAAATATCAGGGATAGGAAATACCCCGTAGAAGCAGAGATTTTAATTGATAAAAAGATAAACAGCCTGTTATTTCTTCACAGCATGGTTCCGAAGACAGGTTACAGGCCGGCATTCTCCGGATATGCGGAGGGAAAGGGACTTATAGGTTCTTATTTAATTATCTTTAATGACGGCACAAAGAAAAAGATAAAAATTGAGCTTTCCTGGAATATAGGTGAAATAAACCGGAGATACGGAGAGGTGGGTAAAGCAAAAGAATGCCGTCATCTCGGTTATTTTACGACTTACGGAGCAGATCCTTTCTGGCAGGGCAAGACTCCGGATGGCAGGAATATCACGCTTTACGGATATGAGTGGCTTAATCCGCACCCTGAAAAGATCATTAAAGCAGTAAAACTCAATGCAATCGGGCAGGATGATTCATCTGTTATACTTATTGCATTAACCGGAGTTTGTTTTTAAAAGGAGATACCTGTAGATGAGTCGTACAGAAAGAGTAACTATTTCTGATATTGCCAGGCTTGCAGGTGTATCCAAGAGCACGGTCTCGAGGGTTCTTACTAAAAGCTCACCTGTAAAGGAAGATGTAAAAAAAAGAGTACTTAAGATAGTCGAAGAGAAGCAGTACTATCCCAATCTTGCAGCAAGGAGCCTGTCTTCTAAAAAAAGCGGGGCTGTTGGTGTCATACTGAACCTGGATCCTGATTATCATTTTAAAGATTATGTATCAATGGAAACACTGAGAGGGCTTTCTGTAACTGCTACCTCCCTGGGCCTGAGACTCTTAATAATAAACGGAGGACTTGCCGATACTCTTCCCAGGCTCGTTTCAGAGAGAAGCGTCGACGGGCTTATTGTAATGGGCATTAAAACCGAAGAAAAAACTCTGAATGGCCGGAAAGGATTATATGATATTCCCGTACTTCTTCTTAATTACAGGAAAGGGTATGATGAGTATCCTTCAGTATCCTTCGCACATGAGCAGAATGCTAATTTTATGGCCAAATATATTATCAAAAGAGGGCACAGGAAGATAGGATTTATTGAGTGTTCTCCTGATCTGCTCTATGTGCAAAATAGAAGGAAGGGTTATTTAAAAGCACTGGAGGAAGCCGGCATCGAGCAGAACAAAGAATGGATCCTGGAGGTAAAGGATATGAACGAGGTTAATGCGGGTAAGGTTGCGGCGAATTCCTTTCTAGAGCTAAAAGAAAAGCCTACAGTTGTAGTTGCTTCGTCAGATAATCTGGCAATTGCCTTTATGGGCAGGCTCTCTGCTGCAGGGGTAAAAATACCGGATGATGTCAGCGTTGTAGGAGTCGATGATCTTCTTATATCCCGCTATGTTCATCCTTCACTAACTACTGTACTTCTCGATGGTTTCAGCCGCGGGAAGATTGCATGTGAAAGTATCTACAAATTGATATCCGGTGAAAAGCTCGAAAATAAACATTTTTTAATATCCTCTCCGATTGTAGAGAGGGAATCTCTGCGGGATTTGAGAGATGAATAGGATTATTTTTGATAAACAACCCTGCCGCCCACAACAGTAGACTCTACAGTCATATCTCTAAGCTCTTCAGGCGTACAGGATAGGATATCCTTATTCAGGATTATAAAGTCTGCAAGCTTTCCCGGTTCGATGCTGCCCTTTATGTCCTCTTCCCGGCTTTTAAAGGCATTATTAACTGTGTATGCTTTTAAAGCTTCAATACGGCTTACACTTTCTTCAGGATAATAGCAGTTCCCCCGTTCGTTTTTATGTGTAATCATTGTATACATACCCAGAAACGGATTGTACGGATTGATGGATGCTTTTGAGTCGAATTTAATCATATGATCAGATCCGCCACAGAACATCAGGCCCGAGTTAATAATTGTTCTGTAGGGGTGGAAATACCGGATGCGTTCTTTCCCTAATATCGTATTCATCGCATCTGAATCCTTGTAAAACCACGCAGGCTGTGCATCGATAAGAATATTCAGACGTTTGCAGCGTTCCAGGATATCCGGGTAAAAGAAATTTCCATGAATAAGAGAAAAACGGCAGCCGCTTATTTCATGTTTTTTATTCAGTTCTTCATACGCATCGAGAAGCATATCCATGCCCCCATCGCCTGTTACATGCGCGGTAAAGGACCAGCCGTGTTCATGAGCTGTTTCTACTACCGCATTAAGCTCATCCTGTTTATAATTTATGATGCCGCAGTATGATGGCTCTTTTATTCCGAATACAGACATTGCTTTTTTGCCCCATGGTTTTCGAAGGCGGGCTGTTCCCGTTAATATTCCTCCGTCAAGAAGGATCTTGAAATGGCCCATGCGTATCCATTTATTCCCTTCATATGTGACAAGAGGGGAGCTTTTAAGCAAGACGGCTGTATCGATGTGAGTTTTCGGGTTTCCGGGGTTATAGTTGTACAGGATACGAGCTGTAAGTTCGTTGCGGTTATGCAGGTCTTCAGCAACCTGCCAGTCGGAAGGTTTATATGCAGTATCGGTCAGGCTTGTAATTCCAACCTTGTTGTATCTCAGCATCATCTCTTTAAGAGCTTTAAGCCTGTGTTTATACGAATATTCCGGTTTTGGAAGGTCTTTCAGCAATGCAAAATCAGATGCGGCTAAAACACCGGGGGGTAAATCCTGATATTTGTTTGGATCAATTCCGCTTTTTCTCAAAGCATATGTATTTATCACACCGGCGTATGAACCGTTAAGAAACACAGGGTGATTCGGAGCCGCGAAATCCAGCTCTTCCAATGCAGGCAGTCTAAGCTCATCTATGCGGGAGAAAAAGAATTTCGGGATTACAATCCAACTGCCTTCAGGTTTTTTCTTTGTTTGCGCATGAATCCATTCTATCAATTCCCCGAGATTCCGTGGATTGGGGATTTCCTCATCGATCTCACTTATTGAAGCATCCTGTATATGACAATGACCATCATTTAAACCGGGGATAACGGTTTTATTTTTAAGGTCTATTTTCTCTGTTTTCGGGCCCGATAATTTTAATATATCCCGGTCGGACCCCACAGCGGTAAAACGATCACCCTTTACAGAAAAAGCCTGCTCGATGCCCGACCTCTTGTTTACAGTTATTATCTTTCCGTTATAGTAGAGGCTATCTGCATTAATCATATCTTCTGACTTATAGTATTTTTTTAACAAGGGCTTTCTGCTCATCGGTTAAATGAATTTTACCTGCTGCGGCATTAGATTCAAGCTGCTGTACTGTAGATACGGATGCGATCACCGGCCCGGTACCGGGAAGAGCAAGCATATAAGCAATGGCCAGTTGATTTAGTGTTAAATCCCATTTATTCGCCAGTACAGAAAGCCTTTTGAGTTTTTTTAGAACCTGCTTTCCTGTATCCTTTTCCAATGTCCCCTCATCATATAAACGATCACCACGGCCTACCTTCGATAGGTCAAGGTACCGTTCTGTCAGCAATCCCCTTGCAAGGGGACTCCAGGCAATAAATGAAATTCCTGTTTTAGCCGCATATTCCAGTACACCGGGATGAGATGATGATTCGCCGTTGATAATGTCGAATTGATTCTGGACGGCAAGGATCCGGCAGCGAACCGGGGCAGTCTTTTCCACAGCCTGATACACAGCTATCTGTTCTACTGTAAAGTTTGACACTCCAAAATAGCGTATTATATCTTTACTGACAAGATCTTCAACGGCAGTAAAGCTTTCCTCCGGTGGAGTAATAGAATCGTATGAGTGGAAATAGAGAAGGTCAATGTGATCGACATTTAACCGCTCCAGACAGGCATAAACAGAGTCCAGTATATTTCCCCTTGAAAGCCGGCTGTGGTTGGGAGTCCGGCCGTCCATTCCGCCAAAAACTTTTGTAGCCAGTACAATATTGCGCCTTTGATCCGGATTGTTTCTAAACCAGGTGCCGATTATACGTTCTGAGTTGCCCGATGCTTTATTGTAGCGGTTGGCTGTATCCCAAAAGGTTACACCTGATTCAAGTGCCCGATCCATGATGGACAATGCTGTTTTCTCATCTACCCTGGAGTCGTCGCCTGTCTCAGGATATCCGATTTTCCATGTGCCCAATCCCACATTGGACACCCGCAGTCCTGATTTCCCCAAACTGCGGTAAGGCATGCCATTGTAATCATCTGTTGTCCAGGGAACATTGTACAGTTCAGGATGTGGTTTTCTATGATCCATATATTATCTCCTATTTAACATCATTAAATACATATCAATGATTCTGTTGATTCATTAGCCCGGCAGCATAGATTATACCAGATAGTCCCGGTGAATAAAAGAAAATATCATCCAGCTGTGTGGTATTTGGCCTGTTAACCGGCGCAAATTCCTCCGGTTTCCTTGATATATCGATTATCCTGAGATATAAGCTGTTATTAATTACTAAATATTCAGCTTATTCTTATATAAATTCTATTCTTTTATTATAATACGGTATTATCCAACGATTTGCTGTCTAAACCGTTATCGATAATTTTCGGAGAGAATGTAAAGTAAAAAATGTTCAAAAAGATTTTAATTGCCTGGGGAACCGGTCTTTGAAGTTGGCAGGGGAGGTCTCCCTGTTGGTGGTTGTATTGAATTTTGAGGATAGTTCTTTTCCCACCCGGGGGGAAGATTACTATTATGTGCGTGTAACTCAAATTGACGGAGAAATGGCCCGGAACTGTCTTAAATGCTTTGATCTAAAAGTTTACAATCCATATCTTTCGACCGGATTGAGATAAAATATTCTCCGGTATATATCTATGGCTTCTTTTTCCTTAAAGTAACCTTCAAGCACCATTTCGGAAAGCAAGGAAACAGATATCTCCTTAGCCATCTTGAATTTTCCATAGCACCATTCCAGATTATAGGCATCTGAGAAAAAACCATTTATTTTACAGATGGGCAATATCTCCAACCTTTCTCTGAGAATCTTCTTTAGATAATTGGGGTAAAAGGTATACCACCAGGAACCAAAGCTGCTTACATTAGGATAAAGTTTTGCTAAGATAACTATCTCGTGAGAGTAATTGATGTGTGCTGCAGTAAGGTCAAAGGTAACTTTCGAATAGCGGTTAAAGTAAGAAGTAAGGTTCGGAAGAAGAGAAGGATTATAATAGGGAACATTTCTATTGCCGAGAAAGTTTACTCCCAACATTAACTGAAATATATAGCCTTCATCCTGGGCGAGTTGGCAAAGAGCGGTAAGAGCAAGATTCACTCTTTCTCCCGGGGTGCGTGCCGCAGCATCCTTATTTCTTACCGGTTCGTATTCCTGGTCCGCAGGCAGACAAAGAATAAGATTTTTTACCTCCGGATATAACTTTCTACTGTACCTCCGGGAAAAGTCAATTACCAACTCGGAAAAAGAAATATTTTTTATTTCCTCTAAACAGCCGTCGACCCTCAGGACACTTTGAAAGAAGGGATCTTTCCTGGATTCAAGTTTATACCCCGGAAGGAAAACTTTTTCTACTTTAGCATGGTCTCTTAGAATTTTTTGGTACCAAAGGGGATCTTTGCTCTTTTGCTGAACAACTGCATCCGTTTTTTCCCAGTTTTCTTCGTTTAAAAAAGGCTCCTCCAATTGATAAAGGTCACGAAGAATATCCATTAAGATTTTTGTCATTACAGTATTCTTTATTCTCTTTAAATAAGGAAGAACTTTTTTTACCTTATCCTGTGCTGTATCAGTTGACTTAATCAGGTCTGCAGGGAGCCCGGCAGAGTATAGTTCGGTCATAATGTAATGATATGATATGATTTCCCATAGATCGTTCGCGGTCGGTTTTTCCATCTTAACATGAGAATGAGTATCAATTGATTTACAATCCGGAAGAGCGTCTTTTAAGTCCTGGTAAATATTCTTTTTCATTTTTTAAAACCTCCAATGTAATTTGTTACTTTTAAATATTGCGTTTAAAGTTGCGTGTATCAAACCTTCTGATGCAGAGATTACACGTATTGCAATCCGTTTCGTAGCAGTTTCTGTGTATCCGCGAGGGATACTGCTTTCTAAAGGCTCTCTGGCATTTTTCTGAACAGAATCTGTAATGCTCTTGGGTGGATCCAAAGGCTGCATAATCTTCAAAAATGTCCTTTTCATTTCCGCCTTCTGATATTTTTCCACACCAGGCGCAAGTTCCTCCCTGTACTTTATGAGATTGCTCACGGGCATCTTTAAGTTCATTTTTTGCCCAGATAAAATCAATATTCCGAACACTCGATTTCATAACTTCTGAAACCACAACACCGCCTCTGATACAGAGGTATTCTTCCTTGCCGTGGTGAATATAATCACAGATAATTTCCTGACCATTAGTAAGATAGACATGGCTGTGCCCTTTTTCCGGTGTTTTACGCTTGAACCATCCGCAAGTGGGACAGACAACAGTAAAAAGAAATCTATCCGTTCTGCCGTGACAGATAGGACAACGCCCCTGGCTAATCATTAAAATATTACGAAGGTCGGTCTTGGTTGCCTGATTAAGTGCTTCCCGTACTTCACTATCCGCCTTACTGACTGATTTTGGATCTGCAATATCGGATATTTCGATAAATTCCTCTTTTAATGTCTCGTCTTTGGGCTGATCCTGCTTTTTTTGGCTCTTTTTTTTATTCTCTTTTTTCTTATTGCTGAAAATATTCATAACCTTTGCTCCTTATTTTATATTGATTCCTGCTGTTTAAAAATTCTTTTATAAAACCCCTCCTGTTCTTTAAGTGCATTATGGGTCCCCGTCTGAGTTATTCTTCCTTGCTCCAATACAATGATCTTATCACAATCACGAGCGGTCGCTATACGTTGAGTGATGATTATACTTGTATGTCCCTTTAATACCCTGTTGAGTGTTGATCTGATTTTTGCCTCTGTTTCCGCATCAAGGGCGCTGGTCGTATCATCTAAAAGAAGGATTTCCGGTTCTGTAAGCAAAGCTGTAGCAAGTGCAAGGCGTTGTTTCTGTCCGCCTGATAGAGATATCCCGTTACGTCCGATTTCAGTCTCATACTTTACCGGCAGCGTCATGATAAAATTATGAAGTTCTGCCTGCTTTGCCGTACGCATGACCTGGGAAGGGGTAGCTTCCAGATAACCGTATGCAATATTTTCAGCGATTGTACCTGAAAGAATTGCCGGCTGCTGCTGGACCATACAGGCATACCGGCGCACCGATGAAGGGTCTGCATCAATTAAATTTACACCGGCTATAGAAACACTGCCTGCCTGCGGGTCATAGAATCTGCAGATAAGCTGAAATATAGTGGTTTTCCCTGATCCGGACGGTCCCATGAGCGCAATCTTTTGCCCTTTTTTTATGCAAAGGTTTATATTTTTAATGGCATATTTTTCCTGGCCGGGATATTTAAAAGATACATTGTCAAACCGGGTTTCACCGGTCTTGCCGTTTAGATTAATTCGTCCGGGCACAACAGATTCCTTCTCGTCTAAAAGATTAAAAACCCTGTGTATTACAACAAAAACAGCCTCAATTGATGTCATGATTGTTGTAAGAGCACTGACTTGAGAAAAGAGATTGGGCATAATCTGTATAAAGGCCATTACATCGCCGAAAGACATTGCTCTGTTTTTTACACTTAAAACACCCATGTAAATTATAATTCCCGAAACAACACTGGTAACAAATCCGGCAAACAGACTCAGTTTTTGCTGCTGTGTAATTACCTGCATTGCAAGACGAATATAGTTATTCATTTTTTGGGCAAATGAAATTCTTTCCCGAAGTTCCTGGGAAAAGGCTTTTACTACACTGATACCTGATATCCTTTCTGCAGATAAAGCATACATATCGGCATTAAGCCGGCGGAGAGCTATATTGATTTTGCGGATTACGGGTCTCATTATTTTAAATGCCCAAGCATATGCGGGCAAAGATAATACAATTAATACAGAGAGTTTCCAGTTAATAAAAAAGATTATAACCAGGCCCAGGATAAGACGGAAAAGATAAGCTGCAAAATTCAGGAATTGGTTTGTCGACCATTTTCTGATTATTTTTACATCATCTAAAACTCTGCTTACAATTTTTCCGGACTCATTACGTTCAAAATAGCCTATATGCAGGGCCTGAAGCTTTTCATGAAGCTGTTTTCGCATAGTATAAATCATTTTCTGGCCGACTCCGAGAATAAGCCAGTTTTTTACCCAGTTGCATATTACAAATATTGTCCAGAGACCAAAGAGCATGAAAACATAATTCCAGAACAGCGGAAGCTGTCCGGCAATATTCGAAATATTAAAGTTCCCATCTACCAATAGCACTTCATCTACCAGATATCTGGTAAGCAAAGCCGTGCCGTATGGAAAAAAACACCAGATAATTGTGACAAACAAAGCGAGCAGGATGCGTGCTTTGTATGGCTTTAAATATTCCCTTATGAGTCTTGCAAGATCCTTATTCATGCTTCCTTGATAGGCATCTATATCGCTCAATATTCTATCAATAATTTTTTTAATGCGTGTTGATCCGGCATTCATGCAGGGCTCTCCTCTTTACTTCCTCTAAGTTCTTCATAGAGTTTACGGTAAGGCCCGTTCGGGGCGGACATCAAATCATTATGCTTTCCCTTTTCAACAATTTTTCCTCCGTCCATAACTATAATCACATCAGCGCTTGTAATTGTAGAAAGCCTGTGAGCCACGACAAAGCTGGTTCTGTCTTTGAGTATTTTATCCAATGCCTTTTGAATTAAACTTTCAGATTCACTGTCTAAAGAAGATGTAGCCTCATCCATAATCAGAATAATGGGATCTTTGATTATAGCCCGTGCAATACCGATCCGTTGCTTTTCGCCAACCGAAAGTTTTATGCCTCGGGAACCAATAACAGTTTCAAAACCGTCCGGATACTTCATGATAGTGTTATAGATTTCAGCAACTTTAGCAGCCCGGATTATTTCTTTTATTGAAGCTTGGTTATAGCCGTAAGTAATATTTTCAGCAAATGTGCCGCTAAAAATAACAGGATCCTGCAGCACAACACCGAAACATTTACGAAGACTATTAAGCTCGACCTGTTTTATATTAATTCCATTAATAAGGATCTTTCCTTTCTGAATATCCCAATATCTCATTAATAGAGTTGTAAGGGTTGTTTTTCCGCATCCTGTATGTCCGACTAAAGCTACACTCATTCCGGGATCGATTTTTAAAGATAAATCCTTGTAAAGCGGGATTTCAGGGTCATAAGAGAAATCCACATTTCTGAATTCAACTCCGCCTTTTCCCTTTCTTAAGGGGGGAGCATCAGGTATTGAAGAGATATCAGGTTGTTCGTCCAGAATATTCATAATCCGTTTTACAGAAACAAAAGTTTCGGTCATTTGACCGGCAATATTCGTAAGTCTTATAGCAGGGTTCAATGCCATCCAGATGTAGCTGTTTATGGCAAATAAGTCGCCGTACCTTAATTTTCCCTGTAATACGAAATATGCACCCACGGCCGCAATGGCAGCGGATCCAAAACCGGCTATCATATTGCAGGTAGTACTAAGATTAACAGAGCTCATGTTAATCGCCAATGCATGGCGCAGGCTTTGTGATGTGTGGCCTAAAAACTGATCATTTTCCCAGATTTCCTTGTTGTAGATTCGTACGTGACGAGCGCCTGTGACCGTCTCTTCGAGCCGTTCTGAAATTCTATCATAGAAAAATCTATAAGATGTTGCGGATGTTTTTATCTTTTTAGCGAAATAACGGTATACAAACACATAGAGGACCAATATACCCAAAAGAATCAGGGCAAGGAACGGCGATAAAGTAAAAACAATAGTTAAAGAAAAAATAAATACAATAAGGTCAATAATCATAGTTACTGTGTCTCCGGTTATTAACCTCATAAGTACGTTAACATCATCCATGAGCCTGTTCACGATCAAACCCGAAGAGTTTTCCTGATGAAAGCTCATACTAAGAGAAAAAATCTTGCTGTAAAGAGTCATGCGTATATCTGCAATAAATTTATATCCTGCCCGACTGATTATTAATGTATTAATAAACTGGATTACAATAGCAAGAATAGGCACCGATATTATCAGAATGATTACAGGTATAAGCAGTTCCCATACCCTTGGCTGGATTATATCATTTACCAGATACCTGATGAACATGGGAGGAAGAAGGCTTATAATTGTGAACAAACCCATGCCCAAAAGCCCCAGGACTATACGTTTTATATGCGGTTTTAAATACGGCAATAATTTTTTAAACAAATTCATACTTCTCTCTCTTTATAAAAATTTTAAGAGATTTCGGTGTGGGCCAGCTTGGATTTTTACGTTAAATATTTTAGGTCGGACATATTAGATGAACGGTATAAGAATTCTTATAGAAAAAGATACAGTAATGCATCATAAGTAATGCTCCATTACATATGCAATTTCCCATAAATCATATAACAGGTTAACTCGAGTTTCAAGTCCAAACGAGAAAATAAAGTACTGATGCCTGATTTTAAAAGGGTCAAGAGTAGGAACCGGGAGTAGAGTTAAAAGAATTCATCTATAATCATTACAATCGAACTGAATTCAGCTTGCATTAGTTCTTAGACGGGCTCTTAAGGAAAGAAATACTGTCTGTTCTTGCAGGCAGACATGCTATTTTCTTATGTATCCACCGCTTCCGGAGCGGTGCCGGACAGGCACATTCAGCGGGGGCTTCGGATGAAGTGAACCAGTGGCCATAGGTTTCGGATTCACCCCTGGTTCTGTTTGGGGGGGGCGGCAGGGCTCAGGGGTCGAAGCACTTTACTTGAAGGACATAACGGGCGCGTATGTCCATATGGGTTCAAAGGATCTGGATACAGACTCGGAACTGTGGGAGTCATGGAACCGCTTTAATTGTGAAGCGCTACCGGGCCATATTCCAGGATTGGCCCGGTTTTTTTGGCCCGTTAATTTATCTTACAAGCCCCGAACTAAAAATACTTAACATCAGGAATGGCGGACTTTGCAGGCCAGTACTTTACCTATTACGGCCCTCAGATGGCAGCGTCTCTCGTATCGATAGTTCCAGTGCTTGTGCTGTTTCTGTTTGCGCAGAAGAATATTATCCAGGGAGTAGCTGCCGCTGTTCTAAAAGGATGAAGAATAAAAAATATGGTAAAATAACCTGTAAGAATCTAAAAAGAAAGTATAAGATAAGAAGAAAATGAAGATTCTTTTGAATACCATAATGTTAGAGCCGAAACGCTGGGCAAATCCTAAGTCTGTTACCATCCCTCTGGTTAAGCTTTTGCCCGATATAAAAAAGGCCGGTTTTAGTGAATTAGAGATTTGGGGATATCATGTCTGGAACCTGGGTGCAAATGAACTTGGCTCCCTGATCCGGGAACTCAGAAAAATAGATATTTCAGTCCCTTCCCTAGCCAGCTATCTTACGGCCCAGGGAAGTTCGAAGCGAGAGGATATTCTGAATGTTGCTCAGAGATATTTCTATCTCTGTAAAAAACTGGGAAGTAAACAATTGCGTGTTTTTTATGGCAACAGAGGATTTAAGGAAAGTGATAAGGAGTATCTGGAGTTTATTGATGAAGTCTTCTACCGTATATTTAAAATGGGGCAGGAAAAGAACATTCAGGTAATGGCTGAGATGCATGATGGGACGGTTATAGACTCTATAGAAGGCCTGCAGAGGGTTCTGGAGAACCGGCCGGATGATTTCGGGGTAGTATATCAGCCCTATGAGTTTAAAACAGAGTCGGCCATAAAAACTCTGGAGGCAGTTTCGGGACATATTTACAGTGTTCATTTGCAGAATAGACACCGTGGTTCCTTTGCAGGACTTTCCCGGGGTGATGTGGATTATCGCCGGATATTATCCGGGTTATCAGCGTCCGGTTACGATGGGCCTTTTGTGCTGGAATTTACGGAAGGAGTTGTCCCGGTCGGTGGTGATTTTGATTATAGGAGTGTGCTCGTAAATGCTGTTAAGGACCGGGAGTGGTTAAAGGCGGTATGGGAGCGAAGGGAATTAGAATGCCTATAAAAATTAGGGTGGCTATCGCTATAAATAAAAAATTGCAGGAACAGATTTTCAAGGAAGAATTGAGAAAATCCCTGTCTTCATTTGCTGAGGCAAGTGTAGATAATATGAAGGGTTCGGCTGCAGCAGCCCTTTGAAAGATAAATATATCCTGCTGCCAAGCCGGTATTTGAGTCTTTACACCGGTCTTAAAAAAACTTATTATCGGTTATTGTTAATATAATTTAGGAAAGAAAGGCCTGTCATGAAAGAGTATAATCCAAAAGAGATTAGATTTATCGTTAACGGTAAAAGAGTAACGGTAAAAGCTCATCCGCTTACACGTCTGCTTGACGTGCTCAGAGAAGACCTTAAGCTGACCGGTGTTAAGGAAGGCTGCGGTGAGGGTGAATGCGGAGCCTGTTCCGTGCTGCTGAATGGAAGACTTGTGAATTCCTGTATTATTCCGGTAGGGTCGGTGGATGGAATGGAAGTGGAAACCATAGAGGGATACCGGAAGAGTAAAAAGTACAGTGTAATCGAGGATTCCTTTGCGGAAGAATCCGCAGTACAATGCGGATTTTGTACACCTGGATTTGTAATGGCTGCAGAAGCACTGCTGAGTAAAAATCCTGCTCCCACAGAGGCAGAAATCAGGGAGGGGATATCCGGAAATCTATGCAGATGTACAGGGTACGATCCGATAGTAAAGGGAATAAAGCGTGCTTCGGAAAAGGGTAAAGGCCTATGGTAGAAGCGGGCAGGGCGGTAAAAATGTACAGGCCCGGGACCTTTCGGGAAGCCGTCGAGATAAGGGCAGAGTATAATACCATTCCGCTTGCCGGCGGCACGGATTTGATGGTGAAATATAGAAAGCCGGCGGGAGTTTTACCGTTTTTTACCAGGCCTGTAGAGTTTATAGGACACCTTAACGAACTCAAATACACAGAGAAAGGAATCGAGGTTTTACGGATCGGAGCTGGTGTAAATCTATCAGAAATTCTAAAAAACCCTGATATACCGGGGAGTCTTAAAGAAGCTGCATCACAGATAGCGGCGCCGGGCATAAGAAATATGGCCACAATAGGCGGCAATATCTGCAATGCCTCACCTGCCGGAGATATGCTTCCCGCACTTTACTGTCTGGATGCTTCCCTTTTACTTGCCGGTAAAAACGGTCTCCGTGAAGTGCTGCTTTCTGATTTTATTACAGGTCCGGGGAAAAACAGCCTGCGGGGAGATGAGCTTTTAAAGGAGATTTATTTTCCTCTAAGGCATTATGATAAGATTTATTACAGAAAAGTGGGCACGAGAATGGCTAATTCTCTTTCCCGGCTTAGTTTTACCGGTCTTGTAAAGTGGAACGGTAAAATTATATCTGATATCAGGATTGCTCTGGGTGCTGTTGCACCTGTTGTGGTAAGGTCGAGAGAGATAGAAAAAGAGATCATAGGCAGGAGCAGTGCGGAAGTTTCCGGAATCACTGATGAAATACTTCTATCATATAAGAAGTTGCTGCATCCGATAAATGATCAAAGAGCTTCGGCGGTTTATCGTGAACAGACAGCTTTAAAGATTCTTAAGGAATTTTTAGAACACAGGATACGGCTATGAAATTGATTCTTCTAAAAAATTGTCTCTATGTATATAAGTCCCATAAAGAGGGAGGGATAAAGAACTGTGATATTCTTATAAGAGGAGACAGGATAGAGGAGATAGAAAGGGAAATTGTCGTAGAAAGAATGCCGGAAGATACGCTTAAGGTTATAAATTGTGACGATTATGTTGTTGTTCCGGGTTTTGTTAATACTCATCATCATTTTTATCAGACTTTAACACGAAATCTGCCTAAGGTACAAAATGCCAAACTGTTCGATTGGCTTGTTTATCTTTATGAAATCTGGAAAAAGATAGATGCGGAAGCGGTATATTACTCTACCCTGCTTGCTGCCGGTGAACTTCTAAAAACCGGATGTACCTGCACAACCGATCACCATTACCTGTATCCGAAGGGTTTTGCCGGAGACCTTATGGGAATCCAGTTCGAAGCCGCCTCCGACCTTGGAATACGCTTTGCACCGACAAGAGGCTCGATGTCGAAAAGCAAAAAGGATGGCGGACTGCCCCCGGATACTGTTGTACAGGATGAAAAAGTAATACTAAAAGACAGCAGGCGTGTTATAGAAAAATATCATGATGCAACCGAACATTCCATGAGCAGGGTAATCCTTGCTCCGTGCAGTCCCTTCTCGGTTAGTCCGGGACTTATTAAGGAAACAGCCGAACTTGCCAGGGTTTTCGGAGTTAAACTGCACACCCACCTTGCCGAAACAGCGGACGAAGATGACTATTGTATCGGAACACTCGGCATGAGACCTCTGGATTTTATGGAGAAGTACGATTTTATCGGCAACGATGTCTTTTTTGCCCATGGTATACATTTTAATGATGATGAACTTCGCCGGCTTGCAGATACCGGAACCTCTGTGGCACATTGTCCTTCCTCGAATATGAGGCTCGGTTCCGGAATTGCCCGGGTTAAAGAAATGCTGGAAATGGAAATTAAAGTGGGTCTTGGTGTCGACGGTTCTGCGTCGAACGATACATCGGACATGCTGGGCGAAATACGGAATGCCCTGCTTCTGCAGAGGGTCAGGTACGGCGCGGATGCAGTAACAGCCCGGGACGTTTTTAAGCTTGCAACAGAAAATGGAGCCGGAATACTTGGTTTTAATAAAATCGGAAAAATTGAAAAAGGGTATCAGGCGGATCTTGCACTTTTTAATGTAAATAAGCTCGAGTATGCCGGTTCTCTGTCCGATCCGCTTGCGGCTCTGATTTTTGCCGGGTATAACCACGGGACGGAGTATACTATAGTAAACGGAAAAATCGTTGTGGAACACGGCAGACTTACAGGTTATGATGAGGATGAGATTATCAAGAATGCAAATGAAATTTCCTATAAGCTTACAGACTAACGCCGCTTTAAAGAATCAGAAAATCGGAGGATATGATGGCTGATGTTAAAACACCGGATCAGATAAATCTTTTATGTGATTATCTCGATAAAAAGAATATATCCGGAATGTATCAATCCGACCTCCTTCTTACATGGGACAAGAGCAGGGATGAAATCGATGCCGTCCTCCTTGCAGCCGGCTTATTAAAAGCCATCCGGGATAGGGGAATTTCGGTGCGGGTTTTTGATTCCGGTATAGCTGTTTCGATTTTCAGGGATAAATCGACCCGGACAAGATTCAGTTTTTTAAGTGCTGCAAATATGCTCGGACTTGCCGTACAGGACCTCGACGAAACAAAATCTCAGATTGCACACGGAGAGACTGTACGTGAAACGGCGAATATGATTTCTTTCCTTGCCGAGGCGATTGGAATCAGGGATGATATGTACTTAGGCGCAGGACATACCTATATGGAAGAAGTATCCGGGGCAGTGGAAGAGGGTTATAAAGACGGTATTCTTCCTCAGCTTCCGACCCTTGTAAATCTGCAATGTGATATAGACCATCCGACTCAGTCTCTGTCTGATCTTCTGCATCTTGTAAATCATTTTAAAGTGAATAAGCCGGAGGATTTAAAGGGCAAAAAAATAGTAATGAGCTGGGCTTATTCTCCTTCCTACGGCAAACCCCTGTCGGTACCACAGGGAATTATCGGATTAATGACGCGTTTCGGCATGGATGTTACCCTGGCATACCCGGAAGATTACCATCTGATTCCGGAAGTGGAAAAACTTGCATCGGACCAGGCTAAAGAGAACGGAGGAAATTTTACGATTACCAATTCCATGCAGGAAGCCTTTAAAGAAGCGGATATTGTATATCCGAAGAGCTGGGCTCCGTATTCTGTTATGCAGGAACGCACGGAACTTCTGCGTGCAGGTGATATGAGCGGCCTCGATGCTCTGGAAAAACGCTGCCTTGATAATAATAAAAAGTACATGGATTGGGAATGCACGGATTCATTAATGAAAACGACAAATGATGCGCTTTACATGCACTGTCTGCCTGCTGATATATCAGGTGTAAGCTGCGAACGCGGAGAAGTGCAGGCCGATGTTTTTGAATGCTTCAGAAAAGATACATACAGACAGGCCGGGTATAAGCCTTATATTATAGCTGCATCGATATTTCTTGCAAAATTCCCCGGGCCTGCGGAAAAACTAAAACTTTTACTTAAAAAGGCGGTGCCCAGGGTCTTCTGACAAATTTAAGGAAATACGGAAATGACGGCAGTGTATGTTCATGTAAATATTATAGCGAGGGATTGGAAGAAACTTGCACGTTTCTACGAAGATGTATTCGGATGCATCCCGTTACTGCCGGAACGTGATCTGTCCGGTGAATGGCTGGATAGGGCAACCGGGATAAAAGGAGCACATATATACGGGATCCATTTAAGACTGCCGGGTTATGACAAAGATCATAATGGCGGCGGTAAAGACAATGGTGACGGTAGTGCGGGAAAACCGGTGGATGTGCATATTTCAGGGCCGACTTTGGAAATATTTCAATATAATACCCCGGCAAAAGAGAGAGTAGAAGAAAAACCATGCGTAGAAAAGGTTGCCCTTCCTTCGCCTGATTCTCCGGGTTTCGGGCATATAGCCTTTTCAGTGGCTGATGTTCCCGCAACCGCAGAGGCTGTTTTTGCACACGGGGGTTCCGCTGCCGGAGAACGCACTGTCAGGGAAATTCCCGGGGCAGGGATAATTGATTTTCAGTATGTCCGCGATCCCGAGGGTAATATCATAGAAGTACAGAGATGGCTGGATGCTCCCGGGGAACGAAGTATTTCGGCCGTACCAGAAGGAGAAAAAAAATGAAAGGGATTATACTTCCGGGCAATAGTACCGTTGAATTAAAACATTTTGATATCCCTGTGCCGGGATACGGAGAAGTATTAATAAAGATGAAATCGTCAACAATATGCGGAAGCGATATAAGGGCGATCTATCATGAACACCTTGGAAAGGGACCGGAAAGATATCAGGGTGTAATAGCCGGACATGAACCATGCGGACAGATAGTTGAATGCGGCCCGGGACTGCGGCGCTTTAAAAAGAGCGACCGTGTAATTGTCTATCATATTTCCGGGTGCGGAGTATGCAATGACTGCCGCAGAGGATACATGATCAGCTGTACCAATGAAAAATATAGAAGAGCCTATGGATGGCAAAGGGACGGAGGTATGGCAGAGTATCTTCTTGCAGAAGAAAAAGATCTTATTTTTCTTCCGGATGAACTCTCTTATTCGGATGGCGCACAGGTAGCCTGCGGGTTCGGCACTGTATATGAGGGATTGGAAAAAATTGGTATTTCCGGCAATGATTCTGTTCTTGTTGCCGGATTAGGCCCTGTAGGTTTAGCCGCTCTTATGCTCAGCAAGGCATTGGGTGCAGTTAAGACCATTGGAATTGATATTATCGATGAACGGTTAAAACTTGCAGAAGAGCTTAATCTTGCAGATCATGTATTAAAGGCCGGCCCTGATAATGTTAAACAGATTAATGAGCTTACTAACGGGAAGGGATGTGAAAAAACGATAGACTGTTCGGGGAATGACAGAGCAAGATTAACATGTATTCAGGCTGCGAGGAAATGGGGAAAAATCTGTTTTATAGGGGAGGGCGGAGATTGTTTTTTCCGGCCGAGCCCTGACATTATCCATGAACAGAAAACTATCTATGGCAGCTGGGTAACAAGTATCTGGAGAATGGAAGAGCTTGTGGAAAAGCTTGTCCGCTGGGGAATTCATCCTGATAAGCTGATAACCGACAGGTTTCCCCTGGATAGAGCATCAGAGGCCTACGCCCTTATGTCGAGCGGAAAAAGCGGAAAGGTTGCTGTAGTTTTTGATGAGGAATTAAAATAGACTGCCGCCTGCCGGGTCGGATGCTCTCCTGGAAGGAAGTGTAGTTCAGGCGGAATAAACTTCCTTTCCGTTTATCACCGTTTTTAAAATATTCAGTTTGATATTATGCCCTGCCGGTTTACCTGCCGTTTCATCACAGGTGAAGATTGTTATATCGGCGGGTGCTCCCGCTTCCAGTTTTCCATATTTTTCCGGAAGTGCACAGGGAAGTCCGCGACGGACTTTTGTTTTTAAAAACCGCCCTCGAAATTTCAGAAGCCGGGCCGGGTTTATTGTGCAGAGCCGTATTGCATCTGCAAGTGCGGCACCGGTAAAAGAAACAAAATGTGCAATATCCCAGTCGAGCAGATGTCCTGCGCCGGCTAAATAAGGAGTGCCTGCAAGTCCGAGATGTCCGTCCCTATGTACTTCGACATCGATATTTCCCCACTTATATATCCCGGGAGGCCTGCCCCCTAAAAGCGCCGTATCACTTACAAGTATCAGTCTGTCCAAACCCTTTGCCCTTGTAAAAACCTTAACAACAGGGGCAGGGAGGTGGAAGCTGTCTGTTATAATTCCCGCATATAATTCGTCCGATGCAAGCTGTTCCCATATATAATTCTTAAGCCTCGGCATAACGGCATGGCTTCCGTTTCCGAGATGAGTGGAAAGTTCAGCACCATTAAGAACAGCTTCCCGTATCTGTTCCGGTGCCGCACCGGTATGGCCTATCGACGCAATAATACCTTTTGAGGTTATAGCCCTGATAAAATCAAAGGCACCTTTTTTTTCCGGAGCAAGGGTTACTATTGCTATCCTGCTGCCCGATATTTTCTGCCATTCTGAAAATTCATTAATATCGGGATTCCTGATGTATTCCGGGTCGTGAGCACCCCTTGGACCGTCCTCCGGTGAAATGTAGGGACCTTCTATGTGGATTCCTGCTATGGAGGCGGCTATTTCCGGGTACTTTTCTACGGCATCTTTAATGACTTTAAGATTTCTTAAGAGAAGTTTCTGCGGACTTGTTACTATTGTAGGTACATGCCGGACAGTGCCGGATACTGCAAGGCTTTCTATAATACTCTTTATGCCGTCTAACGATAAATCTTCCAGGCTGTAATCACTTCCGTTGTAACCGTTTACCTGCATATCAAGGAAGCCGGGAGAAATATACGGAAGTTTTTCCGAAGTATCAATATTTTTTACGGAACAAATCTTAGCCCCTTCTGTCTGTAATTCGACCGGTTTATTGGAAAATACGGAAATACCTGAATAAATCATTGTTTTTAAGCTCCCCGGGGTTTACTTAAGGATATCTAAGCATTGCCCGGTTCTTTACACCTCTATTCCCCGGAATATCAGCTTCCTCCATAAGTTTAAACCCGTAATGCTCATATAAGGATACATTGTGCGGATTCTGTGTTTCAAGATAGCAGGGGATTCCTTTTCTATCAAGTTCCGAAAGAACAGGTTTAAGGAGTTTACCGGCAAATCCGTGCCCCTGATGTTCTTTTTTTACGGCAATGTCGTGCAGATGCCAGTGAGGGAAGGGGGTATATTTATGATGTACCGCACGGGTATACTTATCATATGCTTTCATTTCATATAATACTTTAAGCGGGATTTTAAAGAGTAATGATAATCCCCCGTACTTCATGAGCATTCCTGTTGTCCGGCTGCTGCTTTTATCTGTTATCCAGAGTGCAACCCCTTCCATGTTTTCCGAAGCTGCATACACTATTCCATTCGCAAAACAGTATTTTACTTCCGGTTCGAACATATTTTTTAAATTCTGTATTCTGTTCGCATCATCCGGAAACCAGAATACATTTAAAGGATCATCCTCCATAGCTTCTGATAGTATTCGTACTACCTCTTCTGTCTTTTCCTTATATATTCGAATCATGATTAACCTCTTGTTCGGTAAAATATTATACCGCAGATGCCCGGTATAATCAAAAGGCTGTTTCCGGAAAAAT
>JAADHF010000137.1:0-14607 GCA_013151965.1 Spirochaetota bacterium
TTTTTCCGCTCTCATTAATAAAGGCAATATCGATACTTTAGTAAAATTAAGCAGGATTCCGTTTCTTCTCGATCAGGAAATTATTGTGCTGCCCCGGGATATCAGAACATTCTGGACAAACATAGTACATGCAGGCTTTAAAATTACAAAGCCTGAATTGGAACAGGGTGAATCTGTAAATAAAAATAGTTATCTCGAATTCTATAACTCCATGGAAGTTAAAACATTCTTTAAGAAATACATAGAAAAAGGTGCAAGAATTATCAGATTAAAAACCGGAACGGGGAAAAGCATACTGCTTATTATAGAACCAAAGCTTTTCAGCCGGTATATTCGCGGTTTCAAGGGGCCCTATTGATAATAAAGGCCAGAATCGAAATAGTTATTGGATTCTTCTTCTTATTCATAAGCACCGCAGCATTTTCCATTCCTTCCGAAGTCGTATATACGGAAGGTGATGCATACATACACAAACGGGGCGGAGGGGATTACGAAGCGGTTATCGGAGACGAGGTTAATACCGGAGACTCTGTAAAAACCGGAGCCGACGGATATATGGAACTGGACAGGAACGATGTTACGATAAAGATTAATCCGGATACGGTCTTTACGCTTATTCCTAGAGAAGAAAATTCCAAAAAAACTGATGTCTTTACTTTACTGCTTGGTTCTGCCCGCTTCCGGTACAATGTTCTTACAGGAAGGGAGCCTCCCGTACAGACCTCGAGCCTTATTGCCGGAGTCCGGGGGACGGAATTCAGTGTTCTGGCAGGGTTCGACGGCTCATCTGTTGTACTGGTTAAGAGCGGGGAAGTTACGGTTAATTCCGGAGGAAAAGCCGTAAGTTTAAGACCGCAGGAAGGAGTACAGGTAAATCCGGGAGAACCTCCCGGTAAAAAATTTAAAGTTTTAGTCGGTAAAGTTGATTATAGAAAATGGAACAAAGAGCGGCTTAAATCCTTTATAAATAATCCTGTACAGGCATCGGAAAGAATAGAGAAACGAATGGCTTTCTATATAAAAAAAATATCGGAGCTCTACCCTGTTTATCTTAAAAATAAGACACAGCTCGATTCAGCCCGGGAAAAGAACAAAACGGTTAAAGAAAAAGAAGGCACAGAAGCATCTAAAAAGTACTTTAGAGATATAACTGCTCCTCTTTCTGTAAAGACAAGCAACATAGTGCTTAATATTCGCTACTATGCCCTTTCCGCGCTTTCTTTAAGGCGTTATATAATGGGAAGGATGTACCTGACTCTAAAGAGCATGTACATCACAAATCCTGATAACAATACATACATAGAGTTTAAAAAAGTTTTTGTGCGGACTCTTAAGTTGTTCGAGAAATCGGTAGTGCCTCAGCTTGTAGAGGCTGATATCTAATCCAGGGAGGAATATTGATGAAATACAGTAAAAATAGCGGTTTTAACATGAGGAAAACAGTACTTGTTTTAACATTAACGGCAGCGTCCTTTTTTTTATTTTACAGCTGCTCGCAGCTCGGTATTGTGAGCAAGACAGACAGAATTAATATGTTCATAAGCGATCTTAACAGTTCTACAGGGGACCAGGGGAGTGCAGATAAAATTATGAAGAATATCTCTCCGGATGCCGCCATGTATGACCAGATAAAGACTATTGTGTGGTGGGAAGCATCGGTACTTGCTTCGAAAAATAAAGCATTCTCGGTAACCGGTTTATCGGAATCGAATACCGGTAATACAGTGACAGGACATATTACAAGTGACGGAGGCCTGGATGCCGCCATCACCTTTACCATGGTCAGTGATTCCGGCAGCTACTTCAGCTGGCTTATCGGTGCAATCACAATCGATGGTGTAAACAACAACGAACCGATAATCAATTAACCTATATCTATATACACCTTTTCCCTGATGCAGTTGATAAATTTCCCGTGGATCAGGGACTGGTGCCCTTGACACTTTTATCATAAAAACCTAGTATTTCCGGTTTGTTGACCGGCTGGAATAAACAGAGTACCCTTATAAAAACGGGCCGATGCGGGATTAAGCGGAGAAGCAGGTGAGGTGCTTTTATTATTCGGCTGTGAGTTTTTATTGGCATAGAATAAACGGGGGATATTAATGGGAACGCATGTGATTGATATTGAGGATGCACAGAAGCAGAGTATGGAGGATCTATTTAAGGCTCTTAATAGCAGTGCTGATGGCCTAAGCAGTACTGAGGCACAGAAGAGACTTGAGGAGTATGGAGCGAACACTTTTCAGGAAAAAAAACAAAGCGCCATACTTAAGTTTTTACGGTACTTCTGGGGGCCAATCCCCTGGATGATCGAAGGTGGCTGCGACACTTTCTGCTGTAATACAGCACTGGCCGGATTTTATAATTATCATCGTTCTGCTTTTATTTAATGCAGTAGTTGGTTTCTGGCAGGAACATCAGGCTTCTAATGCTGTAGAGGCGTTAAAAAAACAGCTTGCATTAAAAGCGCATGTTAAACGGGACGGCAAGTGGGCGGAGATCGATTCGGCTGTCCTGGTTCCGGGGGACGTTATCCGTCTTAGATTAGGGGAAATTATTCCGGCTGATATCAAACTTTATGAGGGTGATTACCTCAGTGTGGATCAATCGGCCTTAACAGGGGAATCGCTCCCGGTAAATAAGAAAGCCGGCGATATAGGATACTCCGGCTCTGTTGTAAAGCAGGGTGAGATGGTAGCGCTGGTGGTGGCTACCGGTGTAAACACCTTCTTTGGAAAAACAGCCAAACTGGTTTCCACGGCAAAATCCATTTCTCATTTCCAGAAAGCAGTACTTACAATTGGTGATTACCTGATATATATCAGCGTAGGGCTTGCCGTTGTACTTGTTTTTGCCATGCTTCTTCGGGGTGCCGACTTTCTAAGGTTGATACAGTTTGCCTTAATCTTAATAATTGCGGCAATCCCTGTGGCTATGCCTGCTGTTCTTTCGGTAACCATGGCTATCGGGGCAATGGTTCTTGCCAGGATGAAGGCTATCGTTACCCGGCTGGAATCCATCGAAGAGATGGCGGGAATGGATATTCTTTGTTCGGATAAAACCGGTACCTTAACTCAGAATAAACTGACGCTGGGAGAGCCTGTTCTCTTTCAGATAAAAGATTCGCAGGAATTGATAGCCGCAGGTGCACTGGCCTCTAAGGCAGAAAATCAGGATGCTATTGATCTGGCTGTAATAGCCGGGCTTAAGGATTCTGAGATTCTTAATAATTATACGCAGTTAAAGTTTGTTCCGTTTGATCCGATTCGAAAGCGGACGGAAGCGGAGATTAAAGAGCAGGGCAAAGACTCTTCTTTTAGAGTTACCAAGGGTGCTCCTCAGGTGATTATTAAGATTTGTAATCTGCAGGGGGATCTGGTAAGCCAGATAAATGGTAAGGTAGATGAACTGGCAAAGCAGGGGTACCGTACATTGGGTGTGGCTAAAACGGACAGCAAAGGTACCTGGCAGTTTTTGGGACTTCTTCCGCTTTTTGATCCGCCGCGGGAAGATTCGGCTGAAATGATAAAACGGGCAAAAGAACATGGCATTAAGGTAAAGATGGTTACAGGTGATAATATAGCTATTGCCGAGCAGATTAGCTCACGATTGGGACTCGGAACGCAGATCCATATGGCAGATGAGTTTTTCGGCGGAGTATCTGAAAAAACCGCTATTTCGGATGATATGGCGGTCAGGGTCGAATCCGCCGATGGTTTTGCGCAGGTTTTTCCGCAGCACAAGTTTAAAATTGTAAAAGCACTGCAGAGGCTCGGACATATCGTGGGGATGACCGGAGACGGGGTTAATGATGCTCCTGCCCTGAAACAGGCAAATACCGGAATTGCAGTCAGCGGAGCCACGGATGCGGCGAGAGCTGCCGCAGCGCTGGTATTAACTGCTCCGGGGCTTTCGGTTATTATAAGAGCAGTCGAAGAGGCCCGTAAGATATTTGAACGTATGAGCAGTTATGCTATTTACCGTATTACGGAAACTATCAGGATTATGTTTTTTGTGACACTCGCCATGGTCGTGTTTAACTTTTACCCGATAACCGCGGTGATGATTATTTTATTGGCACTGCTCAATGATTTGCCCATCATGACTATCGCTTATGACAATACCTGGCTGGATCCCAATCCGGTACGATGGGATATGCGGCGGGTATTAACGGTTGCAACTGTACTGGGTCTGCTTGGTGTTGTTGAAACATTCGGCCTTCTTGTCATCGTAAAGTTGTTTTTTAAGCTTGATAATTTACAGATACAGTCTGTTATTTATTTAAAGTTAGCGGTTGCCGGTCATCTTACACTTCTCGTTGCTCGTTCGAAACATTCATTTCTGTCCAGACCGTATCCTGCAAAGGTTCTGCTTTTTGCTATTCTTGGCACCCAGATAGTGGCTGCAATGATTGTGGGTTTCGGTATCCTTGTTACGCCTATTCCATGGTCGTATATAGGTTATATCTGGGCATATTGTATAGTCTGGATATTTATTGAGGATTGGGCAAAACAGCAGGTATATCATCATTTAAAATTATCTGCAAAACATCATCGAAGATTTCTCAGCAGACTTAAAGAGCGTATTCATCCTTATGGTATGTAAGGCGTTATTTGTATGTACCTTCGAAAATAACAGAAAAAGTATCCGGAACTCCGCGGTACTGTATTATGAGGCTTCTTTCCCGGAACGATGTTTTTATGCTGCGGTTTCCGTTTAAGGCAAGCTCATATTTCCTTTTTTCATGGGTATAATGCTTCCTGCGGGTCGTACCATTGTGCGGTTTCCGGTAAATATACGTCAATACTCCCCGTTTCCCCGGATACAATTGTTGGCACCAGGATAGAATCACCGAAAAGATAATTAAGGTCTTCCATGTTAATCCGGCTATCCTCAGGAAATTCTAAAAAAAGAGGGCGCTGCAAAGGGATTCCTGTCTGGCTTGCTGTAATTGCTGTATTGTACAGATACGGCATAAAAAGGTAGCGAACTGAGCGGTCGGATACTCATAGATCTGATAAATGGCCAATCTTCGAAAGCGAATAAGAAATATTTAAAGAGTGCACTGTTAAAACGTACATCAACGGCTCTCAGCTGACACTGTTACTACAATCACAACCGGGATGAATATATTATGCGGGTATTCCGCTTAAGGACCGTATAAACGGTTTAATCTTCTATGGTACCGCTTACCGGATATTTCTTGTAATATCCGGCGAATGCTTAAGAATAATAACAAAATACAATTAAATTAAAGGAGTTTTATGATGAGAAAAGCCGTTTTTCTACTCGTGCTTCTGGCTGCTGTCCTTACATCGCCTCTCTTTGCAGGCGGAAAACAGGAGTCTGCAGGAACCAAAAAAGCAGTATCTGCGGGTTTCGACTGGAAAGCCTTTGAGGGCACAAAAATCAAAATTATGGTTAACAAGCATCCGTGGGTCGATATTATCAAACCAAAGATTGCCGAGTTCGAAGCACTTACAGGCATGAAAGTTGAACTTTCAATTTATCCGGAGGATCAGTTCAGAACAAAGCGGACAGTGGAGATGGTCTCGGGAACGTCCGATGTCGATGTTTTTATGCTGATGCCCGGTAATGCTCTTGCACAGTATGTTCAGTCGGGCTGGCTGGCGCCGCTTAACGGTCTTATGAAATCAAAACAGTACCTGTGGCCCGATTATGATCTTAATGATATTTATCCGGCTGCTCTTAACGCAGGTGTTCGCGGCGGAAAAAATTATACTGTTCCACTGCTGCTGGAAACATCACTCCTTGCTTATAATAAGGATATATTCGCCAGGACAGGTGTAACAGTACCGAAAACAATGGCCGAACTTGAATCTGCGGCAAAAAAAATCTATGAATCTTCCAATGGAAATACATATGGGATTACTCTGCGGGGCAAAAAAGCATCGGCGACTTCCCAATGGGTGGATTTTCTCCATTCCTTCGGCGGAGAGTGGCTGGACAGCAATGGAAAAGCTGCGGTTGATTCTCCGGAGGCTATAGCCGCCACAGAATTTTATGGCAAACTTTTAAGACTCTATGGTCCTAAAAGTGCTCCGAGCAACTCATGGTACGAGAGTATCTCTATCTTTATGCAGGGGAAAGCTGCAATGGTTTACGATGCAAGTGTGTTTAAACCAAATTATGAAAACCCGGAAAAATCCGCTGTCAGCGGTAAAGTCGGTTATGCGATTATTCCAAAGGGTCCGGCAGGGTCCATACCGCACGTTTCTAACTGGGGTTTAACGATCTACTCGGGTTCAAAACACAAAGAAGCGGGATGGCTCTTTATCCAGTGGGCAACAAGTAAAGCAATAGCTCTGCAGGGTCAGCTTGCAGGTATTCCTTCTGCACGGGCATCTGCATGGTCGAGCCCGGAATTTAAGAGTAAAGATACTTCTCCGGAATGGACAAATGCCTCTATTGCAAGTTATAAGGTAGCATCTCCTCTCTGGAATCCTCCGGTTATTCCGGTCGGCGAATGCCGTGATGCAATGGGATCTGCAATAGTTGCATCTATTCTCGGTCAGGATGTTAAAGCTGCATCCAGGGAAGCTGCGAAAACGATTGATAAAATCCTTGCCAATTCCAAATAGAGCAGGAATAATTATTCGTAAAATACTTAACGGCGCTGCGGATGATATATCTGCAGCGCTTATCTTATCGAATGCATGATGCAGGTTATGTAAGGAATTAAAGCCTATGAAAAATCGAGTGCGGTATACCTTTATACTTCCCGCTCTTCTCTTAATGACAATAATAGTGGCATTTCCGATTATATATAATCTCTATATGAGCTTACACATCTGGTTTGTTGCAAGCGGCTCGGGACCGCATTGGAACGGCTTAAAGAATTACATTGCTCTTCTTTCGGATAAACGGTTCTGGAATTCCATAAGAGTAACGATTGTCTTTACGGTCGGAGCACTCGGCAGCGAGGTTTTAATCGGCGTGCTGCTCGCTCTGTTTTTTAACCGGCAATTTAAAGGAAAAGATATAATTAAGACTATTTTCCTTTTTCCGATTGCGGCAACACCGGTAGCGGTTTCGCTTATATGGGGGATGATGTATAATTATGATCTCGGCATCATTAATGTTCTGTTAAAAGCTATTGGTCTTCCGCCTCTGCTCTGGCTTGCAGATCCCAGATGGGTTATTCCTGCACTTGTCATTACGGATGCGTGGCAATGGACACCGCTTATTCTGCTTATCGTTCTTTCGAATCTGGAATCACTCCCGACCGATCCGTTCGAATCCGCGAAAGTTGACGGCGCCAATTCCCTGCAGGTAATTCTCTATATTACACTTCCTATGGTAAAACCTGCTATTATCGTTGCTGCCATGATCCGGTCCATAGATGCAATAAAAACATTCGATCTCATATATGTAATGACACAGGGAGGACCCAATATAGCATCTGAAAATTTAAATCTCTACATTTTTAATATGGGATTTTCTTATTTTAGAATGGGCATGGCATCCGCCCTTGCGATTGTACTGTTTACCATTGTCATGGCGGTAAATGTTTTCCTTGCCGTTATCCGAAACAGAGATGTCACGTAGGTTATGGAGAAAGAGAATGGGTAAATCATATATAAAAACAAGTCTCTTCTATATCGGTATTGCGGCTATCACTATTCTTCCGCTGATTGTCTTTTTATGGATGTTTCTTACCGGGCTGAAGACTCAGATGGAAAATCTGGCAATACCTCCGAAAATTATTTTTTCACCGACTTTGCAGAACTTTAAATCTGTTTTTGCGCAGAATGATTTCCTTAAATACCTGTTTAACAGTTTTATCGTTGCAGTCTTCGCCGTTGCGATTTCTCTTCTTTTCGGGCTTCCCGCTGCATATGCAATTGCACGTTTTAAAATGCATAAGATAGGCCTTACGCTCCTTATCGCAAGAATGATTCCGTTTATTTCCTATTTGATACCGTGGTTTATAATATTCAGAAAATTAAGGCTGGTGGATACCTATATAGCATTGATTACAACGCATCTCATTATAACACTTCCGTTTATCATATGGATTATGGTAAATTTTTTCGAAAACGTTCCTCTCTCGTTAGAAGAAGCTGCGCGGATAGACGGCTGTTCGTACTTTCAGGTGTTTATCAGGATTCTTATACCGGTTGTACGAAACGGAATATTTACTTCATCGGTGCTGGGTTTTATCTTTTCATGGAACCAGTTCCTTTTTTCATTGATCCTTTCCGGCAACAGGACCATGACGGTGCCCGTCGCCGTATTCAAGTTTATCTCATACGAAGAGATAAACTGGGGCGGGCTTGCCGCTGCTGCAACGACCATAACTCTTCCGCCTCTTATCTTGACTTTATTTATTCAAAAACACATGATTAAGGGCTTAACAAGCGGTGCGGTTAAAGGATAAACGGCAGTTTTTATTAATTCCGGCTGTACGGTGCGGGAAACAATTATATGCGCATACGGGTTAAATTACTCAGTACATATTTATCTCTTATCCTGATATTTTTAAGTTTTCTTGCCTTTACCTTTTATATAAGGAATGTACTGATCAGGGCGGATTCCAATCTTTTAGCTATGTACAAACTAAAAAACACCTGGAATGAAATGCTTGTTTCCATGGATAATATTCTCACAAATTGGGATGACGGAAAGTCCTACCGGGCATTTTCGGTAAAAAATACAAAATTATCTAAAGAGATAATAAAGTTTTATAAATACGCTCAGAATGGCGCCGTTTACAATAACACGATAAAAAACCATTTAACGGGACTTTACAGGGTCTGGTTAATGGCACAGGAAAGCCTTGTCCGGTTAAAAGAGAACCTGGAAGATCCTCAATTTAAAAATGAAATTCGAAAGATACAGAAAATACCCGGCTTGCAGAATCTGAATCATTACTGGATGGAGCAGTTCTACAAAACAACAGGGGTAAATCCGAGCAGTACATACGCTGTAAAGCGTATTATAGATGCAATAGAGTTTTTTCCGATCTATAGTACAACCCTTAACAGACAGTTCGACATACTTATACATGATACCAATGCTGTTTATACCAGAATAAACAGACTGCAGAATATTGTTTCCATAGCCTTCTTTACTTTGTTTATTGTCGTTGTTCTTCTCTATTCTTTTATTATTTCGAGAAGGATCTCAAAACCGGTTATCGATTCGATATACAGACTGGCCCATTTTATGGGGAGCAGTATTAAAAAAATTGAGCTTACCCGCAAAGATGAACTATTATTGCTCGATGAAGAGATCAACACACTTATTGCACATTATACACATCTTTCGAATCTTACGCGGCAGCTGGCGGACGGCGATATTAACAGGCCCATAGAACCGCTCACCGATAAAGAAGTTGTGGGGCTTGCCCTGAAAGAGGTTGCCGATTATCTTCACGAATTTGTTACGGTAAGCAGGTGGATACAGGAGGGAAAATACGGTTCTACCATACACGAAAAAACGGATAAGGACATACTTGCGAAAAACTTTAATACGATGTCGAGGGTTATTAATGAAAAAATAACAACGTTAAGAAATGTATTCGAATCTATCGAAGAGGCAGTATTGGTACTGGATAAGAATCTTAAACATGTAGAAACCAATACAAACTTTGTGAAACTGTTAAAACTAAAGTCTATCGGCCAATTAAAGGATAATCATTCGCTTGTCAGGTATATACCCGATGCAGAGGATATAGTATTTAAATGCCTTGCCGGAAAAAGAATCAGTAATATGTTTTCGGAAGTAATAAATGCAAAGGGTACCAGAATACCTGTCCGAATAAATGCGGAAACCATGCCGGAAGAACCCGGGCAGTGCAGACAGGTAATGCTCTTTATTGCAAACGAATCCTATAAGGTCAGGGCTAAAAGGGAAAAGGAAAAGCTTAAAGCCCAGGCAACACTTTCCGAACTGAAATTATTAAGGGCTCAGATTAATCCGCACTTTCTCTTTAATACTCTTAATACAATTGCGCACCTTGTGGAAACAGACCCGGAAAATGCCGTCGAAACGGTGGAGAAATTATCCGACCTGTTCCGGTACACTTTAGTGGCAACAAAGAGGGACTTTGTTCAGATATCGGAAGAGATCAGTTATATTAAACAACTCCTGGAGATCGAACATCTGCGGTACGGGAGCCGGTTATCCGTGAGTTATACACTGGGAGATGGTATAATGAAGCAGAAGGTCCCCCCCATGCTGATGCAGCCTCTTATAGAAAATGCGGTAAAATACGGCGGTGATGAAGACGGAAGAATCGATTTAAACATATCAATAAATATGAAAAAGAACGATATTGTTTTTCGGATAAGCGACAGGGGCACCGGAATAAAGGATTTGGCCGGTCTTAATGCAGCAATAGGAACCGGTATCAGTAATGTGAATCAAAGAATAAAAACACTATATAAGAGAGAATTAATCTTCAGGAAAAACACTCCGAAGGGCATAATAGCGGAATTCTCCTTGCCGGTGGAAGGAACATGAGTATTAACGGTATTATTGTCGACGATGAACAGCCTGCCCGTGAAAGGCTTAAAAAATTTATAAAAGACTATCCTTCCGTTAATATTACGGCCGAAACGGATAATGGCATAAAGGCCGTGCATCTTATAGATTCTCTTAATCCGGACCTGGTTTTTCTTGATATTCAGATACCGGGTTTAAACGGTTTTCAGGTTATAAATGAAATTAAGAAATCTCCTGTATTTATATTTGTTACGGCGTATGACGAGTATGCAATCCAGGCTTTTGAAGTTAATGCGGTAGATTATCTCTTAAAACCTTTTAGTAAACAACGGTTCGGGATATCTATGGATAGAGTTCTATCTCAAATTAAGACCAGCACGCAGGAAAATGTAAATTTCCGGAGATTAATCGATTGGTATACCGGGAGGGAGGATTACCTTACAAGAATCAGTTTTAAGGTAAAAAATGTATATAGTGTCATCAATATCGAAGAAATATTCTTCTTTAAGCTGGAAGATGGTTTTGTGTATTTCTATGCCGAAAACAGAAAGCACCGGATCCAGGGAACTCTTAATCAGCTGGAGAAGACCGTAGATCCTGCGGCTTTCTTTCGGGCTAACAGGACAACTATAATAAACCTTTCGAAAATACGGAGGGTACTGCCATGGGGACAGAGCAGATTTGCAGTTGAGTTTGATAATAACGAAAGAATAGTGATAAGCAGGGAACGGGGAAAACTTTTTAGACGAAAAGTAGGAATAAGATTACGATAGCTTTATTTTATTGACGCTGTCCCGGCTTTATACTATCTTCGTTGTTGTGTACCAGGGAAATCACGCTGAACTGACAGGATAAAATTAGAAAATAGATAAAGAGGAGAGTTGTAATGCAGGAAAAAATAAGAAAACTTCTAGGTTCGGAAGCGGAAAGTCTGCTTAACCATAAGTGTATATTTCCTAAGGATCAGCTGCATCTGCCGGGCCCGGATTTTATCGATCGAACATTAGTTCCTTCGGACAGGTCTGCTGCTGTCCTTAGAAACCTGGGAACAATGTTTACTCACGGCAGACTTGGAGGAACGGGTTATCTTTCCATACTGCCTGTGGACCAGGGTGTAGAACATAGTGCCGGTGCTTCATTCGCTCCTAATCCGATCTACTTTGATCCCGAAAATATTGTTAAACTTGCAATCGAAGGCGGCTGTAATGCTGTTGCCTCGACTCTCGGTGTTCTGGGTATTGTGGCCAGAAAATATGCACATAAAATACCGTTTATTTTAAAAATCAATCACAATGAGCTTCTTACCTACCCCAATAAGTATGATCAAATATTATTTGCAGGTGTCGACCAGGCTTTTAATATGGGAGCCGTAGCTATAGGAGCTACAGTTTTTTTCGGTTCGGCAGAGAGTAACAGACAGATTCAGGAAATATCCGATGCTTTTAAATACGCGCATGAACTTGGATTGGCAACCATACTATGGGCATATCTGCGGAATCCGGCATTTAAAACTGGGGGAAAGGATTTTCATACATCTGCCGACCTGACGGGGCAGGCAAATTACCTCGGTGTTACTATGGAAGCCGATATTATCAAACAGAAACAGCCCACCAACAACGGCGGTTATACGGCTGTTAAATTCGGGAAAACAAGTAAGAAGGTCTATACGGAATTAACAACGGATCATCCTATCGATCTTACGCGGTACCAGGTAATAAACTGCTATATGGGGCGTATCGGGCTTATTAATTCCGGCGGGGCATCCTCCGGGGCAAATGATCTGGCCGATGCGGTAAGAACAGCGGTTATTAATAAAAGGGCAGGCGGCATGGGGTTAATCTCCGGACGGAAGGCTTTCCAGAAGCCTATGACCGAAGGCACGGCATTACTAAATGCAGTTCAGGATGTATATTTAAGTAAGGAAATTACAATAGCTTAATCGTGCCCTGCGGCAGGATTAGAAATATTTATATGATTATTTACCGATAAGCCACTTCGGAATAAGTATCTGAACAACGCGCATGCCGGAAGAATCCGCTACGTATGCATAATTTCCTTTTACCGCTGAACTTATTGCGAAAACAGTTTTGCACCTGCTTACCAGGGTAAGCCGCCCCTTTTGTGAAGAGAAATCGAAGACCTTTAAGCCTTTAAAATCCTCGGATAGATACAGGTAGTTTCCCTGTACAATTACGTTCTCCGCATAGTTTGTTCTGTAGATATCAGTCCTGACCGGATTTTTCGGGTCCGAAATATCGACCATATAGAGACCTTCGGATCCGGCTGCAAAGACATAATTGCCGGATACGGCAATACTTACCGCACCGGGTATATTTATGGAAGAAATAAGTTTTAATTTTTCGGGGTCGGAGGCGTCTATAATCTTTACTCCTCCGGCTCCTCCGGCTGCATAGATAATACCGTTAACCACTGCAATATCTCTTGCGTCCTGCAATCGGAAAACAGAAACCGGCAGAGGGTTAGAGGTATCAGTAACGTCTATTACATTTATTCCGGCTTTTTCCGATGCCGTAAATGCATACCCGCCTTCCAGAGCTACCCTGTATGTATGGCCGCCTATAAAGAAATCGGAGAGCAATACAGGAGCAGTTCCTCCGGCATTATTTCGAACCGGCGAAATATCGATGATCTTAACTCCTCCCGGACCGTCTGCGATAAAGGCGGTGCCGCCGGATATGGTTATGCTTTCTGCAAACTTTGTTTTAAAAGAATATATAATCGAATCGTTATTTACCTTTTCAGGCTGAGAAATATCTACAATTTTAATTCCTCCCTGATGATCTGCAATATATGCAAAGTCATCGGACAGGCTGATGCCGTATGACCTTCCGTTTGTTTTAAGTGCCGCAATTTCGAAGGAATTACCCTGAATCAGGATATGCACGAGCTTTAGATCTGTCGAATTAAGAAGGTATGCATAATCACCGGCAACAGTTACAGCTCTTGCATCGGAGCTTTCAATTGCACCGAACTGGGCAGGATGAGCGGGATCGGAAATATCCAGAACTTTTAACCCGCCTCTGCCGTCCGCGATGTAGGCATAATTTCCACTTACCGTTATTCCGGCAGTATCATCCGTATCGTACGATCCGATTAATGAAGGTTTTTCAGGTTTAGAGATATCGACAATTATGACACCCCTGTTTTTCTCTGCAATAATGGCATAATTATTATGAACGGTAATAAAGAAAGCATTTTTTGCAGGAAAGGTACTTACCATAACCGGTTCTACCGGCGCGGAGACATCGAGTATAACAAGGCCTTTCTCCCCATCTGCGAGCAATACATAATTCTTATAGAGTGCTATACCTAGAGCATCGGGGGTATTAAACGACCCTGAGCGGACAGGGTTTACCGGTTCGGTTATATCTATAACCTTTAAACCCTTTTTACCGTCTGCAATAAAGGCATAATTACCCTTTAGAGCTATTTTTCGTGCATCTGTTGTTTTGCGCGAACCGAGTAGTTCCGGAGAGGTTGGCTCTGTAACATCTATTATCTTAATTCCCCTTGAGCTGTCTGCAAGATAAACATAGGAATTTTTTACAGCTATATCGAGTGCATCAAGGGTATTTAGAGAGCCCACTGTTACAATATTCTCCGGGTCGGATATGTCTATTATTTTAAGACCTCCCCTGCCGTCTGCTACATAAGCATAATTACCGTCGATCGCTATGCCGCGGCCGTCGCTTATGCTTACAGTCGCTTCCGGTTCCAGTTTTTTTGCCGGGAAAGGAATTGTTTTTCCGGATATTGCCGCGCTTTTAGTACTGCCATGTAAGGCGGGCTGTATTCTGTAGTAGTATGTTTTGCCGTACTTCACAGATTTATCCACATAAACGGTATTCTCTGTGTTCTGCTTGATTTCTGTGAAGTTTGAGCTTTGTTCTGTGGAACGCCAGATATTGTACTTACTGCTTCCGGGTATCCTGTTCCATGAAATTCTGATCTGTTCGTATTCCCCTGTTACAGAGGGAAGCAGGGTGTATGGAGACAGAGGGATACATTCTTTTATACCGGACCAGAGATCCTCCGCAGTTAAAGGCCCTGTCGATGAGCCGGCCTTAAGTATGAATTTATATAGTACACCGTTTGTCAGGCTGTCTGCTGTCA
>JAADHF010000137.1:14640-17462 GCA_013151965.1 Spirochaetota bacterium
CCGTTAACTTCCGATGGTTTGGAACCGTCATCGGTATAGTATATGGTATAGTTTGATGCCAGCGGTACAGGATTCCATGTTATCTCTGCTTTTCCATCCCCTGCCGTAACGGAGAAGGATGGTATGTCGCTGTTTCCTGCCTCTATTTTGATAGATTTATTCGCCTCTTTACCGTTCCATGTTTTTGCTGTCAGGGAGATAACCTGGGAGCCGGAAAAATCCTTTGCCGGAACTATTATGCGGAACATCCCTCCGGAATCGGGGGTGATCTCTTTCCGCAAGGGGGTAGAAAGTTTGCCTGAAAAACCTGCAGAGAAAATATCGAGAGACAGGGTTGTTTTCTTCTTTATATATGCATTGTTTCTATACGGGTCGGTTATACGGCCCTCTATAAGAAGCCGTGCTCCGTATTTACTGTTGTCCTTCGGCCGGGTTATTGTAATTTCCGGTTCCATGGTTCCGTCGAAAAGATTTATTTCACTTTCGGAGGTATGATCATTAAAATCCTCAGCTGTAATAATGAGCTTCTGGTTTCCGGAAAGCTCCGGTACGGGGATATCAAGATTAAAAATGCCCTCTGCATCGAATCCGATTTCTCCGTTTAACTGGGGACTGCCTTTAATTTTGTAGAATATTGATTTAACTTCGTCTGTTCTGTCAGGATCGTCTCTGGAATTTGCAATTCTGCCCCTTATTATGAGTGAAAAAGAGTAAAAGCTGTTATCGGCCGGAGAAGTTACCGAAAGTAAAGGTCCCCTGGTATCTTCCCGCACGATAACTGATTTAGCGGAAATAATATCTGCTTTGCTTGCCGCCTGTATCACTATAACCTGTGTCCCGTGCAGCCCTGCTGCGGAAAAGGAGAAACTAAAGCTACCGTCTCTGTTGATTTTTACCGGTCCCTGTCTGTCTATGCCGGATACGCTGTAATTTATAGATTTTATGTTGGTTACAGAATCCGGCTGTGTCTCTGAGTTGCCTGTTCTTCCGCTTATTTTAATTTTTGTACGGTATAGATACCCTTTTTCGGGTGCATCAATAGCAATAAATGGTTTGCTTAAGTCCTGTTCCGGTTTCCGCTGTTCCGTCTGCTGCTTTGCTCTCTCCGGTTGATGTCCTGCGGTGGACGGCTCCCGCGGCTTAAGGTTTTGACCGGCCTGCCGGTGCAGGGGAACGGGTGCGGTTTCCTGACCGGCTTCTGCAGGCTGTGGTTGTATTCGGGGTATGGTTTCCTGACCGGCTTCCGCAGGCTTCTGCGGGGAGACAACAGGGGCGGATTTTTTCGCCTGCAGTGTTAAAGTTTGTAAGGTGATATTCCCATGGCTGTCTTCCGCTGTAAGTCTGAGTGTCTGGGTGCCGGAAAGACCGGATGCGGGAACAGTAAAATGAAATTTGCCATCCGGTTCTACTGTAATATTTCCCGCAGCAGCGGGGATATTAAGGAGAGAATAGGAGAAAGACTTAACATCTATAGCAGTTCCCGGGCTATTCTCTGAATCGCTTATTATTCCCTCTACTGTTATGTTATTGCTGTAGTAATCCAGTTCATTCGGGGAGATGATCTTAACCCATGGTCCTTTGCCGTCATCGGAGAGATGTATATATTTATCGGTAGAATGGCCGTTCATGTCGGCTGCTCTTATATGAAGTATTACTTTATCCGGGATACCTGATGTCGAAAAAGAGAAATTGTAGAGACCGTCCCTGTCGAAGTAAATGTAACCGCTTAATGGTGTCGAAGGAATATCCCATGATAAGGTTAATACTTCATCCGGCGAATCGAGAGGATCAAGAGGATTCCCGACTTTTCCTGTTACTGTAATTTTAACTGGATAGTAGCTGTTATCCTGCGGAGAAGTAACAGAAAGAGATGGGCCTTTTGCATCGTCGAGTAAGTAGATGTTTTTAACGGCTGTGTTGCCGCTTTTATCCACCGCTTTTATGGCCAGTATAAGTGTTTTTGAGTATCCTGCAGTGAGGATAGGAAAATTAAAAACGCCGTTTTTATCAAATGAAATATTTCCGCCGAGAGGTGTATCCTGTATTTCCCATGAGAGGGATTCTACGTCCTCTACCGAATCCATCGGATTTTTCTCATTTTCCGGACTCCCCACTTTTCCGCGCACCTCTATAGAGGATTGATATATACTGAAGTCTGACGGAGAGAAAATATCAAGCGATGGTGCTTCGCGGTCGATTACTACGGGCTTTTTCTCTTTGGCGGGTGCCTGTACCGGTTTCTTAACTGCGGGTACCGTCGGTTTCTTCACTAAAGCAGAGGATATCAGTGCCTTATCCTTTTTTTGTCCCTGTTTTAAGCCGGCTTTAGTTTTTTGAGCCTCTTCTGTCCTTCTCGAAAGATGCGTTAAGGCTTTCTGCATCATAAAGGCAGGTATTTCATTCTGAAACCTTTCATCTTTGCGGGCGCCCCGGGAAGGAGGTGTTTCTGCCGGTTTCGATGATGTCTCAGCCTTCTGTTTTTCAACGGTACGTGAACAGGAGATAATACCGGTAAGAATAAGGACTAACAGTAGAATAGTACGGGCAATAACTGCGGTAGAATATATGGTTTTCCATGTTCCGGTGTACATAGACATACTACTGGATAGTTACTGTATAACTGTTTTCCGGAGATATATTACCGGCGGTATCCTCTACCTTTATATACAGCGTATGGTCTCCTGTCGGGAGATCGGAACCCGGTGTAAAATCCGAAATGATTCCACCTGCAGATGCGTACAGATCCGTATCGAGATGATAGAGAATATCTGCTATATCCGGATCTACAGGGTTATCCCATGTCCATGTGGGTGTAGTGTCTG
>JAADHF010000015.1 GCA_013151965.1 Spirochaetota bacterium
GTTGTAATGATATCGGCTGACAGGCGGAAGGCTCCCAATTTTGTTGCAAAATATGCGTAATTATCTGTGATATAAAAACCGGAAACAGGCTGTCCGCTGATGACATCGCTTAAATCGATATTAAGCCAGTCCCATGCTCCGGGGGTATCCTTTGTGCTGTCTGTAATATACACGCCGCCCAGGCCACCGTCTATCTGGTAAAATACCGAAACTGCCGGAGAGGTTGCCGATATATCCAGTGCACCCGAATCCAGAATATTTACATCACCGTTATCGATGAGGTTCGTTGAAAAAGCCGTATTAAACGGGGAACCGTTGTACGGCAGGATGCCTTTATTTGTATTCAGCCAAACCTGATTTATTATTGTTCCGCTTCCGTTGATAACCTTTCCTATGGAAAGCGATTGTACTTCATAGGAAGCAGGTAAAGATAAGCTGTTGTTTTCCATACTCCCGGGATCTGTCCCTATGTAGAGATTGGCCGAATCCGCCGCATAAATCGAATTGTCCTCCGGATTAATCTTTACTCCCATTAACTCCTTACCTTTTAAATATTTACTGAAAGGTGAGGGTGTAAGAGTTATGCTAACATCCGCTGTACTTCCGGAAGATATGGAAACCGGTTCCGACTGGCCGTACTGTGCGACGTTTAAAAATATTCCGTCTGCACTCAAACTTCCGATGGATATCAGTACCCTGTATCCCGACCCTGCAGGAATATTATCTAAAGTTACATCCGTGCCTGTGCTGCTGATAACGGATTGTTTGTACTCTGTACTTTCACCGAGTGGGAATACAGCATTATTCGAATCGAGGAGATAAACTCTCGCCGTACTGTTCGATGTGTCTCCGAGTGCCCTTGCCGAAGAGGCGGTATAGCTGTTTGTAAAGTGCAGTCTTATGCCGCTGTTTCCGAAGGACGATGAGACATAGCAGGAGTACAGGAATACCAGAGATATTAATGCAGTAAAAAAAACGGCATATTTTATTAATTTTTTCATACTAAATCCTCCTGATTTAAGGTTACTTTAAGTGAATTACAATACCGCCGGTAAAATCTCCGCTGCCGGGACCTGATGTAATTCCACCCGGTCCTTCTCCGCCTCCGGTGGCGGAAGGGTTAACTGTTCCCTTTCCGAGCCTTCCGTCTTCGCCGGAGCCTGGTGTGGTATATCCGTGGGTTTCACTCTCCTCGCCCGCTCCTATGTCCCTTCGCTGGGACAGCAGGTTAAAGAACTGAACAACTCCTTTATATACCTGCAGCTTTACACCGTCATAATCAAAATCGGTACCTCTTACTGCGGCAGTGGATACCGGGCTTTTAAGTTTAAAATTCTGGCGGACTCCTTTTGCACTTTTTACCGTTGCCCTTATTTTACCTATACGCAGGAAGAGACTGGTGGAAACTGTTCCCTCTTTTTCGATAAGTTCCTGCAGTTTAAGTCTGGTAAGCTGTTTTACCTGAAGTATTGTTCTGCCCATGGAAATTACAGCGGAAGAACGAAATCCTGTTGAGATTACCGCATTCTTCGGCACAACCATGCCTTTTCGTGCACGCTGCCAGTTTTTAAAGGGCAGCTTTATTTCTACCCTTCCCTTTGTCTCCTTAACAACAGCCCGAATCCCTGCAAAGACCGGTATTGTAAGAATAAACAGTAAAATTAATGCTGTTATTGTTTTTTTCATTACGCTCCTCCTTAATCGTTTTTATTGCGGACATATTAAAAGCTAAAAGAAAATGACAGATTTCCTTTAATCTCGATACCTCTTTCCGTTTTGTCAAATACACCGCCATTAGAATTATTCGGCATAAAAGCTCCTGCAGTAAATGCAAGGCCGAAATCTGAAAAAGGTCTAAAGTTAACGGTTCCGTCTATCTCTGCCCCCAGATAGAGAGAGTCCGAGGTCGAATCGATTCCTCCTTCGGAGATCGGGCCTTTTGTCGACCGGAAGAAGAGGTAAGCGTTAAGAAGGGTTTGTATGTTTTTAAGAGGAACCGCCGAGAATCCCGACTTAACCAGGAATATATTTTCGAGTTTCGGAGAGAAGATAAAACCGGTGGAAGATGCCGAAACAGGTAGAAAAGCGGAGGCTTTTTTATCGGTATTTCCTTCCACAAAAGAGTTGTCATTTGCATCTCCTGTTGTATAGAGAAAACTTAACTCTCCGTATGAATTAAAAAAGTTTTTAATAAAATAGCGCAGCCGTGCTCCGCCTAAGAATGACAGTATAGGCACGTAGCTGTATGAGTACTCCGTTGCCGATGTGCTGTCGCTTATGTAGGAGAGAGTTCTTCCGGTACCCAGGTAAGTGAAAAGCCTGTAGTACAATGAAGAAATCAGGGGACCTTTTAACCCTATACCCATATACTGTGTATCCACAAGTCCGCCTTCAGAGGGGATAAGAGTTTCCTCCCCGCTTTTTATAACGGAAGCGGGATATAGTGCAGAGCCGCTCAATGAGCCTCTTAAGTCCTGCTGGAAAATGAGAGATACGGATAATTCCTGCCTTAAAAGGTTTAATAATGTAAAATCGGCAATACCTACAGCCCGGGGTGATGAAAAGAAGGCCTTACTATTGCTGCTGTCCGTATAATCGGCCTTGGACAGGAGGATTGTCGATGTGGGTTTTGTCATTAAACCGGTGTAACCTACTGCAAAGGAAAGAATCACCCGTGGGTAGTTAAACCCGAGTTTAAAACCGTCGATCCGGTGATTTATAACATACCGGGAAAAATCCGCTGCATTGAATCTGCCTAAGGTAAATGTAAAGAGGGAGGGTTTCCCCATTCTGCTTTTGCTTTTAACATCAATCGGAAACCGTCCGTAGAGGTTTAAAAAATCAATATCGAGGAGATAAGGGATTACCTCGCCCGCATTACCGGAAAAGGAATAGGAGAAAGAGTAGCTTCCCGAAGAGGCGAAGCTTATATTGCTGCTTAAATCGGCAGTAAACCACAGGGATAATTTATCGATTTGTGAAAGTGATACGGAACTGTCAAGAGCGAATCCGGATAATGAGGATGAATTATCGAGATTACCGCCGAAATCCAGGGAAAATACTGCAAAGGGCAGAATTATACAAAGTGTAATTACAATTATTACTTTTTTCATTATTTTATCCTCTCTTTGTCCATGACCTGCCGCAGTGTGCGGAGTACCTCTTCTCCGGGAACCTTTCTGTATGGACCGCCTCTTCCGCTTAAGTCTTTCCTGTAAACCAGTTCTCTGTAGGCATATCTGGGTCCCGGAAAGAGCATATACATGATTCCGCCTTTCAGATTAAAAGTTTTCATTATTATAAATGACAGCTCTGCTGCGGTAATATGATTGTCAGCCTTTTTTCCTGATAATTTACCAATTTTTTCCGCCACATACTTTATAGCCGCATCCGTGCCGGAATCTTCCGGTATAAGCCGGCCTGCAGTCAGTACCAATAGTGCCGTATCTCCGAAGGCTGCTTCTTTCTGTGATAACAGGTTATCTATAAGATTGTTGGATTGTGCGGATAGATGAATAACGCTTATCAATGAGATTAAAAAAAAGAGTGGAAAAAATTTCATTCGCATACTTTTTCTCCTGTAAAATATTCTAAACTATAGTATACTCCTTATAGGATATAATTTCAATTTTAATTGCAAAAAGGAGCTTTTATGAAGGCAAAAAAAAGTTTTAATTTTTTAATTCCCTTTATTGTTGTAGGACTTTTTACATTGCTTCATTTTAGCAAGTTTTATGTAAATGCCGATTGGAAAGTGTATGACGTGATGCTTCATATAAAACCGGCTGTGGAAGAGAATAAATCCATTCTGTTTCTGGATGTGGATGATATTGCAATATCCAATGTCGGTGTATGGCCCTGGAGCAGGGATATAATGGCAGACGGATTAATACTTATGAAGGAATTTAATGCAAATTATGCCGTATTCGATATTGCATATATGGATAAGAGCCCTCTCGGCGTAAATGCTAAACTGCTTAACGAGAAACTGCCCGAACTGTTTAATAATGAATTTTCACAGATAGAGGGTAACATCAAAGACTTTTTCCATGCACTGCAGACCGGGAATATTACACTGTCCGATGCTAAGGATTATATTAACGAATTATCCGGCCTAACCGAACAATCGAAAAACAAACTGCTCAAGAGTGTCCGGGCAATTGCGCGTGATAACGACAGATACTTAGGTGAAGCGGCCCGGTTTTTCGGCAATACATTTTTTACCGTTACTTTGCTCGATAGTAAAAATGCAAATGTTCCGGAGGCGCTTAAAGATTATGCGGTTAAAAATCTCACAATGAAGAATCTAAAGGTTGTAACTGGTTTTAAGGAGAGTGTAATCGATATCCAGCCTGCCATTCTTCCTATTCTTAAAGATGCCAGGGGCGCGGGATTCCCGAATATTGTAATCGATGCGGACGGTGTGCGGCGGAGAGTGGATCTGCTTCAGAAGTATAAGGGAAAGTATTTCGGCCAGCTTGCTCTGGTACCTCTTTTATCATGGTTAGGCAATCCCGAAATGGAACTTAAATCCAATAAACTTATTATTAAGAATGCGGGGATTCCCGGCAGAAAAAAGCATGATATAGTTATTCCGCTTACCCAGGACAGAAGATTTCTCATTAACTGGCCGAAAAAAGATTTTATCAATAGTTTCAGGCATCTAACATACTGGGAGCTTGTTTTACACAAACGGCTGGAAGACAAACTTATACATAACCTGAAGATAATGAGAGATGCAGGATATTTGTCATACTATAAAGGGGATACGGGACTTATGGATCCCTATGAATATGCGGAGAAAATAAGAGAAGATGTACTTAACGGCGGTGATGTATCGAGTATCGGGGATTATCGAAAAGCAAGAGAACTGTTCTTTAAAGAAGTGGGAACCTTCCTGTACGGGGATGCGGAATCGGAAATTACCGGCCAGATAGATGCCATACTGAATTCTCCGGAGACTCCGGAGGACCAGAAACAGAATATGAAGACTATCGGAAAAGAGGTTCCCCGGGTTTTTTCCGAAACACGGGGGATCTATAAAAATCTCTTAATAACCCGTTCCGTTCTAAAAGATAATCTGCCCGGTTCGTTCGTTCTGATAGGCCAAACCGGTACGTCGACTACCGATACCGGAGTTAATCCCTTCGAAAAGACATACATGAATGTAGGGACTCATGCTGCGCTTGTTAATACCATTCTTACCGGAAAATTTTTGGATAATCTTCCCTGGTGGTATTCCGTTATAGCTGCCTTGATACTTTCGATAGTTGTAACGCTTATTATTATAAGGTTAAAACCGTTCCTTTCGATTATTGTCGGTGCTATTTTTCTTGCCCTTACCATAGGAGGAGGTATTGTCTTCTTTGTCTTTACGGGCATATACTTTAGTCTTGTAACCCCGGCAGTATCCGTTTTTCTCACCTTTGTACTGATTACTTTCCTTAAATTTTTGCTCACCGAGCAGGAGAAGAGCTTTTTGCGAAATGCATTCACCCATTACCTCTCCACGGATGTCGTCTCCGAGCTTATTTCTCACCCGGAAAAATTAAACCTCGGAGGAGAGAAAAAATATCTTACAGCCATCTTTACGGATGTAAGGGGATTTTCCTCAATTTCGGAAGCTCTCGATCCTCAGGATCTTGTAAAACTTCTTAATGCATACCTCTCCGAAATGAGTAATATAATTCTCGAATTAAAGGGAACAATAGATAAGTACGAGGGTGATGCCATTATCTCCTTCTTCGGTGCTCCGGTTGAACTTAAGGATCATGCTTCCCGTGCCTGTCTCTCTGCTGTAAGAATGAAAAAAATGGAAGTATATCTGAACGAACATTTCATGGCAGGAAAAATGGCTCCCTCTGTTCTGCTGACAAGAATAGGAATAAATACGGGCGAGATGGTTGTCGGAAATATGGGAACGATGCAGAAGATGGATTATACCATAATGGGCAACAGTGTAAACCTTGCATCCAGGTTGGAGGGTGTTAACAAACAGTACGGTACCTGGATCCTCATAAGTGAAACAACAAAGAATGAGATCGGTGATGCATTTCTCCTTCGAAAACTCGACAGGGTACGTGTCGTCGGTATTCGTGAGCCGGTAAGGCTTTTCGAACTTTTAGATGAGCAGAAAACTGCAGATTCGAAGGTAAAAGAGGCGGTAGAGATTTTTCATAAAGGGCTCGATCTTTTCGAAGAGAGAGATTGGGACGGTGCAAGCCGTGTATTTACCGATATACTAAAGATTGTTCCGAATGACGGTCCTTCCTCTGTATATATAAAACGCTGCAGAGAATTTAAAAAGAAAAATCCTCCGGCATCCTGGGACGGTGTGTTTAACCTGACTGTAAAATAAAGATAAGACAGTGATGAAGTTCTGACAGGTGAGCAGTCCGGACCTATGAGATTTACCGTAAATTACCGTATCCACGGTTGTGAGGGGAATACTGTCCAGGTAACGGACCAGAGATTCTCTTCACTTTTGATAAGGCATACTAATCCGCCCTGTTGGAACTGCAGAGGTTTTTTATCCTCTTCGCCTGTTATCATAAGGGAAACGAGACGCTCCAGAAAGGGCAGGTGGCCTACAATCATTATATCCCCGTCAGAGTTTTCTATTTCCTCATAGAACGGCCGGACCGGGTTTAACGGTTCCAGCCCTGCTTTTTCCGTAACAGGAATATCAAGCTGAAAACCGAGGATTTCCGCGGTTTGTTTTGCCCTTAATCTTGTACTGTGATAGATATTCTTTGCCGTCAGTCCGTATACTGCACAGGCATTTGCAAGTTTTTCCACAATACTTCTGCCTTTTTCAGAGAGAGGGCGTTTAATGTCCTGTTCTTTCGGAACCGGTTCTCCGTGCTGGACAAGATACACATGCATACTGCTGCCCCTGCTTAAAATACCGTTTTTATTTTTCCGCTTTGATTATCGTAAGGTAATCCAGTGAAAGATCCGTTTCTTTTGTATTTATTATCTTTAATATGATGCTGTTACCGTCTTTTGTCTGCTTTGAAAGAACTATATTTGATGTTTTCCCGTTTTTATCCACGGCAGTCAGAAAAAGGCCGCTGTCCGAATTACCGGATACTAAAGTAAACCGGATTATATTATTCTTTTCCGTTATTGCTGTTTCCGCCTGTTCTGCTTCCGGCGAAACAACTGTTCCGTCCGTTAGTAATTTTAACAGTTCAGTTCCTGTGCCGGCATCGATGAGAATTATAGTTCCTGTGCCGGTATCCTTATCGGAATTCTTATCTTTTACAGAAGAATTTAACGCTATAGAAAAAAGGAATTTTCCACTGCTGAGCTGAACAGGTATTGTTTTAATTTCCGATGAGGGTTTAAGTATAAGAAACCCCGGGTTAAGTTCCCACCTGCCCTTAAGCGTAATATCATCAGCCGGATATTGTCCGTCAAAACCATCTGCAAATATAAGGTTCCTGTCATAGACATTGTTCAGTTCATCATGGAGAATACCGGGATTTGTTGTTAGATTTCCGTTTTTATCTTTAAAGAAAACGTTTAAAGAATAGATGATGCCTGTAAAACCGTTATTTCCGCCTATTACAGTTGCCCTTTCCGGCTGCAGGGTATCATAGTCAATCTGTGTTTTCTCTGCCGATACCTGGAATCCGTTTAAAAACCAGCTTACGGAAGAGGAATTTTCTGACGGAAAAACGGACAGACTTAAGCGTGTTTCCTGTTCCGGAGGAAGTGTTTTTATTCCCGATGGAATCGTAACAGTACCTTTGCCGGAAGTTCTGAATACAGCTTCTATTTCCGAATCGGTATTGAACCTTATTTTAAAATACGGGAATCCGCCTTCGTCGGTTAGAGAAACAATCGTTCTGTCCTTAACAGAATCGGAAACGGATAGATCGATGGTAATCGTAAAGGGCTGAATTGTTCCGTTCTCGAATGGCAGGATACTGTAATTTGCCGTAAATCCTGCACCGTTTGTTAGCTTAAAACCCCCTTTAGGTGAGCTGCCGGTAAAAGCCGGTGTGCCTATGGGTGTTATGATAAAATCTCCGGAAACAGAGGATAAAGCCAGTTTCTTAACCATTCCGTATTCTTCGGGAGATTCATTAAAATAGATGGAACTGTAAAAAGAAGTCTGCGCGGTCCCGCGGGTAACATAAACCTCGGAGTTAAGATAAATGGAAGAAGAAAAAGAATAATCATCCGCTGCAGGCGGGGGAAACGGAAATAGTTCGACCTTTATTGAATAAACACCTTCCTCTTCGGGTGTCTTCCATTCTATGCTGCCTGCCCCTTTACTGAGAGTGCCGCTGCCTATAACTTTTCCGTTCTGGCTCCATCTTAAATAGGGATCGGCATTGTCGGGCAGATTTAAATCTGCCTGAAGTTTTACTTCTGTATCCGGACCGATAACAGGCGGATCGGACTGAATACCAAGTATTTTATAAGAACCGGTTACATAGAAAAAAGAAACAGTTTTTTCGGATATTGTTTCACCGTCCCCGGTGACTTTAAAGCGAAGTGTATATTGTCCGTCAGCTAACTGCGGCAGTTCAAGCGGAATGTCCTGGTTTGTGCCGGGAGAATCGAGTGTGGAATAGGAAATCACTTTCGAATCGCTGTCTTCAAGAGTAATCTCTAATGACAGATCTTTACTGTCCGCGGCTGTATCGATGATCTGGAAAGATACCGGTGTATCCGGATTAATGAGTTCACCATCCGTGATGGTTTTAACCTGAATCCCCGATGAATTATCCTGCAGGGGGGCAAAAAGGGCATTATCACCGCAGGATGATACAATCACAATGAGACTTATCAGGAATAACGTTTTTATGAGAAATTTATTCATCTAATAAAGAATATTACCACACTTTTTAATGAAATCAAGGTGTAATCGAAGCTTTTATGGATTTTTGTTACATTTATCTTAACCCGTGATACTGTAAATATTTCTGCAATAAACCTATCATGCGTAACGGTATTCATTATTAATCCTACAATCTTTTAAAATAAAATTTGGAACATGATTGAAAAATATCTTGATCTTTTTATTTGATAAATATAAAATGGCCTGATATGAATAAAAGCATATATTGGTATGCCGCTTTAATGTTTGTTATGATTGTCTGGGCAACAGTTTATCCGGTTACCAAGATGATTGTAAGTAATGTGGATCCTCTTCTTATTTCTTTCTTAAGATACCTTGTAGGTATTATTCCTATTCTGCCGTTCTTTATCCGCGAAATAAAAAGAAATAATATAAAAATTGCAAAACGCGATTTAGCGGAGATGACCTTTCTCGGTTTACTCGGTGTTACCGCTTTTGCGCTGTTCCTTTTCTATGGTATTCAGCTTTCCACCGCGTCCAATGGTTCCCTGTTAGCCAATACGCAGCCTGTATTTACAACCCTCCTGGCGCCGCTGCTGATCAGTGAGAGCCTTTCCTTTTCACGCCTGCTCGGAGCAGTGATAGGCCTTGCAGGTATTTCACTCGTTGTGACCGGAGGGAATTTTTCAGAATTTAATCTTTTACAGGGACACTTCCTCGGGGATATGCTGCTTGTCCTTTCCGCTTTTTCCATGGGTGTTTACAGCATTCTTCTAAAAAAACATATCGGTAATTACGGAGGCCTGCTGCCTACATTTATTACCATGCTGTCAGGAACATTTTTTCTTGCCTTCCCTATTCTAATTGTGGAGGGAGGTTTCGGCAGTATTCTGCATATCCGTCTGCACGATTGGTTTTTACTGCTCTACATCGGGGTTGTGGGTACTGCATTAGTTTATCTTATGTTTAACAGTGCCCTTAAGAAGATAGGAGTAATACGTTCGGTGGGCTTTAAACTGTTTATTCCGGTATTCGGTGTTTTCTTTTCCGTGCTTATGCTCGGTGAAAAACCGGGATTATTTGTTATAACAGGTGCCGTGCTTGTAATCGGCGCTGTTTACTTTATTCAGAAAGCTCCGAGGATAGGATGGATGTTAAAAAAGAAGTAGATTTAACTGTACATTAAATGTTTTGTAATACTGCTGCTTAATTTTTAAGCGGTCAACATAGGGATTTATGAGGAGGATACCATTGAATTATGCTGAAAAATTCAAAGAGATGAATGATAAGGGTTTCACATGGGGACAGGCATCGGCTGAGGCCAATCGATGTCTCCTCTGTTATGATCCGCCCTGTTCCAAAGGCTGTCCTGCACAGACCGATCCGGGCACTTTTATACGTAAATTACGTTTGCAGAATGTTACGGGTGCGGTAAGAACGATTAAAGAGAATAATATACTCGGAGGATCATGCGGAATTCTGTGTCCGACACCGCTTCTCTGTGAACTCGAATGCAGTGCTACGGAGATAGACCGGCCTATTCAGATCGGGAAAATACAGAGATTCCTTGTACAACATTCATGGGAAACCGGCTTTAAGGTTTTTGAGAAACCGAAGGCGGATAAAGGCAGAGTCGCTGTGGTAGGGTCGGGACCCGCCGGATTAAGCTGTGCTGCCGAACTTGCAAAAGACGGATACAGTGTAACAATTTTCGAGGCGCGTCCGAAGCCGGGCGGAGTACTTGCATACGGAGTGCCCGCTTACAGGCTCCCGGAGGATTTTTTTGCAATAGATCTTAAAGATATCACGGATCTCGGGGTAGAGATAAAGTGTAATGCTCCGGTAGATAAAAAGGGCGGAGCGGAAGATCTGTTAAAAGAAGGTTACGGAGCTGTTTTTCTTGCTCCCGGTCTCTGGGAACCGATTCGGCTAAGAGAGAATTCGGAGAATATCGAAGGTGTTTTTACTGCGACTGAATTTCTCGCAGCAATGAGAGAGGGAAAGTATGAGGAATTCGGTGCCGGGATTGCAGGAGGGAATATAGCGGTAATAGGCGGCGGTTCTGTTGCCATAGACAGTGCGGAAACTGCAAAACGCCTTGGTGCAAAGGATGTCTATCTTGTGTACAGACGTTCGTTTAAGCAGATGCCTTCAGAAGAAGGGGAAAGGGTGGAAGCCCTTAAGGAAGGGATACACTTTCTGCTTTTAAACCAGCCTGTGGATTTCGTAGCGGAAAACGGTAAGTTAAAGGGCTTAAAAGTCGTAAGAACAAAGTTGGGTGAAAAAGACTATTCCGGAAGAAGACGGCCGGTAGAGATTCCCGGCTCGGAATGGGTAATAGATGCTGATGTTGTAATAGAAGCAATCGGATCTAAAGCAGTAGAAAATTCAACGGACTGGTATCCGTCTGTAAAGACAAATGCTAAAAAATATATCGAGATTGATAAGGAAACAGGTGCCACATCTGTTAATCTGTTAATGGTATTTTTGCGGGCGGCGATATTGTACGAGGACCGGCTCTGGTTGTGGAAGCCGTGCAGGATGGTAAAGTCGCTGCGCGTGCCATAAAAAAATACTTAAGAGGAGAGGAGTAAGACGATGGCTGAAAAACCGGATTTATCTGTAGATTTTTGCGGGGTAAGATTTAAAAACCCCTTCATGCTTTCTTCATCTCCTGTTTCCAACAGTGCGGAGATGGTCGGCAGGGCTTTCGAAACAGGATGGGGAGGAGTGGCATACAAAACAGTTGTAACGGAGACAGACTGCCGATTATCCATCCTTCACCGAGAATGCATGGTTATCATTACGGCAATAAACGTCTTGTCGGGCTTCAGAATGTCGAACAGACTTCGGACAGGGGCTTTAAGGCAAATCTTCTCGATATTATGTACCTTAAGAAGCATTATCCGGATCATATCGTTATGGCCAGTATTATGGGTTTCTCGAATCGGGAATGGTATGATCTTGCAAAGGCTGTTACCGGTGCAGGCGCCGATATGATAGAACTGAATTTTTCATGCCCCCATATGACAGTCGAGGGTTCCGGGGCAAAAGTAGGACAGGTTCAGGAGCTTGTTCAAAAATTCACGGAAACTGTGCGGAAGGCGAGTGATCTTCCCCTTGTTGCCAAGATGACTCCCAACATTACCGATATAAACGAACCAGCCTTGTATGCGAAAATGGGCGGTGCAAATGGTATTTCTGCCATTAATACTGTACGGGGAATCTCAGAGATAGGATTGGATGATTTTGTTCCGAAACCCAATGTTTTCGGCAAAGGCGCCATAAGCGGATATTCCGGGCCTGCCGTAAAACCGATAGGTCTGCGTTTTATTGCGGAGATGGCTCTTAATAAGGAATTGGGTCTGCCCCTTTCCGGAATCGGAGGTATCGAAACCTGGATAGATGCACTTGAATATCTTTTGGCCGGTGCAACCACAATTCAGGTAACAACGGGAATAATACATTACGGATACAGAATAGTGGAAGATATGATAGAGGGTTTATCGGACTTTATGATGTCTAAAGGTATCGAAAAGGTTGCAGATCTTGTCGGCAGGGCGCTTCCTCATCTTGTGGAAACCGATGAGTTCGATCTTAAACGACAGGGAATAACCAACTATGATCTTGACAGGTGTGTGGGCTGCGGGCAATGCTATATCGTATGTAATGATTCTGCAGGACAGGCGCTGGAATGGGATTCTGAAAAGAGAAGGCCGAAGCTTATAGAGGATAAATGTTTAAGCTGCATGGTCTGCAGTTTTGTATGTCCTGTGGACGGTCTTATAACGTACAGAGAAATGCCTTCGACCTGGAAAAGACGGGAAACTGAAACTTTAGGCAGGGAATTACAGAGCCGGTTAAAGCTCTGATAAAAATGAGCCTCTTAAGGAGTTCTTAGAAGAGGTTCTTATTGATAGGAGGTATTTTTATGAGTCTATTAATTAAAAACGGTCTCATTGTTACATCTACCGGACGGTTTATCGGAGATGTTTATGTGGAGGGAGAAAAGATAAAGGCCGTTGGGAGTGATCTCCGGTACAAAGCCGATGAAATTATAGATGCTGCCGGCAGGTACATTCTCCCGGGCGTTATCGACCCGCATACCCACCTGGAGATGCCCTTTATGGGAACAACTACAAAGGATGATTACAAAACAGGGACGATTGCAGCTGCATGCGGCGGTGTAACTACCGTGGTGGATTTTGATATTCAGAATAAGGGTGAGTCCATATATGACTGTCTGGAGAGAAAAAAAGGATGGGCAAAGGATAAAGTGGCCATTGATTTCTCTCTTCATCCCGGAATAGTCGATCCGACACCTGAGATAATCGATGAGATTAAGGACGCGGTTTTAGAGTACGGCACACCGAGTTTTAAAATATTTATGGTTTATGATTTCAGGGTGGATGATGAGACTATGATAAAGCTGCTTAAGGAAACAAAAAAGTACGGCGGCCTTGTCCAGGTTCATGCGGAGAATTACTATATTGTTAAGTATATGAATGAAATTCTTGCTGCGGAAAACAAACTTGAGCCGTACAACCATGCCCTGAGCAGGCCTGTTATTGCAGAAGAAGAGGCTGTCTCACGGGCGATTAAAATGGTTGAACTAACCGGTTCGAGAATATATATCGTTCACCTTTCATCGATGCGGGGACTTTCTAAAGTTAAAGAGGCCAGGGATCAGGGATTGGATATTTTTGCGGAAACGTGTCCTCAATACCTTCTCCTCGATGATGAGAGGTATAAGGAACCGGGATTTAACGGGGCTAAGTATGTTATGTCTCCTCCTTTACGCAGCAGAGAAAACCTGACCGCCCTCTGGACAGGTCTTAGAACAGGAGATCTGCAGGTTGTAGCTACCGACCATGCACCGTTCGATTTTAACGGCGGCAAAGATATGTTCGGAAAAGATGATTATAAAAAGATTCCCAATGGAGCTCCGGGCATAGAAACGCTTCTTATGCTGCTCCACACGGAAGGTGTTGTAAAGGGAAGAATAAGTCTCGAAAGAATGGTGGAGGTGCTTTCCACTAATACGGCACGAATATTCGGCCTGGAGAGCAAGGGTGAAATTGCCGCAGGAAAAGATGCTGATATTGTTATATTCGATCCTGACCGGAAGTTTACCATAACGCAGTCGAAGCTGCACATGAATGTGGATTACACCCCATACGAAGGAATGGAAATGAGAGGGATGCCTTATCTGGTATATTCCCGCGGCAGACAGGTAGCAAAATGGCAGGATGACCATGTGGAATTTACCGGACAGGAGGGATGGGGTAAATTTGTTAAACGTGCGCCGTTTAAAGGTTTTTAACTGCAGGCCGCAGAAAAAACTATAAAAATTATAAGCCGGGGATTACTTTCCGGCTTTTTTATTGTATTCCTTAAATACCCGTTCTTTATGATTTTTAAGGTGCTGTATTAAATTTTCAAGGGTGCGTTTGTTATCTTTTTTCTTCATCATATCTATAATTAAACGATGTTCGCTTATGCTGGTTTCCGCGACTTTATAGTATTCATCTCCCTTTTCTATTGTCCGGAAAATATCGATCAGTATCTTTGCTATGGACAGCAGGTAGGGAATCCATGGATTGCCCGATTCTTTGTACAATATTTCATGGAAAGCAAAATCTGATTTCATGAATTTTTCCGTGTTATGGGATTCGAGATCTTTTTGCGATTTATCAACTGCATCTTCGAGTTTTTTTACTATCGATGTGTCGCCCCGGGTCATTATCCTCTGCAGGGCGAGTACTTCGAGACTCTGCCGGATTTCGAAAATGGATTCGAATTCCTCCCAGGTTATCTGCCTTATATAGTAACCTTTCCAATGGATCTTTTCCAGTATTCTGGATTCGACAAGTTTGGACAGGGCTTCTCTGACCGATAGGCGGCTTACCCCGTATTTTTCCGCAAGCTCCGCATCATTTATCCTGTCGCCTGCTTTCCAGTAGCCGGATATTATTCCTCTTCTGATCGCCTCATAGACATTCTCCGCCCTGCTTGTTTTTTCGAACAATGGAACCAAAAATTCTTTTTTTTCTAACATTACCGAACCCCTTATAGAATTACAAACAAAATTATAGCATAAATAGATTTATTTTTAAAAATAAAATAAAAAATAATGCCGTACCTTTATACCGCAAGCGACGCAATTATGCCGCATATTGTTTTTGTGCCATCCGGAGGTATATCCATATGAGTAACCATCCGTATTGTGTTACTGCCTGTGGTATTAACGAGAACACCGTTCTCTTTTAGTTTCGAAGTGATTTCCCCGGCATTGTTTCCGGTTGTTTTAAAGTAGATAATATTCGTCATTATTTTATCAGGTTCGACTGCAGCCCAGGATACCTGCGAAAGAGCTTCTGCAATAAGCTTCGCTTTTTTATGATCTTCCGGGATTTTTAAAATGTTATGTTCAAGAGCATAGATGCCTGCAGCAGCCAGTACTCCCGCCTGTCTCATGCCGCCTCCGAGCATTTTTCGAATACGGCGCGCTTCATCGATAAATTCCCTGCTGCCGCATAGCAGTGCCCCGACAGGTGCCCCTAAGCCTTTGGAGAGGCAGAAAGTTACGGTATCGGTATATTTGCAGACTGCACCGGGTTTAAGGCCGGATGCCGCAGCAGCATTAAAAAGCCGTGCACCGTCCATATGAACGGTGAGATTATTTCGATGAGCAAAATTACCTATCTCTTTTAATGTATCGAGGGTATAAAAAGTTCCGCCGGCAAGGTTGTGTGTATTCTCTATCACTACCATCCTGGTTTTTGTCATATAGTAGATATCAGGACGAAGTCTGGATTTTAACATATCAGGACTGAGAATACCATCTTCCGTCTGTACGGTAACCGGCAGAGAACCTGCAATGGCAGATGCAGATGCAAGTTCATAATGGACCATGTGTCCGCGGGAGTCGATGATAAACTCGTTTCCCCGCCCGCAGTTTAAAATGGTGGGAATAAGATTTCCCATAGATCCCGATGTAACAAAAAGAGCTTTTTCCTTGTCCGTTATTTCGGCGGCTATTTCCTGAAGCCGGTTTATAGACGGATCCTCTCCGTAAACGTCATCGCCCACTTCAGCTAAGTACATTGCTTTACGCATGTCCTCCGACGGCTTCGTTACCGTATCACTTCGCAGGTCGAATATTCTCATTGCTTTAACTCCTGATTAAATACCCGCATCTGTAAAGGCTGTAAAATGTACCGTTTTCGTGATACTATTCATCATCGAAATGTAATTCGCTGTCTATTATCAGGGAAACCGGCAGCAGTACAAGGCGCAGTATTTCTTCTTTTTCTATTTCTATTCCCGCTTCATCGAGAACTTTAATAAAATCCCTGACCCGTTCTTTTTTATCGACTATTCCGGTAATAAGTATGGAGTATCTTTCTCTCTGTTCCTTCGGCTTTATAATGCCTCTGAAGAGAGAAAATTCTTCCTGAAGAATCTTATCGAGATTAAAACCCTCAAAGAAAGAGGCCTTTTTTATCCCGCAACTCGTAAAAGCCAGGAAAATATCATCTTTATATTCATTTTTAAAAAGCTGGATAATAAGAAAGTACATAGCATCCTCCTGCAAATTAATCTTTCATGCTGATTTCACCAGCCCTGCCGAGACTGAATCTTGTTAGTAAAGGACCAATAATTTCTGTTATTATTGTTGTAAATAGAAGAAGATTGATTATTGTTGTAGCCATATCTACGCCTGCCTTGCCGTAAGTGCCTGTTCCGAACTTCTTTTGAACAGCCAGGGAAAGTGCTATGGCGACTCCGACCTGGGGCAAAAGGCTGAAACCTGTAAATTTCTTTACAACCTTTGGTGCTTTCCCGAGGAATGCTCCCACTGATGCTCCTATTATTTTTCCCGAAAATCTTGCCGCGGTATAGATAAGTCCCAAAACACCGATTTTACTGATAAGCCTTATATTAAGACGAGCTCCTGCGAACATGAAAAAGAGCGGCAGGAATATCGGGGAAAAATATTCTATCGTTCTTTGAGAACGGTTTGCAAGCATGGGATTAATATTAGCAAGTACCGCACCTAAAGTCATTACCGCCAGAAGTTCGGAGAGTTTAAAGTATTCCGCAACACCCATTACAAGCAGTATGGAAGCTGCTATTCCTATGGTAAGTTCGTCCTGCAGCCTGATTTTTCTAAAAATAACATAATACAGGAATGCAACGGACCCCCCTAAAATTAATGACAGAGTTATTTTTATCAGCGGAGTTATGATTATCTTGGCAACCGACAGGTGGGTCCCCGTGAGTATACTTGTTGCAAAGAGAGAAGCAAAGACATAGATCGTCAGTGCAATGGCATCGTCGATGCCGACTACTGCAAGAACGGTAGATGTTAAAGGGCCCTTAGCTTTGTACTGCTGTATAACGTAAACCGTTGCTGCAGGTGCCGTTGCAGATGCGATGGAACCGAAAATTAAGGCTCTGTAAAGAGCCGAAGGATCGATCAGATATGTAACAAGGGTTACAAAGAGAAAAGCGGTAAAAGCTTCGAAAAATGCAATAAAAAATATTGATTTTCCGAGTTTGGAAAGTGTTTCCCTGTTTAATTCGACTCCTATGCTGAAAGCAATTATTCCCAATGCGAGATCGGATACAATACTGAAATTGTTAATTACCTTCTGGGATAAAAAGTTAAGCATTGAGTAACCTGCCAGTACTCCGACAATAACATATCCTGTTACCGCCGGGAGTTTAACCTTATCCACAAACTTTTTTGTTGCATATACGACTATCAATGAAACGGCGAGATAGACAAGAGTTCTTACTTCCATTTTAGTATCCTGTAGAAAAAAAGTGTCTGTATATAATAGATATAATTATAGCCCTTTAAAAATATTAAAAACTTCTTCCTTTGTACTGCATGCCGTTAATTTCTTTCTTCTTTCGGGATTCTTAATGATAAGAGTAAGTTTCGCAAGCAGCCTCAGGTATTTTTCCTGCATGTTATCGGGTCCTGCTATAAGAAAAATTATCTGAGCAGGTCTGTTGTCCAGAGATTCCCAGTTAACTCCGTTTTTATGGATCCCGATCGTTATAAAGAATTCATTGATCTCCGGTACCTTGGCATGCGGAATTGCAACCCCGAATCCGATACCCGTACTTACAATTGATTCACGTTTTAAAAGGTCTTCCGCAAGCTTAGCCGGATTTGTTACTTTGCCGTCGACTGAAGAAATCGAAACAAGTTCATCGATAACCGACCTTTTTGTGCCGGATTGAAGAAATATAATTCTCTTTAAACTGATGTAATCCATAAGATTCATATTCATGGTAAACTCCTGAATTAATATTATAAATAATACCGTTAATTGTCTAATATAAAAAGAAAGGATTTGAAAAACAATATTATTTTATTTATTTCGATTTTATAATATAATATTTCGTTCTATGTAAACAGTCCGGTAATAATATGCTTTTAAAAGACAAAAGGAGTTTATGTATGGGGTTAATTGAAAGTTTTTATTCTGAGTGTACCAGGGTAAATGCTTCGGCTGAAGATAAAAATGAAGTCATAGATATGATTGCTCAGCTTGCCGTAAAAGCGAAACCATTACAGGGTATACCTGTAAATGTTCTGTCCAATGCGCTTAAGGAAAGAGAAGAGCTTGGAACAACAGCTTTCGGGAATTATATAGCAATTCCTCATTGCAGTCTTAAGGGAATTGACAATTTCGTTGTAGGCGCCGTTACTGTTGCCGGAGGCGTGGATTTTAATTCGCTGGATAAAAAAGTCACAAAATTATTTGTCTTTATAATAGGTCCCGAAGAAGAGAAAAATGAACATATAAGGCTCCTCTCTGCGGTATCGAAGATACTCAGTTCTTCCGATGCTGTAAGTCAGATCCTGGCGTCGGAAAATGCCGGGACGCTTAAAGAGAGATTCCTCAGGTTTTACCTGCCGCGGCCTGAAAAAAAAGAGAAGAGCAAGGTACTCTTTCATGTTTTTGTTCAAAAACGGGAATACTGGGATGATATTCTACAGATTTTTTCAGGTGTGGAAGGGAGTTATATCTCCGTTGCAGAAACGAATAATGCAAGCTACTACCTTAAAAAACTGCCCCTGTTTTCCGAATTCTGGACCGAATCGAGCAAAGGATTCAGCAGGGTAATTTTTGCTGTTGCGGACAAAGGCATGAGCAATGATATTATACGGCGGATAAACCTTTTAGTGGATAATTTCGAGCATCAAACAGGTGTTCTTGTTACCCTTCAGAATCTTGATTATGCAGGTGGAGCCCTGGATTTTTAACAGGTGATCAGAGTTCCGGGGCTTGCCTGCGGGGCGTCCGGCAGGTTATAAGGTAGAAGGACAAAAAGGGTATCTTATCCGGTTCACGGCTATTATTCTTGAGGAGCAAATTAATGGTAATTATACCTGTAATACAGGATTTTATAGAGGGCTTACATGTTCCGATTCTTCTGACGGTAGGTATATTGACTATTCTGGCTTTTTATACCGGACGTACAATGAAATACTTAAGACTTCCCTCTATTATCGGAGCTATGATCATGGGGGCATTGTTAGGCCCTTCTCTGATTAACCTTGTGTCGGAGAATGTCCAGGAACAGCTATCGTTTATTACCGATATTGCTCTGGGTTTTGTTGCTCTCAGCATAGGGCTGGAACTGAATATGGATTCTCTTAAAAAGCAGGGGTGGGGAATTATCTCTATCATACTTTCGGAATGCTTTACGGCCTTTATTCTGGTTGCGGGCGGAATATATCTTTTAACCGGCGATCTTCCGCTGGCCTTGATATTCGGAGCTGTTGCACCTGCAAGTGCTCCGGCCGGTACCGTTGCCATTATTCAGGAGTATAAAGCCAGGGGCAGTCTTACAAAAGCACTATATGCTGTCGTGGGATTCGATGACGGGCTGGGGATCATTATTTTCGGCTTTGCCGCCGCTTTTGCAAAGAGTATCCTTATTGCCGATATGGGGGGGCCTGCCGTAGGTTTCCGGGAGATGATCGGAGAACCCTTTAAAGAGGTTGTGCTGAGCCTTGCGGTAGGTACGATTATAGCCTTGCTCTTCAGTATTCTCGTCAGAAAAACAAAAAGCGGCAGAGACATCTTTATAGTGACTTTTGCCACTGTTTTTATTGCGACCGGAATAGCTCAATATTTTCATTTTTCATTAATTCTTACCAATATGATGATAGGAATTGTTGCTGTAAATACTCAGCCCAATCAGGTATATCAGAGTATCAGTGAACAACTTAAAGAGGTTATGCCGCTGATATTTGTTCTGTTTTTCGGGCTTGCGGGAAGCCACCTGCATTTAAGTCTACTGCCGGCTCTGGGATTAATAGGAGTTATTTACTTTGTCTGTCGAACAGCAGGGCTGATGTCCGGGGCGTGGTTCGGTGCCGTAATGGGAAAAGCGGAGAAAAAAATACGGAAATATCTCGGACTTGGTATTCTTTCGCAGGCAGGAGTTGCCATAGGCCTTGCCCTGATTGTCAAGGATGATTTTACAGAGTACGGAACATGGGGAGCACACATAGGAACGGCTGTAATTACAACGGTAACGGTTACATCGATATTTTTCGAAATACTGGGACCTATCACAACGAAGATAGCGTTAAAAAAAGCCGGTGAAATTAATACGGAGTAGAATAGAAAGGGGAATTAATGAGTGCCGAAACGATTTTGGTTATTGCACTGGCACTGATATTCGGTGTCCTTGGTGCGAGGTTATTTAAGATAGTAAAAATACCTCAGGTCGTCGGGTATATTGTTATCGGCCTTGTCCTGGGTGTATCGGTAACTGATATCTTAAATAAAACCCTGGTATCCGAGTTTGCCCCTTTAAACTACATTGCCCTGGGGATTATCGGCTTTCTGGTAGGCGGAGAATTAAAGAAATCGGTGTTTAAGAAATTCGGCAAAAACATGATTATTATTCTTCTGTTCGAAGGCATTCTGGCGTTTATACTGGTTACTCTCTTTACAGGCGCCTTTACAAAGAACTGGAGTCTCGCAATTATGCTGGGTGCTTTAGCATCTGCAACGGCTCCCGCAGCAACCGTCGATGTTCTGTGGGAATATAAATCCGCCGGTGTTTTAACCACTATGATTTTTGCAATTGTTGCTCTTGACGACGGTCTTGCATTGTTATTGTACGGTTTTGCAAACTCGATAGCGAAAATACTGATCAGCCACAGCGGATTTTCTCTGTATGCGGCAATCCTGAAACCTATGTATTCAATCGGAGGCGCGGCGTTACTTGGGATATTGGTAGCTGTTATCTTCCGTATTATTCTGGATATTACCAAGAGTTACAAACATGAACTTGACCTTATGCTTAGTTTAACATTCGGGTCGATCATGCTTATTATTGCACTGGCATTAAAATTCGATTTTAACATGATTCTTGCGGAGATGTTTTTCGGTGTCACATTTGTAAATATCGCTCCCTTCTATTCACAAAAAGTATTCGATTCCATGAGAGGTTTTTCGCCTCCGATTTATATACTTTTCTTTGTCCTGGCAGGTGCAAGGCTGGAGCTTAAGGCTTTAACCCTATTTACTATTATAACGGCACTTCTCTATCTTTTGGGAAGGACAACAGGTAAAATTTCGGGAGCAGCACTCGGAGCGGTATTATCCCGTTCCCCTTCCAGGGTTGCAAAGTATCTGGGACTGGGACTTTTTTCTCAGGCAGGTGTAACAATAGGATTGGCTATATCTGCATTCCATACATTTCCGTCTCTGGGAGTGACAATCATTAATATAATTACTTTAACGACCTTTATCGTGCAGATTATCGGGCCGCCGTTTGTTAAACTTGGCATCACAAAGGCTGAGGAAATACATAAAAATATTACCGAAGAAGAGATGCTGGAAAAGTATAAGGTTGCAGGTGCTATGAAAACAGAGCAGCCGGTTATTTACAGGCAGAATATTTTAACTGAAATACTGGAAATATTTTCCGCCAGTAATCTGGATGATATACCTGTTATGGATAATTCCGATGAGATCTGCGGAATTATTAGTCTCGGTAAGATAAAACCTGTCCTTAGCCGCAACATTCCGGCTAACCTGGTAATTGCAGAAGATATAATGCTGCCTGTGGCGCATGTGACATTTCCGGATAAAAGCTTAAGGGAAGCATACGGTATTATGCTGACAAACAATATAAAATCGCTGCCTGTTGTTTCCGAAAACAATCACAAAAAGATCCTGGGAATTGTCGAAATGGATACAATCATGGAAATAATGAGAGAAGAAATAATTAAATTAAGAGAGTTAAGAGCCGGATAAAGCAGTGCAGAATGATCATGTAAATTGAAAATGATATTTACAATTTACAAGGTAAATCCTTTTAAAAAACCCGGTTCTATTTTATCTCTGATAAAAGGGCATCCACTCTGTCGGTTTTTTCCCAGGAAAACTCATCCCGTCCGAAATGTCCGTATGCCGCTGTCTCCTGGTAGATGGGCTTTCTTAAATCGAGAGCTTTAATAATCCCGGCCGGTGTCAGATCGAACACATTTGTTACTGCCTTTTCTATAACCCCATCCGCCGCATTACCTGTGCCGAAAGTGTTTATCATTACAGAAACAGGATAGGGAACCCCTATGGCATACGCCACTTCCACTTCACATCTATCACACAACTCAGCAGCCACAATATTCTTTGCAACATATCTTGCCATGTATGCGGCAGACCGGTCTACTTTGCTCGGATCCTTCCCGCTGAAAGCACCGCCTCCGTGCCGGCCCATACCACCGTATGTATCTACAATTATTTTTCTTCCGGTTAAGCCCGAATCACCATGAGGACCGCCTATAACAAAACGTCCGGTCGGATTAATAAAATATTTAGTATCCGTATCCAGAAGTCCAGTAGGTTCAAGAACAGGTCTAACTATTCGGTTAATTATTTCGTTCTTTAACTCTTCGTAACCTATATCCTCATCATGCTGATGACTCACTACAACCGTATCTATCCGTACCGGCCTGTAATCTTCGTATTCCACGGTAACCTGACTTTTGGAATCCGGTCTTAGCCATGTAATGATACCGTCTTTTCTCAGCCTGGAAGCATACCGTAAAATATTATGTGCAAACATAATGGGAGCGGGCATTAACTCCGGTGTTTCCCTGCAGGCAAACCCGAACATCATACCCTGATCTCCTGCACCCTGCTCCTTGTATAATCCGCTTCCTGTACTTACTCCCTGCGATATATCGGATGACTGTTCATGTATGGTGCTTATTACAGCCATAGACTCAAAATCGAGCCCATATTCCGGTTTTATGTACCCTATTCTTTTTGCAACGCCTCTTGCTATCTCCTGCACGTTTACATAGGTTTTAGTTGTAATTTCTCCGCCGACCAGAACCATACCTGTTGTTGCGAAGGTTTCGCAGGCAACACGGCTTTCAGGATCATCCCTTAAACATGCATCCAGAACAGCATCCGAAACCTGGTCGCATAGTTTATCAGGATGTCCTTCCCCGACCGATTCCGATGTAAACAAGTATCTTTTATTCTTCATGGCAACTCCTGTCAGTATCTGTTTTTAGTATCTATAATAATCAGGTTTGTACGGCCCGCCAACCGGAATACCGGTATAGTCTGCCTGTTCTTTACTTAATTCAGTGAGCTTTACCCCGATCTTATCAAGATGCAGTCTCGCAACCTCTTCATCCAATCTTTTCGGAAGTATGTAAACCTTTTTCTCATATTTATCCCTGTTATTCCAGAGCTCTATCTGGGCAAGTACCTGGTTCGAAAAAGAGTTGGACATCACAAAAGACGGATGCCCCGTTGCATTGCCCAGGTTTACAAGGCGTCCTTCGGACAGCAGAAATATCTCATGGCCGTCGGGGAAAATATATTTATCAACCTGCGGTTTAATATTAACCTTCTTAATCCCGGGTTCTTTTTCCAGTTCAGCTACCTGTATCTCATGATCGAAATGTCCTATATTGCAGACAATTGCCTGGTCCTTCATCTTCCTCATATGCTCTATCGTTATAATATCCTTATTATATCCTTATTCCCTGTTGCAGTTATATAAATATCTGCTATCCCGAGTGTGTCTTCCACAGTAGTTACCTCGTATCCTGCCATAGCAGCCTGCAAAGCACATATAGGGTCTATTTCCGTTACAATTACCCTTGCACCAAAGGCACGCATGGACTCGGCGCTTCCCTTGCCCACATCTCCGTGCCCGCATACAACAGCCACTTTGCCGGCAATCATTACATCCGTTGCCCTTTTTATGCCGTCCGCAAGCGATTCCCTGCATCCGTACAAATTATCAAACTTGCTCTTTGTTA
>JAADHF010000060.1 GCA_013151965.1 Spirochaetota bacterium
GTTTAAAATGACTGATCCTAAGATACAACGAATAATAAACGAGATGAGAAAAGAGGCTGTGGAATTAGAAAATATTTCGGCTTAGTCGGAATAAAATATGAAAGCCGAGTCTAATTTTCGGTTGACATTTTATAGGAGTAAGAGATGGCCGGTAATAGGATGGTTGTAATAGGAATGGGTTATGTGGGAATTCCTGCGGCAGTACTGTTTGCAGATGTGCCCGGTTTTGAAGTTACAGGGATTCAGAGAAATAGTAAACGAAGCGGGTGGAAAATAGATTATCTTAATAAGGGTCTTTCTGTTCTCCGTTTCCTGCCACAGAACCAGGGATCGCTGATCTTATAAAAAGGGTTGCAGTAGAAAAAAAGACTTTTAAAGTAACTGATGATTTTAATGCGATAAAAGAAGCAGATTATATATTAGTTGATGTTCAGACACCTGTAGAGGAGGATCACCAGCCAAGATATGAATCCTTAAAAATGGTTTCCGCTCAGGTTGGGAAATTAATAAAAAAAAGCGCGTTTGTATGTATAGAAAGTACTGTAGCTCCTGGTACAACAGAGAATATTGTTAAGCCTATTCTGGAAAAAGAGTCCGGATTTACTGCCGGTAAAGATTTTTATTTGGTTTTCAGCTATGAACGGGTAATGATAGGGCGCCTGCTTCATAATATACAGAATTATCCGAGAATTGTAGGCGGTATTACGCCTGAATGTGCTAAAAAAGGTGTTTCTCTTTATAAAAACATAGTAAACACAGATGTTATTGCAACAACGTGTTTAACCGCAGAAGTTTCAAAGACAGTAGAGAATGCCTACCGTGATGTAAATATTGCATTTGCAAATGAGATAGCATTGATGTGTGAGTCCCTTGGTGTTGATAAATACGGCAAATATCCTGTGGAGTCTAAAGTTATAGTTAGTTCCAGGGAAGTTAATGATTACATGCCGGTTCATATGGCTGGGTTTGTAATAGATAGTCTTAAAAAAGTCAGAGTAAACCCGGGAGATGCAAAGATTACAATCCTGGGTTATGCTTTTTTGGAAGATAGTGATGATACGAGAAATACCCCCGCAGAACCCTTAATACGTGAGTTAAAAAAACAAGGTATTAGTGAAATTGTTATTCATGACCCATTTGTCAGAGAAGAAGAACTGCCGGAAGTGCAGCGCGACATTTATAAAAGTTTGGAGGGTTCTGATTGCGCATGCATTGTTACTAAACATAGTGTATATAAAGAGTTGAATCTTGGCAGGGTTAAACAACTTATGAAAACACCGATTATTGTGGATGGAAGGAATATTTTTAATTATTCTAAGACAAAAAATGCAAGTATTAGTTTGATAAAATTAGGCGATTCAGCAGAAGCTTTTTTTAATGAGCAGCCTTGTTCTTACAGTTAATCATTATAAATTTGTAATATTAATAGAGTTGCATTTCTTCAGAAATCCTGGATATTAAATATGGTTTCCTTAAAAAGCCGGTATAAAAGAGAAAAAGATATTAACAATATACAACTACAGATAAGGAAGAATCCTGAATAAAATAAATATATCAGGCTCTAAAGTTTCTTCTATTTGCGAGAAAATATTTTTCTATCTTTACTTTTATTCCGGTCACTTATTATTATTTTTTCCACATAAACGGAATAACCGGGATATGGGCGTGTCCCTCGCAGGAGGCTCGGGCCGGGCTCTTGGCCGTACTCCTCGGCGCTTAAGTATCAAAAAGGCAGGCTGATAAACGAAAAAAAGAAGCGCCTGCGGGGTACCTGCCGACGATCCCTCACGCATTAACCGGCCCATTAATTCCTTCCCGAATTGCTGCAGCTGCTCCCTTACGGAAGTAACAGTTAGGACTCTATTATATAAACTTTAATATTATTACAACAAAGGTAGTGAGAATATTCCGGGTAAGTTCTTTTCCGGAACCGCTAGTCGGCAGCTCTGACAATAAAGGCAGTAATAAGAACAAAAACGGCGGCATTTAATAAAAATATAAATATTTATCTAAAAGAACAGGTTTTTTAAAAGCATCCGTTAAGAAATCGTCTTTATTTATAGATATGGATGTAATAAAAAATATTCACGATAAGTTTTTTAAAGAACTGTTTTCCCAAAAAGAAAATGTAAAAGATTTCTTAAAAGTTGCTTTACCCTCCGGTATTGTCAGCGAAATTAACTTTGATAAAACAGAACCGGAAGGTACGGAGTATATAGATAAAGAGTATAAAAAGACTTTTTCGGATATTGTTGTAAAAACAAAGCTTAAAAGGGGCGGAGATGCGGGAGATGCGGTTATCTATATACTCTTTGAACATAAGTCGTACAGGGATAAGCGGGTTATGCTTCAGCTTTTATCGTATATGCTTAAGATGTGGAAACGTGATATGGATAATAAGCGTAGTTTAAGAGTAATAATTCCATTGGTATTTTATCATGGCAGAAAAAAGTGGGATATACATCTTAACTTTCGTGATAATTTTGATTGTGAGGAGAATTTAAAGGAATATCTGGAAGATTACAAATATATATTATTCGATACGAATGATTTCGAGATAGGTAGTGAGAAGGAGAAAAGACTTACAGAGAATGTGAACCTGCTTACAGGTATTGTTTTGATGAAGAATGTGTACTACAATAATTACAGTAATTTAAGATATATATTTGATTTATGGGCAAAGACGGGGTTTATAAAGAAGCGGGAATTAATTATATTTTTTACGAGGTATATGGTAGAAACAGAAGATATAGATGCGGGGAAAATAGCGAAACTGCTTAAGGATAAGCTTAGGGAGGAGGATATAATGCCTACATTGGCGCAGAGATGGCTGGAAGAAGGGAAACTCGAAGGTAAACTTCTTAATCAACAGGAAATTGTAATAAAACAACTCGATAAGAAGTTCGGTTTAAAGGAGCAGGAAAAAGATTTTATCCGAAGTATTACGGACAGGGAAAAGCTGGACAGGGTAATAGAGGAGATTTTATTCAGCGAGTCTAAGGAAGAGCTTTT
>JAADHF010000093.1 GCA_013151965.1 Spirochaetota bacterium
CTGCCAGGTCGTTTGTCCTTAACATATTGTAAACCAGTGATAAGATGTACTGCAACTTCACAGACATAGAGTTTTTTATTATTTACATCAATTCCCACAACATCAATTTCACCTTGAATGTCAGGAGTATAAAGATTTGTTTGGATAAATTCACATCCTTTTATGTATTGCAAGTAAGCAGTTACGATTTCTTCACCAATATTCATTTAATTTCTCCTGTGCGCATTACATCAGGTAATTTTAGATTTTTCTTCTTTGAAACTCAAGCAGAAAACTGATTTCACCCGTTTACATGTAGATATCCTGGTATTTCCAATGAAGATATTCAATGATTTTCTCTATTTTTCAGCGCAACCGCCCTGGCAGGAAGGTTGTAAGGAAATCTTAAGAGGCGGGTGAATTGAGGAGAAAAATACATGCTAAAACAAGCGGCTGATTATTTGATTCGACGGAAGCCATCTATTGATAGATTAGGTTGGTGGATAATGATTATTACTAACTGGCTTTCTTGCCTGAGGGAACAGAATGTTTTATCCCAAGTAAACCGTCTATTGATAAATCTTCATCTATCATAGGCCAGTGAATACCATATCCTGAAGGAGAGATTTCATAATTATTTCTCTGTTCTTCAGAGGCATTTAATAGTTTTGAAGAGCATTTACTTAATTCAAATTGATGGGTTTTTCCATCAACCTTGAGAATTAAAATATCTCCCTTAAAATCTATACTTTCAATAGTATGATATTTATTCATTTCTCTCCTCCTGAAACTTATCCCATTCAGACACAATATAATCAAAGTGCTGGTATATTATTTTTTTTACTTCCCGCTTATCCCTTGGCGAGCAATTATAACTATAAGCTTCACTTAGTTCGTAATTCTCAATATCAAGCCAGTATTTACATTCACAATCACCTTTTCTACAGTGGATATGTGCTGGTTCGTTTCTTTCATTAGCATAGAAGAATAATCTCCAGCCAAGGATCATTAATATTGTTGGCATAATTATAATATTACCACATATTGAGGATTATTGGGAGACCTTATTTGAGTTTTCTATTTGTCCTCTCTATGGCAGTGGATTCTATTAAGCATTTTCTTACAGATTAGATAATTATGGTATCTGGTCGATATCACTATATGATACCTCGTATAATATACCGCATGTGCTTGTTTCCGATATCCCATGCTTCAGAGTATATCACAGGACAGCGGGTCGCTTACATCTATGGACTAACACCTGTAGGATTACGTTAAAGGACTAAAAAAGGGCTCAATATCTGATTTGAGCCCTTTTTATTTTAACTAAATACTATTATTACTTTTCGGTTCCCTTGTCCATCTTCTGTTTTTCAAGATACCTGAGGACCTGCATATTACCGAGTCTCTTAAGTTCGGCTGCTCGCCTTGCTTCCTGCCTGTTTTTCAGAATATGCCAGATCGATTCATCATCGATATCACGCTGCACATCGAGAACGGCCTTATCGTATGTAATCTTTATGTCCTTGACATAGGTAATAAAATCTCCGCCTTCCTGGGAGGCATCCCTGTAAATTACAAGCCCGGCAAGTTTTACAAAAGGTGCACTTTCCGGATAGAGAGGATATTTCTTTATCTCTCTGTTTCTGACCTCTGTAATATAGTTGGGATTTTTCCAGGTTAATGTTCTCCAGCCGTCGAAATTAAGATAATCGATAAATATCTGCTGTTGTTCATGATTCTGATTTTCTAAAATAATTCCAAAACCATTCGGGAAATTAGAACCATAGACTGTAACGGATATGGACTTTAACACCCCTACATTCTTTACAACACCATATGAGTCAAACTTTGCGCCCCGCCCCTTTTCCTTATCAGGAACTACGAGTTTATCACCCTGTAATTCCGTTTTATCCGCATAAGCGGGAATAGTAAACGGCGGTTTAACTATAGCCCACGAATTATACGGAGCAACAGGAAAATGCACCCCCTTATGCCGAGCACCTTTTGGTTCGCCATAGGTACACCGTTAAAGGGTTTCGCCTGGGGTGAGGTACTCGCCTCTTTTGTCATTGAAAGTGACTGATTCTGAATTGTCCTTGAAGAAGAAGCCAGAACAACCTGCCAGTTATCCAGAGCCAGAGAAGTCTTCATCTTCGCCTTTTCTTCCGCACTAAAGCTTGCTCCTGCTACAGCACTGAAATCTATAAGGGTAGCCCCGTTTTCCGTTGCCTTCTTATTATTACCGAGCGTGGTATCAGCTCCGAGTTTTGAAAAATCGATTAGTTCCGAAGTTTCCGCATACAGGAATAAACCCGTAAAGAGCAACAAAGCTCCGAGCAAAAGTATAAATCGTTTCATCCGATGCTCCTTTCGATAAATTTACCTTATTCAAACTTAAATTATACGTAATGAAATAGCTTTGTCAACGATTTTTCTTTTTTTTTAATATTTTCTATCTAACTAAAGCATATAAAAGAACTTGTTTTGTGCTCAAAGGGAAAGCCATATCAATAAAACAGGCCCTTTGTAAATACGAGCCCCGATGACATCGCCGAACCCAGAAAAGGTTCACCATTTACAAAATAAAACACCTTTTTTATAAACGGATAATTAAAAATTATTGTATTGGTTAAAATCTTAAATCTCTCATCGATGCCGGCTTTTACATCCCTGTCGTACAGCAGAACATCATAAGAAAAATCTATGTATAATTTATTATCACGCAGCATTACCGAAAGGACTCTTGTATTTCTCGGGACAATACGAAAATATTTTTCATTCTCCGGACCTAAAACCGCCTCTTCTATGATCTGGGCTATACCATCTTCCTGAGATGCTTTTTTTTGTAAATAACGTATTTCACCTATAAAACGGCTGCTGTTCGTTACGGTAAAGAATAGAACTCTTTTTTCTTTTGTCTTATCCTGTACAATATAAAGTATCAGGGATACTGCAAACACCGCAAAAAAAAGAGAACCTGTAATAACTATTGATTTCTTTAAGAGTATTTTCACCAATTTACTCCGTAAATCCCCTTGTATTTTCAAATTGATCGATAAAACTGCAGATGCCATTATAGATGGCTTTCGACAGCTTCATCAAGTACCTTTTGCTCGAAAGAAGTACAGCTTCCCTGGGATTTGTAACAAATCCGACTTCGATTAAAACAGAGGGCATCTTGGCTTTTCTGACAACATACCATTCCCTGGCTTTAAGCCCCCTGTCTTGAGTTTCTCTTCCGACTGCTTTCTTTAACGAATTCATTATATCCCTGGCAAGGGTTACACTTTCCACCGTATATTCTTCTTCCAGCATACTGTTGAGAATCGGAAGTATTTCCTGCTTTTCCTGGCTGACCGTATCCTTATTAAGAACATTACGCCTGTAATTCGGAGGGAGATACCATATCTCAAATCCCTTTGCCTTTTTATTAAATGAGGCATTTGCATGAATGGAGATAAAAATCATTGCTTCGTTTTCCGCAAGGTTTATCCTGTTTGCCATTTTTACCCTCTCTTCCAGGGTCGGGTATCTGTCTTTTGTACGTGTCATCACAATTTTTTTATCCGGGTATTTCCTGGAAAGCAGTTCATCTACCTTAAGCCCTATTTCCAGTACAATATCTTTTTCCTTTAATTCTTTTCTCTTTCCATGCAGTACAACAGAACCTATTGTCCCGGGATCTTTTCCTCCATGTCCCGGATCTATCATAATCATGGAAATATGAGGATAATTTTCCGATCTTTTCTTTTCCGAAATAACTTTTTTTAATACTGAAATTGTTTTTTCAGAGAGTAAGACCGCACCGTTTTTAAGGATAATTGGCTCTATATCTATTTTTTCTCTGTAATCTACTAAAACCCAGGGCAAACCGATTTTAAATGTTATCCTTCTGCCGGCAATATCAAGAAGTCCGTATCCTCTTAAATCGTCCCACTCAAGTATATATTTAAAATCTTTAAGAACATCACTCAATTCTCTGTAATCGGAAAATACACCTGTCATCTGGAATAAAAGGAGTATCAGGATTGCTAATTTTTTCATAAAGATACTCTGTTAAAGTAGTTTCGTATGGATTGCCGGTTTTTTAAAAGCTGCTTTACGGTATCGATTATATACATTCCCCCCTGAAATCCGCCTTTAAGGAATGCTTTCCAGAATAAGCTTCCAAGAACAAAACTATTCTTTTCCGCTGCAGCGAAAGAAGAAATAAACCGGATACCTGCAATATCCGGTATTTTTTTAAGAATATACTGAATACCGGAACCATGCCAATCGCAGCATCTCTCCTCCTCTATCTCAGAAAGCATAACCACATTAACAGTACCGTTCCAATCAGTTTCCCTGCCTTCTGCAAACTTAAAAGACTTGATATTTGCAGCCGCATCTCTGTTGTTTTTTCTTTCCAGGCGGTATGCATAAGTATTTAAGTAGAAAGTCTGTTCTTTTAAAGGAAAAAGGAAAGATTCCGTCCTGCTATCTTCCGGTTCGAGGAGAATAAATATTTTTCGAACTGCTGCTTCCGCGGAATTTACCGCATCGTCATGGTCTGCTCCTAAAGAGATCACATTGCCGCATTTCTCCACATTGTTTGTCGGAAACCGGACAATACTGCCGATGGAAATACGCATAAAAAGGTCCTGTATTCCTTTTACGGCCCTTGCTTCTTCAGTTCCGTATATTTCTTTTACCTTTCCCGGTATGGAAATAAAGGCCCTCTCTGCAGAAACCATACTCCTTACCGGTTTTAAGTTTCCGGGTTTTAAGCCGGCTGCAATATTTAACGCCGCTTCCGTTACTTCTATGCCGGAAGAATACGGGAATGTCCATCCGGACATATAACCCCCGGACAGTCTTGCAGCAATTTCTCCTACAACAGCACCGCCGGATGAAATCTTAATATCGCCTTTAGCAGCACCGTTATCGATTCCGATCGCTTTTACACCTCGTTTAAATACATCTACCGCTTCTTTTAAGTATTTTCTCCCCATCACCGAGGGCATTGTGTGCCCCATCTCCACGAAATACGGCGGAAAGCAGATATGACGGTCTGCAATTCCGCAGACGGTAATTCTTCCCTTATACACAATCGCATCGAGGCTCAATTCCGGGCCGGTTATATACGACTCGATAATAACCTTACCGCTTCTCGAATTCTTATAAGCATCATCCACAGCATTTTTAAGCTCGTACCCGTTATTAACCCTGCGTACTCCGCGGGCTCCCATATTATCCACAGGTTTAACAACAAGCGGAAAATCCAATACTTCCGTAACTTTTTGCAGATTATCATCTTTCTTTACATATAAAAAAGCAGGACTAGGAACATTATTATCCTTAAAAACACTGCGCATGCGTGATTTATCCGTGGCGGCAGCAGCAACATCGTATGGAATTCCGGGCAGGTTCATTTTTTCCGCAACCCAGGCAACGGTTGTCGAAAAATCCGTTCCCGCTGTAAATATCCCATCCAGTCCGTTTTTTATCCTTATGTTCCGGGCAGCCTTTAACATACCGTCCCTGTCTTTTAAATCGACATTAACAAATTCATCGGCAATATCTATTCCGGGGGCTTTGCTGTCCGCATCTGCAAGGAATACCTTCCATCCCTTCCGTTTAGCTATTCTTATTGCGGGAAGCTGCATTATCCCACCGCCTAAAATCAGAATGTTTATACTATTTTTCATTTCGCCTGCATATCCTTAATTTTTACCGCATAAACTTCGAAAGTATCACCAAGGCCTAACAACCCGCTTATAAAATCCAAAATACCATGCAGTAACTTAGAATAAAGAGGGAAACGTTCGGGATGATGGCCTGTTATGCATATTTTTTTAACACGGAAACCATACCGCTTAAGAAGAGTCCGGGCTGTAAGAGGATTCCATATTGTATAGTGATCCGCAGGACTTTCTGCGAGGAATGCTTTCTTATTCTTACATCCGGAAATCCCCTTGCCGTTAGGAGTGGAGAAGGCAAAAACACCCCCGCATTTCAGATGCCGGTTTATTTTTTTTAAAACTGCATCCGGATCTTCGAAATGTTCAATTACGTACCACATTGTAATAACATCAAAAACTCCGCCTGTAAAATTCATAAAATTCATACGGAAAGCATCTATCTTCAGAGCTTTTTTAACATATTCCACCGCTTCTCCCGATACATCTATTCCCGCCGGAATATATCCTGATTCTCCTGCCGCATCTAAAAAGGGACCGTAAGCACACCCTATATCGAGTACTGAAGGTTTTTCATCCTCCGGAACTCCCGTCTTCGATGCCACTTCTTTTATTACGGATATCCTTCGAAAAGCTGTTTTTTTTATTGATTTAAAGTCTTCCAGATATGTTCTGCCGTATTGGCTTTGATATTCATTAAAAAAATACCTGTTGTTGTAAACCTTCCTTCCGTCATTAAACACGCTTGAGTATATTAGTCCGCATTGCGTGCAGCGGTAGTATGTTCTATCTTTAAATCTTATCAGAGCACTGTTTGTTCCTCTGCAGAAAGGGCACTGCATATTGCCGCTGAAAATCAGGGATTCCGGAATATTATGCTGCTCTTTCCGCTCCTCTTTTATTCTCCGCTGCCATTCCTTTACAGTATCTATAGGTGAGGAATCCGAAACTATTAATCGTTTCAGTTTTTTAATATCAGGCCGTCTCACTCCGATTTCGGGCAGATGAGAGGCCTTAGAGAGTTTTCTGTGATATCCGGTTGGATTAAACAGTATTACAGGCACACCGCCTGCAAGCGATTCGAAACATGTCAGCCCGTATGATGTTATCACAAGGTCGTAGGCCGGAATTATATCGATCAGATTATCCGGGCAGTGAATAACATCTGTTCCCGTATATCTTACGTTTCTTTTAAATAACGGCCCTTCCACAACCGATATCTTTCTGCCGTTAAAAAAATGATCCTTTTTTAATTTTTCCAGTAAAACCGCTGTAAGATCTTCCGGGTCTTCCCCGCCGAAGGTTATTAGAATTCTGTTAAGAGGTACTTCCTGTATGTCCCTTAAGGGAATACCAGGCAGGACGGAAAAGGAATAATTGGGCTGTTCATTACTTTTTCCGGCGACAAGCGAATCGATTAAGTATGGAATATATCTTCTGGCTTCTCCGCCCTCATCGATCCCTACAACAGGGCCCAGTTTTTCGTACTCTGCCAGCAGTTCTTTTTCCGTTTCTCTGCGGTCTAAAATAACCAGATCCCAGGGAGATTCTTTCCAGGGATCTTCTGTTATCCTTATCCCTTTAAGAAGTCTTAATATCCTATCCTTATCATATGAATTTTCCAGGTAGATAGAAGCCCCTTCCCCTATATTTTTTGCAATCAGGGCAGCTCTGTGCAGATGCCCGTATCCGTATCCTTTCCCTGTACGCGGAATCAGTACTGCGGTACCCTTCATAATTAAAACCTGCCCTTAAGCCACGAAATTAAACTATTAAGTTCAACAGGAGAGCCATTGTACAGATCATTATAAATCGACCTAAGCAGTATATAATCCTTTCCCGTATCGATGGATACCGAAACTTTTTTAAAAGTTGCTTCAGGGGGTGCTTCTTTTTCCATAACCTTAAAAATATCTCTGTGTCTGTACATATACGTTGTGATGTGCTCGTGTTCGAACGGATCTTTCGCTTTATTCCGTGCAGTTTCCAATGCTCTGCTGTTAATGACTTCGACCCCCGTACCGAGAGGAATTCCTATATAATGGCTTAAATCAGCTCTTTCCTCTCTGTGCAGGGTAAGAATCCTCTCTGCATAGTAAGCCGAAACCAGAGGATTGTCCCCTGTAGCACGTATTACCGTATCGGCACCATAAAACCGGGATGCCAGGTAATACCTTTCCAGAACATCATCTGCCGGCCCTGAAAAAACATCAAATCCTTCATCACCGGCCAAGTAATTAAGAACTTCCGTACTGTGTTTATCCGTTAAAAGCACATGGTAATCAGCACGTACAGGCTTTAATGCCCGCATGACATGCTGTATTACGGGACCTCCCTTTAAGGGAAGCAGGGCCTTGCACGGGAGTCTTGCAGAATCGAGCCTGACCTGAACAAAAACCGCTGTATTTATTCCTCTATGTCCCATAAATCGATCACCCTTACGGCATCCTGTTTAAATCTATACCTGTTTATCCTTATCCAGTCTTTTACCTGCTTAAATTCCTGATATGCATAGAGAGGCCCTGTATCCGAACGAAACATAAATTTGATAAACTGTAAAAAAGGCAGCACCCCTCTGTCACGCTTAAATCTAACCGCCATGTTTTTAAGATAAAAATATTTATAACTTTCATCAGGAGTACTGTCTTCCGAATTTATATCTCCTATATACTGCACAATAAGATTCTTCCTGCAGACAATTTTTTCGCCCCACATATACGCCCGAAAACCGAAATCCATTTTCTGCCAGTAGGGGTTTGTAATATTATAATCGAATCCGCCCGAAATGATAAATTTCTCCTTATTGTATATTCCCGTATAATCAAAAGGATAAATTGTTAAATCGTTTTCTTTTCCAGGAAGCCAGTTTGTAACTTTCAGCTCATTATTCAGAAATCCCGGCACCTGAATGGAAGGAATTGTTTCCATCTTTTTATTCTTAAGAACAGGTACGATGCAGAGAATACCGGATGAGTCCGCCTCTTCTATAATACCGTTTAACTGCCCTATCAGTTGAATCTTCATATCATCCCACAGTACAAGAACGAATTTTGATTTGGCTTCATCGATACCGATGTTCAGTTTTTCGCCGATCGATATTTCCGACTGCAGCAGAAGAAATTTAACTTCCGGAAATTTATCGTGGAGAGATTCCACGTCATAAGCCTCTCCCGGGGCTTTTACGCAGATTATTTCTCCACTGTTGGAATTTACAAATTCTTCTATAATCCCCTCCCTGTAAAACCTTCCCCTTCTGTTAATAAGAAGAACGGATACAGGATATGGGTATTTTCTGATTCTGTCTGATTTCTCTCCTCCCATAACAGTATATGGAATTCGAGACCGTTTAAAAGTTATAGGTATAGTATTCATCGCACTTTAAACACAATTCCGGATAATCCGCTTTTAAATGCTTTAAATATAATTTTTCACCCCTTTTCCAGATTTCCTCTATCGAATCTTTAAAAATATTTCCCAGAAGATTCTTTTTCGAGAGATCTTCCCTGCAGAAAGGAACACTGCCGTCTAAAAGGATATTAAGATCACGCTTTAAATGCCAGCACGGAAAACGTTTCAGCGGTGAAAGATCGGTTACTTTACGGTCAGGCAGTACACCGCAGAAATCATCATATTTCTGTATAATTACATTTTCAAGTTTCGATTTCCAATGTCTGTAAAATTTTTCCAATTCTTCTTCATTATCCTTCATTCTTACTGCCTGCACATAGACATTACCTTCGAACAGCCTGAGTATCTCTTCCGTATTTGCAATGGCCTCTTTAAATCCTTCTCCCCGCAGACCTGTATAAACCGGTTCCGTTACCGCATCCAGGGAAATTATCCATGTAGGCATCTTATTCGTCTTATCCCTGATTCTCTCCAAAAGTTCACGGCTCCAGCCCAGTCCGGAGGTTTCGATCATTACATCCAGCCCGGGAACCCTGGTAATTCTTGCAATTACTTCATCGATATCCGGATAAAGCGATGGTTCTCCCCACAGAGAAATATTCACAACAGCATCATCTGCAAAATCTTTAACTTTATTTATAATCGTATCAAGTTTGTCTAAGCTCATCTGACCCTTTTTACCGGTCTTCCCTGACAGGGAATCAGAATAAGGGCAATAACTGCATAACTGCGGGCAGCCCTCCACTATCTGCACGGACACATATGCAGGCAGAGTTCTTAATATTTCACCATGTTTATTAAGAATACCGGAGATTCCGGATGCACTGCTCCCGCCCAGTTCCACAACTCTCTGCCCGAGCAGATAATTTCTTCTGTTATTCATGGAAAGAGAAACTCTCAAAAGTCTTAAATCCTCGGGAGAAATTGCAGTTTCTATATCGAAAGCATTAATATCTTTTTTAATAAGCTCGAAAAAAGCGTCTCTGGATATTTTTTTATTTCCCTCTCCCATAAGTTTTATAAGAGAGGGCAGAATACCGGTTTTAATTATTTCCGGGGTAATGCCGTAAGGATATCCGTCTGCAAAGGTATACTCTGCAAAGTATTTAATATGGTTTTTGTACATACTTTCACTGATCTTTAAATCCAGAAAAGGACAATCAGCGTAAAAATAAAAAATATTATCATAATCCTCTGCCAATTCGGAAACAGCCAGCAATAAATCTCTGACGCTTAAAAAGTTATTCGAATAGATCTTAAAAGACCCGGATACTTCCGCACCGGTTTCCGTGAGCAGGACAATACTTTCGATTTCCGGCAGATTCCGGGCATACTCAACGACCAGATCCAGAGATGATTTATTATGTGCAATAACCTTACAAGCATAAGGACTTAAGTTTATTCCGTTAATAACAGCTATATTTTTCATACTCAATTGAAATTATCGACACGATTATAATTTCACTGAAACGTCACATTCTTTTTATATGCCATTTCCGGCATTAACTTTCCATAAATATGCCTTGAAAAATAGTATTAAAAAGTATAACTTATGTTATGTATATCACTACAGTAGAAATAATTTATCCCGAAGGAGATAAAAGGGAAATAGAGCATATTTTAAGGCTTAACCAGCTTGTCGATCTTAACGGATTTCCGGTTCAGCTACCGCTTCCGGATTCGAAGATAATTATATATAGAGTCAGGAGGAAATCCACGGAAACGTACAGAGGGGGTGAAACCGTTCGGTATTTTCTGGAACTTGTCAGAAGGGACGAATTGGAAGAATTTGTAAAATAATAGGAGAATTCAATGTTTAAAAAAAAAGAGATTTCATCGGAAGAAATTATGCTGGAAGCGCACGAAGCGCTGAACGGCGATACGGCAGACCAGTTTCAGAAGAATTTAGAGGAGCTTTCTTCCGGCCCGCATAGAATAATCACACTGAACCTGTCGGATGTTAATGCAATTAATTCTTCCTGCATCGGAAAAATTCTGCTTTTCCGCAAACGCCTGTCCGAAGAAAACAGAACGATACAGATAAGAGGATGCAGTGATTCGCTGTATAATACCTTCCAGCTTATTAAATTCGACAAGCTTATATCTATTGAAAAGTAGAGTTCGAATATACTTTATAATCTATATCTGAAAAAATATTATTCTTATACTCAACGGCTGCAAGCCATGTTTCCTCTATCCTGTCGGCTATGATGGAAAAATAGAGCTTGTTAAAATTATAAATATGTTCTTTAATGCGCCTCAGTGCATACGCAGTATCCGTTCCCATTTTCATCATAAAAGCCCAGTCGGAAGATTGAGCCAGCAGGACCTCTCTCGCTGCCTGGTTTAATGCACGCTTCTTTACTCCGGCCGCATTCGGATAACGGCCTGCAAGTTTACACATTCTCTCCGTTATTCTATGAAGATGCCGGTATATCCAGTCGTTCCTCTTTTCCAGCCAGACTTCGGAATATCCTTTGTTCCCCCATGAGGAAAAAGAAGGAGCAACAATCTGATTTTCCGGATAATGTTTTAAATATTCCGACGGCGATATGAGTTTTATGCCGTTGCCTTCAGCAGCTTTTCGTAAAACATTTTCCAGCCAGCTTATGCCTTCGTACCACCAATGGCCGAAAAGTTCGGCATCATACGGACAGACAATCAGAGGCGGCCTGTCCATATACTGCGAGATTTCATTCAACTGCTTCAGCCTTCTGTAGATAAAATTCTCCGAATGCTCCAGAACTTTTTTCCGTGCAGCTTCCGGTTTATAGATATTCCTCTCTCCGCCTGAATGTTTCGAAAAATATTTTATTCCGGTATTCCCCCGCTCATGTTCCACATAAAGATAGGGTTTAAGGTACTCAAAGGGAAGATTATAACCTATGTCCTGATAGAAATCACGGTATACAGGATCTGCCGGATATCCTTCGCTGTTGGACCATACCGCCTTTGCAGATGCGGCGTCTCTGCCGAAAACGGAAACTCCGTTTCTGCACTTTACAGGGGCATACACCCCGTATTTCGGTTTCCTGTCTCCGAAGAGCAGGCCGTGGGAATCAAGGAAGAAATAATTAATTCCGTTCTCTTCCAGTATGTATTCCATGCCTTCCGAATATCCGCATTCCGGCAGCCACATCCCCTCTGGTTTTACTCCGAAATGCTTTTCATGGGACTGCACTGCAAAATGTATCTGACCCCTGACAGCGCCTTCGACAACATTTAAAAGAGGGAGGAAGGCATGTGTCGCACTGGTTGTAATAATTTCGACAAGACCGCTCTGTTCCAGATCGCTTAAGGGATTTAATATGTTTCGTTTATACCTATCCTTGTATTCGGCGTATGATGCCTTTGTTTCTTTTAGGTACATTGAGGCTAGTTTAAACAGTTCGGAATTATTCTTCGTTCTCTCTAATTCTTTTTCGGTTAGTTTTATCTTATTCTCCGTGTATCTGAGAAATCTTTCGTTAAGTAAAGGGTCGACAAGCATTTCAACAAGGGAAGGGGACACGGATAGAGTAATTGTAACGGGAAGACCTTCCTTCTTAAGCTTTTCCAGCACATTAAGCAATGGCAGATAAGTATCCAGCACCGCTTCAAAAAGCCAGCTCTCCTCCACTGAGGTTTTAAGTTCCGGATGCCGTATGTACGGCAGATGTGCATTAAGAATAATTGCAAGATATCCGTCATTTGCCATAATAATTATTCCTTATGCTGGATATAGCTTGAACTTGAAAAAGAGATAATACGCTGCGAGATAACATTCTCGCTTTTTTCCGGAGACAACAGCCCGATTTGCGAAAGATCGATTAACCGTTCCGTTGTGTCCGAATACCACTTAAGATCCTTTTCCGATGCAAGGCTTCCGCCCGGAGTATATATCTTATTGGATTCGGCAAGTGCGGTATATCGTTCCCCGGAGATATATCCCAGCTCTATTACATATGAACTGTTGCGGCGGGGCAGCTTTATATACCAGCCCATATCAGAAAATTGTACTTTGATATCAAAATAAAAACTCCGGTCATTATTATCATATACTCTTAAAATTAATGATGAAAAATTCACATCGGATTTAAGCCCGGCTATCAAAGATGTTTCTATATCCCAATATGCAAATGCCCAGTCCGGATCCCTGAGCATTAACATAATCTTAGTTTCGTCGTATCTTTCCGGAATGGGATACTCGATACTTTCCAGAGATTCCTCTGTAATACCCCTGGCAGGAGAATACTTTAAACCTTCACCGTTTATCAACAGATTATTTGATTCTTCCTCGGATTCCAGGTTCTCTAAGATTAGTTCCACAATATCGGCTTTTTTTATAAGGCTGTAGATATCTATGCCTAAATCTCTTCCGGCCTGACAGAGTTCTTCTACCGAAAGCGCCTCCAGAAAATCTCTCTTCATAAGAAATTATCCTAGGTCATGCGATATATTGTGTCAAGACCATTATACTGCTTTACCCTTTGTTGATCAGAACGAGCATCACATCGCCGAAACCAAAAGACTTCGCCATTTTATCGACCGGATACTTGATAAAACCGGGGACAAGCCCCTTTGCCGCTCCTCCCCAGGTAACTGTTTTTAAGATGTTAAAACCGGTAAGTTTTAACAGACTGTACAATGTTTTTTTCGAAAACAGGTAAAGGTGATCGGGAATCGCAGACCTCCACTTTCCACGCAGAATCCGTGCCTGAAAACCGTTGACATTAGGGGTTGTAATAACCGCATAACCGTCTGCTTTAAGTATTCTATACACCTCCCTTAAAAATTTCTCAGGATCATTTAAATGCTCGATTAGATGTGAAAAATGCACAACGGAAAATGTATCATTATCATAATTCGCCTCTTCCAGTGTGCCGGTGTAAATATCCAGTTTTCGCATCCTTCTCCCGTATCCTGCAGAACCTTCGCAGATTTCCACTCCCTTAACTTCCCAGCCCTCTTTGCGCATACTTTCCAGAAGCATTCCCGTTGCACACCCGATATCGAGAAAGGTATTGCCGGTTTTTTTAATATTCGCAGTCAGATTGGTGAAATCTATATCCTTTAATCCTAACCGCATGAGATTAAAAAAGTTTTTCTCATTGATTCTTTCATAGTTAAAATATTCTTCACTGTACCGTCTTTTAAGGTCGTCGAAAACAGGCTGAGGATTCTGATATACGAGTCCGCACCTGCTGCACTTAACAAACCTTGCGGAATCTATCAGAAGGTATTCCCTGCACAATGCAGAGCCGCATATATTGCATACAATATCCTTAACTCTTTCACTACCCGGAGCAGTCGAATAGGTTTTCACTTAGGCTTTCCGGCATTTATGAAGAAATTACGCATCGATTCATTTCCCGCAAAATCTTTTACGAGAATAAGAAGATGATTTTCACCTTCCAGAAGTTCTATCGAGCCAAGTCTATATATCCAGTCGGAAGCATAAATATCATTAAAACTTCTTTTTGAACCCGCAAGTACAAGCTTACCGGAGTATTTAACAATTGAATCAAAAGTTATTCTTGCAGATTCCACACCATTTTCATAGAGTACGATCATGTACGGAGCCAGCTTCCAGATAAAACTGACATCTTCCCGCAAATCATAGATTTCTGCCAGTATTTCCACACGCGACGGCTTAACAGTATCTGTCCCGGAAATCTTTTTCTCTTCATCTCCAGTTTTCATCCAGACATTCTTAATTATCGGAGGCTGTTTATCCTTAACCGGCGGAAGCAGCGTAAGAGGATTCAATATGGAATGTGTCTCGAAATCAATAATGGAAAGATGCAGATGCTTTCCGTAGGAATGCCCTGTATCGCCGGTAATACCCAATTGATCGCTCTTGGATATACTTTTTATTCCTGTCTTAATACTGTTATCCTTCAGATGACAGTATATAGAACGTATATTGCCTTTGTGCTGAAGAACTACAAAGTTACCCAGACCTATAGGAGTGGAACTGTACTGACCGGAATTATACTGAAAGACAACCTGCCCCGAACTTATGGGGAACACAGGCTGAGTACCTCCGCCAAGGTCTATCCCCGTATGGAAGTGGTCTCCCCTGCTCTCTCCGAAAGTAGATGTTACGATTACCTTATTCACAGGCCAGTCAAAACCATAAACGGACAGTACGGATAATAAAAGTACAATTAATATTAATAATCTTTTCAAATTATATATCCTCGATATCTATTCTCATTATACCGTCTCTCACCCCTAGTATAATATGATTCCCTATCCGCCTTAATGTCCCTATCCGTCCCTTTATTTCCGTATAAAGAAATACCGAATTCATGGGTTTTAACAGCTCAAAAAAACTTCTGTTTCTCGATGAAGATGCAGCGGCAATTAAACCTTCTTCTTTTAAAATCGAAAGTTCCTTGATTTTCCCGTTAAACCTGATAAACTGCGTAGTTTCGGTATTGATGTCAATAATACCCATCCCTCCTTTTGCTTCGAAAATAAGGAATCTTCCGCCAGGAGAGAACCGCATTAAAACCTCCCTCCGGAAATCACTGTTAATATCTTTCGAATATATAACGGAATAATTGGAATTCTTTTTTTTAAAAATAAGAATTTTCTGCGGATTAAGGCCTGAAATACAGGCAAACATGTCCCCGTCTTTTGACGCAGCGCTTCCGGTAATTACCTGGATACTGCTTCCGCTGGGTTTTACATCAAAAACGATTCTGCCTTTATTGTCTATTATTTTGAATGCTCCATCGAGTAATCCAACGGATATTTCTCCGGAAGAAACGCTGACACTAGTTATGACAGAGTTGAAATCCTGTTCCCATGTTATATCTCCCGTTTCTGTAATCTCCGATATACCGGATAAATCCGTTTTAATCACAAACAATCTCTGCCCCGTTTCGTCGAAGAAAGGGTACCCGAATGCATGAAATCCGCTGATTAACTCTCCTTTCGGATTTTTAAGAAAAAAATTCTCGGCAACCTTGCTGTAATCTATAAAAACCTTGTCGGTGAGGCTTGTAAAGAAAGAACCCGTTTCCCGTAAATAAATATTACCCTCAAGATCCGTGTAGCCGAATAATCTGCCGTTCCTATACCAGATGTACTTATTGCCCTGCTGTATTTTATTGCTCTTTACAATCTTCACTGTCTTAAGATTTCTGTACCAGACCGGCTTAACAACTATTTCTCTGCCTGTAGGCAATGAAAAAAAACCTGTAAAAACAATAACGACTAAAATAGACAGTGGAACAATATACCGTTGTTTCTTTTTTTTCACCCTTTTTCCTGTTTTCAGTAAAATAAGTTTTATCTTCTCTGGTTGAGTTTTTCCCGCTTATGCTGTAATTCCGCTTTCTGCATGTCCGATTCCATCTTTGCCTTCCATATTTCTATCTTTCTCTTTATCATATCCATCTTTTCCGTATCTCCGAGGAGCAGATACATTCTTCTAAGTGCAGACAGAAAATAAATTGCAAGTTTTATATCATCAAAATGGTGTGTGGAAAGCTCATACTTCTCCCTGTACCTGTTTGCCGCTCTATCCAGCAGCCTCTTTACAAGGTTTAGATGTGCTATACGTTCGGTATATCCATCTACTCTCGGGTCCAGTTTGGCTACAAAGGTACGCATATCGACCATATTTTTCGCAATAGCTGCATACCGGCCTTCAAGTTCCACAAAAGACCACTTCCATTTTGAGTTGTCGCCGAAACCCTCTTTTACAGCATCTATCGAGTAGCCTAACTTTTTAAGCAGATTATATCTGCTTCTGTCATTTAACGATTCGATACTTACGAGTCTTTCCTCGTAATCCGAAAAGGGAACATCGATACTTCCGGAAACAACCTCTTCCAGATAAATTATACACTTATAGCAGTATTTCCGTGCTTCGTTCAAGTAAGCTTCATTTTTTATGCCGAGCAGAGAAACCGAAAGCTGATTCATAAGCACATAGTTGGATAACAGGTTTAGTGAATTATTGGCAAGCGTAATTCGTTTGTAATTTTCCCCGGCAATTCCGTTTTTAATTTCCATCTCGAAAGCTTTTTTTCTTTTCCTGATGGATTCTATTTCCGCTTTGTATTCTTTAATTTTATCCGCATACCGCTGTTTTGCTTTAATACTTACCTTTGCCATTCATTTCTCCACAGAGTTATTTAAATCCTGTCGTATTTCGAAAGCAATTCCCGTGCATGCCGCAGAGATACTTCGGCATCCGCATCCCCTGAAAGCATCCTTGCAATCTCTTCTACCCGTCTGTCGTTTTCTATATTTCTTACGGTTGTCAGGGTCCTCCCCTTTTCTTCATGCTTTTCTACTATTATATGATTATCGGCCTGAACTGCAATAGTAGCAAGATGTGTAATGCAGATTACCTGCTTTTCAGAGGACAGTCTTTTTAATTTTTCACCTACAGTAACAGCAATCTGTCCTCCTATGCCCGCATCTATCTCATCGAAAATCAGTGTATCTATACTGTCCGATGATGAAAGAATTGATTTGATGGCAAGCATTACACGCGATAATTCTCCGCCCGAGGCTATATTCTTAAGTTTCTTAAATGGTTCCCCCTGATTCGGCGCTATAACAAATTCAATATGATCCTTGCCCAGGCTTCCGATAACCGGTTTGCCGGATTCTCCTTTCTTTTCTTCCACCGTTACCCTGAACCGCACCTTTGACATTCCAAGATTTTTAAGTTCATTCTCCACCTTTGCCTGCAGCGCATCCGCAGCAGCCCGGCGTTTTTTCGACAGAACCTCCGCTTTTGCCAATATTTCTCTTTCCAGATTTTTTATTTCCGCTTCCAGTTTTCGCCGTTCATCCTCCCAGTTACTCAACCTTTCGAGGTCGGCTTCACATTTACTGCAGTATTCTATAATCTCTCTGGTACTGCTGCCATACTTCGCTTCGAGCGAACGTATTGCCGACAGACGCTCCTCTGCAACTGCCATTCGTTCCGGACTATACTGTATGCCGCTCCGGTACTTTCTGATTTCTTCACCGATCTCTTCCACAGCATAGAAAGTGTTTTCCAACTCCTGAACCAGACCGGCAAGCTTCGTATCTATGCGGACAATTTGATCGAGGGAATTCCGGGCATTGCGCATATAAGACAACGCTCCGCCTCTGCTTTCGGAAAGATTTCCGTATACATCTTCGAGCAGTCCGAACAGTTTCTCGAAGTTGGAAAGTATTTTGTATTCTTCCTCCAATTCTTCCTCTTCTCCTGCCGTAAGAGCTGCTCTTTTTATTTCATCCACAGAGTACTTAAGAATGTCTATCTCCCTTTTTCTCTCTTTTTCATCGTTTACCAACCGTTTAAAACTCTCTTTTTTCTGTGACAGCTGTTTAAAAATATTATTAAAATCAGAGGCAAGGTTTTCCGTTCCCCCGTAGCGGTCTAAAAGCTTACGATGATTCTCCAGATTCAGGAGGGATTGATGTTCATGCTGCCCGTGAATATCGAACAGGTATCCTGCAAGTTCTGAAAGTTCCGCTCTTGTTACAGGCACGGACTGAATAAAAACAGAGCCGCGGCCGTTTCTCTTTACAGTTCTGCGAATTATCAATACATTATCTTCAATTTTTATTCCGTGCCCGTTAAGCCATGAAGATATTTCGCTGTTCTTTTTTAATACAAGGGTGCAGGACACAAGCGTTTCTTCATAACCTGAACGAATCATAGACGTATCGGCTTTTGAGCCTAAAAGAAGACCTAATGCACCTATTAAAATCGATTTTCCTGCGCCTGTTTCACCGGTTAAAACATTAAGACCCTTGGTAAACTCGACGGTTAATTTATCGATCAATGCATAGTTGTTGACTATTAAACTGTCAAGCATTCGGTTCTCCGGCCCAGTTTAATTTTTTACGAAGAACCTCATAAAAATTTCTTCTGTCGGACTGCAGTATCATTGTTTTTTTAGACGATCTCTTAAAAATCACCCTGTCGCCCGGTTTAAGAGGGAAAGATTCCTGCCCGTCGATGGATAGAATAACATTCGTTCTCTGGTGCTCCTCTACCTCAATTTCCAGTATTTCATTTCCCGGGAAAACAATCGGTCTGTTGGAGAGTGTAAAAGGACAGATCGGATTAAGAATAAGCGCTTCCATCCCGGGATGAAGTATCGGTCCGCCGGCAGCAACGGAATATGCCGTGGAACCGGTAGGCGTTGCAACAATTACTCCGTCGGCTTTATACCTTCCGATATATGTGCCGGAAATATATACTTTCAGTCTTATAATACGGGAAATACCCCCTGTTCCTATTACTCCGTCGTTTAATCCCAGATAACATGCAAACAGCTTTTTATTCCTTTCCACACAGACCTTAAGCATCATTCTGCTGCTTATTTTTAACCTGTTATCTATATATTTATAATATGCATCTTTCCATTCTGATTTGGAAATCTCTGTTATAAAACCAAAATCACCTAAATTAACTGCAAGTATCGGAATATTTTCACCGGCAACAATCTTTGCGCAGTAGAGCAGAGTACCGTCACCCCCTAAAGATATGACAAGATCTATGCCGCTTAAATCCCCGGGTTTCTCATGCCACTCTTCCGGTTTCCCGTTAACCCTGTATAGTAAGTATTTTATTCCCGATTGTTCGAAGAAATCTGAAATTTCATCTAGAATTTCAGAACTTTCCATTCGTGTACTGCCTGTTATAAGAAGAACTTTATTAATAAGTTTGGCTGATTTCATTTTAATAAAACTATAACCTTCAGGTTCAGCTTAATGTAATTCTAAAAAAGTTTCCAGTATATATTATCCCTAAGGTAAAGTGGAAATCACACGCGCTATTTTATCGACATCTCCTTTTCCCAGCATAGGATAAAGAGGAAAAAGAAGAGTACGCAGAGATAACCCGGCTGCATTCGGAAATGAATCTCCGAACCCGTCGAACTCCGTAATTATGGAATTACCAAAAGCAGGCGCTGTTTCTATATTATGTTTTCTGACATACCTCTCCACTTCATGCAGACCATTCTTGATAACAACAGGATAGGCATAGTGTATATTTCTGCAGTTATTCTCATCTATCAGGGTACTGTGTCTTGTTTTGCTTACAGCCTGCCTGTACAGCCCGGCAATCTGTTCTCTCAGCACCATATCTTCCTCTAAATACCTGATCTGCGAAAGAGCGAGTGAAGCATTTAAATCCGGTAATCTGCCGAACTCTTTTTTCTCATTCGTCTTTCTTTTTAAATCCCGCAGTATTTTTGTACTTTTTGTCATAACTACTGCACCGCACCCGCAGGTTAAAGCATTATTTTCCTCAAGAGACATTAAAGTAACATCTCCGAAACTTCCGCAGAATTTCCCGTCTGACTTTCCGCCCAGGCTCTGAGATATATCCTCTATAACCGGAATTCCATAGGATGATAACTTTTCACCGTCGGATAAAAAGCCCAGTGTATGATGCAGAATTATAAGTTTCGGATTTCCGGAAAGTAATTTTTCTAAAGAATTATGCGATATTAAAGCGGAACCGGACATTACATCGGAATATACAGGCTGAATACCGTAATATTTCATTACTTCCAGGTATACCGAAGGTATCAGAGGAGATGCTATCACTCTGTCTCCCTCTGAAACGCCAAGGATCTCAAACGCAAGCTTTATTCCGGTAAAATAACTGTTTACGGTAACCCCGCCCCTGGTACCTATATATTGAGCTGTTAAAAGGGCAAGCTCGTCGGCTAATTTCCCGGGTCCTATTCTGTCTGCAACCAGACGGTTTAAAACTCTGTTCATCTCTGCTCTTTTAATTGTCGGGCGAAATAGAGGTACTGCCATAATATTTCCCGTTTTTTGATTATTCCGATATACTGTGGAGCTGCCGGAGTTCAGTTTTACTGAAAAGGCGCTTTATATCAAGAATTATAAGGTATCCCGATTCATTATCTACTACTCCGTTTATATATTCGGCACCGATACCCGAAATGGCCTGAGGAGGCGGTTTAATGGATTCGGTTTCTATGGATAATACCCGTGATACTTTATCGATTATTATTCCTATTAATTTATCATCAACATTTATGATAATAATCCCGCTTAACAGTTTTTCCTCATTTGTTTTTTCCGTTTCCAGGAAATTAAATCGTTTATGCAGATTTATAACCGGGATTATTGTTCCCCGCAGATTCAGTATTCCGCCGACATACGAAGGAGCATTCGGAATCGACCGGATTTCCTGCAGTTTTACAATTTCCTTTACATCCATTATATCGATGCCGTAAGTTTCTTTACCCAGATAAAATGTTACCAGCTGAATCCCGCTGTCCGCGTCACTCATGCTTCCTCCTCGCTACTCATAGAATAAGGGTGTTTTTTACTTTCTTCAATATCCTTTAAGAAATATTTTTAAATAATCGGCATCAATCATCGACAAGCGGTACAAAACGGCATCCTATTGTTTTTTTTATTTCAAAATGATTTCCTGTTCTCTTAAAAACCGTTAAGGTCTGATATGTCCTGTAATCACCGATAGGAATTACAAGAATACCATTATCGGCAAGCTGGTTTTTTAATGCCTCAGGGACACCCTTAGAGGCTGCCGTAACAATAATACGGGAATAAGGTGAATGTTCCGCCCATCCTTTAAATCCGTTACCGATTTTAAAGAATATATTGGTATAACCAAGTTCATTAAGAATTTTTTGTGCATGCAGGGAAAGAGACCTGATCCTCTCTACCGTATAAACACTTTCCGCAATCTGTGCAAGAACAGCGGTTTGATACCCGCTTCCCGTTCCCACCTCCAGCACCCTGTCTTTACTGCCGACCCTGAGTACTTCCGTCATATACGCTACCATATACGGTTGAGAAATTGTCTGCTCAAAACCGATCCGGACAGGATAGTCTCCGTATGCCCTGTGACCCGCTCCGGATGATAAGAAAAGATGTCTCGGTATTTTTTTCATAGCTTCCAGGACATCGGGGTCGCTTATGCCGCGTTGTTCTATCTGGAACCGAACCATCCTTTCCGCCAGTCTGTTATCATCATAATGAATTTTCAAATAATCACATCACTTCCCTATATAATTATTTATTCAAGGTTTTTTACCGGCATCCTGCCCCGTGCTGATCTTCGAATCCTTTGCATGTAATTTGGAAATCTTATACTGTTTCAGCAGGAGCCTTATTGCATCATTTACTCCCTCCGTTCTGTTCTTGTAATATCCCTCTTTTACCATCTCGTCGATTCCTTCTATAAGATATGTCGATGTTTCTACAAAGGTTTTGGACAATGTTTCCCTCCTGCAATATTCTTATTTCTTCTACTATACATTGTATGCACTGAAAACCGAAAGTTCAAGATTTAATTTTGTTTAATTATAATACTGCTCACGGCAGGACCGCATCAGGCATCGAACCTTTCTTTGTCGAACTCACAAGCTTCCAGCTTTCCATAAAATCGGAAAACCAGCCGGATACAATAAGATTTTCAATAAAACGATAAAGCTCAAACGAAGATTTCTTTGCATTTTTCCTGAAGGTTTTTAAAGCATCTTCATCTCCCAGATCGGATACAATACGTATACTTAAAGGGGGAACCGAATTTTTTAACGATGCTATAAAAACACCTGCAGTTTCCCAATTGCATGCATCGGCATGAAGCAGGGAATGAAGGTTTTTTTTGGCGGCAAGAGACTGAACGAGATATTCACCGCTTGCCTGGATTCCCGATTTTACAAAGTAATTCATATCTCTGCCGAATTCTGCCGCTTTTCTTAAGATCCTGTCCTTATCATTGATGCTTAAGAATTCAAATGCAGAAGGAAGTTTCATCTCCGGAATAATTCTCCTGGGGAAACCGCTTCCGCTTATGTCATACTCATAACAAACTTCCGAAATAATAATTTCTCCGATAAGACTTCCGCTGCTTAACCCACCGCATGTCCCTGTATCGATTACAAGATCAGGATCGAATTGATTTATGCCGGCTACTGTCTCTGCTGCCGACCGTGCCTTTGCCGGACCGCTTTCTATTATATATACCTCTGTATTTTCCATAATACCGCGCGCAGCTCTGCACCTCGTTTTTGTCCGCATATCCTTTAAAGCAAATACGGATCTGCAGGCATTGAATTCTATCGGAATCGGACATACAATCAGCAATTTCATATTATCTGCCATAGTATTGCATTTTTTTATAAAATTAAAGTGTAATTTTTCTGACAGGCACTGTTCAAAAAATATAATTAATCTATAATATACAATTATTTATTTTCATAAGGATATTAGAAAAATGAAAAACGGCAGAAACATAGGTTTTATTTCCTTCAGGTTTGCAGGCACGGACGGGGTATCACTGGAAACCTTTAAATGGGCGCAAATACTGGAACGGCGCGGTTTTCACTGTTACTATATGGCCGGTGAACTGGAAACACAGGAAGACTGCTCTTTCCTGGTCGAAGAAGCTCACTTTATGCATCCCGAAATCCGAAAGATGCACCATATGAGTTTTGAAAATACCCACCGTCCGCGGGAACTCACGGAAATGGTACATCATTACCGTGTCATTCTTAAAAAAAAGATATATGAATTTATTAAAAAATTTAATATCGACCTTATAATACCGGAAAATATTCTGACTATCCCGCTTAATATCCCTCTCGGTCTTGCCCTTACAGAGGTTATTGCCGAAACGGGTATTTCTACGATTGCTCATCATCATGATTTCTTCTGGGAAAGGAAACGTTTTTTAACAAACTGTGTCTGGGATTATTTTAATTCCGCTTTTCCTCCGCGCCTGCCGTCCATGGCTCATGTTGTCATCAACTCATCAGGACGCAATCAACTCGCACTGCGGACAGGAGCTTCTGCCATGCTTATACCAAATGTCATGGAATTCGAGCAGCCGTGTCCGGGCATAGACGATTATTCGAAGGATGTAAGAAAAGAACTAGGTATTCCTGAAAACGCTATTTTTGTTCTTCAGCCGACAAGGGTTGTGCAGAGAAAAGGCATAGAGCATGCAATAGAACTTGTCCACAGACTCGGCGATAACGCCGTTCTAGTGATAAGCCACGCTTCAGGAGATGAAGGATATGAGTATCAGAACAGGGTCAAAAGTTTCGCAGAACTCCTTAATGTCAACACGATATTCGTTCAAAACAGAATCGATTATAAACGGGATACAACAAAAGACGGAAAAAAGATCTATGCATTGAGTGATATATATGACAACGCTGATTTTATTACCTATCCTTCTATCTTTGAGGGGTTCGGTAATGGATTTTTAGAGGCCATATATCACAAGAAACCGATTCTTGTTAATAACTATTCAATCTACTCCTTTGATATTAAACCCAAGGGATTTAAGGTTGTGGAAATGAACGATTTTATATCCGATGATACTCTGGATCAGACACGAAGGGTACTCGAAGATCATAAGTTCAGGAAGGATATGGTGGAAACAAATTATACTCTTGGTTTAAAATACTACTCGTACCATGTTCTTGACTCTCACTTAAGAAATATCATCACATCCCTGTGGGGGAAAACAATTTATTATTAGACTTTCGGATAAATGGAAACAGAGGGTAGAAAAATAACAGTCCGGGGAGATCTGTCTAAAGAAGATTCTGTCATTATAGTTTCGATTGCCATGCTGTTTATTCTCCTCATCCTGTTTACAATACTGCTGTTAAACGGAGAAAACAGGCGCAACAGAATACTTATCGAATACCAGGCAGAAAAAACCGTCAATTCTTATATCGAGGTGTACCGTGAAAATCAGGATTTAAGTGTCCTTAAAAACGACAGACAGATTATAGGATTCGGCCTGTACTATGCCTCGGGTGATGCATATAAACTCTACGGGGACGCACCGCAGAAGCTAAGCGGCCTTTACGATACAACAACGCCTTCGTCCTATTTTAAATTTGTCAGCAGGGAACATGTCCTTATCATGATACGGCCTCTGGGTATGCAGAGAGGAATGATGATGGGAAACAGAGGCCTGATGAGCAGAATGTACAGGAATGCAGAGGGACTGCCTCATTTTGCCTACATCAAACTTGATATCTCCGATTTTTTTAAAAAACAGCGAATCTACAGCGGCCTTCTTGTTTCCCTTCCCATAATTCTGATAATACTCATGGGATCCTTTGTATTTCTCTACCGCAGTAATGTCACATACAGAAAAAAAATGGCGGCACAGTCACAGCTTGTTACACTCGGAGAAGCGGCCAGGACGCTTGCCCATGAGATTAAAAATCCTCTAGGGGCGATCCGTATACAAACCGGTTATCTTAAAAGGGTTCTTCCGGAAGAGAGAAAAGCCGAACTTGCAGTCATCGATGAGGAGATAGAGAGAATCAGCAGTCTGACAGACAAAATAGGTGATTTCTTAAGAAACCCGAAGGGGGACCCCGAAATAATCAATCTTGACAATTTCATCAAAGAACTCCTTATGAGGTTTAAAGAAAATATAGATTATAAAAATAATTCAACAGGCGATATTTTAATCCTTTTCGACAGGGAAAGACTGAGGTCGGTTCTGGAAAATCTGATAAGAAATGCCCTGGAAAGCGGTGAGGATATGATAACAACCGGGAAAAGCCCTGTGGAAATAGAACTCGACAAAAAGAGAACCCATGTCTATATTTATATAAGAGACAGAGGCAAAGGCATACCGGAGAAACTGATTAACAGGGTATACGATCCGTTTTATACGACAAAGACAAAAGGTTCAGGTATCGGACTGTCCTTAAGCAAAAGGTTCATCGAAGCGATGAACGGCAGCATAAAGATTAAACACAGAGAGCACGGAGGCACGGAAATCCTGATTACCTTAAGCGAAACTTAAGGGAGAAGACAGATAAACTTTGAAAGTATTGATTGTGGATGATGAGAAAAATATACGGGACTCAATCGCAAATTATCTGAAACTTGAAAGCATAGAATCGGTCTGTGCAGAAAACGGTATCTCCGCACAGAGGTTTTTAAACGGTGAATACTTTTACGCGGCTGTTATAGATTTAAAAATGCCCGGGATGGACGGGCTTGAGCTCCTGCAATGGATAAAAGACCAGGGATTTAACGTTCCTGTTATAATGATTTCGGCATTCGGCGAAGTAAAGGATGCAGTAGAGGCCATGAAGCTCGGAGCCCGCGATTATATAGTTAAACCCTTCGACCCCGAAGAATTAACAATTAAATTAAAGAGGCTTATAGAGGAAAAAATAATTCAGGATAAATTAAAGTCGACGGAAGAAACCGCCTCTTTCGAAAACCGGCACAACCTGATCGGCAAAAGCAGAAAGATGCAGAAAATAGCAAAGCTTATAGCGAAAGTCGCAGCTGCTCCCTCCACAGTACTGATAACAGGCGAAAGCGGTACAGGAAAAGAGGTAACCGCAAAAGCAATTCACAGCATTTCCCCGGGCGATGATTATCCGTTTATTGCCGTAAACATCGGAGGAATACCGGAACCGTTAATAGAAAGCGAACTCTTCGGCTATGAAAGAGGAGCTTTTACCGGTGCAAATAACCGTAAACCGGGAATGTTCGAGCTTGCCGCCTCCGGAACTATTTTCCTCGATGAAATAGGTGATATGCCGGTGCATCTGCAGGTTAAACTCTTAAGAGTCCTGCAGGATAAAAAGATTCAGAGGCTGGGCGGTACTTTAACCATACCGGTGGAAACAAGAATTATTACGGCGACAAATAAGAATCCGGAAAAACTCGTAATGGAGAAAAAGTTAAGGGAAGACCTTTTCTACAGATTAAATGTATTTCAGATACATCTGCCGCCCTTAAGAGAAAGGATGGAAGACTTACCTGATCTCATAAGCTTTTTCATAGATAAATTTAACAGAGTTATGTCAAAACATATTGCAGGCATCGACAAGGAGGCTTTAGATTTTTTAAGAAATTATTCATTCCCCGGCAATATAAGGGAACTCGAGAATATTATCGAAAGGGCATTTATCCTCAGTGAAGAGAATATCATAAAAGTTAGCGATATCGGTCTGACCGCCGTTAATCTTCAGAACGAAAAATATTCCGGTTCAGCCGGAATAAAAAAGAAGAGTACAAAACTTAGAGAAGTGGAAAAACAGACGATACTCGAAGCGCTTCATAAATGGGAAGGAAACAGGACTCAGGCTGCAGAGGAACTCGGCATTACAAGGAGAACCCTGTTTAACAAGATAAAAGAGTACAGACTGGATGATAAAATATAACCTTTTTTTAATAAATATTATTGACAAAAGTCTGCACATAGTTTAAATCAACATCATGGAATATGTTTCCAGGAAAAACACAAATATAATTGTACTCTTAGGCCTGTTAATAATCGCTATTATTCTACCCGCTCTTAAAAGAGGCCCGAGAGGATAAAAGGCTTTAGTGTATTGTAAACAAAGCCGTTTCCCTTTCGGGGAACGGCTTATTTTTTTATCAGGAGGTTTATTCGGCATATGTCAGAAAAAAAATTAAACAGTTCAATTGTCACTCAAGGAACAGAACGTGCTCCTCACAGGAGTCTTCTCTATGCACTCGGATGGAATAAAGGGATGTTCCATAAGCCGATAATCGGGATAGCAAATTCCTTCACCGAGCTTATCCCCGGTCATATACACTTAAGAGAAATAACGGCAAAAGTAAAAGCGGGAATTCTTTCTGCCGGAGGAGTACCTGCGGAATTCGGCACAATAGGCATCTGCGACGGTCTTGCAATGGGCCATTCCGGAATGAAATATTCTCTGCCCAGCAGAGAACTCATAGCGGATTCCGTAGAAGTAGTTGCACGCGGGAATGCCCTTGACGGAATAGTACTCGTTACAAACTGTGACAAGATCGACCCCGGAATGATGATGGCCGCAGGCAGACTCGATATACCTGCAATTCTGGTTTCAGGGGGCCCAATGCTTTCCGGCAGAATAAATGACCGCAGCATAGGATTGGACGCGGTTTTTGAAGCGGTGGGGGAATATACTGCGGGAAAGATTTCCGGAGACGAACTCGAAGAGATCGAATGTTCAGCCTGTCCCGGAGCAGGCTCCTGTGCCGGACTTTTTACTGCGAATTCTATGAATTGTATGGCGGAAGCTCTGGGAATCGCTCTTCCCGGCAATGGCACCATCCCTGCTGTTTTTGCAGAAAGAATGAAACTGGCAGAAAGAGCAGGAGAAGCTATTGTCAAAGCGGTTACGGAAGGGCTTACAGCGAGGAAAATACTTACCAGAGAAGCATTTCTTAATGCTGTAGCCGTTGATATGGCAATCGGAGGCTCGACAAACACCGCTCTTCATCTTCCCGCAATCGCAGCCTCTGCAGGTGTTTCACTTTCACTCGACGATTTTGATAGAATAAGTGCCGGGGTTCCTCATCTCTGCACTCTGGCACCCTCAGGGCCTTTCTTTATGGAGCATTTGCACTCCGCAGGAGGAATAATGTCCGTCATAAAACAGATTAATGAACTCGGTGTTATAAAAAGCGAGCAGGTTACCATAACCGGAAAAAGCCTTTACGAATCGTTCAAAAACTCGCCGGAACCGGACGGTACTATTATCGCTACTCTTAAAAAACCGTACCATAACGAAGGAGGTCTTGCCGTACTTAAGGGGAATCTCGCACCAGGGGGAAGTATTGTTAAAAAGGGTGCAGTCGATCCGGCCATGCTTGTACATACCGGCCCTGCAAGGGTGTTCGAATCCGAGGAGGAGACACAAAAGGCCATTCTTTCCGGCAATATTAAATCAGGAGATGTTGTTGTAATAAGATACGAAGGTCCTAAAGGAGGACCGGGAATGAGGGAAATGCTGTCGCCGACAGCCTCTATCGCAGGCATGGGCCTTGATAAGGAAGTCGCCCTTATAACAGACGGACGGTTTTCCGGAGCAACACGGGGATCGTGTACCGGCCATATAACTCCGGAAGCGGCATCCGGCGGTCCCATCGGCATAATCAGAGAAGGAGACCGGATTAAAATCGACATTCCCGGAAAACGCATCGATCTTCTTATCTCCGGAGAGGAATTGGATAAAAGAATGAAGAGTTTTAATCCTGAAGTCAAAAAAACAGGCAGTCCTTTTCTAGATGCATATGCTCGGAATGTCAGTTCCGCAGCACGCGGCGCCATACGTGAAATTTAAACAGGAAGAAAATGTTTTCTTAATAGAAAGGGGGAAATAATGAATATAAGCGGTGCAGAAATGATTGTCGAATCATTGAAGAAAGAGGGAGTTAATATAATTTTCGGTTACCCCGGAGGAGCGGTTATACCAATCTTTGACGTTCTGTTTGCAGAACCCTCCATCCATGTCGTGCTGACAAGGCACGAACAGGGGGCTGTTCATGCAGCAGACGGTTATGCACGTTCAACAGGCAGACCCGGTGTCGTCCTAGTAACGAGCGGTCCGGGTGCGACAAACACAATAACGGGACTTGCTACAGCAAACTTTGATTCGGTTCCTATTGTCTGTCTTACCGGCCAGGTTCCAAAAGGCATGATCGGCAATGATGCCTTTCAGGAAGCGGATACTGTCGGTATTTCCAGGCCGGTAACGAAACACAACTACCTGGTAACAGAGAGAAAAGATATCGGCAGAATTATGAAAGAGGCTTTTTATCTTGCCACCACCGGCAGGCCGGGGCCTGTTCTGATAGACTTTCCCAAGGACATACAGATAAAAAAGATAGACGATAAGTACCCCGAAAAAATACAAATCAGGGGCTACAAACCGGTCAGCAAGGGTCATTCCGGACAGATAAAAAAGGCAGTAAAGATTCTTAAGGAGGCCAAACGTCCCCTGTTTTATATCGGCGGAGGAATAAATATTGCAGATGCCGCAGGCATCTTTAATAACATATTGGAGAAAACGGATATACCCGTAATTTCATCACTTATGGGTATCGGTGCTGTCCCCAGTGATCATCCGAGATATCTCGGCATGCTCGGCATGCACGGGACTTTTGCCGCCAATATGGCTGTAAGCTCCAGTGATCTACTCTTTACAATCGGAGCAAGATTCGACGACAGGGCAACAGGCGAACTTAAAAAATTTGCGCAGCAGGCAAAAATCGTGCATATAGACATAGATCCTGCAGCTATTGCAAGGAATGTTACGGTTGATATCCCTATAGTGGGAGATGCGAAAACGGTTCTGGAAGAACTCTACCCGCTCATTAAAAAACCGGCAATAGATTCCTGGATTAAACAAACAGTTCAGTGGAAAAATACTCATCCGCTTTCCACGGAGACAGAAGGGAACTTGCTTTCTCCGCCCCTGATTGTCCGGAAAATAAGTGAAGTTTTTCCGGATGCCATCATAGCTACCGAAGTCGGCCAGAATCAAATGTGGGCCGCCCTGTTCTACAACTTCCGGAAGCCCAGGACTCTCCTGACCTCCGGCGGACTGGGAACCATGGGATACGGTTTCCCTGCAGCCATAGGAGCGCAGGCAGGCAACAGGGACAAAAAAGTCATCGATATAGCAGGCGACGGATCGATTCAGATGAATATTCAGGAACTTGCGACTGCAGTGCAGGAAGAACTTCCCGTTATTATTGCAATCCTCAATAACGGATACTTAGGTATGGTCAGACAGTGGCAGGAACTCTTTTTCGACAGGCACTACTCATCCACATGTCTTATGCGCCGGCCTTCCTGTCCCCGGGACTGTAATTCTCCCGGAGACCAGTGCCCGCCCTATGTGCCTGATTTTATTAAACTTGCAAAGGCCTACGATGCAGTCGGATACAGAGTCACGGAAGAAAAGGATATCGAACCCGTCCTTAAAGAAGCGGGAAAATCAAAAACAAGACCGGTTATCATCGATTTTATAGTATCAAGAGAGGCAAATGTGTGGCCTATGGTACCGGCCGGCGCCGGCAACGATGAGATGATGCTGGGTGAAGGGAGTCTGATATGAAACATGTATTATCGCTTCTGGTAGAAAATCATCAGGGTGTCCTGTCGCGAATTTCAGGACTTTTTTCCGGCAGAGGGTATAATCTGGAAAGCATCACTGCCGGTGTCACAACCGATCCGGGCATAACCAGGATTACACTTGTAAGCAGCGGAAATGAAAATGTCCTTGAACAGATAAAAAAGCAGCTAAATAAACTCATAGATGTAATTAAACTCATAGACCTTACCGAAAAACCTTCTGTCCACAGGGAAATGGCACTTATTAAAGTACATGCCGCCCCCAAACAACGGGGTGAGATTTTCCAGGTTGCAGATGTGTTCAGAACCAGGGTAATGGATGTGGGAATGGACAGTATTATGCTTGAAATTACAGGTTCCTGTGAAAAGATAGATGACTTCATCACTATAATGCAGAATTACGGCATTACAGAGATAGCACGCAGCGGTCTTATTTCCATGGAAAAAACAAAAAAAATAAAAGGGGGCAGGTAATTATGGACAGAATCTATATATTCGATACGACATTGAGGGACGGTGAACAATCTCCGGGTGCATCGATGACAATACAGCAGAAGTATGAACTTGCATTACAGCTTGCAAAACTAAAGGCGGATGTAATAGAAACAGGCTTTCCCATTTCATCGCCCCATCAGTTCGAAGCATGTAAATATATTTCACAGCATGTTAACGGCATAGCAATAGCGGCACTAGCCAGATCGGTTATCAAGGATATCGATGCTGCCTATATGTCGATAAAAGATGCAGAACATCCGAGGATACACACCTTTATAGCAACTTCACCGATTCATATGAAGTACAAACTGCAGAAAGAACCGGATGAAGTTATAGAGATGGCGGTCGATGCGGTTAAATACGCACGGAACAAAACCGGGGAAGTTGAATTTTCACCTGAAGACGGAACAAGAAGCGACCTGGATTTTCTCTGCCGGATAGTGGAAAAGGTTATCGACGCAGGAGCAAATATAATCAACATACCGGATACAGTCGGATATGCAATACCCGAAGAATTCGGTGCATTCATTAATAAGATAATGAACAGGGTTCCCAATATCGACAAATCCATCGTTTCCGTTCACTGTCATAATGATCTCGGGCTTGCAGTGGCAAACTCTATCGCAGCAGTTCAAAACGGGGCAAGGCAGGTGGAAGTTACACTTAACGGCATTGGAGAGCGGGCAGGCAATGCCGCTCTGGAAGAGTTTGTAATGACCTTAAATGTACGGAAAGACACTCTGCCCTTCGAAACAAATATAGACACAACTCAGATATACAATTCATCCCGCCTGCTCTCCAATATTATTGGCTTTCCTATTCCAAGGAATAAACCAATAATAGGGGACAATGCATTTTCCCACGAATCCGGGATACATCAGGACGGTGTAATTAAACGAAGGGAAACATACGAAATAATGACGCCGGAATCCGTAGGCAGGGATTCGAGCCAGCTTGTTCTCGGAAGGCACTCGGGAATACATGGTTTCAGTAAAAGGCTTTCCGAACTCGGCCTGACCTTAAATGAAGAGGAAATAAAAAAATCATACGAAAAATTCCTCGAACTTGCAGACAGAAAAAAAGAAGTATTCGACGACGATCTCTACGTGCTGGTCAATGACCAGATCCGCAGGCAGACCGCTACCTATGTGCTTGAATATTTTAATATCCAGTCGGGTAATCTTTCCGTACCCACAGCAACCATAAAACTACGGTCTGCCGATACGGTTTATGAAGAAGCGGCGGTAGGCGATGGTCCTGTAGATGCCATATTCAACGCAGTGGACCGTGTAACCGGAACCAGGACAAAACTCATCGAGTATAATGTTCAGGCGGTTACACCGGGACGCAAGGCTCTGGGTGAAGTTTCCATTATTATACAGGTAAACGGCAAACGTTTCGTGGGTAGAGGCGCATCTACGGATATACTCGAGGCCAGTGCAAAGGCTTATATCAATGCCATTAACCGCTACAAAGCTCTTGTTCCGAAGAACGGGAAGGAATAGGGAGTATGCAATGAAACGTATAACCATATATGATACAACATTACGGGACGGCATGCAGGGAAGCAACATTACATATACTCTAAAAGAAAAGATACTGATTGCAATAAAACTCGACGAACTCGAAATCGACTATATAGAAGGCGGCTTTCCCCTGGCAAATGAAAAAGAAACTGAATTTTTTAAACAAATCAAAAGGGCCAAACTTCATCATGCACGTGTCGTTGCCTTCGGTTCGACGCGTAAGCCTAAGGCAAAAGCCAAGTCCGACCCGCAGGTACAGGCCCTGCTGCAGGCGGAAACTCCGACTGTTATTGTCGTAGGCAAAACCTGGAAGGAACACGTAAAATATGTTCTCCGGACATCCTATGCGGAAAACCTCGAAATGATTTACGATTCCATTGCCACACTTAAGGCCGAGGGAAGAGAAGTGTTTTTTGACCCTGAACATTTTTTTGACGGATACAAGGACGATCCCGAATATTCCGTACAGGTATTGCGGACGGCATCCGAAGCAGGTGCCGATGTTATGGTGCTCTGCGACACAAACGGCGGCACACTGCCTTCCGAGGTTACAAGAATAATGACCGAACTACCGCAGAAAGAACTTAAACCGCTTGGTGCACATTTCCATAACGACTCGGGCACTGCCGTAGCGAACTCATTAGCAGCCATAGAGGCAGGTGCGGTACAGATTCAGGGAACCGTAAACGGCTGGGGAGAAAGAACGGGAAATGCCAATCTCTGCGTTTTAGTACCCAATATCTGTCTTAAAATGAATTACGGGGCTAATGCATGTAAGAACCTGAAACATCTTACAAACCTGTCCAGATTTGTTGCGGAAACCGCCAATATCATACCGGACAGAAGAATGCCCTATGTCGGGGAAACGGCTTTCAGCCATAAGGCAGGCCAGCATGTTGATGTACTCAATAAAGCGGCGCATTTAATGGAGCACATAGACGGAAGTCTTGTGGGCAATGAGAGAAGAATACTACTCTCGGAGCTTGCCGGCAAATCCACCATTGTAAGAAAACTTGAAAAATACGGAGAATTCGATAAAGGTTCCCCGATTGTTAAAGAACTCATTACACAGTTAAAAAATGCGGAGAATGAAGGCTTCGAATACGAAGCTGCAGAAGCCTCTTTCGACCTCATAATACGAAAAACGCTGCATAAGTACACGCCTCTTCTGGAACTTAATAACTATCATCTCGAATCGTACAAAACAGGCGACACCCCGGCAAAGACTGTGGGGAGATTATTCCTTAAAGTAAACGGCAAAGAAGTAATGGGGGCTGCCGTTTGTGTAGGTCCTGTGGAAACACTGGACAAAGCTATCAGAGATGCATTAATGCCTTTTCATCCCTCCCTTGAAGACATTAAACTTACGGACTACAGAGTACGTGTCCTGAATCCGGAAAGTGCGACAGAAGCAAAGGTAAGAGTTTTTATAACTTCCAGCGACGGAAAACATTCATGGAATACGGTAGGGGTTTCACGTAATATTGTGGAAGCATCATGGCAGGCGCTTGTTGACAGTATGGAATATTACTACAATAATTATATCCTTAAATAGAGCAGGATAATAGTCGGATTGGAGGTCTTTTATGGCTCCGGTAATTATATATATTACAGGATTCAGGCAGCATGCAGGTAAAACTGTTATAAGTCTGGGCATACTTTCACTTTTAAGAAAAGTCATGAATCCTTCTCTGGTCGGATATATTAAACCGGTAGGCCAGGAGCTTGTTTCGCTTTCGGACGGAGCAATGGTAGATAAAGATGCGTATCTGATACATGCCTTTTCGGAAATTCCTGATATTAAACTCGAAGAGATTTCGCCTGTCAGGATCGGTTCCGGTTTTACCCAAAATTATCTTTCTCATAATAACCAATTGGAAGAGACACGAAAACTGGAAGATAATATTTTAGACTCAATAAAAAAACTCGAGAATAAAAGAGTTATTATTGCAGAAGGTTCCGGCCATCCTGGAGTCGGAGGAATTCTTGGTCTTTCCAATGCCGATGTAGGCAATCTGATGGATGCAGATATTATTTTTCTTTCCGGAGGAGGCATCGGCAAGGCTCTTGATATGCTGGAAGTAGATCTCTCCTACTTTCTGTACAAAAAAAGCAAGGTCAGGGGGATTATTTTTAACAAACTTTATCCTGATAAAATCGACAGGGTTTCTAAATTCATTACCGAGGATCTGATAAACAAGAAATACGGGGCTTTCGGGGGTCCTTTGCGTATTCTCGGATTTATTCCCGAGGTCGATTTTTTAGCCAAACCTTCCATGCTTATGCTCCGGAGCAAGTTAAAATATTCGGAAGAAATCGGTAATGTGAACAACAAGAGATGGAAAATCCCATGCGGTTCCATAAGGGTAATTTTTGCACCCTTCGAAAGCCTTAAACCGGATTCCTGTCTTGAACCGAGAGATCTTGTAATTTTAAGCGCAGGTTCCGGAAGAAAGATTCGGAAAATAGTAGAATACTCCGGACAGAGACCTTCCGGAACAAGAATCGGAGGCATCATTTTAACATGCTGCCGAACAGAACCTCTCGACCGGAACTTGAGAGAACTTATCACTAACTCCGAAATTCCGGCTCTGTTGCTGAGCCAGGATACGGCCGAAGCAGAAGAGGCAATCCTTAATATTTTTAAAAATACAAAGATTCAGGTTTTTGATACGGTTAAAATCAGGGAAATAGAGAAACTATTCGAAGAACACTTTGATTTCGATAAGTTCCTCGATACATTTAATTTAAAATGAGTAACGGCAGCACAGTTTTAACTAAAAACGGCTGCCTTTTAAAAATGACAGCCGCTCTTAATAGCCCCTAGGGGAGTTGAACCCCTCTCTGAAGAATGAGAATCTCCTGTCCTTCCGATAGACGAAGGGGCCTTAACACTTTTTTATCCGTGAACTTGCGGAAAATGAACTATAAAAGCTTCCCGGGGAGGACTCGAACCCCCACGACAAGATCCAGAGTCTTGGGTGCTACCAATTACACAACCGGGAAGTAATTCGAATAAGGAATTTACCAGAACAATAGTCGAATGTCAAGATAAATTGCCGTTATCTTCATCATCGGAAAGCAAAAATCTGAACTCTTCTTCGGAGACTATCTGCCGTCCCTCCTGTAATTTACCGGCAATTTTTAAAAGCTGTCCGTCTATATCCGCATCCGTTTCCGAATGTTTTTTCTGAATTCTTATAAGATTATCGAGAATATCCGTAAAATAATACGCCATCGGTACTTTTTTCCGGATAATATCATCCAGTAATTCAATAAATAACTTTTTTACTTTCCGTATATTTCTTAAATTTTCTTCTTTCTTAATCAGCGAAGGACTATTCTTAAGCAGATCATAAACTTTATCGACCGCCTCATCGATGAACAGGATATCATCGACAATTTTAGCAGAGAATATTTCAGAATCTACGGTAAGCTTTAATCCATCGGAAAGCCGTCTTAAAATGAGGAGCAGAAAAAAAATATCATCTTCATAGTTTATCTGTTTTGTCATTGCTTAAATTTAATTTTCGGCTAACTCATACACCTTCTTTATACATCATATGAATGAATAAATATGAATTCGGCCGGAACATTTTAAAACAATAACTTCATGAAACTTGACATTGAATAACCTTTGTGTTATTTTCCATATACCCTCTTTATCCGTATATATAGTACGGATCAAATTGACCGCGAGGAGGAAAATATGAGGAAATATGAATCGGTGATAATATTTAACACCGAAGAAGGACAGTTCGAACAGGGCAGAGAGTTTTTTAAACAGCAGCTGACAGGCGTCGGAGCACAGGATATCAGAGAAGATGATATGGGAGAAAGAAGTCTGGCGTATGAAATCAAAAAACATGATAGAGGACATTACTACTTCTTTGCATTCGAAACGATGCCGGAGAAGATCAAAATAATAGAAAAATCTATTAAATTAAAAACAGAGATACTAAAAGTTCTTTTCGTCCGCAAGGACAGTTAATCTCATCCTGTCGTGATGGAGGAAGCGGATTGTGGCTGATATAAATCATGTAGTTCTTGTTGGCCGGTTAACCCGGGATGCAGAATTAAAATATACAAACAGCGGATATGCCGTAAGCAAGGTATCGATTGCGGTTAATCAGCGAAGGAAAATAAACGATCAATGGACAGATGAGGTGAATTTCTTCGATGTCGTTATCTGGGGTAAAACAGCCGAATCCTTAAAGCCTTACCTCTTAAAGGGCAAACAAATAGGAGTGGAAGGACAGCTTAAACAGAACAGGTGGGAACAGGACGGCAAACAGAGGAGCAGAGTGGAAGTCGTATCATCCAATATTCAGCTGCTGGGGGGTTCAAAGGGGAATGCTTCGGCTCCTGCCGGTGCTTCCGGTAACAGCGGCTTATCCGGTAGTTCCGGTACTACCGATACTTCGGCTCCTTCCGGTACTGCCGGTAAAGAATTCCCGGATAATTTTGACGATGATATTCCGTTCTGAGTAAAATTACATTTGATAATACAGGTTTTAACAGGAGTAAATTATGAGTGATAGACCGAATAGATATGAAAATGATTCCAGGGATACGCGGACACGAGAAGGAGGCAGTTCACAGTCTTCCAGACCGCGGCAGAGAATGTATATGCGGAAAAAAATCTGCAGATTTTGTGCAAAAAAAGCGACTATAGATTATAAGGATCCCGCTACACTGCGCAGATTTACTACGGAAATGGGAAAGATATTGCCCAGACGAATAACAGGAACATGTGCAAAGCATCAAAGACAGCTTGCAAAGGCAATAAAACGAGCCAGAGCACTGGCCTTCCTTCCTTATACATCAAAATGAAATAAAAAATGCTGCAAAGAGAATATAACAGTATCTGGATAGAAACAGCACTCTTCTCAATTTCGTCGATATTCTTATATCAGCTTTCCCTTGGAATATTTCTGTTTCTTATACCGCTTCAGATACTCTATATAAGGCATGGTGAAAAATATTTTATTGCTTCACTTCTCACCACATTCTCCGTAGTTGCATTGGTTAAATATATCAGGCTGAAAACGTCGAGTTCAGTAATGGGGTTCGGTGTTTTCTTCCCCCTTGAGCTTGCTATTCTGACATCGTTTCTCGCAGGTATATTCCTTATAAACTATATTAAACTGCAAAAATTAAGCACTCTTTACAGGTTATTCGTGATAACTGCCGGGTTCGGTATTGCATCCGTACCTGTAATTCTGGCATTACAGGGAAATGAGAGTTTCCGCACGGAAATGAACAAACTGTTTACAATGCTTTCTACGTATATGCAGAATATATTCTTATCTAAAGCAAGTACGGAAACCTCTGTGTTAAAACAGATCTTAAGCCCGGAGGCTTTAAAAAAGACTACGAGCCTGGTTTTTTTCCGCAGCTACCTCTTTGACTATTTTACGCTTATTGCCTTCTCCTGGTGGGCGGGAAACAAAATCGGAAATAAATACAAACCCGTACATATCATCGAAGATAAGCACAAATTACAGCTTTCACAATTCAAACTGGAGGATTTTTATATCTGGCCTTTGATTATCTCTTTAGCTGTAATCCTGATAGATCTGTGGGTTAAGACAGGAGCACTGGCCGCCATAGCATGGAATATAGCTTTGATACTTTTACTTCTCTATGGATTGGCAGGAATATCATTACTTCGTTTCCTTTTTAATTACTTTAACTTATCCAGAGGCTTTAGAATCATGATAACCGCCACAATTATTTTACTTTTATTATCACCTAAAATTAATATAGTATTTTTACTGATGATTCCGGGCTTAGGAATATCGGAAATATGGATTAAATACAGAGAAATGGAAAGGAGAAATAAAGAACCATGAAAATTATTCTTTATAAGGATGTCGAACGCCTTGGCGAAGAAGGGGATATAAAAGATGTTGCCAACGGCTATGCGCGAAACTATCTTATACCTCAAAAAATGGTAGTTCCCTATAATGCTCAGAACCTTAAAACCCTCGAACAGAAAAGAAATGCAATAGAGAAACGCAGGGAGGAGAAAAGAAAAGAGGCCATGAGTCTTAAGGAAAGACTGGAAAGTGAAGAAATCATTTTTACCATGCCGGCAGGTGAAAGCGGTAAACTATTCGGTTCTGTTAATAATGCGGCTATAATGCAGGAACTGGAAAAGAGAGGTTTTTCCATCGACAAAAAACGAATAGATGTTCCCGACCACAGCCTGCGTATAGTCGGAAATCATACCGTCAAAGTTAAACTTTACGCGAATGAAGAAGCTTCCTTAAATATTACAATAGAAAAGGAAGAAAAAGAACAAAAGGAAGAAGCGGTTTCTAAAAATGTATGATAAATGAATCTTTAAAGGACAAAGTACCATCACATAACGAGGAAGCGGAGGAGGCTACACTGGGTGCTCTGTTATTAGATTCTGAGGCTCTGCCTTCTGTTATCAGGTATCTGCGCCCTGAAGATTTTTATAAGAACGCTCATAAAAATATCTACAGGGCTATTCTTGACCTCTTTAACAAGGGAGAAGCCATAGACCTGATAACCGTTACCGATGTATTAAAATCCTCCAGCGGGCTGGAATCCTCCGGGGGCACCGCGTATATATCGGGGCTTACATCCGTTGTACCAACCAGTGCGAATATCGAATATTATGCCCAGATTGTACAAACCTGCAGTATACGGAGAAATCTTGCACGGATAGCTTCACAGATTATTTCACAGTCACACGAAGAATCTCTGGATATCAGACAGGTTATAGAGGAAGCGGAAAAACAGATTTTCGAAATTGCAGAGAGGCAGCATACAGGATACTACTTTAAAGCCAGGGAAATTGTTACCAGAACAATCGAAGCAATAGAAAAATTATATCATACAAAGGACAGCTATACAGGAATTCCAACCGGTTTCAGTTCACTCGATAATTATACAAGCGGATTTCAGAACTCGGAATTTATAGTCATCGGGGCAAGGCCTTCCGTTGGCAAAACAGCATTAGCACTTTCAATGGCAGCGAATATGTCCATACGGTATTCAAAACCGGTAGGCTTTTTTACTCTTGAAATGTCCGGCATGGCCCTTATGCAGAGACTATTGAGCAGCGAAGCCCGTATAGATTCCATAAAGCTCAGAACAGGCTTCTTAAAAGAATCGGATTTGTACAAATTAACAGAGGCGGCAGGGAAAATATATGATGCGCCTTTTTATATAGATGACTCCCCGAATCTTAAGCTGTTGGATCTCCGCGCCCAGGCGAGAAGGATGAAAACCCAGCATGACATAGCAATACTGTTCATCGATTATTTAACTTTAATTACCTCCGAAAACCGGGACATCCCGCGGCATGAGCAGATAGCAGAAGTAAGCCGCTCTTTAAAAGCTCTTGCAAGAGAGTTGAACATTCCGGTAGTTGCTCTCTCACAGGTAAGAAGGGAAACGGAAGGGAAGCGTCCGACCCTAGCAGATTTAAGGGAATCCGGATCTATCGAACAGGATGCGGATGTTGTTCTATTTCTGCACAGAAAGAAACACGAGGAGTTAAATCCGGATGATGATTCGGTAGATACGGAAACCGAACTGATTATCGCAAAACAGAGGAACGGCCCTGTGGGGACTGTTAAGATTGCGTTTATCAGCAAATACACAAAATTCGAACCGCTCGCCGAGTGGGGAGCGACTTCTTGACTTTTATTTATTCTTAATTGATCATTGGATAAAGTTGACGGAAGGAGAGGGATGCTATGAGTCTTAAAGACCACTACGATCTGGAAAACCTTGTTAATGAAGCGGAAAGGCTTGTATTTTCCGAACTGGAAAGCCAGCTCAAAGAATATGACAGTATATGCAAATGCCAGGATTGTGTAATGGATATGGCTGCTTATGCTTTAAACCACATAAAACCCTATTACAGAGTGTCTCTTATGGGAACGATTTATGCTCATTCGATAGACAATACCGAATATGCCCAGGAAGTAAAAAAGGCTGTAAGGGAAGCCATTAAAAAGATATCCGGCAATCCCTCACACGATTAATCTTTGTATTCCAGTTTATAGTATTTTGTATAATTATTTAATATTCTTCCCTGCGAAACGGCATTAATCAGCCGATCACCGTCAGCAGACGCATAATATCCGACCGGATATATTCCCCTCTGCTGTAAAAGAAGCACCCAGTTATCATCCTTGAAAAGATAAAATGTAAACAGTACCGCCCCTGTCTTTGCATACCGTACTGTAATGGTAGAATTACGGTTTAATGAAATTATTTTATCGCCTGAAATAAACAGTTTGCGGGGTATCTCCGTGTCTGTTTCAAATATCTGTTTTAACCCGTAACGATAGCTTGTTATACTTCTGTACCCCAAAGATGAGTAAACCGTATCATCTTTATTATTCACGGCGATAGATGCAGTCAAATCTTCTCCCCTGAATTTACCCACCACATACGATTTATCGAAAAGTTCACCTGCATGTGATTTTACTATTGTATATGATTTGCCATTGATCTTCTCCACGCCCATTGTAAACAGTTTACCGCTGCTGCTGTCATAGGCAGCTTCATAGATATAATGGCTTGTGTCCGGTATGGGCACAGTTTCTCCTGTTATAGGATTTATCAGTACAAGGGGGGTTTCGTAGGTTCCGATACGTGACTTTATCCCGATCATTTTTTTATTGCTTATCATAATGAGTTTACGCATTCCGGGTGCAAAATATGTAAACTCTGTTTTTCCGGTATCCATATTGTTGACAAGGCATTGGCCGGTATCCTGAACCGAGATAACCAGATTCTTATACGTTTCCAGTGATAACAGACTGGAGTCGAAGTTTAGAAAATCATCGATATAGGTCATTTCCGGATCAGTAGATAATACTTTTCCGGGAGCCGTACCTTTTCTCCAGAGTAACAGATTGTCAGGACCGAATAAAGTAATTCCGGTAGGTGATTCGAGCGGATTCGGAAGGATTTTCAATGACAGTGTAAACCCGGTTATTTCAGAATTACTCAGCGGTTTATTAAGAAAATCAGAATTGAATATATACATTTTTTCAGGAGTTATAACATACAGCCTGTTTTTCAGAACGTATAAATTCGATATTCCGGTGAGCCTGTTCCCGGCAAACTTATTATAACTTCCATCGGGAAGCATCAGCTTAATTGATCCGTTCTGATACCCTAAAAAGAGATTATTTCCCCCGTATGCTAAACTGCTTATTTCATTTTCCGGTTCCTGTGCTGAAACTCCGAGTTCATAGAAACTTTTATTTAAGATGAGATATCGTTTTACTAATGTTTTTCCGTTCTGCTGAACAATACATGCGACTTCGTTCCCGCCGGAGGAAATAGAGATTTTTACAACACCTTTGCACTCTATCCGGCTCACCGCAATACCGGAGAGAAGATCAATATATACAAGACTTTCCTGATAAACAGCTACGAAAAAGCGCTTATCCCCGGATAAGGCTATATTTGAAAGATTGGGAAAGGTGTTTATCTCTTTTATGGTTTCTCCTGTACGGATATTCCAGTAGAGCAGTTTTCCGGAAGGCTGATAAATAAGCATCGTTTTCTCATCCCTCGAAAATGTCACAAACGATACTATTCCATGGATATCCCGTGCGATTTCTTCCTCTTTCCCGTTTTCAGCGTTTAAAACAATCAGACTCTGCCAATCCGGTTTTCCTGCCACAAGGAAATTCCCCTGACTTGAAAACGTTAAGAACAACGGTCTCGAATGCAGCTTATATGAGAAAATGAATTTTCCGGATTCCCAGTTCCACAGACTTATTTTGAAAATAGATATATCATCCGTTTCCAGAACAGCAACCTGTTTCCTGACAGGATTAAGAGCGATCATTTTTAAAGGCAGGTACGAAACCCGAATTGAATTAATGAGCTTTTTATCCTTAATATCCCACACCCGCACAGTTCCGTCTTTGCCCGCAGAAAAAAGAAGATTGTCATATTTATTGTATTTAAGAACATTTATCCTGC
>JAADHF010000031.1 GCA_013151965.1 Spirochaetota bacterium
AAAAAGTGATATTGATATTTTGGTTGACTATGAAGAAGTGCCAAGTCTCGTAACCTTGATCGAATTAGAATATTATCTTGAAGAAGTTCTAAATTCAAAGATAGATTTAGTTACTCGAAAAGGCATCAAGCCGCAGTTAAAAGAGTCTATTTTGGATGAGGTAGTTTATATATGACTGATAGAACAGTATTACACTTCCTGGAAGATACACTAAAAGCTCTCGAAAGCATTGAATGTTTTGTTAATAAAATGGATTTTGAAACCTTTGAAGTTGATGAAAAAACAATACGTGCCACTGAGAGGGAGTTCGAAATCATTGGAGAATCCGTAAAAAAACTTCCAAATGCCTTAATACATGAATATCCGGAAATACCCTGGAAAGCAATTGCAGGAATGCGTGATCGTTTAATCCATCATTATTGGGATACAGAAGTCGAAATTCTGTGGAAAACAATTCAAGAATCGGTACCTCAATTAAAGAAAATCATCCAAAAAATGATAAGGAAAGAATCGTTTCCCAAAAAGAACAAAAACGGAACCGGAATTATTACAATATAATTCTTCTAAAGAAAAAGAGTAAACAGACGGTTCTCACGAAGTGATATTAAAGTACCGGAAAGGGATAAACTCCCTGCTTGTCGTTCTTAATTCGTCTTCCCGGCAGGAGGATTTAAGTTTTTCTCCGAGCTTTTTGGCTTCCCGCAGGTATTCTCCGTAGTAATGCGAAAAATCAGGTTCCTTTGCCTCTTCTGCTTTCCCGTTAAAAACGGATTCCGATATTTTTAACGCTTCTTCCAGACCGAATGATTTACTTTCCGCATGCAGCCTGTTTCCGGGTTCGATCTCTTTCCAGCTGCCGCTTTTAATATCAAAAGCGTATAAGTACAGAAAGTACTTCCCGTACTCCGCTATAAAATCTATTGCATTAAGCAGGAAATTAAGCTCATCATCCGTTATCAGGTAATGAAAATTTACACGAACCCAGCCAGGTTTTAGCCCCATATTCCCCCGGTCGATAATTTCTTTGTAGATTTCTTTGGATTTGCCGACATCGATATTCAACAGCCTGTGCCCGTAAGGCCCTGCACAGGCGCACCCTGCCCGCCCCTGAATACCGAAGAGATCATTTAAAAGTCTAATAACAAACCGGGGATGCAGGTATGAATTTCCGCACTTTATATTAAACGAAAATACTGCAATCCGTTTTTCAGGGTCCTGATTCCCAAGTATTTCCACTTCCGGAATCTTAGAGAAATGTTTAAAAACAGTTTTTATAAGACTGCTTTCCCGTTTTTTTATTTTTACTATTCCCAGCTTTTCTTTAACCTGCAGAGCCAGAGCAGCACGCAATGTCTGCAGAATGGGCGGGGTTCCCGGTTTTTCCCTTACCTCGATTGCTTCACTGTACTTTGTAAGATTATAGCTTACAAAATCTACCGTTCCGCCTCCGGAATAGGAAGGCGGGAGATCAGCATGATACAGATCCTTACGGAATACCAGTATACCGCAGCTTCCGGGTCCGCCTAAAAATTTATGAGGCGAGTAGAATACCGCATCAAAATAAGACTCACTGTCCCTGTTTACATTTATCCCGACATACGGAGCAGAAGCGGCAAAATCGAAGAAGGAATACGCATTATTTCTATGAAGAATTTTTGCAACCTCATAAACCGGTGTAATAATTCCCGTAACATTGGATGCAGCGGAAAAAGAACCGATCCTGACCCTTTCCCTGTACTTAGGGTCCGAAACTTTTTTTTCAAGATCATCGAGGTCCAGCTCGCCCGTGCCTGTTAACCGGATTTCCGTAACTTCCGCAAAACATTCCCGCCATGAAATCTCATTTGAATGATGCTCATAGGGCCCTACAAAAACAACAGGCCGCTTACTCATATAAAAATCGTAAAAATCTTTCGAACTGTTTCCCTTAAAATAATCATTATATATCTGATCTAATTTTTTCCGTGCCGCGGGAGGAATATAAATACCGAGAATCTCCTGAAGCCTGTTTACAGCACCGGTTGCTCCGGACCCTATTTCGATTATTCTGTAATCCTCGTTTGCATGTAGAATATCTTTGATTATCCGCTCTGCTTCATGAAGTCTTGCTGTCATTAACTCACCGGTCGTATCATCATCGGTGTGAGTATTCGCATACTCTTTTAAGATATAGTTCATATATTCTTCAATAAAAGTCAGACCCCTTCCCGAAGCGGTATAATCCGCATAAGTTACAATTCTTTCACCAAATGGGGTCTGGATAACGGTATCCCTTCCTATTATACTTTTCCTTACATATCTCCAGAAATTATCCGCTGCTTTTTCCACTACATTACCCCAATATTCCATATACATACCGGCATATCAGATTATAAAATATTAATATTGTTCTGTTTGATGCCATGTTATGCCGCCATACTACATGGATCTATTCAGCAATCCCACGATCTGCTCTTTTGTTGCTATAACCGGATTATTCGAAACTCCGCCTCCCATATAGCGCAGAGACTCTTCCGCCATTTCTTCGAAACCATCCCGGTTCACTCCCAGGCCGGAAAGTGTAACATCCAGGCCTATTCCTTTTAAGAATTCTTTTATCCTCTGGATCAGGCTGCCTGCTGTATTCTTATCCTCCGGGAGACCGAATATCCTGCCGACAGCCTTAAAAGCTTCTACGTTTCCTGCCCATGAAAACTTAAGCCATTCCGGCATCAAGGCGGCAAGCCCTTCGGCATGGGTAACATTAAAATGCCCTGAAACCGGATGCTCCATGGCATGGAGCAGGGTTGCCCGGCAGTGTGTTAATGAGAAACCGGCAAGTATATTTGCAAAAGCCAGATTTGTCCTGGCTTCCATATTTTTACCATCCCTTACTGCAGCAGGCAGATACTCCTTTACAAGTTCTATTGCCTTTAAATTAAGGACGGACGATACGGGATTTGATATCTTAGAAACATACCCTTCGAATGTGTGGCATAGAATATCGAAACCTGTTATTGCAGTCATTCCGGCCGGCACCTGTACCGTTAACTCGGGATCGACAATAGAAACCTTCGGAAAGAGCAGAGGAGATGTATATCCAGGTTTTTCTCCTGTTTTTTCATTGGTTAATACGGCGATATTATCCGACTCGGAACCTGTTCCCGCTAATGTTTCTATTGCCATAATGGGGAGAGCATCTTCAGGAACAACATAATCACTCTCCCAGAACGCCACATGCCGCCAGATGGGAAGCGTGCTCTTTGCGGAAAGTGCAATCGACTTTGCCGTATCAATAACAGATCCTCCTCCCAGGCCTATAACAAAATCACACTTCTCCTTCCTCGCAAGTTCCGCTCCGGTATCCACGATTATATTTGTCGGATTGGGCGCTACTCCGTTAAAATGCGCCCATTCTATATTATTCCGCTTAAGAAGCTCCGTAAGTCTCGCTAATAATCCGCTTCTTTCAGCGCTCCTTCTGCCCGTAACAATAAACGCCTTTTTTCCGAGATTCGCAGCTTCCTCTCCGGCCATATCGAACTTTCCGGCACCGAAAAGAATCTTTACCGGAAGATAAAATGTAAAGTCACTTATCATTGATAAACTCCTCTATGTATAGCTAAATATATTACCGGCCTACCGGATTATCGTATTGTACTGCTGATAATGTGGAGGATGGACTTAAACTCTTCTTCCGCACAATCTTCCACCCTCTTTTGAAATTCTTTATATACGTTAAGGAATTTCTCCCCAAAAGATGTCAGAGTTGCCCCGCCTCCCTCGACACCGCCGACTTTTTTTAAAAGCAGCTTTTTCCCGAGGTTAGCCTCCAGTTCTTCGAGTATCCTGTGTGCCTTGGCATAGGACATATTCATATCCATGGCGGCTTTTCTGATCGATTTGAATTCTTTTATACGTTCAAGAAGCCAGACAAGTCCGATTCCCATATAGGGTTCCCCGTTATCATTTACTATACTTATTCTAACTTTAACCTTCACATCCCTGTAATCGTAACGTATTAATACATTCAGTTCAATATGAGCAGGGCAGACTTATAAGAATACTATCCGTATCAGAGCAGTCCGCATTTATAGAGCAGTTTTTCATCGGACAGTACTTCATTAACATTTCCTTCCGCTTCCTTAATCCCCTTATCAAGAACAATAACCTGTGAACAGACATCTTTAACGAGATCAAGGTCGTGCGTCACAATTATTCTGGTTCCGCCGATTTCCCGTATAAGACCTGCAATTTCCCTTCTGCCCCTCGGATCCAGATTGGCAGTCGGCTCGTCGAAACAATAAATATCCGGATTCATGGAATAAACCGTAGCAATTGCGACTCTCTTCTTCTCACCATAACTTAAGTGGAAGGGATTCCGGTTTTCCAGGCCCTCCAGTTTTAATTTCTTTACAGTCTCCTGTACAATTTTATCCACTTCAGCACTTTTAAGACCATGATTAACCGGGCCGAATGCAATATCCTCATATATATTAGAACAAAAAAGCTGATCATCAGGATTCTGAAAAACGATTGCTATTCGCCTGCGCAATTCCCTGACGGTTTTATTAGTCAGCGTTTTTCCGAAGAGAACAACCTCTCCCTCCGGCATTAAAACACCATTTAAATTTAAAAGCAGAGTCGATTTCCCCGCTCCATTGCTTCCGATAACGGCAACACATCGATCCGCATCTATCTCGAAGCTGACATCCTTAAGTGCACGGTTTCCGTCCGGATATGAGAAGGATAGATGTCTTACGCTTATTACACTGTTCATTTAAACGGCCAATCTTATGCCTGCAATGTAGAACAGAGAGACCCCGATAAAAAACCAATCGGTTCTGCGCAAAGGCAGTGTTTTCTTCGAAAACATTATACCGGTGTATCCGCGGGAGAGCATGGCATAATACACTCTTTCGCTCCTCTCGTAGCTCCGAAGGAACAGACTGCCCGTTATTCTTCCGACAGCACCGGCATGCCACAGCCATCTTCCCGAATATCCTCTGGAAACCGCCGCTCTTTTCATCCTTAAAGCTTCATCGGTAATAACAGATAAGTACCTGTACGTCAGGTTGATAATATTTACAATAAGGGCCGGCACTTTAAGTTCTGCAAAACCTTCCATAAGTTCTGTAAACGGAGCTGTTAAAATTAATATCAGCAGTGCAGACACCGAGAGACAAACCCGCACCAGGATATTTAAAAATACCATCAGGCCCGTTCTGTACAGTTTTATGGAACCGGAAATTACCGCCAGAGCATTTTCACCGGGCAGATGCCTTATAAAAGGAGTAAAACCGGCGACAATTATAACCAGGAACAGAATAACAGACAGCCTTTTTATAATATAAAGCAGGGGGATTCCGGAAAAAATAAAGACCGCGGTAAGAAAGACCAGATAAGCCCCATAAAGAACAGGCGAAAACGAACCTATCGTTGAACACAGAACGATAAAGGCAATCAACACCACAATCTTTGATTTGGGATTTAATCTGTGCACAGGACTATGAAGACCGGAATACAGCTCCGTATTACCGGTTCCGGTTGTCATTACCTTCCTGTATACCTGCAGGTTTAGTTTCCGGCTGTTCTTCTTTAATCCTTTTCACAATACTCAATTTACCTTTTTTCCGTCTGTTGATTATATAGGAAAATGAAAATCCGATGATAAACACACAGAGAGTTCCGGCCGCTCCGGCAAGCCCCTTTGCAAGTATTCTGTTTTTTATTCCCGGAAAAACATAACCGGGAATCAGGCTGCTGTGCCAGACAGGACCGCTCTGAATGTTAAACCCATGATTTTCGGAGACTCTTTCCAGCCCGTCAGGCGCCTTTGATGCAAAGGGCGACACCATAAAGGCAAGGAAAAGAGCGGTCAGTAAACCTGCTGCAAGAAAATATCTTTCACTTTTCTTCATTTTAGTTATCTCCCATCCTTGTCCGGAGTACTTTTCCCCATACAGGCACAAGTTCCGGCCTTGCGGCAAATACAATCGAAACAACACCTGTAGTAATAACCGCTTCTCCGATTCCTATTAAACTGTGCACTCCGACCATCGCAGGAAAGACAATTCCGAAAGGCGATGTCCCGGACAGGGCAAGTTCCAGAGCACAGAAAGCGGAAGCGGTTACAACGGAAAACCATGAGGCAACAGCTACCGAAGGCAGCAGCCATCCGGCTCTTTCCGGATTTTTCATGTTAATGGAACCGGAAACATCACTGCTGATTACCTCTCTGACCTCTCCCGCTTTATTACTTTTACCGTCTCTGTCCCCCAATGTACCGCCTTTAAAAATAAAAGGTAATACGGCCAGCAAAAACCGGAAAACTACGTATCCGCCAAGTCCTGCAATAAGCCCCATATTGAAAATATTTGTTCCCAGCGCGGTAATGCCTCCGTCTGCAAAGACCAGACATTGCACTGTAATTACAATAGACATTACAAGAAATCCGTTAAGCGGCCCAAGCAGAATCATGGCAAGCAGGGCACCGAGAAAATGTCCGCTTGTCCCTCCTGCTATCGGAAAGTTAAGCATCTGAGCGGCAAATACAAACGCTGCTGTTATGCCGAGCAAAGGAACCTGTTTCTCTTTTAAACTTTTTTTTGCCTTCGCTACAGCAACCGCGCCGACAGCAGCTGTTACTGCAAAAGCCGCCGCGTTAATCTGTCCGCTTACAAAACCATCGGGAATATGCATATAACCCCCTTTACAATTATTAGTCGTTTATTGTCCGGCATTAAGTGTTACAATAAATAAAAACGTAACACTCTTGAACCGCTTTTGTCAATACTCTTTTTTTGATTTTTATATTGCACCGGGGTTTCCAAAACGGTAATGTATGGATATGGAAAAGACCGCAAATCAGCTGCACCTGTTAAGAGGTTAGAATGGTTCACCCCCATTTTTTACTTCATCTTGCAATAATACTCATTGTGGCCAAATATATATCCGCACTATCCATTAAATTTAAAATGCCGCCTGTTTTAGGAATGATCATTGCGGGCATTATCTTAGGCCCATCGGGGATCGATATCGTAAAAACGGATATCGTCATTAAATGGCTGGCAAAACTTGGTGTTATTATGCTCCTGTTCTCTGCAGGGATAGAAACAGACATAGGACAGATGAAATCCCAGGGCAGGATTTCGCTTTTTACAGCTTCCGGCGGGGTACTTATACCATTTGCCCTTGGTATCGGAACATCACTCTTTTTCGGTAAAGATATATTTTCAGCAACCCTCATAGGAACCGTGCTTACTGCAACCAGTGTAAGCGTTACCGTAATGACGCTTATAGACTTAAAAAAACTTCATTCACCCGAAGGCACTTCCATATTAGGTGCCGCAATACTGGACGATGTAATCGGCATCCTGCTTCTTACATTTGTATTCGGCCTTCACGGAGAGGGGAAAAACATTACCCTGTCGATCGCTAAAATACTCGTATATTTTGCAGCTGCTTTTGCATTCGGCTTTTTCCTGTTTAAGCCGATTCTCCGCTTTACCAAAAAACTCAATGTCGAGTCGGGAGTACTTGCAGTCGCACTTGCCCTTTGTTTCTTCTTTGCATGGGCTGCAGAAAAAGCCGGTATAGCGGAAATAACGGGAGCATATATTGCAGGCCTATTCATAGGGCAAACCCGGCACAAGAGAACCGTGCGCGAAGGAATAGACACCCTGGGACAATCATTCTTTATTGCCATGTTTTTTATTAATATAGGCCTGGAAACTCATCTGGAAAATATTTCAGGCAACCCGCTGTTTATCATACTCGTTATTATTTTCGCCATTTCAGGTAAAACCTTCGGCGCGGGAATAGGTGCAAAAATCGGGGGTTTTACCTGGCTTCAGTCGATACGGACAGGCATCGGAATGGTACCGAGGGGAGAAGTTGCACTAATCATATCCTCCATGGCACTTACACGGGGAATTTTTACCCAGACGGAATTCTCTACAACCGTACTTATAGTGGTAATATCAGCAATTATTACACCGCCGCTTCTAAAAATAACCTTTAAAAACAGAGGAGGAGTCTAATTATGGAAGAAACAAGAATATCCGAGATAAGAGAGTACATCACGGCAAAACCCACCTATGTTAATGAAAACGAGTCCATTCATGCAGTGATAAACAAGTTTATAAAAAATCCTGTAACCAGGGCCGTATATGTTGTGGATGACAGCAATGAGCTTCAGGGCATTATTACCATTCAGGATATATTACGGCGCATAAGTGTGGATTTTTACTCTCTTTCGTTTCTCTATTCGGAACCAAGCTTTACAGGATACAGTATCATGTCCGCAATAAAGGATTCAAAGGCCGCCGATATTATGAATACGGAAATCTATTACGTAAAAGACGATGATAAAATAGAACATGCCTTCGAGGTTCTATTTCAGAACAATGCCGGAGAACTGCCTGTTGTGGATGAACGCAATAGATTGATAGGAGATCTGAATGTTATAGAACTTCTTATACTATGGGAAAAGAGACAAAAGAGTAATGATTAAGGAGGCTTTCCATGTACATTATTGATTATTTAAAACCCTCTGCTATTTTTCTGAATCTTCAGGAGAAAAAGAAGAAAAAAAAAGATATCATCCGTGGTCTAATCGAACTTGCGGCAAAGAACAATATTTTTCCCGAAGATAAAAAAGACAGAATCTTCGAATCGATCATATTCAGGGAACAGCAGACAACAACAGGAATCGGCAATGGCATAGCAATTCCCCACTGCAGGACAGACGATGTTCAGGCGGGAACAATTATTGCCGCAACCTTTCCGTCGGGGATAAAGTACGGCTCCATGGATAATAAACCCGTGCAGATTATCTTTCTTTTTCTATTCCCGGGCAGTGAAAACAAAGAGTATCTCCAGATCCTTGCAAAGGTTGCACGATTATTAGGCGATGAAGCGGTAAGGCACAAATTGATACTGGCATCCACTCCGGAAGAATTCCGCGCAACAATAGCGAAAAACGATATCATTCCCATTACCAGGAGCACGGAAGGCAGATACGTATTTATACTTGCCTTAAGCGACCAGAAAAAGATGCAGGATGTAATTTCGAATCTTATGGAAATAGGAGCGCAGACATCATTAATAATAGACAGCGAAACACTGGAAAAAAAATTAACCTATGACATTCCTATCTTTGCAGGTTTAACCTACTACAAGGGAAAATCACCCTACTCCAAAACCTTTATCGGTATATTAAACAGCATGGATCAGGTGGACTATCTTAATCAGCTTCTTCTTAAGGAAGATATCGATTTAAGCAAACCCGGCGCAGGATTTCTCCTTACCCTGGAGACAACAAAAATAATAGGCGGAATACCGGAACAGATGGACATATAAAAAATAAATTACCTTACCGGACAGTCCGGTAACCGGTACGGTATCCTTGACAGAGCCTTTGTTATAGAGTTCATATTAATAGTCATTAATCAACTCAGGAATAATAAGGAATGATAATGAGTTACAAAATTAAATTCCCTGGAACCGGATCATATATAATTCCAGGAGCGCTTGATCCCATATCAATTGTAATCAAATCCGGGTTGCTGATAGGATGCAACTCTACAAACCTATAAATACCTCTGTTTACCTGTCCGATCATACCCTTGTTCCAGAGCGAATAGAGCATATAACGTGTTATACCGCACTTAATGGCCTTACTCATACGAAGTTGACCACCGTGCTTGAGAATAATTTCTTTAAGCCGTTTTTTATCCCTATCTCCGGATAAAAAGTACCTGCTTGTTCATAACTTTCAGCAATATGTCCGATTTTTACAAAAACTGCAAAGATGAATATAAAGATCAAAAGAATACCGGGCAGGAGAGCACCGGAATGTAGAAGTGCAAACAGATAAAAAAACGTAAGAAAAAGTCGCAGAAAAAGAGCTTCGATCCATTTTTAAAACGGAACTGTACAAAGGCTGTTTAACTTTTTTAAAATAAAAAAATAACTTCGGTTACAGAAAGAAAAACAAAAGTTTCATTTTATAGAAAAGTTTACCCGCTCTTTAAGACAATAACGCCGCAGTTATGCCTGTTCACTGTTATGGCATGGATCTTGCTACTTAATTGTCGGACTTAGAAGACGGACAGCTTTTTGTAAGTATTTTAAAGAAGGAGATTAAACCATGAAGAAATTTAGTGTTGTTATGATAGTTCTCTTACTATCGGGAATCGGGACGGCTAAATACGCCGGCGCAGAGCAAACAGAAGTGCGAACCGCGGTGCAATTATCCGGCCGGCCTGCTGAAAAGCATGTCCTTCTATCTGCCGATGAATCACCGGGAAAAGCAGCAGAAGAAGCGGAAAAAAACCGCGGATTCCTGTTCGAGATCGGTATCGGTACAGCTGAATTAAGCTACGGCACACAGATGGATTCATACCTGGCCTCAGCAACGCTATACGGCCTTACAAGAATGTCTATCTCGATGAATCTGGATTTTGGCTGGTATATAGCAGGCAATTCTTATCTTTTATTATCTTTATCTGCTACCGGCGACCGCTTCGAAGATAACAATGGAAGGTATATGCAGTTAAATACATACCTCTTAGGCCCCGGTGTTAAGTTCTATCCCTTCGGCAGAGGACTTTCTCTGGGCGCAAGCGCAGGCCTTTCGAAAGCCATCGTTATATCCAATATTGGCACTGCGGCAGTTAGTTCCGCAGGCTGCGGGTTAAGATTGGCTGCTGCATACGACCTTGTAAACAGATACAGAGGCTTCGGTCTGGATGTGGGAGCGGATGCGGCTTACAGGTATATAGAAGGTTCCTATGTGTCGAGCGCTTCGCTTTTCCTGAACCTCGTATGGAAGTGAAAAGTAGTTTCTAAAAAGACTGCTTCCTTAAAATGTAAACTATTTTTAATATAACAATTTAGAGATTTTGTATATAATAGAAAGTAAAATGGATGAAAATAAATATAAACTATCCTTTACATTCGGAGGGCTGCTTCTTCCGGAAACAAAAATTATTGCAGGAGAGTATCTTAAAACAAGTAATTGGGATGAAGTAAGAATAAAAGCCTTGGAGGAAAACATTCTGCAGAAAACAAGAAAGAGCAGCCGGTACAGGTATTTCAGGGAGATCAGAGACAGATTAAACAACGCATATGCATGGGAATTGGAAATACTCGGGAATGAGATAGATCAAAATATATATTCTCTTGTTAATCTTACTGTTGTAAGCAGGTATTACAGATTTGTAAGAGATTTTATCATAGAGGTTATACGGTATAAAACAGAGGGAAATGATTTTACACTTACCGATTATGATTATGAGGCATTTTTGGAAGCTAAATCGCAGTATCATCCTGAAATTTTAGATTTATCGGAAAGCACCAGAAATAAGATCCGGCAGGTTGTTATAAGAATGCTTAAAGAAACCGGGATTTTAACGGTGAGAGGCAGAGAAAAAATAATAACAAAACCCTTTATTCCGGATGTGTTAGCTAAGAGATATGCAGAAGCAGGAACAGCGGAAAACATGATGATTCTTCTTCTACCCGACAGAGAAATAGGTATCCTAAGGGGGAAATATGGCAAATAGGTTGTCTTTTGATAAGCTGTTTAAAGTTATAAGCAACAGGAAATTCCTTAAGATGGAAGGCTTAGGCAAAGAAGTTCCCTTTTTTGTTTACACCTACGATATATCAAAACAGTCTGATATTTATGAAAAGATTAATACACTCTGCAAGAAGCTGGAAACTAAAGGGATACCTGTTTTATTAACAGGCCTTTACGATATGGTAATAGATTATTTTAATACGACCGGAGAGCTAAAGGATCTTTTTGAATATGAAGAATCAGTTTCTAAGAATGATTTTCTTAAGGAACTGGCTGGTACAATAAATGCAGAGGATGTTATTAAGCCGTATTTTTTCGAAAAGTTAGAGGAAAACCAATACAAAGTAATTCTCGTCTATCAGATCGGCGAGGTATTTCCCTTTCTGCGTACTCATAATGTCTTAAATTATATTCAGAGTACAATTAAAAATATACCTCTTATCGTTTTTTTCCCGGGTAAATATATAACATCATACGAACAGGGTTTTTATCTTAATTTGTTTGGAATATTTAACGGCCCTTACTACAGAGCTTTTAGATTGGAAGCCTATATAA
>JAADHF010000075.1 GCA_013151965.1 Spirochaetota bacterium
GTAAGGAGAGATCTAATTTTAGAAGGCAAAACATCGGATTTGTTTTTCAGAATTTTAATCTTATCCCGGAGCTGAATATTTATGAAAATATAGAGATACCGTTATTAATAATGAGGGAAAAAAGAAGAAAAGAGAGAATTATGAAGGCTATTGATGCTATTGGCCTGGTGAGTCATTTAAAGCACAAACCATCGGAACTTTCGGGAGGACAGCAGCAGAGAGTTGCTATTGCAAGAGCCCTGGTAAAAAATCCTAAAATTATACTGGCAGATGAACCGACTGCTAACCTCGATTCGAAAACAGGCGAGGGGATACTCGATCTGATGCACACTTTAAACAAACAGTTCGATACTACTTTTATTTTTGCGACTCATGATGAAATGATCTTAAGAAAAACCGATCGAGTCATAGAGATTAAAGACGGCATTGTAATCCTTAAGGGGATGAATAAATAGTGTCTGACCGAAAACCCAGTTTCGGCCAGACACTAATATAGATATAAAAAGCTTGAGGTTGTAAACTAAAGAAATTATGTATGATGTCCCTTTTACAGATTCTTCGACTTTCCCTAGTTTATCCTGCCGGTAATTTCGCACCTTCGGTGTGTCTGCAGGCCTTGCCAAAACTATCCGTTTTTGTGAATATGAGTTTGTTGAAACTATAAAAAATATTATCCGGTATTTTATTGTATCGTACCGGATAAAAAGGGGTATGTGTATGAAAAGAGTTTCACGGTTGTTGTTCATCGCGTCAGTGGTATTATGTATTATCGTTCCGGTATCACTTTTTGCAGGCGGACAGAAAGAAGCTGCCGCAAAACCGGCGCAGGAAACGAAAAAGGCTGAGCCTTTCGGCATAGCAGCTTTTATTCCCGGAGTAGTGGCGGGCAGCCCGCTCTACGAACAGCTTGTGGCTGGCGCTAAAAAGGCTGTAGCCGAACATCCCAATGCGTTCTTAAAGGTTGTAGAAGGCGGTTTTAATCAGGCGGAATGGGAGGAAAAGGTTACTTCTCTGGCCGCAACAGGTGATTATAAGGTTATACTTACATCGAACCCTGCAATGCCTTACATCAATGCGGATGTGGCGAAAAGTTTTCCCGATCAGAAGTTCATTAATGTCGACGGGTATCTCCCCGGAAACAAACAGATCTATACACTTCTCTACAACCAGGTCGAACAGGGATACCTTGCAGGTTATCTTGGCGGTCTTGTAACAAAGAGCAAAATGCCGGGTGCAAATGCAGATCTTAAAGTGGGTATGATAGTAGCTCAGGAATACCCTGCACTTACCAGGATGATAAAACCGGGTTTCGAGAAAGGACTGCATGCGGTTGATCCGAAGATTACACTCGACTACCGTATAATCGGCAACTGGTACGATGCAAACAAAGCTTCGGACCTTGCAGACAGTATGTTCGACGCCGGTGTGGATGTAATTCTCGTTATAGCCGGCGGTGCAAATCAGGGCGCTGTAAATGCAGCCAGGGAAAGAGGGAAATATATTCTTTACTTTGACAGTAATGAGTACAAGACCGCACCGGGAACGATTGTAGGATGTTCCGTACTTTATCAGGAAAAAGCTGTTTATAAAGTTGTAACAGAAGCAATCGAGGGCAGGCTTAAGTATGGAACTGCAGACATAGTAAATGCCGCTGACGGGTATGTTGATTTTATCGAAGATGATCCGGTTTACATTAAGACCGTATCAAAAGATGTACGTGAAAAGATGAGTAAAGTTGTAAAAGAATTCAGAAGCGGCAAAATCTCGTTAAAGGTGCCTAAACTTTAACAGTGTAATATCGGGTACAATGTTCTAAAATGGTTTATGCGTGCTGGTATTAACCCCTGCAGGCATACTCCGGTATAAATCCTGAAAGTAAGCTTAAGTTCCAGCGGAGAATGAAAGAGAGCTGATGTCCTATCTCATAATGGAAGGGATAAGTAAATATTTCCCCAGGAATCAAGTACAGGCCAACAGAAATGTAAACCTTGTTGTAAAGAAAAATGAGATCCATGCGATTATCGGCGAGAACGGAGCCGGTAAATCCACATTGATGAAAATCCTCTACGGGCTTGTACGTCCTGATAAGGGGAGGATTATTCTTAACGGAAAAGAGGTTTCTATTCATAGCCCCATGGATGCCAACAGGCTGGGCATAGGGATGGTTCATCAGCATTTCAGGCTTATCAGAGAATTTACCGTTGCGGAAAATGTTGTTTTAGGGATGGAGCCTAAGAAAAACTGTCTTTTCTTTAACAGGGATAAGTCTGTTCGGGATGTACGGAGTGTAATAGAAAAGTACGGGTTTAACATAAATTCCGAATCGAGAGTTTCCGACCTTACGGTAGGCCAGATGCAGCAGGTCGAAATTGTTAAGATGCTTTACAGAGAAGCCGACCTTCTTATTTTAGATGAGCCTACTTCGGTACTAACAGAACAGGAAATAAGCAGGTTCTTTGATAATATCAGAGAACTGAAAAATCGGGGAAAGACATTCATAATAATTACCCACAAGCTCGATGAAGTAAAGAAAATCTCCGACCGTGTTACTGTTATGCGCGGAGGAGAAGTTGTTGCCGTTAAAGAAACGGAAAATGTGGATCAAAAAGAACTTACAAAACTGATGGTGGGAAAAAGCGTTCTGTTTAAGCTTAAAAAATATCCGGCATCGCCGGGAGCGGTAGTACTGGAGCTTAAGAATGTATCTTTAAAGTTAAAAAGGCAGGAGCAGCCTCTTTTGGATAACATCAACCTTAAGGTACGGGCGGGTGAAATAGTCGGTGTTGCAGGTGTGGGCGGAAACGGTCTCGGTGAGCTGGAGAATGTTGTTTCCGGTTTGTTTAAGGCTTCAGAGGGTGAAATACTCTTCAGAGGAGAAAATATTGCAGGGATTTCCGCCTCTAAGTTCAGGGAGAAAGAACTGGGGTATGTCCCTGCGGACAGGCTTAACAGGGGCTCCTGCCTCGATTCGACTGTAAGGGAAAATATGATTATTACAAAGCATCATGATTTCTTAAAAGCCGGTGTGTTTAGTCAGAAAAAGATCAGTGTTTTTGTTGATAATCTCTCTAAAAGCTATTCTATAACCGGAGATACGTCGGCCCCGATAGGTACCCTTTCCGGGGGAAATATCCAGAAGGTTATTCTTGCACGTGAACTTGCAACAGGTGCCGAACTGATAATCTTTGCCGAACCGACCTGGGGATTGGATGTCGCATCCAGCGAATTTGTCTATGAGAATATTCTGAAACTAAAGAGGAACGGAATAGCTGTGCTTCTTATTTCTTCCAATCTTGATGAGATCATGAATCTTGCAGACAGGATAGTGGTTATGTACAGAGGCCGGATAACGGGCAGATTCTTAAATGACAGAAGTATTTCAAAAGCTTTGATAGGTGAGTATATGATGGGCATCAGAAATGATTTTAACTGAAAGAGAAGGATAATAATAGTGAAGCTGATAGTGAAGCGGAAAATAAATCCGGAGAATCTCTTTGTTAATATTTTCAGCCTCTCTGTTACCATGGGAATTGCCTTTCTCATTGTTATTGTTCTTATTTTATTTTTAAGCAAAGATCCTGTTAAAACAATCCGGTACTTTTTTATAGGGCCGTTCCTTAACAGGTACTACTTCGGAAACATGCTTAACTCGGTGATTCCTCTAATTTTTACCGGCCTGGGGATAGCAATCGCCTTTAAGGCATCGACGTTTAACCTGGGCGGGGAAGGCCAGGTATATTCCGGCGCACTTGCGGCAACGGCTGTTTGTCTTGCTCTGCCGAATGCGAATGGATTTATCGGGGGCGGTCTTGCGATTATTGCCGCAATTGGTGTGGGAGCGGTTCTTGCCGGACTTTCCGGCCTTTTTAAGATGAAATGGGGGACGGATGAGCTGATTTCCTCCTTTCTTATCTCCGGGGCAGTGATTTTAATAGTTAATTATTTTATTACAGGGCCTCTGGATGATCCTGCAAATAATCTTTTAGCTACAAGAGAAATAGCAAAACAGTACCAGTTTATGCAGATTTTTCCTCCCTCCAAACTGGATATAAGCATATACTTCGCAGTCCTTACTGCCTTCCTTGTTTTTTTCTTTATGTTCTATACGCACCAGGGATACGAAATGCGCATGTGCGGACTTAACAGGGAGTTTTCCAGGTACGGAGGAATAAAGGTTAAATTTTACCTTGTTCTGCCCATGGTTTTAAGCGGATCCTTCCAGGGCCTTGCCGGAGCTGTATCCGTAATGGGTACCTATCATATGAGTGTAAAAGGATTCAGTTTCGGCATGGGCTGGAACGGAATAGCTGTTGCACTTATCGCCAGGAACAATCCTCTGGCTGTCATTCCGGCTGCAATATTTTTTGCATACATCGAAGCCGGAGCTAACGCCGCGATGATTCATTCCGATGTTACATTCGAGATTGCTGCTATTGTCGAATCTATTATTTACTTTCTCATAACTGCACAGGTTTTAAAAGACTTTATCAGGTATAGAAAGAGGAGGCCGGAATGAACGAAAGCGGGTATTACTTCCCGGTGATACACAATGCAGTAGGCATAATGACTCCTTTTCTTCTTGCGGCAATCGGCGGTCTTTTTACCGAACTTACAGGAATGCTCAATATTGCTCTCGAGGGATTAATGCTGACAGGAGCATTTTTCAGCGTTATATTTGCAGCATCGACAGGCAGTCTCTTTTTAGGTGTTCTGTTCGGAATAGTTATTACCATGTTTGTCGCCCTTATTTTCGGTCTGATAAGCCTGTATTTAAAAGCTGATATCTTTATCTCCGGGCTTGCAACCAACCTGCTTGCATCCGGACTAACTGTTGTACTGGCTTTTAAAATATTCGGCAATAAAGGAGTTATTCTTTTTAAGAATCTTCCGGAGCTCCCGTCCCTTAATATTCCCTTTCTGCAGAAAATACCCCTGTTCGGAGATATCTTTATAGGGCATAATATCTTTGTATATTTGAGCTGGCTCATAGTTATAATAGCGGCCGTTGTGATATATAAAACTCCCTTTGGAATGAGACTGCGCGGCACAGGGTACAACCCACAGGCAATTACAGCTCTGGGGTTAAAACCGAGGAATTACCAGCTTGCCGCCATACTGATATCCGGGTTTACCTGTGGTATTGCGGGAGCTGTGCTTACGTTGAATCTAGGCGCTTTTGTTCCCAATATTACATCCGGAAGGGGCTGGATTGCACTGGTTGCTATTTATCTTGGAAATAAGAATCCCTTCGGTATTGTTATAGCTTCCTTTGTATTTGGTTTTTCCGAGAGTTTTTCCAACTATGCCCAGGGGGCAACAAAAATACCTGCCGATTTTATACTTGCATTTCCTTATATTATAACGGTTATTGCGATGATCGGGTATTCCATCTGGAAGTATTACAAAGAAAACCGAAAAATTTCTTAAGATTTTAAGACAACACGTTCATTCCCGTCGCGTTTCACGTATCCGTCTTTTTCCATCCGGTTAAGAAGCGGTATTATATATTTTCTGGAGAGGGATGTTCTTTCTTTTGCTTCCGGTATGGTAAACCTGTCTCCCGGATTATAACCTTCCAGTATAAGGGCGGTAAGTTTCGAGTAGCTTTCTTTTGAGTAGTATATTCCGCCTTCGGTAGGAACTACAAAACCAAGGCGGACAAGGGTCCGGATTTCTTTCTGTGAACCCTGAATTTTTTCTTTTTTTGGTTCATAACCTTTTTTAGTTTCTTTTAAATCATCGAGCATTTTTTTTGCCATAGGAGAAAGACCTGTTTCCGGATTATGCCCGGGAAGAGATTTAAGTGTATATAAATCACGGATTTTTTTTAAACTGCCCTGAGTTAAAAGGTTTCCCAAAATACTCTTAAAAGCTTCCCGCGGTATATTGATTCTGTCTTTAAGTTCGGCTTCCGTTATCCCGCCGTGAGAACCTGCAAGTTTTAAGATATTCTCGTTTATTTCCCTTAATTTTTCTTCTGTAAAAGTCCATTTTCCTGTAATGACGGAACCGGAACCCTCGGAATGTGTGTTTTCTGCATATCCGAAGAGACGTAATTTAAGCTCGTTAATATTTTTTTCAGCAGTAAGGGGCTGCATGGAAACAAGGATTTCTACGAGTTTCTTTCGGATCTCTTTTTCCGTTTTCCCCTTCCATGCCACTCTTCCGCTTCCCAGTATGGTACTTCCGCCATGCCGGATAATTAAAAACGGCTGGTTAAGAAGCAGCGGAGCCGGAGATTTTAGTACGATCCTTGCTATTTGCCGCTTATAAATAAAATGTATTAATGCAGGCATATGACCGGTTCCCAGTGCTATCTCGGTTTCGGAGTGGTTTTTTATTAAAGATTGGTTCGGGCCGGATATCGACCGAATCGTACCGGATGTGACCGGGCGGCTGATTTCTGCTATGAACTCATCCTCAACTGTAAACTGAGTTTTTTCGGAGGTGAGTAAATCGCCCCTTTTTAATTCATCCCTTTTTAATCCGGAAATATTTAAGGCAACGCGGGAAACGGGTTCGGCTTTCTGCATATCCTTAAAATATGACTGAATTCCTCTGATTCTTATTTTTTTACCAGCCGGCAGTAAAACAAGTTCATCTTCAACTGCAATAGTTCTTCCGGTAAGACTCCCCGTAATGACAGTTCCGGTTCCTTTCACGGTAAAAACTCTGTCTATGTAGATACAGGGGAAATTGGCACTTTTAACCTGCACGGATTTTAAAGTTTTTATTATAAGGTTTTTAAGTGCATCGATATTTACACCTGTTCGGGCAGAAACGATTATTGATTCCGGGTTCATGCCGGTGATTGTTCTGACTCTTTTAACGGCATCGTCTTCTGCAAGTACTGCCTGTGCCATATCTGTAAGATCGCATTTTGTTATGACAATGATAATTTTTTTTACATCCATGGCGGCAAGAACTCTGGTGTGGTCTTCGGACTGCTGCATCCATCCCTCATTGGCCGCCACTGTTAACAGCGCGCAGTTTAAACTCCACGATCCTGCTGCCATATTTCTTATAAAGCGTTCATGTCCCGGAACGTCGATAACTCCGATCAACTGCCCGTAATCGCCCTTAAAATGTGCAAAACCTAAGTCTATGGTCATGCCTCTTGCCTTTTCCTCCGGCAGACGGTCGGTGTCCACACCGGTAAGCGCCTTTATCAGTTCGGTTTTGCCGTGATCTACATGACCTGCAGTGCCTACAATATGCATTAATCGCTGTACTCTTCCATAATTTGTTTTAAAGATACACCTACATAGGATAATTCACCGGGATTAATTGTGGCCAGATTTAAGAGGACTCTGTCTTTAGAAATGGTTCCTATTATGGGCGTTTCGAGGTTCCTCAGCCGGGCAAGAATTCTCTCCGGTTTAGCGGGAAGGAGGATTGCAAGTGAGACAGAAGGGAAGGTTTCCCCGGGGGCACTTCCCCCGCCTGTAGAGATAAAAGAATCCGTTAACTTTGCATATCTGCGGTCGAGGCCTCTTAAAATTCTGTTGCCTCTCTTTTTTAATTCTTTAACGGGCAGATTCAATATAGTTTCGGCATGTCCTGTGAGGTTGCCGTTTATTTTCCGTATCAGGTATTCTTCCATCAGGGAAAAAATTGTCTTGCCGGGTCTGAATACACGCATAAGCTGATTGGCGGATAATTGCTCTATGAGATTTTTTTTGCCTGTAATAATTCCCGCCTGAGGCCCTCCGAAAAGCTTGTCCCCTGAAAAACACACGATATCCGCACCGCTTTTAATATATAATCCTGCTTTTTTCTCTCCCGGAATATCCTCTGTTGTATTTCCCGAACCCTGATCGACCGCAAGGATAATATGTTCGGGGATGACCGATGTTATATCGGATACCGAAGGATTCTCTGTAAAGCCCTGTATGGAAAAATTCGATCTGTGTACCATGAGAACCATGGCTGTATTTTCCGTTATTGCATGTTTGTAGTCCGAAAGTTTTGTTATATTGGTTGTGCCCACCTCCACGAGTTTCGCGCCTGATAGGGACAGTATTTCGGGAATACGGAATCCTCCGCCTATCTGAACCTGTTCACCTCTTGATACGATAACTTCTCTTCCTTTTGCAAATGCAGATAGTATTAAAAAGACGGCTGCCGCATTATTATTTACAATAAGTGAAGCTTCGGCACCTGTTAGAATCGATAAAAGTTCCGGGATCAGCCCATTCCTCATTCCGCGTTTTCCGGCATGCAGATCCAGTTCGAGGTTGGAATATCCGGTATTAATATCCGAAACCGTGTTCCATACATCGGAAGGTATGGGTGTTCTTCCCATATTGGTATGCAGAATAATTCCCGTTGCATTTATCAATTTGATTATTCTCTTTCGGCTTGTATTTCTGCATTTTCTTTCGATTTCTTTTATTATAGCATCTCTGTCAGGTACTGATGTATTTTCTGTTAATCTTATTTTCTGCAGTATACCGGAAGCTATTCCGGCGGTTAATTGTCTTGTAATCAGAGGAAACCATTTTTTAAGGCGCTGGTCTTCGAGGAGTTTTCCTATTTGCGGAAGATGAGAAAAATCAGTTTTATTCATGCGGGATTCCGGATATTAAACATATCGGAAGAGGCAGGAATCGAACCTGCCGCTGCGGTTAGGCAGCCAACGGTTTTGAAGACCGCGGAGACCACCGGATCTCATCTGCTTCCTCTTTGAATTCAAATCGATTATATTCTTTAATGTCTTGCAATGTCAATAATTATGGGGAAATACGGGATGAATGAATAAAAATGCCGTTCATAGATTGTCATAACGTCGCTTTTAAAGGTAAAGTGAAGAAGTTTATATAGGAGTCTGGATACGGAATGAATTTGTTTTTTGCTGACATCGGGAACACTGCGATTAAGATCTACGGACAGGATAATAGTTTGTTTTTCTTTTCCTATATGGATGATGAAGACAAACTGGAACAGTTTTTTTATTCGAGGAAGCCTGATCTTTTTCTTGTTTCAAGTGTTTCCGGGTATGGCCTTGATATATTGAGCAAATATACGAAGTTGATTAAAATAGATTATAAATTTCCTTTCTCTTTCGAGCTGGATATTGAAAATCCGGAGACTGTGGGAATAGATAGACTGGTTAATATAGAAGGTGCGCTTGCAAAAGGCAATATGGCTAATTTTATTGTTATTGATGCAGGAAGTGCAGTTACTATCGATTTGTTATGCAGGGATAAAAAAAACAACATATTCAAGGGCGGGCTAATAATTCCCGGCGAGCAATTACAATACAAGGTATTAATGGCTAATACATGTATTCCTGAATTCGGATATCAAAGAGAATGCAGGGATATACTCGGAAGGAATACACGGCAGGCAGTAGAAAATGGGATAAGGAATTGTTTATTGTACGGGATAAAGGGAATCGTTAACAAATTAGCAGAGAGTTACAGAGTTTCCACTTTGATATTAGCCGGGGGAGACAGTTTCCCGCTGTATGACAGCAGGGAGTTTAGAGAGGGACTCGGAATAAAAAATGTATTTTATGAAGAGAAACTTGCATATTTCGGATTCCAGTCCATAGTAAAAAAAATAAAACTCGTGTAAAGGATCTGGCTGATGAGAATTCTAATTGGTATAAGCGGGGGCATATCAGCTTATAAGATATATGAACTTATAAGATTGTTTGTTAAAAACGGTGATGAAGTTAAGGTTATCCTGACCGGGAATGCTCATCACTTTGTAAATCCTCTGGTTGTGGAAACCTTAAGTTTAAATAAATGTAATTCAGAGATGTTTGCTCCCCGCATCTATATGGAGCATATAGAATTAACCAGGTGGGCAGATATTATGCTTATAGCTCCTGCAACTGCAAATATAATCGGCAAGATTGCTAACGGCATAGCGGATGATTTGTTAAGCACTACCGTGCCGGCTATGGATGGCACTCCTGTTTTGATTTTCCCGTCCATGAACACGGCTATGTTTAATAATAAAGCTGTTAAGCAGAATATGGAAAAACTAAGGGCTTTAAGTTATTTTGTCTTTAAACCTGTTACCGGGCAGTTGGCCTGCGGGGAGGAAGGCAGGGGAAGACTGCCGGAACCGCTGGCTATTTATAATTTAACCCGGTCATTTATAAAAACGGATTATAAAAAGCCCGGCAATTCCTTTAAGGGGAAGTGTATTCTTATTACTGCGGGAGCAACAAGGGCATATATTGATCCTGTGCGGTATATAACGAATGATGCCTCGGGAAGGACAGGAGTCGAAATTGCTTTTGCTTTTTATATGAGAGGTGCCCGAATCTTTTTTATTGGTGATAAAAAGGTTTTGGAGCGATTTCCTGAGATTTTCATTTATTCAGAGAAGATCTTCGAAGTTAAAACCACCGGCCAGGTACTGGAAAAGGCAAAACATATTTTTCCGGATATTGATATCTATGTTAGTTCTGCGGCTCTGAGCGATTTTAGTAATGAGCCGGAGAAGAATAAACTAAAGAAAAAAGAAGGATACTTCGAATTTAAGATTCCTACGGGTCCTGATGTTTTTAAGGAGCTTTCGAAGATTAAAGGAAAACAGGTAATGGTAGGATTTGCCCTGGAAACTGAAAATTTAAAAGAGAATGCACTCCGGAAGTTAAGAGATAAAGGCATGGATGTAGTACTTGCTAATGATAATTCTGCAATTGCTTCGGATAAGACTACCGGATTTATTATTGACAGACTGGGTAATAAAGTCGAATTAAAGGATTGTAATAAGACACTTCTTGCAGAAAAGTTAGTGCGGGTTATTGAAAATATCACTTAAACGTCGAATTCGCATTTGCAGCTCCAAATCATTTTGATGATATTCTATTAAGTTCTCTCTTAAAATAATCGGCGTCCTTCTTTTGCCCCAAATCTTCTGCCGTATTAATAAGGTATTTAAGTAATAAAATATTTCTTCTGTCTCTTAAATATCTATCCTTTAATATGCCGTATAATTCTTTTTCCCTATTTCCTTTTTTATAGAGGTTGTATAAGGCTAAGTAAATAGATTCTTTCTCACTGTCTAAATCCAGCGCGCGTCTGTATTCTAAAATTGCACTATCGATTTTGCCAGTTCTTTCGTATACTTCTGCTATACCTGTATGCGCTTTAACGTCTGTTGGATGATCCTGTGCCAGTTTTTCCCAGACCCTCAGCGCTTCGGAATATTTGCCGTCCTCTGCTAAAATATCAGCAAGAGTTTCTTTTAATTCCACATTATGCGGATACCATAGAGACAGCTTTCCTATATCTTTTTTAAAATTACTGTTTGTTTTATCTATTTTCTTTATAAGCTCTATAGAATCTTTAAGCACTTTTTGCGGCTTGCTGATTAATCCGGAGTATTTTTTAAGCTCCTTAATATCTTCCCTGTCTAGTTTACCCCCCTTCTTTTTAATCCTTCCGGCTGCCTGAAGCTGAAGAATTCCCATTCTATGCACAGCACGCCCTACAGCCAGAAACAGATTCGAATGAGCTCTTTCTTTATTGCCTCTTTTATAATAATATTCAGCCATTCGGAAATATGGATAAGGCTTTTCACTGCCATTCTTTACAGCTTTCGAAAATGATTCTACCGCCTTTTCTGTTTCTCCCCGACTTTCGTAGAGTTGTCCTGATTTTTCGTATGCATATGGGTTGTACGGTTGTACGGATGCAAGTCTCTTTAATACTCTAAAAAGCTCATCCTTTTTGCCTTCCTTTTCCAGGATATCAGAAAGCAGTCTAAGTACAACGGAATCATCCGGCTGTATCTTTAAAGCGCTCCTGTACATTTTTACCGCATCGGAATCTCTGCCGGATTTTTCATATACTATGCCAAGGTTTCGCATGGCAGGTACGGATCCGGGGTTAAATTTAAGAGCGCGCTTAAAAGTTTTCTCTGCATTCTTTTTATCCCCTTTAGCAAACTCTTCCACCCCTAAATTAATAAGCGATGCGGATATCCCTTTAACAGCCTGGATAGATTCTTCCCTTATACTATGAGCATTTGTAAAATATACTAATGAACGCTTAAAATCCTTATTCTGAAATGCAAGTGTACCCAAGCCCATGTAAACGGCAAAGGATTCTTTATTCATCTTCAGTGCAGTATCTAAAACTTCTTTTGCTTTTTTCTTTTTATCGAGCTTAATATAACAGATACCCAAAAGTGCAAGGTCATCGGCAGTAGCTGTTTTTTTATCCATTGCGGCCTGGAGAAGAGCTGCCGCCTCCTGATATTTTTTTTCAGAGAAAAGTTTTCGGCCTAAGAATATTTCGAAGGGAACTTCCTTTTTCCCGGAAATACTTTTGTTTGTCTCTGTCCCGTCCTTGAATCCCGTACTGTCATCAGCAGACAGGTTTAAGATAGGGAGAATAAATACAGAAGCACAGAGCAGTACTGCAAATATTTTCATTAAAACAACTTAAAAAACTTATTAGAATACATACGCAAGGTTAATTCCTGCAAGGAACGGAACCCTTACTACATTATCCTCTGTATAGTAACTTAAAGAGAAGTTTCCTTCCAGGGAAAAGGAGCCCCGGAAAGGTACGGATAAATTTGATGAAACATCATGTCTTATGCCGCGCGTACCATGGGAAAGAGAATATGCCGCTGTAAAAGTTAATGGCACCGGATCTCCCGACAGGGTAACCCCGAATAAATGCTGAAAATTATTACCCTCAGAAGCCGTACCGTTTTCGTTGTAAAGAGAAGACCATTCCCATGCCAAACTGTATCGAGTCTGTAAAAATGGAAATATGGGAATTCCCATATTATAACTAAGTTTGGAGAGCATAGCCTGAATACCTGCAGTGCTTTTGGCTGAGCCGGGGTCCGAATTAATGGTAAAAAGCTCACCTATTCCGAAAGAGTATACCTTTAAGTTCCACTGTGGCTTTAGCAGAATATTTCCCCCGTAGTTTTGTTTAAGAACATTAGACTCCGTAACGCCGGCTTTACTTCTTAACCCATCAGATAATCCCAGATTAACACCATACTTTAGCATCCGGTCCGGTTCGTGTGTTAATGCCGCAGAAACACTATTGTTCCAGTTCAGGGAAGACATACCGTTAACATTGCCTGAGTATTTACCTGTTATATTCAGTTTCTCAATAGGTTCCAGCCCGAATTTAGAACCCCATCCTATTTTATCCTCGGCAAGCTCCCACGCAGAATTGTAGCTTTGATTAAGCTCTCCGTTAACTCCAAGATTCTTAAACCAGCTATTTTCTTTTCCGGACAACCCGAGAGAACTTTGTAATTGATGCTGAAAACCAACATCGGATTTTTTTAGCTGATAACCCGAATCTGCAGAAAACAGATCATTTATCTTATATTGAAATCCCGTAGATGCTTTCCATCCATACGTATAGGGTTCGCCGCCTGTGCTATTCGGCCCTTCTTCCTGTACCCAGTAATCGTAGCGGCCGCCTCCTGTTGTTACTGTAAAACTATCGGAAAGAGGAAAAATAAACCCAAGATCAGAATCCAGCGTAGTAGAAGTTAACCTGTTGCCTGTAGCAGTATAATCCACTGTAGAAAATACAGGTGAAATAGAAACTTTTATCTTTACAAGACCAAGCAGCGGAGAGGTTATTGCAAGTGAATTACTAAAGCCGTTTGTCAGCATGGTCTTGGCTTTGTCATTCTTTCTGTTAAAACTGCTTGCCAATTCTATTCCGAATCCACCCAATCCGCCTGTCATCTTAAAGTTAATGTTATCGCTGTCATTGTCATCGACTGTTTCATCGGGAGTTGTTTCTCCCTGCTTTTTCCGAACAATTCCATGGTTATATGATAAAGAGACAGGGAGCGTATCGATATAGTTAACATCCACAGATGCAGTGATTAGAGCGGAAGCATCATCCGTATTAAGTACATCCGCAACACTAATCTTTTCTGTATACGAAACACCGGTCGAAAAGCGTATTTTATCCAGTGTTAAACTGAATTTACCGGAATAATTCTGGTTAAGTCCTTCTATAATATTCTTTCGAAACGCCGTACCTGATACAATCATGCTTCCCAATAAGCCGAGGGGCTGAACAAGCGAAAATCTCGAATCAGAAAATAAACCGTACAGGGCCTCGCCGGAAACATCTAATCCTCCGGAACCGCCTGCTGAAAGCCTCCCTGAAAATTGAGTTTTATTTAAAGCGGAAACTTTTCCGGGTTTCGGCCCGGGTTTCGACCATGATGCCTTAACATTATTCTCTGCAGTAACCGGCAAAGTACGAACAATTCTAACATCACCTGCAAATAATACACTCACCGGCACAAGTATCAGTAAAATTAAAAATACCCTTTTACCAATCACTTTTTTTCCTCTTTCTTTTTTGTTATTACAGTTGCCTTTTTACTTTCGTTCCCCGAAGTATCTTCTGCCGAAACGCCGTAAGTCACTCCCGGTTTTACCCATCTGTCTGTAAAGGACAATTTGTTTACAGGTTTTATATTTAACCTTTTCCATTTTGCACCTGAATAAGCAGCCCTATATATGATATAACCCTTTACATCATCCGACGAGGATGCATTCCAGTGCAGAGAAATCCCCCAGCCCGCAATATCCCACAATATGCCGGAAGGCGGCTTCGGCGGAACGATATCGGTAGGTATTATTTTAACGGTGCGGGAGGGTTTGCTTTCGTTTCCGGATGCGTCAATCTCTGTAACTCTGTAACTGTATTCCCTCCCTCTCTCTGCACTTTTATCTGTCCATGAAACAATGTTCTTCTTAAGCTCTGTAATCTTTACAAATTTCTTACCGCCGCTGCGGTAAATCCTGTGCAAAGCGAGGTCCCGTGAAAGGCCTGGCTGCCAGAAAAGTTCCGCCTTTCCGTCATCGGTTGTTTTTACAGTCAGAGAGAATACCGCTGATGGCGGAACATTATCCGGAATTTTTGCTTCCGCATACTGTCGTGTGCTCTCATTGCCCGAAATATCTATAGAAGTAACAGCATAGAATAATGATGCACCCGGCTGCAACCCTCTGCCCTTGTAACCTTCATCCCTATACTCAGGCTTTTTCTGTGGTTTTAAAGGCTTTCCCACAATCCGTGTCATTTTTGTTTTATCTGTCCCTCTGTAAATATAGTAGCCCTTTAAGTCCTTTGCATGAGAAGGTTCCCATCCCAAAGTCACCTTTCTGTCTTTTTCTGATACCCCGGATGCAAGGTTTATTACCGGTGGGGGCGGTGTAGTATCTTTCGGAATAATGGAAGCAGGCCCCGACCGCTTGCTTTCGTTTCCGCTTTTATCTACTGCAGATACTCTGTAGTAATAAACCCGTCCTCCGACTGCCTCCTTATCGAGGAATTTGGGTTTATCAACAGGAACCTGAATTTTATTAATCTTAACAAAATCCGCTTTTAAGCTTTCACTCCTGAACACATTAAAGTACGAGGCATCGATTTCCGGTGAAATATTCCATAAAAGAATAACGCCGTTTTTATTATCGATTGCTTTTAAACCCATGGGCACAAGCGGGGCACGTTTGTCCACCGGTTTTACAGGATTGGAATAAACCATGCTGCTTTTAACACCGATTATATCTATGGCCTCTACCGCATAGGTGTATTTTCTGCCGTTTTCAGCCGTACTATCCAGATATGCAAGCCATCCTTCCACTCTTAGTACGGGCGCATTTGTAATTCTGTATAGTTTTCCATTCTCCTCCTGCCTGTAAATAATAAACCCTACGGTCCTGTCGCTTTCGCCGCCTCTGTACCTGGAATAGGACCATGTAACCTTTACTTCGTTATCCAGAGCCCCGGCTTTAACCTTATCCGGTCTGGGGGGAGAGACAGGATTTTTAACAGTTACCTGCCTTTCTGTTCGTTTTATCTCTTTACCTCTTAACCCAAGCAAAACAACTCTGTATCTGTAGCTTTTGCCCTTCCTCACCTTAGTATCTATATATGTTCTCCCCATGGCCATTCTTAATCCATGGCTTATAAGGCAGAGAGCCATTGTTGTATTTCTGTCCGCTTTTAATCTGCTCCATACAAAAGAAGGATCCTCGGAACCTATTTTTTTTGAAATCCATGAAAAATCACTGCCCATAAGCTCTGCAGCCTTATATGGATCTTTTACACTTGTAATTGGTTTATCTGTCAGGAGCCTGTAGCTTTTATCTTTCGGACCGCGTCTGTACACATTAAATGAAACTACAGTCCGGGGGGTATCACCCAAAACTATAATTACCTTGTCGGCAGCGGGCAGAATATAGGCAAGAGGCCCTGTCTGAGCAAATAATCCTGAACCTGTTGCTGTTAACAATACTGCTATAGCTATAGCCGTTTTTGTTGAATATTTCATTACTGTAAGCTCCCTACATGCCCGTGTTCTTTATTCGCGGTATTATACTCTTCCTGCCGGAATCGAAGCTGCTGCCTTTTATATTCGGATTTCCACGAACAACTTTAATTACTACAATCCCCGCATCTGTTTCTATTCCGGCACCGTTTTGTACCCATACTTTTACCCTGTAGCTTTTCCCATACCGGAGGCTTTGTCCTGCATTAATAAATGCTGCTAATCCTGTAGGAAATCCTTTTATATCGACATTTAAATCGATGCTTTCCGGGGGTACCCCGCTGGATACCGAAATCCAGTCCGATTCGAACCATGGAGGACCCCAGAGATCCATATCCTGCATCCTTAGCGGTATATTTGCCCCCTGCTGAATACCCTGCGTACTCTGGCTGCCGCTTCCGGGAAATCCCTTGGCTGTATTGGATGATTCGAAACCCTGTACCTGGGCTGATCCCTGGAAAACTCCCCCTGCAATCGAACCGGAAACAGGAACTACAAAAGAATTATTACTGCTCTGTGAAATTTCCGGCACAGTCCAGACAGCGAATCTGTACGCCTTTATCCCGGACTGTAAATCCCTGGCTCGTATCCTCACGGTTAGTTTACCGCGTGAGGTAGAGTATTTCGATGCAGTGACAGAAACTTGATCCGGAGACGATGTATCTATAGTAATAGATGAAGATACACCAACCGACGTAAGATTAACGCCGTTTGTTACCCTTGCCATTATGTAGTACGACTGGCCGGCTAATAAGTTTAATCCTTCTTTTTCTATGTAATAGAGGGTTTTTGAATCCGAAGCAGTCTTCCCCATATTACTGCCTGATTCATCGGTCATTTTTGTACCCTGCTGCAGTACATAGGGTTTTGAAACCAGCGGTACGGCAGACCACGGAACAATATCGGGGTAAGTTCCGTTTGTACTTATACCGTATTGGTAGCCGGTTATTCCGGATTCTCCGTCCGTAACTTTATCCCATCCGAAGGCAAGCTTAGAGGTATCCGAAGTAAAATCCGGCGGAAATGTTACAACAAGGGGCCCGGGAGGTGCGGATGAATCAGTGTAGTTTATTACTAAACTGTCATGAGCAGTTGTTTCCAGCCCTGCACCATTAACAGCCTTAATCTGAATATATACAGTACTGCCGTCCGGTAAAGGCAAATTCACAACTATAGCAGTATTGTTTTCCGCCTCCCTCCATTCTATAAGGTCGCTGCTTCCTTCTGAAGTTCCAATGGCAAAGTATTTAGCGGATATTCCTGATTCGGGATCTTCTCCTGCATCAAAACTAAAGCGGATTGAGTTGGAATAGCCGTCTGCCGAAACCTGCTCTAAAGCAGTCACAGCCGTATTTACCGGGGGAGTCGTATCTACCAGTATTGGATCTGAAGTTCCTATACTTTTTAGTCCTACTCCATTCGCTGCCCGTACGCTTACAACGTATTTTTTCCCCTGTTCCAGGTTTAACCCCCTTATATTAAGCTCTGTCCTTCCTCCGGCACTTTTCCAGGGTAAGATGTCAACGGGAACTGCTAAGCCGCCGGTGGAATCAGCACCGCCCGGAACAGTACCCTGTATGGTTCCCTTACTGCTGCTGCCTGTCAGCATTTCCAGAGTGCCGGGAGCACTCTGCGAAATGACACTCTGCGTGGAAGAATTTAAAAGTGAAGTAGTGGTTTGTCCCGAAATATTTAGAGAAGGTCTGTAAGTTCCGACTGCATAATCATAATTCTGAATACCGGATTCGAGATCGGAAGAATTCCACTTTGCATAGAGCAGATCTGTTCTGTATGTATATGGACCTTCCAGGGTAACAACCGGTTTAGCCGGCGGAGTCTTATCGCTTGTATCCAGACTGGAGCTAACAGGACGGCTATTTGTTTCCGGATTAAAGTACTTAAGGCTGATTGTCGCCCTCCTTATTATACTTTTACCCCCTGCTCCTCTAACCTTAAGATACAGATAGTACTCACCCGGAGAATTGATATCCGGGAAGAAAGGTTCGTTTAATGATGTATTATCACCCAGAGAGAACCATGGCCGGATAATGGGAAATGCTGTAAGCTGTATCGGCATAAATATTATGCCTCCTGTCCCTCCGCTGCCGCTTACAAGATTATTATTAGCCTGTACAGCCGCACCGCCCAGCTGTGAGCTGCTTGATAAACTTCCCTGCCGTTCCGCCGCCGGTCCCGCAGGTTCTATTCTGTACTCATACTCGACAACACCTACGGGATGTGTCCCTGAAAACTGTGCCGCCAGCAGAGCCGTGAATTCATTTCTGCTTGTTACCGTTCCGGAAAACTCTTTTACAGACGGAACGGTCAGGTAAGGCTCGATTTCGGCTCGCTTTCCCTCGAAGTATCTTGTTACGGGAACCCATTCAACAGGAGTGAGTAAATATCGATATTTTCCCAAATCCCTGTCTATACCGGCATACTCCGGGAGTCCGCCGGAATTCTCTCCCAGTTTGATTGTTCCGTAACTGTTCCCCTTTAAACCGGATTGTACATTTGTACCGGACCCGGACTGTAGAATAGAGCTTCCCGGTTGTGTAAAATATCCGCCGGCATCAGCCAATAACGGGATATCAACTCCATTAAGAAGCCCGGGAATAATTCCGGGAGAAGCCATTAATGAGTAATCATGCCTGGATTTATGCATAATCCTGGGACCTGTCTTAGGCACGGATGTTCTGCCCTTAAACTGAGTCCTGCCCTTGTTCCGGGGCGATGAGGGGGCAGCCGGACGCAGAGGACCTATTACAGGTCCTTTAGGAGACGTAGTTCCGGAGGGAAGCTGTACAGCGTCCTGCTTTACCGATGCCGCCACTGCGCTTGTTCTAAAAGCAAGTCCCGCTCCGCTTAAGCCGGCTATTCCTGCAGCATTACCATCGGAAGCTATGCCTATTTCACCGGAACCATACACGGCCAGCTGATCGTATATTTCGTATAGGATGTTATACATTTCCGATTTTTTTTCGAATATCTGATTAATTACACTGGTCGCACTCGCCCATTTGGCTGTAAATGACAATGTACCTGCTCTGAAACTCTGCAAAGCCTGAGCTCTTCTCTGTATAGAATGTTGTTTAGAAGCTGTAAATCCGGCAACCGGTATATTCCACCAGAGCTGGACTCCTGTCTCTGTAAAGAGCTGAGGAGGACTTATCCCCTCCGGAGGATTGTACGCTTCCTGTTCTGTTTCCTCCTGCAAACTTCCGGCCTGAAGCAGAGATTGGATAAGCCGAATCCGGCCGGTGTTCCAGTTTCCTAATTGTGCCGGAGACAAGTGTCGAGCCTTTGCCGCCATAGCGTTTCTAACCCTGTTTTCATCAGAGTAAAAATTAATTACTTTAAGGCTTTCATCTGAATACTTATAATTCTCATCCTGAAACTGAACAAACCTTTCTATATATCTGCCCATCTCCGAGTAAACATTACTGTACCCGCTGGAAAGCTTTCCCAGATTGTTATCACCCATAAACAGTATCTCATCGAGCTGCTGCATCTTGGCATCTATAAGCCCTGACTGTTTTATAAAGGCATCCTGATACTTTGCAAAATCTTCCCTTAAATTCGACAAACTGGTTCTTTGAGAATTTGCCTTTGATTCATCTATCCTAAACCCGGTTTTTACCCTTTTGGTTGTGCCGCCCACGCTGACATTCTTTTCTTCCATACCTTGAAAAGGGTTACTTAAACTTCCGATTTCCTGAACACTGGGGAGTTCCTCTATAAGAATATCTTCGTACTCACTCAGCCTGACTGCCACTTCCTGCTGGAGCTGATCCAGTTTATTAATATCCTGATTGATCTTATCTTTAAGTCTCTGCAGGTCTGTCCGGGCCTGCATTAAAGCCTGCTGACCCGGTCCGAAAATCCTGTTGTATGTCTGCTGCAGCATGGGAGGAAGTCCGTTCGGCTTCCAGTGGTTATATTCATTGGACTGAAACAAAATATCTACCAGACCGCCTATAATTCCTGACCTCTCCACAAGGGCAAGCCCTGCGGCTTCCTGTTGAGCGGCATTGAGCCTTGCAAGCTCCAGTTTTGCATCATTGAGCGCCCGGGCAAGTTCTTCTTTCGCCTGATTCATCGTATCCGCCATGTTGCGTGCATCTTCTATAATTCCATCGTACTGAGCATTCCTTCCCTTGCCTCCGTGAAATCCGTTTTCGCCTAATGAAATCCAGAGACTGCCTTTAAATACAGTTACATACAGGACCTTGAACTTTACAGTTCCCACTGCATATACTACAAATGTCGGGGATCCTATCAATGCTCCTTCCAGGCCGGCTTCTGCAGAGAGCAGGCCTGCCAGAAATTCACCTTTTGCATTAACATGAACATAGGCGCCCCAGGTATCCGGGTCCGGTACCTTGTAGTACCAGAACATACCGCTGTAAGTGAGAGATCCCGAAATTATCTTTATATCCAGCCCTATTGTAACATTTGCTTCTACCATAAATCCCGGAGGTCCGACAAAGAGGCTTCCCGAGGATATATCCTGGCCGAGCATAGATATATTAAATGCTCCGCTGACACCCCACGTATCACCGGAATATACATAAAAGGCAAGACTTCCCTGACCCCCCAGAATGGAGAGAAAGTCCATATTAACAACCACATTTCCTTCCCCGTATGCAGGGCTCCAGCCGACTGCAAGGTATGCGGTTCCGTTTAACAGGCCGTCCAGTACCTCGACTTCCGCATCGAGATTAAAATAATTTGCAGTAATTGTAATTAATGCCCTGCCCTGAACAATATCTTTTTCCGCAACATAGACGCCGCCTAAAAGCATAACGGCAAAGGAACCAGGATTTCCTTCGCCTCCCGGTCTTTTACTGGTAATATCATCATCCAGTTCCGGACGTTCGAAGCGTGCTAAATACCTTACAAGATCGATATCCTCCTGCACAGGATTAATAAAAATCCCTCCGCCGATCTCATCTAAAAATACACCCGGACCAACCGTTATGGATAATCCGGCTGCTGCTATGAATATGCCCATTGTAGGTTTACCGTTCCGGCTTCCTATTTTACCCACTGCAACAGCTGTAATATCATTAGGAAGGGAAATCTCTCCTGCAACCCGCAGAAGTGACGATGCATATTCTATATCAGCATGAAGTTCTACATCGGAAGTCGACACATTTACATTCCGCAGGACGAAGCTTTTGGAACCGCCCACAGGTTTATATACGGTAAGTTCATCAAAACCGCCGCTCATAACCGGGTCATCTACAGAGCCGATATTAATCGATGCCCCCATAATACGGATATAGCTCTCCACATCGACAGATTTATCCGATTTTTGCGGTGCCCGGTTTTTTCCCTCACCGGTAGTGGCATTGGACTGAAATGTTATGGTCGCAGGAGTATTGCTCCAATCGACATCATCTACTTCGATATGAACAACATCTGCTACATTAAGCGTTCCTCCGGTAATTGCATCGGATAAATTAGATACGGTTCCGTCGAGTCCGATCTCAAGGTTCTCGAAGTTAACCGCTCCGGTTACGCCCTCCAGGCCTACGATAATACCGCCTGTAAAAACGACCCTGAATGGTTCGGTATTTATCCCCAGAGCATCTATTTTAATTGTTAAAGCGGCAAGATCGAGTTTTTTATTCTGAATAATAGCTGCATTTGTGGGAGCATTCCAGGTAAAATCGCCATTCATCGAAACCCTGATTCCGCCGGTAAAATCACCGTTCGCATTTAACTCGCCGAAGCTTATCCTCTTTTCATCTTCAGCAGGGTTGGAACCATCCTGATTTTTAATATTAAGGTAGATATCCGTTCCGATCTGAATTTCGCTGTGATCCTCATCAAAATTGCCTGCGTTAAAAACAAGGTGAAGAGCAAGGTAGGTAACATCGATATTCCCTATTCCAAGATCCCATTCCGTGGAGTCTGATCCTCCCAGTCCGTGTCCCCTGTTATTTTTAACCAGTTCGTGAACAGGAACTACCATACCCTCTGTGTTACCGTCCTTATCAAACGTAAACTCGAAAGCAGTTGTCCCGAGCGAATCCAGGGGATATGGAAGATTCTTAAGCTCACCTGCAAGTTTCATCTTAAGATTATCGCTTTCGCTCTGAATCTGTATTTTGTTCAGAGTAAGTATGTCCGGAATTATATCGAAGCTTTTATTAAATGTAATTGTACCATCTATACTGCCGTCGGTATAAAATGTTAATCCTTTAAAAGTAGTGATTTCTTTTTTAGTTGTAGTGGTTCCTTTTTTTTCGTTCATGGAAATACCGCCGGAGAGGGAAAAGTAGTAGCGGTCATTAGCTATATCCTTTCCGACAACAATCCCCTGTTCACCATCAACATCATGGATTCTAAACTGCATCCCAAAGGAATTAAAAGTCTTTGCTTTCTCCTCTTTAACCGAAACGCCCTTACTCTCTATTCCCCCGGATTTTAGAATAAGGTCTCCTATTTTAAGCAGCTCCATATTAAGCTTTGGTATGTAAAGTTTTGTATCCACTCTTAAGTAATCCGCCGGAGGGCTTACCTGTCCTGTAAAGGATACCTTTTTTACCCTTAAATATCCCTTCCCGATTGTTGCAATAACCTCATTACCGGTTACTTCTTTTTCCGCTGTACCACCGCGTATTTTAGCCTTTGCAGGATTATCGTTATTGTATCTTACAACGAGGCTGGTTACGGTTACATCATTTAATACTCTGGGATTCCCGCTATCGTCCTTCATCGACAACAGCTTCATTTTTGCCGTACCTGTAAAGATGAACTCTTTGTAGCCATCTCCGTTTACGGCATTTGCAGTACCGTTAAGATCGGTAAGCTCTGCAACGTCTTTTACCAGAATAAGGGTCTGCGGAGGGAAAGGAGGTGTCGATGACGATATTGTGTATACTTCTTCTGTTGACATCTCCAAAGGACTGGTAATTTCCACTCTTACCGTGTGGCTTCCCGGAACATCCGTAGGAAGATTTCCCTGTATATCGAAGTTTGTCGTATCATTTACCGTTACATTAAATGTGGGGTTATCACTCCATGATGTATCACCGTCCACAAGTATCCGCCCGCTTACGGTTCCCGAACCGGAAGCCTCTATTGTCACCCGGGCATTCCGGACAGTATCTCCCGCATAGTATGGGGAGGGAGGCAGCTGCAGGGAAACAGCGGTTACACTTAAAACAGCCGGAAGCCCGCCGCTGACTGTAACCGGGACGGACACTGATGCGGAAATGGGATTCCCGTTATTGTCCGCGGCGGATACGGTATATGTAAGGGCAAAACCTCCTTCGGTACCTGTACTCAACGCCTTGGTGCGCTGGATATTGTCCAGACCGACGGTTAAGTTTTCGTTATGCGTGATACCGCCCGGAATTGGTATGGCAACAGATTCCGGAGTCTCTTCCTCGTTTCCCCGGGACGGGTAATTTCTGCTTTCGGCTATGGAGTTTACCGTGATATTTCCGCCTGTTGCGAGAATGGATAAGGTTAAGCTCGCAGAATTATCGGTAGATGAAAATGAAAGGCTCGACGGCGATGCAGAAAGAGACATAGAAGCACTCATACTGTTAATGACGGTTTCAGCTGCAGTGCTGTCCGGCCAGCTTCCAATATTACCGGAAGAATCGTGTGCCCTTACACGGAACGAGTAGGCCTGCCCGTTGTTCCCTGTAAAACCGGCAGAGGTTCCGGTAGTAAGAACCTGCCAGTCCTGCCATGCATTGATTCCTACTCTGTACTGCACATCGTAATAGGCAATACTGCTCTCCGTATCGGAACCTGTCCAGCTAACTGTAAAATTATTGGATGTTTGCGTGGCAGCTAAACCGCTGATTTCTGCAGTGGGTGGTGTGGTATCGGAATTTGTCCAGCCGGAAGCATTCCCGGCTTTGTCGTAAACTCTTACACGAAAGTGAACAGTAGCACTGCTTGTGCCTGTAAAAACCGCATTTGTACCTGTTGTTCCGGTTTCCGGGGGCCAATCGGTCCATGTCCCGCCCCCGGGCCGGTACTGAACATCATAATTTGCAACACCGCTGTTATCGTCCGAGCCGCCCCATGATACATCGTATGTATCGGAACTAAGTGTATATTCCGAAGTTATGCCCGTAATAGCCGGATTGGTAAAATCGGTCGTTACTCCGTCAGAATAATTTATGCCGGTAAAAGGTATTTGAAATTCATTTGAACCATAATAACCATGATATGCATCTATTCTGATTCTGTAATTATTATTTTCTAACAGACTTAAACCGGTAACTGTTACACTTTTCGGAGGAGTTGTATTATCAGGGTTATCAGGTACTATTCCGTTTGTAATTCCTACCCAGTCCCCCTTAGGCAGCCTGTGTTCGATAGAGTACCGGTACCATTTATCGTCTGTATATGCAGACCAATCTATATCATCTGTCCAGTCGGCGGAGAAGGCGGTGCCGGAATTCCACCAGTCCGCATCAACCCCTGTTACAGAACCGTCATATACTGTGATTGTTTCAGAAAAGGCCGGAATTACTATTCCTGTTAGTAAGGCCGTAAGGAAAATAAAAATAATTATCCTCCGGACTTTTTTAAATGAGAACATAACTACCTCTTACATTTTATTTATAATTTTATTATAGCACCCTTTTGCTTTAAAACAATAAATTCAAGAAATATAAATAACCATGGGAATCCTTTTATTGGTTTTAGTACTCCAAGATTCGATATACTGCCGGGACCTTTAGCTTAAGCGTTTATGAACTTATTACATCAGGGTATATTTTTATTAAATAATCAATATACATTTTTTTATTATTTCTGTTTATTATAGTCAGTTTATCTAAAAAATCATTAAAATAATGAATAATATTTAACGTGTGGTTTTTCATATCGTCTTTGATATTAAAAAATAAGATTTTTTTCTCATTTTCAGAAAGGTATTTTTCTGAATCGATTGGGAGGTAATTGAATTCGTAGTTACCTTTATCCATAGCTTTTAATCTGATAATATTATGTAAAATAATATTATTATGGAAATAGAATTTATACCTGTCCCTTTTTTCAGTAAGTTGATTTAGAGATAATATAAAATAGAATAGTTCGCTTAAAAGATTTTCTGCTAATCTATGAAAATGATTTTTACAGTATTTCCCTGCCGACTCTAATTTTTTTATATAGGATTTATCTCCTTTCAGCAAAGTTTTTCCAACATCTTTTGTAAAAGATTCTCTATAGAATACTTTTATTTCATCAAAATGTCTTATACAATTAATCTCTGCAAGAATTTGATCCGGAAAACGCAGAGTAATTTTATTCCCTATTCGATCAATAAATTTTATCGATTCGATATTTTCTTTTAACTGTTGTTGAAGCTTCTTTGTGCTTAAATCCGTTATGGCAAATAAATCGATATCTGAAAATTCAGTTAACTCCCCGCGGGCAAAAGAGCCTGATGATATCAGTGCATCGATCTTATCACTATCATGTGCAAACCGCAGGATTTGATCTAAATCCGAGTATAAGTTTATTGGTATTTTTTTTATTTCTTCTTTTGAGGCTGAAATTCCCTCAGCTTCGATAATCTCTATAATTTTTCCTTTCCACAATTTTTCTAAAGCACCATTCTTTAATTGTCTATGACAGCGAATAATAGTATTTTCAATCGTTTCCTCAAAGGGAGGATATGGTATTTTAGAAAAGTTTTTATTTTTAACTCTATCCAGGCATATTTCCGGAGAAGCTTTTATATGTATAATTATATCCCTTTTATTCGTACAGGATTTTGCTAATTTTTGACCTAAAGGGCCTAATCCTGTACATTCAATTATTCCTTCGGAGGTCGCATCGGCAGCCTCTGCAAATTTATCCTGTGCAGCAATATCACTATCAATATCCCCCTTTCCATATTTTATCCGAAAATCGTCAATTCTGAGAATCTTATATGCAGGGTAAAGTTCATGCAGAATATTGGAATAGTAAGTTTTTCCCGCGTTTATATTACCGAATACAAATATTTTCATGCTGCGATGCGGTTTTGTTTTTTCATAAAAAAATAAAACATTATAAAAGTTATTATTGAGTCAAAAAGGATACCGGTTCCGAACATAACGGCAATACCCGTTAATGTAGGTAAAAAGATTCCGGTTGAATATAAAATAAAGAGTGTGCCGTAGAATATTATGTTGACAATCAATGATTGGTAGAGCATCAAATCAGTTCGTCCTCTGCCGTAAAAAACACTGTCAATTATGTTATTAAAAGCGAAAACGACGTAGAATCCAATGGAAATAAAGCTTAAATCTAAAACAGGCCGGAAATTGTCAATTCCCATTACTTTTTGAATAAAACTACCCCAGAACGGGATGGATATAAACCACAGGATTACTATAAACCCTGTTAATGCAAAATATCCGCGGATCCGTTCTTTATACTTTGTGACTGATACGGCACTGTCTCTTTTTATTAATTCACCCAATTGAAGTACCGGCAATAATAACCATCCCCATATAAAATTGTTAGTTACCCAGAACGTTCCCTGTTCTTTAACTACATTTACCAACCGCAGGATCATAAGTATAAACGCAGCATTTCTAACGAATGATTCAAGGCCGGAGAGCCCGCCAATCCGGAACCATTCTTTTAACCATTTAAAACTGAGCTTAATGTCTTTTCCGAGAAGATAGATACGTTCTTTTCGGAAGGCGGCTGCCATAACCGATAATAAAATTATATTTACAAAAATATTGGTAATGGCAATTCCATTTACTCCTAATTGTGCGGAAAAAGGCAGGCTGCTGACTAAGAAGGTATCAAAAATAATAGATAAAATCATTTGGGTACCAAGAACCCAGAATAGATAAGCCTCTTTTTTCATTATTATCAGGACAAGTAAGAGAAACTTAACAGCTGTCGAGAAAATTAAACTAACAGATTCAAGCCTGATATACTGTACGGTTGCATCAAGAAGTTCTGTCTGCTGGGCCATAAACAACAACATAGGCCGTGTATAAACCATCATTATTACAAACATAACGCTGTAAATAAAAACAGTAAAAATAAGGCCTGTACGTATTTTATTATGAAATTCTTTATCACTAGAAAGTGATTTACCCATGAAATAGAACATAGGTAAAATTAGTGCCTCCTGGATAACTTCGTATAATACATTAACCCAGGCTAATTGTGAGGCAATATTAAATCCCCAGTCACCGGGCATGTCTCCTATAAATATAATTCTTACAGTTGTATAAATAGTTGGCAGCAACCCCAGGAGAATCAGGGTTCCAAATAATTTGTAATCGATTGTTAATAGTGATTCTTTTATTTTTACCATTAATACTTACTCCTGAAAACCCTTATACTTGAGTTAACCGGATTTTACGGAGTGCAAAGTAGTAAAATATCGGTGCATCGATTTATTCAGGTAAGCCGCTTCGCAGCCGGGATCAAACTCATCTTCATCAATTATATCGGTTATATATAAATATTTCCATCTTTACTATTCATGTAAACAATATGCTTTAGCAGGTCTGTGAGCCTTTTATCTTGATATCACGGCAATCATGTGATATAAATTCCACACATTATCGATAATATGCTGAAATTATAGATAATCTTACGCAGCGTACTGACAGTATGAATGAAATCACGGGAGGAATATAATGGATCGTTACCCTCCGATCAATTCCGGATATCCTCATTTTCTGCATGGAGGAGATTACAATCCTGACCAATGGATAAAGACTCCTGAAATATGGGATGAGGACATGCGGCTTATGAAGCTGGCCAACTGCAACACAATGTCTATTGGTATCTTTTCATGGACATCCTATGAACCGGAGGAGGGAAAGTTTAAATTTGATTGGCTGGATTCTATCATGGATAAACTGGCGGCGAATGGCGCCTATGCTGTACTGGCAACACCGAGCGGTTCAAAGCCCGCCTGGATGAGCGAAAAGTATCCTCAGGTTTGCCGCGTCAAAGCGGATGGAACCCGGGAAGCACATGGAGGCCGGCACAATCACTGCAGGACATCTCCCATATACCGGGAGAAATGTGTCATTATTAACACCGAACTGGCCAAACGCTACAAGAACCATCCCGCTCTGCTTGTATGGCACGTCTCCAACGAATACAATGGTGATCCGTGTTACTGTGATTTTTGCCTTGAGGCCTTCCGGCAGTGGCTACGCGTAAAGTATAACAATGATCCGGACAAACTAAACAATGAATGGTGGACAACATTCTGGAATCATACTTTTACGGATTGGTCCCAGATTATACCTCCGGATAACAGTATTCACGGGCTGATGCTGGACTGGAAACGATTTCTAACACATCAGACTATTGACTTCTTTAAAACCGAAAGTGCGCCTCTCAGAGAATATACGCCTGATGTGCCTGTGACTACGAATTTTATGGGTACATATCCGGGACTGGACTACTGGAAATTTGCCAAAGAAGTGGATGTGATTTCCTGGGACAGTTATCCTTCCTATCACGACCGGGACGATGATTGGAAGTATGCGGTTGAAACTTCCTTTTCCCATGACATTAACCGCTGCCTTAAAGGTGGGCAGCCTTTTATGCAGATGGAGTGTTCGCCGAGCGTACAGAATTGGAAACCCGTAAACAAGCTTAAACGTCCCGGCCTGCACCGCACTGAAGCGCTTCAGTGCATCGCCCACGGTTCGGATACCATTCAGTACTTCCAATGGCGCAAGAGCAGGGGGGGCAGCGAAAAATTTCACGGTGCCGTAGTTGACCATTGCGGACACGAATACACGCGAGTATTCCGTGAAGTTGCCGGTGTGGGGGAAACTCTGTTAAAATTGGATGACATACTTGGCACAACTGTAAAACCGGAAACAGCGGTAATCTATGACTGGGAAAACCGGTGGGCAATTGATCAGACCGAGGGGCCGCGGAATGAAAAGAAGGATTATCTGCCGGCGTGCGTGGCGCACTACCGGCAATTTTGGAGCGCGGGTGTACCGGTAGATGTTATTAATATGGACTGCAGTTTCAGCACATACAAGCTGCTTATAGCACCAATGCTCTACATGCTGCGCCCGGGAGTATCTGAGAGAATCGAACGGTTTGTAGCGGATGGAGGAACATTCGTGACGACTTATTTAAGCGGTATATCTAACGAAAATGATCTGTGTTTCTTAGGCGGATTTCCCGGCCCTCTGCGCAAACTGCTGGGAATATGGGCCGAAGAAATAGATGTTTTATATGATGATGAAAAAACCATCATCGAAGCAGTGGAACCAAATCCCGCAGGTCTGTCAGGCAAATATAAAGCCGGTTTGTTCTGTGATATTATTCACCATGAACATGCTGAAGTCCTGGCTGTTTATAAGAATCAGTTCTATGCGGGAAAACCGGCAGTTACGGTTAACACATTCGGGAAGGGGCAGGCGTATTATGTTGCTTCCCGTAATGATGAACGTTTTCTCCGGGATTTTTACACCTGCCAAATCAGGAAACTCAACATTCGTACAGTAGTTCGGTGTAATCTTCCCAAAGGTGTTACCGCTCAGATGCGAAGCGATGGGAAGCATGAATTTATTTTCCTTTTAAACTTTACACGTGATAAATATGTTATCGATTTAGGCAATGAGCTCTTCCGTGACATTGAGAATGGATCTGAGGTATTATCCCATCTGGAATTACCTGGTTACGGATCAAGGATTATAACAAAACCGGTATAAAGATTGATTCCACAACTCTTCCGGAACGGGTTTCATTAAATAGTTTAAGATTTCAATGAACCTGATTGACTAAGTGGTATTTAATTGGTAATAAATAAGTTAATAATTATAATGGGAAGAGGATAATATGTCCGGAGAAAAAGCAGAACAGGCGGGAGGGAAGAATCCCGGGATAGGGATTATCGGTGTGGGCGGAATTGCCAATGATGGACACCTGCCCGGATATCAGAAAGCCGGTTTAAATGTGATCGCCGCCGCGGATTGCAGCCGGGAAGCCCTGGATAGGGCCAATGACCAATGGGGCATAGGAAAGGTTTTTGCGGATTACCACGATATGCTGGCTTTGCCGGAAATTAAGATTGTGGATATTACCACGCCCCCGATGGTAAAAGGACCTCAGGTTTTAGATGCTATAAAGGCCGGCAAACACGTACTTGTTCAAAAACCTCTGGCGCGCAGTTTTGATGAAGCTAAAAAGATAGTGGAGGCTGCGGAAAAAGCAGGTGTATTGCTGGCCGTGCATCAGCAGGCCAGGTGGATACCGGCTCTTTTGCCGGTTAAGGGCTGGATAAAAGATGGATATATCGGCAAACCTTATTTCTGTTTATTTACTCAACGTAATTACTGGCAGCCTCCGGAAGGTTCCTGGAAAACTCAATTAGACCCTTTTATCATTATTCAAAACGGAATTCATTATCTTGACTTGCTCAGGGAATGGTTCGGGGAACCGAAACTGGTTTATGCTATTGCCACCAGGGATGAAACCAACTATATAAATGGGGAACTTGTTACTGTAATATCACTGGAATTCGATAACGCCTTAAGAGCCTGCTTCATTAATGACATGTGTTACCGATGTGGTGATGGGGGGAGTAAAATCTGTGTTGAAGGGACAGGCGGATCGATCAGTGGGGATTTTGACTCTGACTCCATTATGCTGAGCTCCGATAAGCTTCCTGCACCCGGAGTAAAGGAGTACAAGGCAGATGGGAAATGGTTCCCGGATGCTTTCTCCGGCCCAATGCTGGATTTAATAGAGGCGATCCGGGAAGGCCGGGAACCCCGGACCAGCGGCCGTGATAATCTGAAGACCTTACAGGTTATCTTTGCAGCCTACAGGTCCATTAAGGAAAAACGTGCCGTAAATCCGAAGGAGATAGAGTAACAGGTTGATATATATCACCCCTTTTTAAATAATTTTCTCCAGAAACGGAATTTTTCGACATACCCGCAGGTATCCGGAAGATATGAAGAAAAGAGGGCATGGAATATTGTCATTTTACGGCATTCCCTGCAGATTTTAAAACGATTTTCATAGACTATGCAGATATTTATATCCGTATTGAAATATTTGCATGGTTCATTAGAGTCTGTGATAAGATGATTTTCATAGACTTCCTTCTTATAACAGCATGAACCACAGTGTTTGCAGAGAGCTTCCCATTTTTCTTTTTTAAACCAGAAAGTCATATCAATATTCATTTTAAGGGAGCGGGCGCTCCCTGATTTTCTCCAGGCATATGGTTTTTAAGCAGTAAAGATTCATTTAAAATTGCTGCGGCCTTTTTACTCTTTACTATTCGGCAGAGTAAAATAAAATCTGCTTCCCCCGCCTTTCCTGCTTTCCACACCGGCACGGCCTCCTAATTTCTTTACAATTCTCTGTACAATGGAAAGCCCCAATCCGTGACCTTTGGTACTGGATTGATTAAGCCGTTCGAAGGGTGTAAAAAGTTTTTTTACCTCTTTCTTTGATAAACCGGGTCCGTTATCCTTTATCCAGAAGCAAATATAGCCGTCAGGCTCAATATCCGCCCCGAGCACAATATGCGGGGGCCTGCCGCCGTATTTAAGTGCATTACTCATATAGTTAAACCACACTTCCTCTACCCATTGCCTGTATCCTGACGCTTCGGGCCAGGTATCGGGAGTAACAATCCGGGCATTTAATTCCTTTATAAGAAAATCCAGTCTCTTTTTAGCTTCTGCAATAATACTTCCCATATCGAGTGTTTCTGTTTTTACATCATCTATACCCTGCACACTTGCCAGGAGAAGCAGTTCATCGATTATATCACGTATTTTATATACACTTTGCTGCACCATTTCTATATAACCGGACTGCTCCTTGTTTAAAATCCCCTCGGTATCAAGTTTTAAAAGAGTCAGATATCCGTTTATGCCGGATAAAGGATTTTTAATATCATGAGCCACTGTATGTGCAAAGGCATCCAATTCGGCGTTTTTTCTTTCCAATTCCGAAGCATATTTTTGTAAAGCTATTTCTGCCTCTTTCTGTGCGGTAATGTCCTCTTTAATGGCAATAAAATGGGTAATCTGTCCCTCCGGGTTATAAATGGGAGCAATATTAGCTGCTTCCCAGTATAACCTGTTATCCTTGCGGCGGTTTAAGAACTCTCCGTGCCATTCTTTTCCCGAATTAATTGTTTCCCATAACTTTTTGTAAAACTCAGTGCCATGTTTTCCGGATTTAAGAACTCTTGGGTTCTGACCCAGAACTTCTTCTTTGGTATATCCTGTAATCGAAATAAACTTTGAGTTTACATACTCTATGATACCGTTTTTATCCGTTATAACTATCGTATTTGCACTATGCTCTACGGCATTGACATATTTTCTGAGTTCTTCATTCTGTTTTTGCAGCTCTTTCTGATAATTACAGATAAGCACTTCCGCTTTTTTCCTGGATACCATAAGCCGATGAATTACTTCGTCCGTAATGATGATAATAGCTGTTATGGACAGAATATTAATAACGGAAGATTCGAAATGTTGCATCTTATGAGAAGTTACCCAGACAGCATCCGCAGAAAGAATCAGGATCAAAGACAGATACAACCGTCTTTTGTAAAAAAAAGCCGATACAAGACATGGAATTATGAATATATAAATAAAACTTTCTCTGAACTTAAATACTACAATCAGTATGCTTAATAAAAACAGAGTTGATGTAAAAAGTATAAATGCTGCTAAAGGATGAATTCTGTTATCAAATTCAACCTGGTCGCATATTTCCCTCTCTTTCATTTGTTAACCCATATATAAAATAAGCGAAGATTCCTCATAACCGGAATCTATTATACATTTATCGCATGGAAAGTGTAACAGAAATGTCAGGATGAATGCAAATACTTACGAATATAACTTTTAAAGGCAGATTGATTTAGACAGGTTGTTAAGAATGCACAGTCAATGTAAATCAGTCTGCACAGTGGAATTATGCCTTGTTCTATAAGGAGAATTAACCTGTATTCTTTCGGGGTTCCGTTTCTTTAATCTTTATCCAGGTAAGGATAATTATACAGATAAGAAGTATCAGTGTAAAAAAATATGCATGTCCGATACCGATAATCGAGGCGATAACCCCTAAAAGAAAAGGGAAAACCATCCCCCCGAGAGAGATTGCCGCGAAGAGAATACCGGTTATAGTACCCGGTTTTTCCGGGTAGGCGGAGGTACCGTAAGCCATTAGAAGCGGGAAGAAGGGAGAAACTCCTATCCCATAAAAAAATACGAGAATAATTTTAGCTGTAAGGTTGTTTACCGCAAGGAACAATAAAAAGGAAGCAAGTCCCAGGAGCGGAAGAATCCTGATTATTCTGATAAGTGAAAACTTTTTTAAAAGCTTTGCGGTAAGGAACCGTCCGAGTATGGTGCCTGCCAGATAGAGGGAAACGGCTGCACTGGCAAATTGAATACCTGTAGAGTACACGGTTTTTATATACTCGGCAAGCCAGTATGAGAAGCCGAAATCTATACTGATGTAGAGAAACAGTATGATAAAACTGTAGAGTACTTTTGGATTGCCGAGGATTGAGAAAAGTTTTTCCTTTTCCGTATTCTTCTTTTTAGGGTCGGGAATGGACGTGGGGATTATTCCGGAAAATAGAATTATCCCGAGCAAGGCGGCCTCCCAGAATGGGAAGCGCCAGTTCTTACCGATTATGTAGTTAAAGGAAACAATCAGAGGGGCGATAAAACTGCCGGAAGCAGAGAAGAAGGCCATTACAGTTAAATTTCTATCGCGGCGTTCCGGAAAAAGGTAGAGCATAATGCTCTGGCTGACAGCTCCGATAGGGCTTCCGGCTATACTGAGAAGGGCCAGGAAGAGCAGGAAGGAAAGATATGTCCTGGAAAAACCCAGAAGGGTAAGTCCGGCTGCAAGAAAAGCCGACGAAATCAGGAAGATGTTTTTCTTATTGACATAATCCGATGCGATGCTTCCGAAAGTAGTTCCCAGGAGCGAACCCGCGGATAAAATAGTAAAAAACAACCCTGCTTTAAGGTAGTCTATGGAAAGGTCTTTAATGATGCCGGGAAGTGAAGGACCTAAGAGTGAAAGAATTAGTACCCAGAGGAAATTTGCTGCGAAAGCTATTTGCGGCATCTGTTCTTCATGATAAAATATTAACCTTTGCTGATTTAAAATCTGTATCTATGGAACGTAAATTCCCTTTCATAACAACTCTCTCCGGCTGTTTTAAGGTAATATAACACGGCTGGTGGTAATTAGTAAATGATTCACAGGAGAATGATTTAGAGTAAAAAAGAGCCTATCTGATAAATCAGCACTGCGCTTAAATACCCGGCAAGAACACTATATAATACGGAAAATGCTGTCCATTTCCAGCTGTTTGTCTCTCTGTAAATTACACCTATGGAAGCGATACATGGTATGTATAACAGGCTCATTACCATGAATGAATAAGCCGAAAGCTGTGAAAAGTAAACAGGGATAGCAGCTGCTAATTTACCCTCGCCGCCGAAAAGTGTGCCGAAGGTTCCGACAACGATCTCTTTTGCAATTATACCGAAGAATAAAGCTACTGCTGCCTGCCAGAAAGGGAACCCTGCCGGTTTAAATACGGGGGCTAAGAATTTTCCCAACTGTCCGGCTAAACTTGCTTCACCAGCGTATTCGGCAGACAGGGGGAAACTTGCAAGAAACCATATAACTATTACACCGGCAAAAATTATAGTTCCCGCCTTCTTTAAGAACAGACTGCTTCTTTCCCACATGTGTATTATAACACCCCCTGCCGAGGGAATTCTGTAGGGTGGCAGCTCCATTACGAGCGGAGAAACAGGCCCTTTCAGTATGGGTATTGTCGATTTAAAAAGCTTCGCAGAAAGTACGGCAACCAGGATTCCAAGTGTGTACAAGGAAAAAACGACCAGCCCCTGGTTTTTTGTAAAGAGAATTCCAGTGAACAACAGATAAACGGGAAGTCTTGCGGAACATGAGATAAATGGATTTATTAATATAGTAAGGAGTCTGTCCTTTTCCGAAGAAATAGTTCGTGTGGACATAACTGCAGGAACATTACATCCGAAACCGAGTATAATGGAAATAAAAGATTTTCCCGGAAGGCCTATTGCATGCATTATTCTATCCATAACAAAGGCTGCTCTTGCCATATAACCAACATCTTCTAAGAATGATAAAAGTAAAAAAAGAATCATTATATTAGGTAAAAATATTACAACGGAACCGACTCCTCCGATTATACCGTCGCTGATAAATGATGAGATCCATGAAGGGGCGTTTATTTCTGTAAGCCAGCCTGACGAAAGCCCGGAAAACCATCCGAAAAAAGCATCGATAGAATCTGCAAAAAAGTCTCCGAGTGTAAAGGTCAATTGAAATGTTATCCACATCATAAGAGCAAAAATGGGAATACCCAGCCATTTGTTTGTAAGTATTCTATCGATTTTATCGGAAGTACTGAGTTTTTCTTCCGCATAGGCTGGTTTATAAACACTCCGGCGGACAATGCTCTGTATTAATCCGTATCTCTTTTCTATAATCTCTGTTTCCGGATCGAAACCAAATTCTTTTTCGAGTTTTGATGTTTCATAAACGCCCGTTTTTACTGCATTATCGAATCCCTGCCTTTTTACCTCCTCGATTATTTCGATATCCCCTTCGAGAATTTTTAAAGCTAAAAAGCGTCTCGGGTATGGAGAGTTTATGCCTGTCAGCTGTAATTCGACATTTTCTATCGCTTTTTCTATATCTTTGCCGTAATCGATTTTTAGATGATCCTGATTATTACCGACTGTCTTTATGATAGTATCCTTTAGTTTTTCTATGCCCGTATTTTTAAGACCGGATGTTAATACAACGGGAATGCCCAATGATTTCTCTATCAGGTTAATATCTATTTCGCCTTTCCTCTCTTCGAAAATATCAATCATATTTAAATCAAGGATAAGATTTACCCCGAGTTCGAGTAGTGATGTCAGCAGATAGAGATTCCTTTCGAGATTTGTAGAATCCGTAACCGAAACAATAACATCGGGTCTTTTCCTGACAATAAAATCTCTTGCAATTCTTTCATCGACCGAGTAGCCGGTAAGACTGTATGTGCCGGGCAGATCAATGACGGAGAAGTTTTGATCGTTATATTTAAAATATCCCTCCTTCTTTTCCACGGTCACACCCGGCCAGTTTCCGACATGCGCCCGCCCGCCCGTCAGGGCATTAAAGATTGTGGATTTTCCGGTGTTAGGGTTACCGGCAAGGGCTACTGTTATAACTTTGCTCTTTTCAATTGTTTTCACCTTACTCCCTCCTTAATATTTAAAGGCTTTACCATTATTTTTCCTGCCATGCCCTGTCCCAATCCGATTCTTGTATCATCGAGTCCCACTATAACCGGTCCTTTTCCTGAATTTGCTATTACCTTTAAAATAACACCCGGATATATTCCCATTTCGGAAAGTCTTTTTATGAAACCCTGTCCTCCGCAGAGGGATGTAATTTGAAACTGTTCTCCCGGTTTGCAATAGGTAAGCGGCATTATGGTTCCTCTATTATTATGTTTTCCGCTTCGTTTTTTCTTAAAGTCAGGTGGTATCCCAGTATCTGGATATCGATAGGATCGCCGAGAGGTGCTACCTTTTTAACTTTTACTGTTGTCCCGGGAACGGCGCCCATGTCGAGAAGTTTTGTTTTTAGATTGCCGATCCCTGATTTTATTCTGATGATTTTTCCCCATTGTCCTATTTTTAAGTCCTTAAGAGTTTTTTCCTCTGTTTTTTTCATCCCGTTAACTCCTTCCGAAATGGCAGTGCTTAAATATTTTCCGGTTTTTATAAAATGCCGGAAATGTTCATATAATATTTTTTTAGTATAAGCAGGAGAATTTTCTATAAAATTTGTAAATTCGGTTAACAGTGTGACTGTCTCAACGCTTAAACCATGTTCAATTTTATGGGTGTCTTTTTCAGAAATGCTGTGGTTTAAACCAAGAATATTATGCAGAAAGTTATACACTTTTTTATGTCTGTCATACAATTTTTTTGCCTTCTCAAAACCGAAATCCGTGAGCTCCACATATCCGTATCTTTCATGATCTATATAATTTCTGCTGGATAATTCTTCCAGAGCTTTTACAACCGAAGGAAACTTAACGTGCCGCTTTTTTGCTATATCCTTAATTCTGATATTTGTTTTTTCCTGTTTAATCAGAAATATCTCAAGAAGGTAATCTTCCAGACTGTTAGTTAACGAGTATTCCATCTCTATATCCTTTTAATTACATGACACTGTGCAGGATGTTTTAACCGGCATTCGGAGCAGGGAGATAAGTGAGGCGTATTGAGGTTTATAAAGGATATTTTCCCTTTTTGCTGAAGAAGATATAAGGTATCTTTAATCTCTTTTCTGCTGAAAGCCGTTCGCCTGATTATTTCTTTTATATTTATTACTCCCGCTTTTCTTATTACCGCAAGAATTATCTGATTCATTGCCGCCTGCCTTATACTATAAAGTTAGTTAGGACTAACATTGTTAACTATAACTAATATAATTATTAAATAATATTTGTCAAGTCCGGTTTAAATAAAAATAAAGAAAATGATAAGGGTGAAAGATATAACCTCTTTTCCGGATAGTCTGCCGCAAGGTGACCATTAATAATGAACCATTGACAATGATACCACTCTAAAGTAGCCTTTTGACTATGTACGTAGTAATTCTCGGTGCCGGACGGGTGGGTTACATACTGGCACAGCAGTTAATAAATGAAGGTAAACATGTTGCATTAATCGAAATCGACTCTGCGAAGGTTAAAGATGCAGTAAACAGCCTGGATTGTCTTGTTGTTAATGGATCAGGAACCAGTCTTATTACCCTGAAGAAAGCAGGGATCCATAAGGCAGATGCTTTCGTCAGCGTAGCGGAGTCGGATGAGATAAATATGATTGCATGCAGTCTGGTAAGATCTGAGTTTACCAGGCCGATTACCATTGCCCGGGTGCGGAATATCGATTATTCAGAGTCCCGGTTAATGAATAAAAAAATCCTGGGAATAGACCATGTGATAAATCCGGAAATAGAAGCATCGAAGGCGGTCATTCTGGCTCTTAAATACGGAGTCAGAAGCGATGTCATGCTCTTTGAAAATGTGAGACTTCAGATGAGAGACCTGACCCTGGGAAGGCGGTCTCTGTTTATTAACCGCCCTTTAAGCGAGGTCCGTAAAGAACTGGATATGGAGTTTCTGATCACAATTGTCTTAAGAGGCAGTATATACATTATTCCTGAAGGCGACACTGTCCTCAAGGAAGGGAACATGATTTACATACTATCCAATGAGGATGTCTTTGAGCAGATTGTTACAATTGAGAATATCGGCAGTCGTGAAATAAATAAAATCCTCCTGATCGGCGGAGGAACCATTGGTACCTATATAGCAGATTCAGTTCTGGAGCTTAATAAAGATGTGCCCAATCTTCTGAGGAAGCTGAAAAGAATATTAATATATAAGAAGAAGAGGCTGCACATTATCGATAAGGATTATGAGAGATGCAAATTCCTTGCCGGGAGGTTCCCCGAAGCTCTTGTTACCTGTCAGGATATAATGGACGAAGGCGTCATGGAAGATCCGGGCCTTCTGAAGAACGATCTGATTATAACCGCCACTGGAAACCATGAGCTGAATCTCATCACCGGAAGTTTTGCCAAGACTCTAGGAATACCAAGGGCAATAGCTCTGGTAATAAGGAACAGCTACTATCAAATGTCCCGGCATCTGAATCTTGATGTAACTATCAGTGGTAATACAACAGTAGTAAACTCTATTTTAAAAACTCTTCGCAGCGGAAATATCAAGAATGTGTATGCCATTTCTAACGGGAAAATGGAAGTGCTTGAGTTTTCTCTTTCCATAAACTCTTCTATGATAGGAAAGCAGCTAAAGGATATCCGTCTGCCGAAGAATACGCTTATAATCTTTATATCCCGGGGCGAAGAGACGTTAATTCCTCACGGTTCGATGGTGATTGAAAAGAATGATCTGATTGCGCTGATTACTGAACGGGAGTCCATAAAAAAGCTTGAGACTCTTTTGATGGCGGAATAATCATTGAAAACAAGAACAATACTTCATATCTTATCAATATTGGTGTTGATTATCTCTGTTTTCATGATTATTTCGGGTTTTGTTTCCCTGATCTACCATGAGATTGCTGCGTTCTTTGCATTCATTAAGGCTCTTTTAATAGTTATACCGGCGTCTTTGCTGGTCTATTATTTTACGCGGTCTAAAAAGGACAATATACTTGGATCAAGAGAGGCGTTCCTCCTTGTTTCCTTAAGCTGGATCTTTGCATCCCTTGCCGGAGCGCTCCCGTTTGTTTTTTCCGGTGCGATTCCCGCGTATACTGATGCTTTTTTCGAGACCATGTCCGGTTTCACGACAACCGGAGCATCAATATTAACTGATATTGAATCACTTCCCAGGGGAATGCTTTTCTGGCGGTCCATGACACACTGGCTTGGCGGCATGGGAATCGTCGTTCTTACAGTAGCTCTGATTCCGCTTTTAGGAGTCGGAGGAACAAAGCTTCTTAAAGCCGAAGCGCCGGGGCCTATCGTAGATAAAATTACACCTAAAATTACAGAAACGGCAAAAATACTATGGTCGATCTATGTGGCTTTTACGGTAATTGAAGCAACTTTGCTGATTATCGGTGGTATGGACCTCTTTGATGCTCTAACCCATACCTTCGGGACCCTGGCCACCGGAGGTTTTTCTACCAGAAACGCAAGTGTTGGTGCATTTAATTCAGGTTTTATACAGATAGTAATAACTGTTTTCATGATCATGGCAGGGATGAACTTTAATCTCTATTACAAGATAATCTCAGGTAATTTTAAGGATTTTTTCAGAGACACGGAGATGAAGGTTTATCTTTCGATATTCGGTATTGCAACTATCCTGATAGCTGTTAATCTTCTTAAAACCTACAATGGCTTCGGAGAGAGTTTAAGATTCGCCGGATTCCAGGCCGCGTCGATCCTGACAACTACAGGTTTTTCTACGGCAGATTTTGCCGTCTGGCCTGCATTTTCCCGGAATGTGCTCTTTTTTCTGATGTTTGTCGGCGGCTGTGCCGGTTCGACCGGAGGCGGTATGAAGGTCATTCGTCTGACAACCATGTTTAAAGTAGGAATAAATGAGATGAAGCATCTTATTTATCCCCGCGGAGTATTTCTGATGCGTATTAATGGAATAGCCGTAAGAAAGGACATTGTATATCCTATTGCCGGATTCATATTCTTCTATGTCGGCCTTCTTCTGGCTGTAACACTGATCGTAGCAACCGGAGGCTATGATATCCTGACTTCTTTTTCAACATCTCTTGCAACACTCGGGAATATAGGTCCCGGTTTCGGAAAGATCGGCCCATCTCTGAATTATGCTTTTTATCCGGCATACATTAAATGGATACTGAGCGCGGCGATGATGCTGGGAAGGCTGGAAATATACACTGTTCTTGTTCTTTTTACACCCCATTTCTGGAGGCGTTAGATATAAATTCTTATAAAAACCATTCCGGCAGGTTACCATAAATCAGTTCGGGATATATATGTCTCCTGGTTTTACAGTATCGGCTATATTTCAG
>JAADHF010000039.1 GCA_013151965.1 Spirochaetota bacterium
TTTCGAACACGGAAGTTAAGCCCTCCCACGCCGATGGTACTGTCCCTTGGTTGGGATGGGAGAGTAGGTAGTTGCCAGGCTTTTTTTAAATAACAGGACAGACAGAGATAATGGAATGAAAAGAAGATTATTTTTATTTGCATACTTTATTACTCTGATTATATTCGGAACAATACTTTTAATTTTACCGATATCGTGGGCAGGTAACGGCAGGCTTAAACTGATAGATGCTGCTTTTACCGCAGCATCTGCCGTATGCGTAACGGGATTGATAACGGTACAGACAGCAGATTATTCGATCTGGGGAAAAATTGTAATACTCTTCCTGATTCAATTCGGGGGGTTGGGTATAATAAGTTTTACTACAATTTATCTTGCGGTTCCGGCAAGAAGAATATCATTAAAACGAAGAAATGAGGTACAGGAATACTATTTAAGCTCGGTGGAAACCGACCCCAAAAAAATAATCAGACAGATTGTTTTATTTACCGTAATTATTGAACTTACCGGAACATTGCTGCTTTTAAAACCGTTTTCTTTAAATATAAAGAGCGGCCTTTTTTTTGTTTCGCTGTTTCATTCGATCTCTGCATTCTGTAATGCAGGATTTTCACTCTTCAAAAACAGCCTGGAAGATTATGCAGGTGCAGTGCAGGTAAACATAACGATAATGCTGCTGGTAGTGTTCGGAGGGCTTGGTTTTGTTGTGCTTCAGGATATAAAAAGAAAGATGTCCGGAGAGAAGCGGCGAATAACACTCCATACAAAGATTGTTTTTCTTATGACTGTATCTCTGATTATTGCAGGTGCGGTTTTTTACTATATATTTGAATACAATACCGCATTTAAAGGTTTTAACCAGGGCGGCAAAATAATGGCTGCCCTATTCCAGTCGGTTACTACAAGAACAGCGGGATTTAATTCCGTTACAGAGGCATCTTTAACAGCTCCGTCAAAATTAATAACTCTTCTTTTCATGTTTATAGGGGGATCTCCCGGATCGATTGCAGGAGGAATAAAGGTTACTACATTTTTTATCGTTCTGATTGTTACGCTGCACGGAACCGATTCCAGAGGGGAGGTAAGGGTTTTTGATCAGAAAATATCTGCAGGTAATCTGTCCGGAGCTCAAACTTTTGCAATTAAAGCGGTTTCCATTCTATTCCTGAGCATATTTATGCTGACAATTACGGAGTTATTAAATTCCGGAGGAAATACCGGTATTTCGGCCGGGAAAAACTTATTTACTATAGTTTTCGAAAGTTTTTCGGCTTTCGGAACCGTAGGTCTGTCTCTGGGCTTAACACCGCACCTTTCACTTCCCGGTAAAATTGTGATAATGTTAACGATGTTTGCAGGACGGGTCGGATTAATTTCCATGGCGATGCCCAGGAGACAAAAATACTCGGAATATCTTGTCGATTATCCGAGAGGGGAGGTTCTAATAGGCTGATGAAACAGTTTGCTATTATCGGATTAAGCAGATTCGGCCAGCGGATGCTGGAAGAACTTTTAGGGGTTAATTGTGAGATACTCATTATAGACAAGGACAGGGAAGTTATTGAGATTTATAAAGATAAAGTTGCAAGTGCGTATGTGGCTGATGCGATAAATGAAGAGATAATAAACAATCTGGTACCGAATACCATCGACGCTGCTGTAGTTGATCTTGGTGATAAACTTGAAGTTTCGATACTGGTGACAAACTACTTAAAGAAGATGGGTGTAAAAAAGATAATTGCAAAAGCGGAAACTGATGAACATGCGGAGATTCTTCATCTTGTAGGTGCTACCCAGGTTATATTCCCCAACAGGGAAGCGGCAAAGAGAATTGCGCCGTTATTAATATCGTCATTGCTTTTCAGTTATCTTCCTATAAGCAGGGAGCTTGTTATAGCGGAAATAAAGGTTCCCGGGGAACTTATCGGGAAAACATTAATCGAGGCGAATCTGCGCCAGAAGAACAGGCTCAATGTCGTTGCCTTTCGAAAGGAAGGCGACAGCGATTATTCCTACTTTGCACCTGATTACAGGCTGGAAGAAGATGATATTTTTCTCGTGGCCGCAAAGGAAGTCGACATAGAGAGTTATACGGGAACCGACCTGGCGGAGAGGAGGCAGGGCATTACAGGCATGTTTAAACGGTTTTTTACCCGTTTTAAGGAACCGGATAAAAAATAACGGCATGGAATAGTGTCGATAGGTTGCTGTTATTTTTTTACAATTCTCGGGTTTATTTTTTCAGAAAGCGTATCTCCGATAATATTAAAAGAGAGGACTGTCATGGCGAGTGCCAGACCCGGATATATAGACATCCATGGGGCCTGTACAAGGTAATTTCTTGCATCCTTCAGCATTAAGCCCCAGCTCGGGGTGGGCGGCTGTGTTCCGAGCCCTAAATATGAAAGGGATGCCTCTATAACTATGGATAGGGCAAATGTAATAGAAGCCTGCACAACTACCTTGCCCATGAGATTCGGCATTATATGGAGAAAAACGATTTTAACAGCAGGGCTGCCCATTGCCCGTGAAGCTTCCACGTATTCTTCTGTTTTTATGGAAAGTGCTTCGGCACGTACAAGCCGTGCAAATACGGGGCTGAATATTACCCCGATTGCAGTCATTACCTGCAGCAGGCCGTAACCTAAAAAGGAAACAACGGTAATTGCCAGAAGTATTGTAGGAAACGATAGGACGCTGTCCATGAGCAGCATCAGAATGTTATCTATGATACCTGTGGAAAGTGCGGCTATGATTCCGACAGTTATACCGATAGTCACGGCAATGGAAACCGAAACGATACCAACTAAAAGGGCCGACCTCGATCCGTAGATCATTCTGCTGAAATTATCCCGCCCGAAGTTGTCGGTTCCGAGAATATATTTATGTCCCGGAGGTGCAAATCTGTTTTCGAGGTGCTGGTCTGTGGGGCTGTACGGTGAAATAACGGGAGCTGCAATTGCGGCAGCTCCCAGAATTACAAGATAAATTACCGCACCTAACATGAGTCTGCTGCTTACGGAAGATCTTTTCATTGTTTTAATCTCTTACCCTGTTATAGCACCTTTCTCTCTTGCTCTATTTAAATTCGGTCCATCGGAAATCGAGTGTATCAAGTTTCGGAGTCATCCTGAAGCCTGTAACATCCTTCCTTATGGCATTATATACGTAATTTGTCCCGAGATACATAAAGGGTACTTGTTTTGCCATAATTTCGAGCGCCCTGTCGTAGAGTTTTTTTCTTGCCTCGAACCCGGTTGTTACACGTGCTTTATTAATGAGGCTTAAGCATTCCGGATTGTTCCACTTTACATAACGCTTCATTCCGCCGTAGCCGGCCAATGTGCCGTCAGGATCAAGTTTTCCTGTGTGTCCTATTACCGTGAGATCGAACTTACTCTGTCTGTACACTTCGCTTATCCAGGTTGACCAGTCGACGAGCTTTATTTTAACGTTAAGCCCGACTTTGGTGAGCATCTCCTGATACATCACACCTGCTTTTACATGCAGCTCGTAATTCTGCGGAAGGACGAGCTGAAGTACGGTATCCTTTGTTACACCTGCTTCTTTTATGAGTTCTCTGGCTTTTTCAGGGTCGTACGGATAGAGGTTTGTAAAATCTTTGTAGTATGCATTGGAATAATCGAGAAATGTGCCGATTACTTTGCCTCCTCCGTAGGCAATATCGAGTACCTTCTGTTTGTCGATAGCATAGTTTATTGCCTGCCGTACCCTTAAGTCGTTAAGGGGAGGCCTGCTGCTGTTCATCGCCATAACAAGTATTAAAGAGGAGAGGCTCTTTTCTATTTTAACATCGGGGTTGGCTTTGAGTGTTGGCAGATCGTCTTTATCTACCCTGTAGGCTATATCAATCTGACCTGAAATTATTCCCTGTACAACGACTGATCTTTCAGGAATGATGTCAAGGACAACCGTATCGATAGCGGGAAGCCCTTTCATCCAGTAGTTGGGATTCTTTTTAAGAACTATTTTACTGTCCCTTACCCATTTCGAAAGGGAATAGGGGCCTGTCCCGACAGGTTCGGATGCAAAATTGTGCCCTGAATCTATAAGACTTTCAGGAAGAATTGCACCCCAGCCCGAAGCAAGAGCGGCGAGAAAGGGAGCGGAAGGTTCTTTAAGCTTAAAAACTACTGTGTAGTCATCAGGAGTATCTATTTCTTTTATGGCCCCGAATTCTTTGGCCTTCGGGGATGCGGTTTTCTTACTCCTTATTCTGTTAAAAGTGGCTTTAACGTCCCGGGAGGTAAGCTTGTCTCCGTTATGGAATACAACCCCTTTACGAAGAGTAAATTTCCACGTAAGAGAATCAGTAGAAACCGACCATTTTTCCGCAAGTGCCGGTACAATTTTTCCTGTCTGATCAGGTTCGACTAATGTGTCGTAAATACTCTTAAGCACCTGAAAAGTCAGTGTTCCTGATGTTTTTTGCGGATCCAGAGTGTCGGGGTTCCCGGGTAATGCAAACTGGAGAGCTCTCTCTTCTTTCTGCCCTTTTGCCAGCAGTACGCCTGCCGGAAGCAGAAGAATCAGAACTACAATAATGATTTGCTGCAGGATTCTTTTCATAAATTCCTCCTCCTTATATTTTATCAGCTCTTATATAGAAGCTGATTTTTAAGATACTTATCATTAGAACATGCAATCAGGTGTCCGATGCCGACGATTCTTAACGAAGGCTCTTCCTTTAAACAGAAATCTTCTCTTACCGGACATTCATTATAGTACGAACATCCGGTTAAAGAAAACAATTCAACGTCTTTCCCGGGCTTTTTTCCCGTTAGAAATATTTCGGCATTTTCCCTGTTTTTAATCTTTTCTATGTTGCCGGGAATGGACAGAAGCAGCTTCTTTGTATACGGATGCAGAGGATTTTCCATTATGGCAAGAACGGGGCCCTGTTCCACGATCCTCCCTCTGTACATTACGGCGACTTCATCGCTTAAATAGGATACAAGATTTAAATCGTGAGAAATAAAAAGGTATGTCAGAGAAAATTGTTTTTTTAGATCCATGAGAAGATTTATAATCTGAGCCTGTATGGATACGTCGAGGTTGGATACCGGCTCGTCGAGTACAAGAAATTCCGGTTCGAGCGACAGAGCCCTGGCTATTACCATTCTCTGTTTCTGGCCGCCTGAGAATTCATGGGGGTATTTGTTCTTGCATGATACAGGTATGCCCACAAGATCGAGGAGCCTGTCGATCCGTCCGGTAATTTTACCGCTTGAATATTTCTGATTTCTTAAGCCCTCTTCCAGGCTTCTTTTTATGGATAGTTTGGGGTTAAGTGCACTGTTCGGGTCCTGGAATATTATCTGCATTCTTTTACGAAACAGGCGCAGGTTTCTATGTGTAAGATTCTTTAAATTAGTGCCGTCGATAATAACATCCCCGGATGTAGGAGGGTCGAGAAAAAGAATACTCCTTGCCAGTGTTGTTTTCCCGCATCCCGATTCCCCGACAAGGCCGAATATGGTGTTATGCTTAACAGTGAAGCTTACCCTGTCCACCGCTGTAAAATCTCCGTCTCCGGTTTCCTTTTTTCCGGCAGCAGAAGTTTCCTGTTTTCCACGAAAAAAAGAATGCCCATGAAACACCTTTGTAAGGTTTTTTACTTCTAAAGCCGAATCCACCGACTTACTCATTCTGTCTCCCCCGCAAAGTGGCATGCCGTGGTATGTCCGTTCTCATATTCCTTTAAGGCCGGTATTTCTTTTTCGCAGATTTTACGTACATACGGACACCTCGTATGAAAAGCACAGCCTGAGGGTATAGATTCCGCATCCGGTACTGTTCCCGGGATCGTCTTTAACGGTGTTCCCCTTTTTTCCGGATCAGGTATGGATAGAAGGAGAAGTTTTGTATATGGATGCATAGGATTTTTAAAGATTGTACCTTTGGCTGCGGACTCCACTATTTTCCCCGCATATATTACGGATACTCTGTTTGCAATATGTTTTACAACATTAAGATCATGGGATATAAACAGGATACTCATCTTCAGCCTGTTCTGCAGGTCATGGATCAGATCGAGGATCTGCATCTGCAGAGTGACATCGAGTGCGGTTGTGGGTTCGTCGGCAATAAGAAGGGAAGGGCTGCAGGCGATCCCCATAGCTATCATGGCGCGTTGTTTCATTCCTCCCGACAGTTCATGAGGATAACTGTTTAGAATTCTCCTGCCGCCGCCGAAATTGCTTTTTCCGAGGCCTGTCAGGTTAAAGAGTTCAAGCACCCTCTCCACGGCTGACTTGCGGCTCATCCCGAAATGCAGGCTGAGCATTTCCCTGATCTGTTCGCCTACCTTCATGGACGGATTAAAATATTTGGACGGCTCCTGGAAAACCATTGCAATTTCCCTGCCTCTTATTTTCCGCATCTCTTCTTTGCCGAGTTTTAAAAGATCCCTGCCTTTAAAGATAATCTTACCGGAGCTGATTTTTGCAGGAGGAGAAGGAAGCAGTCCGATAACCGCTGTAGAAGTAACGGATTTACCCGAACCGGATTCCCCTACAAGTCCGTGTATTTCACTTTTCCGTATATCAAGTTCAAGAAAGCGAACAGCGTGGGCTCCGGGTTCAAAGGTTATATCCAGATCCTGTATATGCAGCAGTATTTCGCCTTCTCCCACGGTTACCCTACCCTGATTTTAGGATTTAGAACACTGTAAAGTATGTCAACTAAAAAATTAATGAGAGAGAATACAAATGCAATAAAAACAACACCGCCCTGTATAAGTGTAAAATCCCTCTGATATATTCCTGTGAGGAAGAGTCTGCCCAGACCGGGCAGTGAAAAAACCTGTTCTATAATAATAGCACCCCCTAACATGTATCCGAACTGGATACCTGATACGGTGATAACAGGGATAAGTGCATTCTTTAAAGCATGTTTGTACTTTACAAGCCTTTCCGTGAGACCTTTGGCACGGGCTGTAATGATGTATTCCTTGCTCAGCTCTTCCACCATCGAGGCCCTTGTCAGTCTTAGAATAACAGCGGCCCGTGCCAAACCGAGGGAGAGGGAAGGTAATATATAATATTTTATGCCGCCGGAACCAAAAAGCGGGAAAATATGAATCTTAACGGCAAACAGCAGAAGAAGAATAATTCCAAGCCAGAAACTCGGAACGGCCATACCGATCTGGGATAGAAGCATGCCGAAATAATCGACCGGCGACCATCGTTTAACAGCAGAGATTACACCCAATGGAATCGCAATAAGCATTCCCATTAGAATACCTAAAGTGGCGAGTGTAAGGGTTATCGGAAACCGCTTTAATATCTGCTTTGTAACCGGTTCTCCGGTTATCATGGAATTGCCGAAATCGAATAATGCTACACTTCTAAGCCAGTGGATATACTGTACAGATATAGGCTTGTCCGTGCCGAGCTGTGCACGGATGGCAGCGACATCGGCCTGTGTTGCATCGATGCCCGCGATAACTGCCGCCGGATCACCGGGAATAACTCTTATTACAAAGAATATAATTGTAGAAACGAGCAGTACGGTCAGTATGAGCCTGAAAAATCTTTTTATTATAAATATAATCAACGGCATTTATGATTCCCGTAATAGTAGTAATACTATAGCGGCAGCATTATTGCAACCTCTGCCGGGAGCAATATATACGGCTCTGCTGTTTTATCTTTATCCTGTAAAGCCTGGTTTTGGGGAAATCTTCGGGCACAAAGTAAAAATATCCGTCTTTAATTGTCATTCCTTCCTTCACGATACTCAATATCCTGATATGCAATTTTCCTCTCATCCCTGAACTTTTTTAATCTGTGCTGCTTCGTATTGTTATCGAAATTCATTGTACTTAGCAGAATTATATTCGAAAATACGGATTCGGCAAATATCAAAACCCGGCGGATGCGAGTTTAAAATAGGCTCCCTGGTTTCCGGCCGGTGCCGCAGAGAAGCGGAAGAATGACCAACCGGAAAAAATATTCAGGTTTTTAGATAAAGAAGAAGTTGACAGATACAATACCCTGAGGTAGGTTATTATGGTAATGCAAAAGAAGAGTCATCATCTATCTCTGCTTATAATGAAAAGAAGTATCTAATAATTATCAGAGACTTTGCCATTATAGAGTTGGACAGAGCTTATAGAACTAAAGCTATACGACTAATACCAACAGCTGCATGGGGAGCAAAAGAAGCACATATCTTCGCAGTTGATATATACTAAAAGCATAACAAATTATATGGGGGGAGAAATGAAACTAACATTTATTGGAGCCGGGAGTGCAGTTTTCTCTGCAGAGCTTATTAAAGATATTCTCCGGATTGCCGGGCTGGAAAATGGGACAATTGCTCTTGTTGATACAGACACTGAGCGACTAATAATTGCTGAGGAGATAGCTCGGTTTTTAGTAAGTGCAACAGGTAAAAAAATTACAATACAGGCATCAACTAATAGAAAAGAACTGTTAGCAGGTTCGGATTTTGTTATCAACAGTATAGAAGTTGGTGGTCCTCAAAATGTAGAGAATGAGTATAAAATACCATTAAAGTATGGTGTAGATCAATGTATTGGCGATACTATCGGTCCCGGCGGTCTTTTTAAAGCATTAAGAACTTTACCTGCATGGTTAGATATTGTTAATGATATTATGGAGTATTGTCCGGATGCCCTTGTTATGAATTATACAAATCCTATGTCATTAACTGTCCTTGCTGCATTAAGAGCAACAGGAAATAAAATAAAGGTTGTAGGGCTTTGCCATTCTATACAAGCTTCATCAGAAAAGCTGGCCGAATATTTGGGAATTCCCTATGAGGATCTTAACTGGCGGACAGCCGGAATAAATCATATGGCATGGTTTGTTGAACTGACAGATAAAGAAGGAAACAATCTCTATCCAAAATTAAAAAAACTTATACAGGAAGATTCATTTAGAGCGCAGGATCCTGTCCGTTTTCACCTGATGGAGCATTTTGGAGTTTTTATGACAGAATCAAGCGGACATATTTCTGAATATCTTCCATTTATTAGAAAGCGTGCGGATATATTGGAAAAATATACCGGTCCCGGTGCATTGGGGGGAAGCGGATATTATGCGGGTATGTGGCCGAAGCAAAGGGCCGGTGCTCCTGAGCTATTAAAAAGGATGCAGAATCCGGGGTATGTTATTAAACGGGGAAGAGAGTTTGCCTCCTATATAATTGAGGGAGTGCTTTTTGACAGGCTGCAGGTTATTCATGGAAATGTTCTTAATACCGGCTTAATTCCCAATCTTTCTTCTGAAGGTGTTGTTGAAGTTCAATGCTTGATTGATAAAAAGGGTGTGCAACCTATTTATTTTGGTACACTTCCAACCCATCTTGCATTCTACAATACCCAGCATATGGCATTTCATGATCTTGTTGTTCAATCGGTTTTGGAACAGGACAGAGAGAAAGCTTTCCATGCGCTTATGATAGATCCGTTAACTTCCGCTGTTTGTTCTCTTGACGAGATACGGGGAATGTTTGAGGAAATGGTTACTGTAGAAAAGGCTTTTCTTCCTGAGTATATGACAATTTAATTATGAAAGTACTCTTTGCCGGTGATGTTAATGTTGAGCTGATTCCTGGTGGTCTTTAGTCCTCAGTTCAAAAAGTACCAAAAGTATATACCTGGATATGAATGATTTTGTCAGGGAACAAGGTAAACAACTAACCCTTGAACAAAAGAAACCATGGCTCATGAAAAATTAAAGGAAAGTTTCCCTTAAGTTATTTTTACTTGATTCCCTATATTTTAATAAACATACTTTCCACGATCTTGTCACTAACCATAAATCTCTTCCCATTCCCAAACTTTCCTTCGACAGCTATTCTATTCTAATTCTTATAATATGATGCCCGATACACCCGGAGAATATTCCGGCAGCCTGTAAGGCAGCACGCAATTAACTGCTAAAATAATCGGTAATCCTTGTTTATTAAATCTATTTTTTCATCTTTATCCTGTAAAGTCTGGTTTTGGGGAAGTCTTCGGGCACAAAGTAAAAATATCCGTCTTTAATTGTCATTCCTTCCTTTGCAATACTTTCCGCTAATTTAAGCTGAGGCATGGGATGTGTTTTTATAATAGTCAGAGTAAGGTTCGTGCTGTCAAATTTGTAGATATCTATTACTCCCTCTTTACTTATAGATTTCTTTGTTCCCGAACAGTAGAGTTTACCGTCACGATACTCAATATCCTGATATGCAATTTTTCTCTCATTCCTGAACTTTTTTAATATTTTGCCTTCCATATTCCAGATATAAATATCCCTTGCATCCCAGTTCATGCCGAAGATATGACCTTCCCCGTCCGTTGTAACAGCTCCTATATGATCGGCTACGGTAAAAGAGGCGGCTACTTTCAGGGTTTCCGGGTCTATTTTAAATATAACCGCATTGCTGTCGGCTTTATACTCTGCAAGGGGCAGGTAAAGGTAACCTCCGTATATGGAAATACCGCCGGGGTGATAGATTTTCCCCACTCTTAATTTAAGCTGATCAAGAAGGCTAAAACTTACAGGATCTATTTTAAAGAGATAGCCGGTTTTTTCTTCTTTATCCACTGCAGACAGGAATAGGTAGTTTTTACTGTATGCTATTCCCTGAACATGTCCTGTAAAGAATTTTAAGGGCTCCGATGTAATCATTTCATAATCTCCTTTTTTCTTAAAATTCCGACATGATGCCAGAACAAATATTAGAGCGATAGTAATAAGAATACGAAAAACTATTTTCATACCAGTTTCATTTTAAGCCCGCAATATTAATTGAGCTCACAATATTAATTAGGCCCGTTATGTTATGCCCATAAAAGTGACTTTCCCGTTTCGATCTCAAAAAATTGGCTTTTCTCCATGTCAGGTGAAATGTTTATTCTGTCCCCGGCTTTTAATTTTAGACCGGGATCCGTTAGAAAATGTATATCCTTATCTCCAAGCTTACATACAATAAGGTCATCCCTGCCCATAGGCTCGACAAGCTCGATTATGGTTTTAATCCCTTTATCCCTGTTTGCGTGTAAATCCTGAGGTCTTATGCCCATCTTTATGATACCGCTTTGTGTATCTTTCGGAGTCCTTGTTTTTGGGATCCCGACCTTAACCCCTTTACCTAAGTCGGCGTAAAGGCTGCCGTTTTCACTTATAAGTTTAACTTCGAAAAGATTCATAGGGGGATTGCCTATGAATTCCGCAATAAACAAAGTTTTCGGCTTGTCATGCAGTTCTTCGGGTATTGTGTAAGCCTGCAGTATTCCGTCTTTTATTACAGCTATTCTGTCTGCCATCGTCATAGCTTCTATCTGGTCATGTGTGACATAGATACTTGTTATGCCCAGATTATTCTGAAGTTTTTTTATCTCACTTCTCATAGAGATTCTTAACCTGGCATCCAGGTTCGACAGCGGTTCATCGAAGAGGAGCAGTTTCGGTTGTTTTATTAATGCCCGCCCCAGGGCAACCCTCTGCTGCTGGCCGCCTGATAACTGACCCGGTTTCCTGTTCAGCAGAGAACCGATTCCCATTATATCCGCAACTCTTTTCGCTTCCGCCTTCATCTCGTCTTTGGGCCGGCGTTTCAGCATCAGGGAAAAAACGAGATTCTGATAGACAGTCATATGCGGGTATAATGCATAGCTCTGAAATACCATTCCTATATCCCTGTCTTTCGGAGGGAAATGATTTACCCGGTTTCCGTTAAACAGAATATCGCCTGCCGTCGGTTTGTAAATTCCCGAGATCATGAGAAGTGTCGTGGTTTTCCCGCAGCCGGAGGGTCCCAAGAAAGCTACGAACTCCCCATCCTTTATATCGAGGTTTATACTGCTGACTGCAGTAATACCCATGAACTTTTTAGTCAGATTAATCAGGTCTACTTTCATTGTATTTCTCCCTTATTAAATTTTTATGCCGTACCCTTTACTCCGCCGGAAAATATGTTCAGCAGGTATTTCTGGGTAAATAAATAGAATACGATTATCGGAAGAAGCTGAAATAAACCTACTGCTGCCAGGGTTCCGTAATCCGTCGG
>JAADHF010000135.1 GCA_013151965.1 Spirochaetota bacterium
ATATACAGCGATTGCTGAAAGCTGGTGTAGATGGGTTCCAGATTGATGACGAGTTCAAGGAACTCGTACCAGACGAGTGATAATTCCCATTATTGTTCGTGGTTTAACACTAAATATAGTACACCGGGGAAGAACCCCGACTCCCGCCGCATTCAAAGCACTATAACTCATCTTCTACAGTAAATTCGAATTTTCAGGATAGCTCTGAAAATAAGTCTATATAATATGGAAAGTTAGAATTTAAGGTTTGGAATATTACTTAAAATGTAGTGCCAAGAGAGGATTGTCAAATTCTAATTCCTTCTATTACATATATTTACGAATTTGCACTGTAGAAGATGAGTTAAAATAATTGTCCACAGCCGGAACACTCTTTTTCTTCCGACAAGTGATTCGTGCAGCTTTTCTTTAAGCTCCATACTCTCAGAATATGAAACTAAAAACTTTTAGGGAACAGTCCTGCAACAGATTTTCTCTGTATTTCATCGATGAAGATGAAAGCTCTAAGCTCTTTCCTGCCCGAATGATTCACCAATGAATGACATCCGGTAAAAGCCATTTCCATACAGGTAAAATTGATATCTTTACACCATTTATTTCTTCATGTTGTTCCTGATCGTATGTTAGTATAACACCCGATGATAGACTAAGTGTGCTGCATGCTTCAATAAGACCTGAGATCTCACGTTTTCTGTTTCGTTCGGTCAATTCCCAGCATACCTGTAAAGCATGTGCAGGTCTTGTGCCATTCTTAATGATAAAGTCGCACTCACCTTTCCCTTTGAAGTAGTATAGATCCGTTCCCCTGCGAAAAAACTCGATTGCTACAACATTTTCAAGGATACTCCCGCGGTTCCCGGAGAAAGGCTGCCCAAGGGCGGCAAAACCTGTGTCGGTTAGATAAACTTTTTTTGGATTCATAGCCCTGCTTCGGGGCGAATATGAAAATTTATCATTTGTAATAATAAAAAATGCTTCCTGCAGGTAATGAAAATAGTTTGCAATAGTACGTTTACTGCCTGCAAGGGAATTAACTTTTAGATGTTTTTCAAATTTGGAAATCGAAAAGATGCCTGAATAGGTTTCAAGAAACTCATTCATCAATGCATCAAGAATATATCGAGCCTTAATATTATAGCGTTCTATTATGTCCCTGTAAAAAATAGTTTTATAATAACTTTTTAAAAGTTTGTTCCATTCGATATCTCTGCCTGCCGTAACCGTTTCTTGGTATTAAGGAAGGAAATTCCCATTCTTCCAGCCACTCAGCTACAATTCTAATTAAAACATCTTTATTAATATTGTTTATCATAGTAAACAATATTAGTAGTAATTGTTTACTTGCCAAGCCCATTCTTTTATCTTGTTTCAGTTTGGACGTTTTTTTCAGGACATTTTCCTACATCTTTTACATGTTATCAAGGGCAGGCTTAAGAAGGAAAACGGAACTATTAAGCAGAAGGATATACGGCTTAACTCTAAACTGGAATCTGAGCATTTAGAGATTTACAGACTATTTGGATTATCCGGTGTTCCTCTTCCCGGGAAGATACTGTCTTAAAATCAGTAGTGACCATGAAAAAATATGAAACACCGGGGAGATCTGTTAAATTTTTAGAAAGGGCTTAATTAATTCGACTGTATCTTATCGAGCACGGCCTTTACGATAACCTCTATAAGTTTTCTCTCCGTATCTCCTGCGGATTGTATGTCAGATACCAGTTCGGAGAGCTGAGATTCGGACAGTCCGCGCCTGCTGCCCAGGATCTCCGTGTACAGAGTGATCTTTGCAGCTGCTTCCAGTACTTCGATGCGGTCGAAAGCCTCTAACATCGTTTTTCCGACGGCAAGCACCCCGTGGTTGGCTATAAGAATGGTGTTACTATTAACAGCCGCGCCTGCAACAAGTTCCGCAAGCTCATAACTACCCTGCAGAGCATAAGGAGTATATGAAGGTTTTCCTATAATTGCTGCGGATTCCGCGATAAGGGCAGTATCTATTTTTTTCTCCGTAGCAGTAAAACTGCTTGCGGTAACAGGATGCGCATGAACAATGGCTTTAATATCCGGCCGCTTTTCATAAACAGCCATATGCATCTTTGTTTCCACACTCGGTTTAAGGTTCGGAGTAAGGTTTTTCCCGTCAAGGGTAACAATCCCTATCTCTTCCGCTTTAATTCTTCCCTTGTCGAACCCCGAAGGAGTTATGCATATAGTACTGCTGTTCACTTTTAAGCTTACATTTCCGCCGGAACATGTGGTGAGGTTTTTATCATACAGACGCCGCATAAAGTAGGCGGCCTCTTCCCGCTCCGCTTCATATTCCATATCTTTTATTCTTTTTCTACAATAAGATTGTCAAGTTCATTCGTATCATCGGACTTAATCGGGAAATTTTTCTGCACAAGCTCGCCGCATTTCTTTACCGCTCTGCAGATTCCATCGGCCTGTTTATGTTCCTTTATACTGCTCACAACAATATCAACAACTTCCTGCCAAACATCCGGATTTACCTTTGCATTTATGCCCTCGTCGGCAAGTACGTATGCGAGTCTCTCGAATACCGAGATATATATAAGTATTCCCGTTCTGTCCCTTGTATGCTGCAGCCCTTCCCTGTAAAAAGATGTAAGGGCGGCTTCCGTCACTTCTTCTTCCATTTCCGATTTTGTAATAAGAAGCCGTTTTAAAAACAGGACGTTCCTTACAAGCGCATAAAAGATGACAAAAGCAACTGAAAAAACCGCAGGAAAAATCCACAGGTCCCAGACAGTAACACCTCCCCAGGATTTTTTTACAGCAGCAATCAGAGTCACCACAACGGCGGTTAAAAGGCTCAAGATTAAACTTCCGATCATCTCTGCCATGGGGTAGTGGTAACTTGCAGTAACAATCATAGGCACTATTTCCCCGGAAGTTGTTTTTTCCGCCTCAGCAACACAATTTCGAACCTTATCTCTGTCTTTTTTTGATAGGAATTTATCCGTCAAATCTCTCATTTTTTTAATCCTCTGTTATTTTATACATGTTTCCCTGTATCTACCAGCCGCCGGAAGCACCGCCGCCTCCGAAACCGCCTCCCCCACCGGAAAAACCTCCTCCTCCGAAGCCGCCTCCGGAAAAGCCTCCTCCTCCGAAACCGCCCCCGATAAAGCCTCCTCCCCTCCCGTGGGACGAGAAGAATATGCCCGGGAGAAACAATCCGCCTAAGAATCCGAAAGGTATCATTCCGAGAAGCAGGAGCCCCCCGAAAGGAAGCATAAACAACCCGATCAATGGTAAGGAAACAGCGCCGAGGGCTGCTCCCCAGATTCTCCTCTTCGGGCTGATCATTGCAATAATTATGATCAATATAAGGAAAGGAAAGAACTTCTCACCGGATGATTCTTTTCCCGAACTCGCAGGTTTGCCTGTTGCCTTGTACTCACCCTTAACCACCTGAACAATCGCATTGACTCCCTGAATAAAACCTGCATCGAAATTTCCCGCTTTAAAGGCCGGCACAATGTCATAATCCACAATCCTGCCTGAAAGGAGGTCGGTAAGAACGCCCTCCAGCCCGTAACCCACCTCTATTCTTACTTTTCTGTCGGCTTTGGAAACGAGAAACAGTACGCCGTTATCCACGCCCTTCTGTCCTATTTTCCATTTGTCCACAACTTTAATGGAAAATTGCTCTAAGTTTTCACCCTCCAGTGATGGTATCGTCAGAATTACAATTTGAGTAGAATCCGTATCTTCTATCGCTTTTAGTTTCTCATTCAGCTGCTGTTTAACGGCAGGAGAAATCATATTTGCATAATCATTAATCCTTCCCTCAAGTTTCGGAACATCGAGTGCAGAAAGGAGAGAACCTGCAGCTAAAAAGATAAACAGCCCGAGAATAAGTCCCCGGAACGGTAATCTTAACTTTGTTTTTATTTCTTTCATTTTATACCACCACTTTAAATTTAGATACTTAATTAAAACTTAACCTTCGGAACTGCCTTTGCAGATTCACTCGCCTTAAAATATTCTTTCCGCTCGAGATGCAGCATAAGACTGTTTGTAATCGAATTGGGGAATTTTCTTATGGAAAAGTTAAACCTCTCCACAGCGGCATTGTACCGCTGCCGGGCCACACTTATTCTATTTTCCGTACCCTCCAGCTGATTCTGTAAATCCAGGAAATTCTGGTTGGCTTTTAGATTCGGATACTTCTCCACAACTACCATTAATCTGGAAAGTGCGGAAGAAAGGGAACCCTGTAATTGCTGAAACTTCTTCATAGCTGCAGGATCTTTAAGCATAGCAGGCGAAATCTGGAAAGAAGTCGCCTTTGCACGGGCTTCCACAACCGCCTGCAATGTTTCCTTCTCATGGGATGCATATCCCTTTACAACCGCCACAAGATTAGGAATAAGGTCTGCCCTTCTCTGCAGCTGCGACTCTAAGTCTCCCCATGCCTTGTTTACAGACTCCTCGTTCTGCTGCATGGTGTTGTACCCGCATCCTGTAAATGCAAGAACAACAGCCATTAAAATTAGATATTTATAGATTGATTTCTTCATTATCTCCTCCGCTTTCATTACACTATCTACTTAATGTAAAAAATAAACATGGAGCTTTCAAGGTTATTTTTTAATGACTGCTAAAAAAGCGGATTAATTTATTATTTATTCAAGCGCCTTCAGGATTCTGTCCGGTGTTGCGGGAATAGAAGTTATCCGGATATCGAGAGCATCATGAAGCGCGCTGACACCGCAGGCGCTATGGGCGGGCCGGGTAGACTGGGATTTAGTTTCCCGTTTGACATCCTTAGTACAGCCTTCCCCAAGTCTCTGTTAGCCGGTACATTCTCGCAAGGATTAACTTCCCCGGGTCCGAACCTGGGCAGTCAAGTTTTTGGGCCCATGTTTGCAGGGTTGTTTGCAGGGTTTATGACCGTTTTTAAACTGACAGTCGGGTTTAACTGCAGCTTTGGTTTGTAACTTTTCGGCATGGTCCGATTCTGACATATCAAAAATACCTAAAACAGATTTCGGGGCTTGATCGTTTAACTTAACGATCTTGAAATATCTCTTTTGCAAATTTATTAAAGTGCAAAAACTTGACAAAACCATACTTTACATATACTTTGTATAACAGAGTTACTTTGCAACACAAAGTAACAGAAAAAAAGACAATACCGAAGACCGGGATATAGGAACATATAAATAGAAGAATACAGAGGAGTTAACCGGAATATGAATGATAACGATATCGATACTGCAAAATACCTGGAGGACATAAGGACAATAAAGGAACTTTTACTGAAAACGGAGGATCAACCTGTCTATGAAAACTGGGCATTCTATGCCTGGGGTATTCTGATAATATCCGCCGGTATAGTTCATTACTTTGCAGAAGCTGCCTACAAGTTAGGAACGGGAGAACTTTTCCTTAAAATATGGCTCCCGGCAATCTTTATAGGAGGGATTTATAGAGATCGTTTCGCTGATCAGAAACCTGGGAAAAAACTCCTTAACGATTTTCTCAAAAACAATTTTTAAGCTCTACTTAAGCATGATCGGCCAGACAATCGTCTTTATCTCCCTTATACTTCTGATTATAAAACTAAACGGAGTTCAGTACCTTCCCGTTATATTCCTGCTTATTACGGCTGGCTGGTATTTCATCCTCGCCCTGTCCGCATATACCCAGCTCTTTTTTCATGCATTCGCATTTATTATAATTGCCTTCAGTTTCTACATCTTAAATATAGACCACAGAGTAATGGTTCCGGTAGTCAGTACAATCATAGGTATTTCATCTTTAACCGTTGCATTTACAACAACATACAAAAAGAGTCAATCGAGCCGCACAGACAGAGCCGGATGAACAGCAACAGATTATACACACAGTTCGACCCTGTTTTTTTTGAGAAAACAAGACTTTCCATGCTTACAATTTTACAGAACGAGGGCACGGTTTCCTTTAACCGTTTCAAGAAACTTTTGGGGGGCACGGACGGATCTATATACAGCCATGTGCAGAAACTCATAAACGCAGGTTATATAAAACAGAAAAAGGGTATCGTCAGGGACAGGATACAAACCGAATATTCACTTACAGATAAGGGGAAAAAAATTTTCAAGGAATATCTGAGCTTCCTTAATCAGATCTTTAAAAACAATGGAGGGAGTTAATGAAGGATAATAAAAAACCGGAAGAATCCGCCGCAGTAAACTTCTTAGGCAGATGGGGCGAATGGGCATCCGTTCATTGGAAAAAAACATTACTGATAGCCCTGGCAATTACGATTATCATGGGAATAGGTTTTTCATCACTTAAACTCGAGCTGACCTACTATTCGATGATGCCGAAAGCTTCCAGACAGGTAAGGGATTTAAAAAAAATAATCAAAGAATTCCCGGCGGCATCATCGATCGTTGTCGTACTGCAGGCTGAAGACAGACACAACAGGGAAGATGCGGAAAAAACCGTTAAAGCGGCAGTAGATAATCTTACAAAAATGTTATCCGGGCCCGGATACTCCGATTATGTTTCGCAGGTCGACGGTAAAATCGACCCTGCTTTTTTTAAAGAACACGGGCTTATGCTCTTAAAGGCCAAAGACATTAAAAGATACAGAAAGATATTTTCCGATCCCGGGCTTGTTCCCTTCCTTGCCGGCTTAAATAACGACTTCGAAAAGGAGTACTCCGGCAATGAAGAAAAACTTTCCGAAGATAAACAGCAGATTACATCACAGTTTAAAGGGCTGAAAGAAATACTTGAAGAAATGAAGAGGTATACTGAAAAACCGGAAGCGGAGAGGCTGACAAACGCAAAGCTCTCATCATCTATCGATAGATTCCTCTTCGGATCTCCCTACTTCCTGAATCGTGACGGCACCATGGCGCTTCTCTTTATAAGACCTACATTTACCATTAACGACATGGATATATTTGTTAAGGCCATTCCATTACTCGACAGGGCGATTAAAAAACAGGCATCTTCCCTGCACGTAAAAGCCGGCCTGACGGGATTAATAGTTGTAGGAAAAGACGAAATGGTCACAAGCGAAAAGGGCCTTGCCGTTTCCACAACAATAGCCCTTATTCTTATCCTCATAATAATGATCCTGTCATTTAAAATGTATTCCGCTCCTCTTATATCGGGCATCCCCCTTGTTATCGGGCTTATCTGGACTATGGGTCTGACAGGTTTTGTAATTAAACGCCTTAATATCCTCACAGCAATGTACATGATAGCCTTAATCGGCCTGGGAATAGATTATGCGATACATCTTTTAACAACATACGTGCAGGAACGGGATGACGGAAACAGCTTTACCGAATCGGTAAAATTAAGCCTTCATAAGAGCGGTGCAGGTATTGTTATGGGTGCTTTAACTACTGCCGTGGCCTTTTTTGCTCTGACAGTGGCAAAATCTGCAATTGTCAAGGAATTAGGAATTGTTGCCGGTTTCGGTATAATCTGTGAACTGCTCGCCATGCTTATTCTTATTCCGGCCATTCTAGGCTACCGCAACCACAGGCTTTTAAAACGGGGAAAAACAGAATCTTCCTTTTTAAACAGAAACAAACTGCAGTACAGAATTGTATCCCTGCTCGGTACCGGAATAAAAGCAAAACCGCTGCTGTTTATGCTTCTGACACTTGCAGCAGGAGCCGTTCTCGCCACACAGGCCAACCGGGTTTCCGTAGAGGGAAATATGATGAAGATGGAAGCCAAAGGTCTTGAATCCATAGAACTTCAGGATACCATGGTCAGGGAATTCGGATTTGCACCTGATACACTTTCCGTAATAACCGGCAATATCGAATCGGCAAGAAAAATTACTGCTAAAATGAAAAAGCTGGGTTCTGTAAAGGAAGTGGAATCCATTATCCCCTTTTACCCTTCGCAGAAAGAGCAGACACGGCGGATAAAAGAGATAAAAGCCTTTAAAAAGAACCTCGTTCTGCAGGCAGGTCTTCCCGGATCAGGGAACACAGGCGGCAAAGCAAGCGGTAACACGCACAGAAAAGCAGGTAACAATGCAGGCGGAAATGCAGACGAACACATCAGCAGGGAGAGACTTATTAACGAGCTTAACAGGCTAAAAGACAATCTTCTGGAAATGTCGGATCTCGCTTACAGCGCGGGGATGGATAAAATCCTCTATGCACTGAATAGTATTACGGGCCTTAATATGGAGGGGAAACAGACAGGTGAACCGGTTATAGATAAACTCATAAAAAGTATAAACGATACACCGGATGCCATGCGGAATATCGATGCTTTTCAGAAGTATTTTTCCGGGCTGATGCGGCAAAAACTCCTTAAAATGGCGGATACGAAACGAATAGATATTTCCATGATACCGGATAAAATCAGAAGCGCATACATATCGAAGGATAAGAAGAGTTACCTCATAAACATAGTTCCCGCACAAAACCCATGGATTACTAAGAACAGGCGGATTCTTCTTAAACAGCTGTCCACGGTTACGGACAGGGCAACCGGCATGGTTTTAGCAGCCGATCAGATGACACAGATTGCAGAGCATGACGGCATTAAAGCTGCCATAACAGCCATAATTGTAATCTTTTTTCTCCTCCTGTTGGATTTCAGAAACTTAAAGCTCTCCGTAGTTACCCTTTCTCCGCTGGTGCTGTCTTTCGCATCTCTTTTCGGAATCATGGCGATTGCAGGAATAAAGTTTGATTTTATCAACATAATATCCGTCCCTCTTCTTATCGGTATAGGAATAGACGATGCGGTTCATATAAACCACCGCTATCTGCTGGAAGGAAAAGGTCATATAGATACGGTAATAGAAAAAACAGGAAAAGCGGTTTTCCTTACCTCATTGACCACCGTAATAGGGTTTGCTTCCTTTATTCCCTCTATTATGCGTGCAATGAGAAGTACGGGGATTGTTCTTTCCATGGCAATGGCCCTGGCATTTGTCTTTTCCATACTGTTTTACCCTTCGGTTTTAATGCTGATGAGAGAAAAACTCAATATGAATATTCTTCCCTGGGGCTATAAAAACAATGGCACTAACAATAACGGTAAAAATCATTACAGGGGAAAAAGTAATAGCGATAATCCAAGGAGACAAAAATGAAATCTTTTAACCTATTTATTGCCGCTGCCGTACTTATAACGGCAGCCCGGACTTTTAATCCTTACCCTGCAGCAGGCGAAAGCAACGCAGGAATGATTATAAAAAAGGCGGATGCACCTTTTATTACAGAAAAAATGTACAGTGTCGGTACACTGACAATCTACCGGTCCGGGAATCCTCGGCCCGGCATGGAAATCGAAACCTACTCTTTAAACAGGGGGAATAATTACTACTCTCTTATCATATACAGAAAACCTGCACGGTTAAAGGGCACTGCATACCTCTTAATTAACGATGATCTATGGGTACGGTTTGCATCGACTGGAAGAGTAAGAAAACTAAGCTCATCGGCGCGGGAAAACTCGGCGGGAGGAAGTGATTTTTCCTACAACGATATGGGAGAAAGCGGAAAAGGCATGGCCTCGCAGTACAATGCAGAGCTTAAAAGCAGCAGTGTATCCGTAAACGGCAGAAAATGCTATAAAATTACACTTAAACCGAAAGCCGGCCGAAAGTCCCATTACAGCAAAATAACGGCATTTATCGACAGAGAAAATTTTCACTATTTAAAAATAGACTACTATAAGAATAATGCAAATATCAAGAGTTTACTCTTCTCCGATTACCGTGCTGTAAACGGAAGAGACTATCCCTTTAAAATGGTAATGGAAAGCCATATAAGACCCACAAAAACAGAGATAATAACCGGGAAGATAGATTTAAACAGCCCGAAGGTTAAGGATTCCATTTTTACGGTATCCTATCTTAAGAGAATCCGGTAGGAGGATATTATGAGGCAGATATCGATAAGACTTACATTTTTTGTACTTTTCCTGGCCGCCTTTATAGAATCTGGTATCCCCGAAACATCGGTATCCGGAAATACGGAATTCACCGCGACCATTCTGCCGGTAACAGAATATACAGGAGACAGGTTCAGCGGTGTTCTTAACCCCGGCAACATGATGGACCTTCACGATATCACCCTTGCTGTCGGTTTTACAGCGAAGATATCCGAAGAAAACGATTACGGGGCCTTCGATTTCTGGTTTTCGGTCGAACCCTTAAAAATACCGAATCTGCTCCTTTCGATTACAGCCGGCAATCCCGAAGAGAATTCCGCCCTGGCCGAAGTATTAAAATATTCGGACTACAACTTTTCCGGTCTTAAAATCCTTAAGGCAAGCATAAACTGGTATATAACTGATTCATTTACGGCAACCGCCGGAAGGCAGGATCTGTTCAGCGGTTACGGCTACGGATGGAACCCGATCGGCTTTGCCGGTACATCAAAAAATCCGTTTAACCCCAAAGCCGGACCGGCCGGAGTCGATGCGGTTACTCTGGAGTTTAACGGAGGAAATACGATAACAGCCAGAGCATCCGGTATTTACAGACCTGAAAATTATGCGGCCGGAATAGATTATAAAGATTTACAAGGATTTGCGGAACTGATCTTCTCTTTTCCCCTGATAGATATAACCATAGACGGGTTGTACAATTATGTCCCCGAAGGCACCGTAAATTCCTTTGTTCCCTCAGCGGGAACAGGATTTATGCTCGACGCAGGAGGTATCGGCATCTACGGCGAAGGAGCCTTGCTCGACGGCAGCAGAATAAAATACCCGGATGCCAATGGCAAACTCACATTAAAAACCACTCTGCAGTTTAATGCACTGGCAGGACTTCAGTACACTTTTCCCTGGAATATGAATATTATTGCAGAGTATTACTACAATGGCGAAGGTTTCAGCCTTACAGAGAGGCAGAATTATTACAACCTTATACAGGCCTACGGAAGCAGCTACCTGCCTGCCGGTACTGCATCGATGATGCGCCCCGGTTACTTTTCGCACCATTATATTCTGATCTATCTGATGCAGCCCATATACAGTATAAACACAAATGTATCCCTCTCGATTCTTTTTTCTCCCGATTCATGGGGGTTAAGTATTATGCCTTTATTCAGTTTCGAAGCTTCCGGAAATATTACAATAGAGGGAAGCTACTTAGGATTTACAGGTGTCAAGGATAATTACTACAGCGAAGCTTATTTTCTACCTGTAAAAAACATGGTGCAGCTAAAGTTAAAGTATTCATTTTAACCGGGAACAGAATCCGCACTATGATCTATAGCAAATATTCCCTGTCAAAGCACGGCTTCCAATACATCCCTGTCAACGGGAGGTGTGCCTCCCCTCTGAGATGCGACCCATGATGCATAGCGGTTACAGTAGTCATTAATCTTTTCAAGCGGCGTACCCTTAAGAAGATGATGGGTTAAAGCGGCTGTAAATGCATCACCGGCTCCGACTGTATCCTTAACCTTTACAGTAAACCCATCATGATGTACAACCTCATCAGGAGAAACGAGAATACTTCCCTTTTCTCCCAGAGTTAAACATATCAGATCCAGATTGTACCGTTTAAGCAGTTCCATGCACTTTTTTTCCGGTTCCGTCTGCACCTTTAGTTTCAGGAGATTTACCATGGTATCGATTTCCTCTCTGTTAAGCTTTAAAACATCTGCAAGCTCGAGAGATTTCTTAACGATATCTCCGGAGTAAAATAACTGCCGCAGATTGATATCGAATACAAGTACCGCATCTCTGCGCACGGATTCTAAGAATTTCAATATGGTTCCCCGCGCCTCTTCGGACCTCTGGCCTAAAGAACCAAAACAGACTGCATCTGCATAGGAAGCCAGACTTTTTAAATTATCATTCCATGCGGTATAATCCCATGCGGCATCTTCTATAATCTTATAATCGGGAATTCCGTATGCATCGAGGGAAACCTCTACGGTTCCGGTCGAATGCACCGGATCAATCTGGAGGTAGCGGGTTTTAATACCAAGGCCCCTTAAACGTTCCAGTATATCTTTACCCGGACCGTCGGAACCCACTCTGCTTACCGGAATTCCGTTATTGCCCAGAACAGAAGCATGGTATGCAAAATTGGCAGGTGCCCCGCCTAACTCTCTGCGGCCGGCAAAACAATCCCACAATATTTCACCGATACCAACTATCACTCTGCCTTCAGCCATTTTCTTTAACTCCCCGCCTGCATATGTTCCGTTACGGAACTTAATTCTTTCCTTACGATTCTATTCTGCATATAATCCGCGCGGCTGCAAACAAATTTATAAACTATTAGGTTGCAATATATGTTTTTTTAATTTAGGCTTACGCCTTATATTTGCTTATAAAAAGTACATATGAAAGAAAAACTGCGAAGAAAGTATATCACTCCCTTTTTACTGTTGTGGCAGGGTCAGCTTGTCTCCGCCTTCGGTGATGTTGCATACGAGATAGCTCTCGGTTTCTGGGTATTGGCCGTTACAGGTTCTACGGCCCTCATGGGTTCGCTTATGGCAGCCTCTGCTGTTCCGCGTGTAATACTTTCCCCCTTTGCAGGGGTATGGGTGGACAGGCTTGACAGAAAATGGATTCTGGTAACCGCGGATTTTATTCGGGGTCTGGCTGTAGTTCTTGTAGCTTTAACTGCGTACTTCGGTACGATTAAAATATGGATGGTGTTTGTCGCCGGAATTATTATAGGTATTGGAGCGGCTTTTTTTAACCCGGCGGTTTCCTCGATTATTCCTGATATAGTGATCAAAGACAAACTTGTAAGAGCAAACTCTCTCATCTCGATGACATATACCGGGTCAAATATAGTGGGCAGCACGGCAGGCGGTTTCCTGTATGTAATTCTAGGAGCTCCGTTAATGTTTATGGTTAATGGTATTTCCTATATCTTTTCATCTATCACGGAAATATTTATTAAGGTTCCCTCCGTTCATCATCCGGGCGGAAAAAAACGCTTTTTTGAAGATATGAAAGAGGGCTTAATCTTTACAGCACGCGTAAAAGGCCTTGGTCTCCTCTTCGTTGTTGCTGCATTCCTCAATTTTTTTGCTCATGTAGCCTTTATTCTTATTCTTCCCCTGTTTCAAAGAACAGAAAGTCTCGGCCCTGCAATGTACGGAATTGTTATGGCAGCTCTTACCGCCGGAATGTTTGCGGGGATGATATTTACGGCGGTTTACAATATTAAAGAGGATAAACGGTTCGGCTATTTAATTATAAGTCTTTTATTAATGTCTGCAAGCTGGGGATTTTTCCCTATAAAGATCAATGTGATTTTAATGTCTGTCCTGATTTTTACCGGAGGTTTTTTTAATTCCATTATCAATGTCCTTATTTACTCGATTATACAGATATCCGTTCCGCAGAACATGTTAGGCAAGGTTATGGGATTTCTGAATACATTATCGTTAAGTTTAACTCCCATTGCCATGGCAACGGGAGGTGTATTGGGAGAGTTTTTCTCCATAAAAATTATTATATCCCTTTCATTCTTCATTATGGGGATTGTTAGTTTTCCTCTTGTTTTTTCCAAAAGTCTTCGCCGTTTTATAACGGGCAGGGGTTTATAAGGAATTCCTGCCGGAGTATTTTTCGGGCATTAGCTCCCTTTTATTTCAACCTTTCAAAAATTCCGTATTGCAGAAGATTATAAGTTCGACATCATTTTTAATGATTCGGTTTGACAAACAAAAAGTAAAGGCCTAAAATTAATTTTAAAATTTTATTTAAGGAGGCAGGTTGATGAAAATAAAAAGGGTTTTCATCGTTCTTGTAATAATCTTACAGGTAATGGCACTTTATGCCGGCGGTAAAAAAGAGCAACAGGCCAAAGCCAAATCAGGAAAAATTAAGATTGGTCTTGTAACCGATGTAGGCGGACGGGGAGACAGATCGTTTAACGATTCAGCTCTGCGCGGATTAGAAACATGGGCGGCAAAGCTTAAATATGTAAAAGGCGGAGGTTATGCGGAGCTCTCTACGTCAGCTTATGATTCAAGCATACCCGGAGATTTAAAAAGTGAAAACATTAAACCTTTGGATATTACACCGATTGTCCTTGAATCGAAGGCAAAGGAAGATTATGTTCCTAACATAACTACTCTTGTGGAGCAGGAGAACGCTAAACTTGTAATTGGTGTGGGTTTTATGCTTGCGGGTGCTATCGGTGAAGTGGCTCAAACACACCCAAATACAAAGTTTATGTTAATTGATGCTGTTCCTATAGATGCGAGCGGAAAAGCTGTAAATCTTCCGAATGTGGTAAGTTACCTGTTTAAAGAGAATGAATGCGGATTCCTGGCAGGGGCAATTGCAGGTTATGCAACAAAAACCGGTAAAATCGGATATATCGGCGGGATGAAAATACCTCCTGTTTTAAGATACGAAGCAGGTTTTAGAGCAGGTGTTAAAACTACAAATCCAAAAGCAAAGATTATAGGACTCTACACGGGAAGTTTTACCGAACCGGCACTTGGCAAAAGTGCAGCCGAGTCCGAAATAGCACAGGATGCGGATGTCCTGTTTCATGCAGCCGGTGCTACCGGTAATGGCATGTTCCAGGCGATCTGTGAAAGGGGTGCACCGTATTGGGGTATAGGAGTAGATGTGGATATGGGTCTCGATCCGAACCTCTGCCCTGACAGGACGCTTACTTCTGCCATGAAGCATGTAGATTATGCTACATATCTTGCAGTTAGAAGTATTGTTGACAATTCTTTTAAAAGCGGAATTATAACTATGGCGCTAAAAGACGGTGGTGTAGGATACGCTCCGGATCATGTAAAAGATGCTCTTTCAGGTACTCAGATCAAAAAGATCGGGCATCTTAAACAGATGATAATTGATAAAGAAATTACCATACCTGAGGATCCGGCCAAGGTGCAGGCGTGGTCTCCGCCGTCATCTTTCTAATCTTTATATCAGATTAATGTTTCAGGGTGGGGATACTCACCCTGAATTTTTATTACAATAAATTTAAATGAAAGCTTTAGAAGTAAAAAATATTATTAAAAGATTCCCCGGTGTTCTTGCAAATGATAATATAAATCTCTCTATAAACAAAAGCGAAATATATTCGATAGTCGGTGAAAATGGTGCCGGAAAATCTACCCTAATGAAGATTATCTATGGCCTTTATACACCAACGAGCGGCGAAATATATGTTTTCGGAAAAAAAGTAAAGATAAACAGCTCGAATGATGCAATCAAGTTAAAAATCGGAATGGTTCATCAGGAATTCATGCTGATTCCGCGCTTTTCAGTAACAGAGAATATTGTATTAGGCCATGAGCCCAGGAAAGGAATGTTTTTCGATAGAAAAGTAGCGGTAAAAGAAATAAAGGAAATTTCGGACCGCTATGGTTTAAAGGTTGATCCGTTAGAGAAGGTGGAAAACCTTCCGGTCGGAATTCAACAACGAGTCGAGATTCTAAAAATTTTAAGAAGAGGAGCAGAAATACTCATTTTTGATGAGCCAACCGCAGTATTAACACCTGAAGAAGCCGAAGATCTTTTTAAGACTCTTTCTTTCTTAAGAGACAGCGGTAAAACTATTATATTTATTTCACATAAATTAAAAGAAGTAATGACAATATCCGACAGAATAGCAGTTCTAAGGAGAGGGGAATTACAGGGTGTTGTATACAAGGAAAAGACAAACGAAAAGGAACTTGCAAGAATGATGGTAGGCAGAGATGTTGTGCTTGAAATTCCTGAAGCGTTAGTTAAAAGAGGAGATACCATTACTTCCGTCAGAAATCTTACCGTTAAAAATAAAAGGGGCATCGTCGGCTTAAAAGATGTTTCTTTTGATGTCCACTCAGGCGAAATCCTTGGAATTGCCGGTGTAGAAGGAAACGGACAGTCTGAACTTATTGATGCACTTATCGGTTTTATAAAGCCCATAGGAGGATCTATATTTTTATCGGGGAAAAAGGTAAAACTTATCAATCCCCGTAATATGAGAAAGAGAGGCATGGCATATATACCTGAAGACCGCAAAAGAAGGGGACTTATTCTGCCATTTAAAATAAAAGATAACGTGATAATGGGCCAGCACAATAAGAGACCATTTTCCAGGAACGGCATATTAAATGACATGGCAATAGAGAGTTTTGCAGAAAAAAAGGTGGAAGAGTTTGATATAAGACCGCGTGACATTTACACAAAAGCAGCTAACCTTTCTGGCGGAACTCAGCAGAAGGTACTCCTGGCCAGAGAATTGTCTATTAACCATAACTTTATCCTTGCATCTCAGCCGACAAGAGGTCTTGATATCGGAGCTATGGAGTTTGTTTATAAAATGCTTATAGAAGAGAAGAAACGGGGGGTTGCCGTTCTTCTTGTTTCACTTGAATTGTCGGAGATTATGGGACTTGCCGATAGAATTCTTGTTCTCTATGAAGGGGTAATTATAGGAGAAACAAAACCCGGTGAAACAAGTGAAGAAGAGCTTGGGCTCATGATGCTGGGATTAAAGAAAAAAGAAAGAGTGATGTAATGAAGATAATATTAAAGAGGCTGTTTTCCAGGCGGAAAGAAGAATATTGGTGGATGACCATTGCCGTACCGCTCGTATCCATACTGTTTGCCTTAATTACAGGAGTAATATTCATTAAAATCACAGGAAGAAATCCTATAAGGGCGTATGAACTACTATTCGGATCGTCGGGATTATTTCCGGGCCCATACTGGAAAAATCATTTTGCCGAAATGCTCCTCTCTTCTTCTATGTTTATATCAACAGGGCTTGCCTTTGCTATTGCTGCCAAAGCCGGACTCTTTAGTATCGGAGCAGAGGGACAATTTATAGTGGGTGGTATAGTAGCCGCTTATTTCGGCTACGCGAAACCTTTTGCAGGTTTACCAGCGATACTGCACTTGATTATTGTATTTATTATGGCCATGACTGCAGGAGGTATATGGGGAGCAATAGCCGGATGGCTTAAAGCAAAAAAGGGCATCCATGAAGTTATTACAACAATTATGCTTAACTGGATTGCACTTTACCTCATAGAAGACTGGCTTGTAACCGGCCCCATGAAGGCAAACGTAGCTACAGGTGTTTCAGGAACACCATATATAAGCGCGACTGCAAAACTTCCCAAAATATTGCCGGGAACCAGGCTGAATATCAGTTTTATTATTATTGCTGCAGCAGTATTTTTTACCTGGTATTTTTTGTACAGGACAACAATAGGCTTTGAAATACGGGCCATGGGTCATACGCTTGTTTTCGGAATGGAAGCTCCAAAGGCTTCAGGCGTAAATATAGATAGAAGAATAATTCAAACGATGTTCATATCGGGTGCGGCTGCATCATTGGGCGGTTCTTTTATTATTCTGGGCATTCTGTTTCAGTATCCTCCGGTATTCGAAGGGGGGTATGGTTTCGACGGCATAGCTGTCGCGCTTATAGGCCAGAATGAACCTATCGGGATTCTTTTGGCCGGTATTCTTATCGGTGCTTTAAGAACAGGTGCAACAGCTGTTCAGCTCGCACATATACCTAAAACATTCCCTTCAATTATCGAAGGACTTATAGTAGCATTTATTGCACTGCAGGAATTGGTAAGATACTTAATTATCAAACTTGTCGTACCAAAACGGAGCGAATCCGGTTAAAAATATAAGATAATGAGGTGCACTGAATGAATAATATGTCTTTATTAAACTCATCTCTATCTCAGACCATGGATTATGCCGCACCCATTCTTTTTGCAGCACTTGGGGGTGTAATTTCCGAAAATGCAGGTGTAGTTAATATTGCACTTGAAGGCATTATGCGTTTTGCGGCATTTTTCGGCGTATGGGGGGCATTTGTATCAGGAACGCCCTGGATAGGGCTGCTCTGGGGTATAGTAATAGGAATTGTAATAGGTTCACTTCACGCATATATTACGGTTAAATGGGCCGGCGACCAGATAGTGTCCGGCGTTGCAATAAATGTAATGTCCATGGGTATTATTACCTATCTTTTGGAGTTAATTTTTAAAACTACAGGTTATTCTCCTCCTGTTCCCTATTTCGGATCTTCGGTTAACAGAATTCACCTTGTATTCTTAAAAGACATACCTTTTTTAGGTGCTTTTTCCAATCTTACAATACTTGTATGGTTTGCAATTATTCTAACGGTTGTTATGCATTTTGTGCTTTACCGTACTGTCCTTGGGTTAAGAATCCGCTCTGTCGGGGAAAATCCGCATGCCGCTGAAACTCTTGGCATAAATGTGGCCGGGATTAAATGGTTTGCCGTAATTATGGGCAGTATATTTGCAGCATTCGGGGGCATGGCTCTATCATTGGGTACCCTTTCATCATTCACCAATGCGATGGCTAATGGCAAAGGATTTATAGGACTTGCCGCGATGATATTCGGCAAGTGGACTCCATTCGGAGCAATGGCAGCTTCTTTATTATTTGCCTCCGCTCAGGTAATACAGCTTTTATTACAGGTTGCAGCTTCCGGATTTGCAAAAGGAATACCTCTTGGCTTTTATCTGGCTCTTCCGTATATTCTTACAATCGGGGCATTAATCGGTGTTGTAGGAAGGGCAGTTGCTCCGGCTGCCGATGGTGTGCCATATAAAAAAGAGAGCTGATTAAAAATGAATAACTTATGAAGGCTTATCTTTTTAAAAACGGCAGTATATGTGTAATAGAGAAAGAAATACCTGCTATTTCCAAAAATGAAGCTCTTATAAAAATCAAATTATCGGGCATTTGTAACACGGATATCGAATTACTTAAGGGCTACTACAATTTTACCGGTATCCCGGGTCATGAGTTTGTCGGGATTGTAGAGGATTCTTATAATACAAAACTCCTGGGAAAAAGAGTAGTCGGCGAAATAAATATTTCATGCGGCAAATGTAATTTATGCCTTTCCGGCAGCTCGAAGCATTGCCCAAACAGAAAGGTCCTTGGCATTCTCGGCTGGGATGGGTCATTTTCCGAATATATCAAACTCCCGGTGAATAATCTGCATATTGTGGATGATTCCATTTCGGATGAAGAAGCTGTATTCACGGAACCATTAGCCGCTGCACTCGAACCATCCCAGCAATTTCTGATAAACCAGAATACTGCAGTTGCCGTTTTAGGAGACGGAAAACTTGGCCTCTTATCTGCAATCGGATTAAAATGTTTTAGTTCAAATCTTACCCTGGTTGGTAAACATGAGAATAAGCTCGACATAGCACGGAAACAGAATGTCAATGCGATACTTCCGGATAGTTTGGAAATGCAATTAAAATCGGGAGAAATAAAAAGGTTCGACATTGTTATAGAAGCAACAGGGTCCGAAACAGGGCTCGGCTTTGCTTTAAACATGGTTAAGCCCGGAGGAATTATCGTAATAAAAACCACTATTTCCAAAAGTATTCCTGTGGATATCTCACGAATAACTGTCAATGAAATTAATATTATTGGTTCAAGATGCGGAAACTTTAATCAAGCTCTATATTTTCTTAAAAACAAGATGGTAAATGTAAATGATATGGTTTCAAATGTATTTAGTTTTGATAACTTTATAGAGGCAATGCAAAATGCACAAAGGAGAGGGAGCTTAAAATATATCATTAAATATTAAACACAGGTTCCCGCCCAGCCGTATGATTTATATTACTTTCGGCTAAAAAAATAAACCACAAACAAGCGGAAATTCAGGTATTTAAAGAAAGCTTAACGGACAGGTTGATGATACAATCAGTCAGCCGGCAAAGACACCGGTTTGGTGATCTGTTCGGGAACCAGGATAAGCTCCTGACGAAGGACATTGTCATCGTCATAAACCTTCAGATCAAGCTTGCTTAAGGTAACATCCGCCACGACAAAATTGTAGTCATTGAAAGCATAAAGACGATAATCAGGCCAACCCTGCCGGTAAGGCCCGCCCAGCGGTGCGCCCCCGCCGCCGGCGGTAATATAGGTGACGCCATTGCGGTAGTGGGAATCATAGGTATGAATATGACCCGAGAAAACGAGGTTTACACCATTATCCTCAAAGATTTTGCGGAAGGCAGCATCGACATCACTCAGGTAAGCCGGTCTATGGAAAAAAACGACCTTCCAGGGTTTTTTAGTGGCAGCAAGGTCACCTTTAAGCCAGGCCGTCATCCCGGCCGCGCGGACAGTATCTCTATACCCGCGAATATAACCGTCAGGGAGCAGGGCCGTATTAAGGGAGACAAAATGAACACTTCCATAATCGAACGAATAATAGGCCTCGGTCCCATCAACACTGTTGGTGGGAAGGCTGTAAAGCTCGCGGTATTCCCTGGTACTTCCGCTCCAGCGAAGGTCATGATTGCCAAGGGTAGTAAAGACAGGTGTATTCTTTATCAGGGGCGCAGCGGGAGTAAAATAGTAAGTGTCATATTGCCAAACCTGTCCGTTTTGCGCAATGTCGCCTGTATGGATAACGATATCGGGATTGTGCAGATGCATCTTACTTATTACACGGGCATGGACAACAGGATCATTCCGGGTGTCGCCGTAGGCAATAAAGCGGAAAGAGGCATTACCGGACGGAGCGGCAGTAGCATAATAAGACGGATCATCCCTGCCGACGACAACACCGCCGGAGCTTACGTAGTAATAGACAGTTTCACCGGGAGAGAGTCCGCTGATGGCAGCAGTATAAATATTATCGTCGGGGGCATTGGCAGCGAAGACGGTGCCGGAAACACTGTTGGTATAGTTTCCGGGCAAGCTGCCCCAGTAAAGCGTACCGCCCGGCGCTGAGCTTCCCCACATTACATCGACACCGGTCTGAGTAACATTCTGGAGATAGGGATTGCGAATAAGAACATTCCCGGCAGCAGCAATATCACCTATCCAGAGGGTGGTTGTACCACCATCAGGTGCTGTACCGGAATATGCAGCCCCCAGATACAAATTTACGATATTATCCAACTGCATCACACGGTCAGCTTTGTAAGCACCGCCTCTACCGCCCTGGCTGCCATACCATTCAAAATCGGCGAAGGGAATCGTTACATACTGACCATTGGGGTTAAGATTACTGATGGGCATCAGGGGGGACTTCCATTTATCGCCCCGTTTATCTTCGTAAAAACGAACCTGATAGTACTGCGGGATATCTCCGGCCGCCTTAGCCTTTATCCAGAAACTGATGCCTGTCCGCTCCGACCAGTTCCAGGCACCGGGACGGCCTACAACTCCCCGGGCGTTCGTACTTCCCTTTGAAAAACCGAACTCAACCCGCATCACCTTACCCACAGAGGCTTTGCCGGTATCCAGATAACGTTTAATAACGGCTTCGGACCCCTGAGTATCGGTCTCCTGCCATGCTGCCTGAAGAGCGGCTGTACCTGTATAACCTTTAAAGTCATCGATCGAAACATCTGCCGCCTGAAGGGAGAAAGACTCTCCTATCACCAGAATAGTTATAAGAAATCCTCTCAATAAAAATTTACTTTTCATACTTCCCTCATACAGCCTTTTATTAGTGTTAACATGCCTGACAGCATCTAATATACTGAATATTCCTGATTTTAGCCTGAAATAAATTTATAAATTATTGAATATAATGCAACATTGATGGTAACGAAACCGGATAAAGAAAGTGATGCTTTACAATAGGGCCGGCATAAGCACAAAAGTTTTTGGAAAAAAACTTGACAGGTGAAGGAGAGTATATTATCATGAACATTAACGTTCAAGTGAACGATCATGTAAAGAACAGAGTTATGGGATAAAAGGGAATGGAACGAAATTCTATGAAAGATATCGCCCGAGTCGTCGGTGTCTCCGTTAACACAGTTTCCCGGGCATTAGCCGATAAGGACGATATCAGCGATGCGACTAAACAAAAGGTCTTAGAAGCAGCGAAGAAACTCAATTATACCAAGAATCACCTTGCGATGGGACTTAGAGGAAAGCATACACAGACAATTGCTGTCATCGTGCCTGAAAATTCCAATCCGTTTTTCGCCGAGGTGATCAGAGGAATAGAAGAGACTGTAAAGGCCATGGGGTATGGGTTGATTCTCTGCAACACAGAACAGGACCCCGAACAGGAGAAACGGGCGATAGAGCTGGTGCTGGAAAAGCGTGTCGACGGGGTAATCTTCAGCCCCGCACAAGGGGATAAAAACATACTTAAGCAGTTGCAGGAACATGAGAAACCGTTTGTTCTGGTTGCCCGGTACTTTAAAAACGCCAATGTAAATTATGTTGTGTCGGATAACCTTCTTGGTGCTTTTCTGATAACACAGCATCTGATCGAACAGGGACACCACCGGATCCTCATGTTGAATGGAGCTAAAGAACCTTCCAGCGCCAGAGATCGTCTGGAAGGCTATAAAAAGGCCTTAAAGTCGAATGGCTTAACATTTGATGATTCAATAGTGCGGTTCGGAGCGATGGAGGCAGAGGACGGTTACCGAATGATAAAAACAGCCCTGAAAAAAGGGAGAGCTTCCCTGAACTTTTCTGCTGTTTTCTGTTTCAGTGATTACGTGGCTGTAGGGGTAATGAAAGCCTTCCAGGAGGAAGGGATCTCTATCCCTGATGACATAGCTATTGCCGGGTATGACGACCTTTTTTTCTCATCAGTCCTTTGTCCGCCCTTAACAACGATGCGAATTCCTAAACGGGAGCTTGGACGCATAGGGGGAAATATTCTTCTTAAGCTCATACAATTAAAGAAGAGCGATCTGGTGATCCAACGGGTTCTAAAGCCACAGCTCATCGTCCGCGGATCTACACTGAAAAACCGGAACAGGTGATGTCAATAGAAGATGGCGGAGATCCATCCCGATAGAAGGAGGTAGTTGAGAATATGATAAGGAGAGACAAACGAAAACAGTAAAAGTCACAATGATCGGCGCCGGCAGCGCTATATTCTGCATTCGACTGTTAGTCGACATCCTAACCTACCCGGAACTCGGGGGAACCGAGTTCACACTGATGGACATTGACGAGGGGAACCTGCGGACATCGGAGACGATGGCCTGCAATGTCGTTAAACAATTAAATCCGGATACGAAAATCCTTGCGACAACAGATCGGCGTAGAGCTCTCGAAGACGCCGACTACGTTATAAATATGATCAAAGTCGGGGGTCTGGAAGCTTCGGTACTCGATGCCGACCTCCCGCGAAAGTATGGACTAAAGCAGACCATCGGCGACACCATCGGTGTCGGGGGCGTAATGCGCGGCATTCGTACTATCCCTGTACTGCTCTCCATCTGTAAAGATATGGAGGAACTATGTCCCGATGCCATCATACTCAACTACACCAACCCCCAGGCCATACTTGCCTGGGCGGTGCAGTCTGCAACGCCCATCCGGTTCGTGGGGCTCTGCCATAGCGTCCAGGGAACGGCGGATATGCTTGCCCGCTGGCTGGACCTGTCGCCTGAGGATATCGACTTTTTGTGCGCCGGCATCAATCATACGGCCTGGTTTATCAAGTTGGAGCACAGAGGCGAAGATCTCTATCCCAGGCTTCGGAAATTCCTGCGGGATAAGGAAAACTTTATGAAGGAGCCCGTCCGCGCTGAAATCTTTCGCCGCCTGGGCTATTTCCACACCGAATCGAGCAACCACGCCGCCGAGTACAGCCCGTTCTTTATGGACAGGGATGAACTGATAGAAAAATATAAAATCCAGGTCGACAGGTTCAAAACAAATATTAACAGCTCCAGAGAACGGTATAGAGAACTTAAGAGTAAATTAGAAGCCGGCGAAGCAATCAGGATCGGACGGTCACACGAGTATGGCTCCGGAATCATTCACTCGATGGAAACTGGTCAGCCCCGGGTCATCTACGGAAATGTTCCCAACCGCGGGCTTATCACAAATCTTCCGGAGGACTGTGTGGTCGAGGTTCCCTGCCTGGTGGACCGCAACGGAGTTCGAGGTTGTTATGTGGGCGAAATTCCGGCGCAGTGCGCCGCTGCAAACCTGACCCATATTAATGTGCATCGTCTGGTGGTGAAATCGGTTCTGGAGCACAGCCGCGAGATGGTGGCACAGGCGTTAATGTTCGATCCGCTTACATCGGCGGTGCTTACTCTGGACCAGATTTGGGATATCACCGGGGAATTACTTAAGGCCCACCGGCAGTACCTCGAGGGCGTTTTTGAGTATTAAGCACCATTAATTATAGAAAGAGAGGTTTCCTGTATGATTAGCGCAGAAAAAGGGTTAAGGTTATTCTCCTTCGGGCGAAGGTTTAATATCACCGGGATCAAGGCGATCCCTTATCTGTTTATCCTTCCGCACATGGCATTACTTTTTGTCTTTGTCCTTATTCCTGTGGCCTGGGTGCTGGTGTTAAGCTTCTTCCACTGGGATGTGTTCTTTCCTCCTCAATTTATATGGTTTGACGGATTTATCCAGACCCTTCGCGAACCGCTGTTCTGGAAATCGCTCGGTACTACGGCCTTCTATGTGTGCGGGCATCTCCTTTTTAAAATCCCCATCGCCATTGGGTTGGCCCTCTTGCTTAACCGCCGGATAAAAGGACGTATTCTATTCCGCGGCCTGATTTACTTTCCCTATGTGGTGTCTATGGTGACGGTAGCTCTGATCTGGCAGTGGATGTTCAGCGCAGAATACGGGGTAATCAATTTTCTGTTATCCGGAGTCGGAGGCAGCTACACAAAGAATATCCTCGGGAACCCCAAGCTGGCCATTTACCCCATAATTGCCCTGGGGGTCTGGAAAAACGCCGGGCAGACCATGGTGATCTTCCTGGCCGGCCTGCAGGGTATACCGGAGACAGTGTACGAGGCGGCCAGGATCGATGGAGCCGGGCCCTGGAAAACCTTCTGGTATATCACCCTGCCGCTTCTGAAGCCGATTACCCTCTTTGTCCTGGTTATAAGCACTCTTGGTTCTTTTAAGGTTTTTGACCAGGTTTACATTATGACCAACGGAGGGCCGGGGTATGCAACGATGACGATTGTTCAGTATATTTACCGGGAAGGGTTCGAACGGTTCAACCTGGGCATGGGGGCAACTGCTTCCTGCTACCTGTTTCTGATCTTACTATCTATTACCATCATTCAAATGAAGTTTTTCGGCAAAGAAGTCGGGTACCAGCAATGAGGAGGAGCCGATGATTGCTAAACAGCTAAAGATCAGCCGCGGGGCAATGTACTTGATCCTGATCGTTATCTCCACAGCGACCTTTTTCCCGTTTCTCTGGATGGTTTCCACTGCCTTTAAACCTGCAAGCGAGGTGTTTCAGTCTCCACCGAATTTTATCCCTCAGAAACCTACCTTAAGCAATTTTATTATCGGCTGGAATATACTGCCTTTTGGCAGAATCTTCTTTAACACAATATTTATCACAGTGACCCGAACGGTCATCTCTGCCTTTTTAGCTTCGTTAGCCGGGTACGCCTTCGCCAAATACCGGTTTTGGGGAGATAAATTCTTCTTCCTTCTGATCTTAGCCACCCTTATGATCCCGTTCCAGCTTACTATGATCCCGGTTTTTTTGCTTTTGGGAAAGATCGGTTGGCTGAACACCTATCAGGGGCTTATCTTCCCGGGCGTTGCCCAGGCCTTCGGGGTTTTTCTAATGCGGCAGTATTTTCGGACCATCCCCACCGAATTAATAGAAGTCTCCAGGCTCGACGGAGCCGGTGAGTTCCGCATCTTTTTTCAGATCATCCTCCCTCTGGCAAAACCGGCACTTGCTGTACTGGCCATCTTTAGCTTTCAGGGTTCGTGGAACGAGTTTCTACTGCCGCTAATTGTTGTAGAGTCCGACTGGCTGCTCACTATCCAGTTGGGCCTGGCTAAGTTCAGAGGGGAGCTATGGACCGATTGGGGTCAACTGATGGCTATGACCCTCATCTCCATTATCCCGGTGATGATAGTTTTCCTTGTTTTCCAGAAGCACTTTATTAAAGGCATCAGCTTTACCGGGGTAAGGGGATAATCGAACCCTCTAAAGAGGGAAAGGAGGTGATAATCAGCAATATTAAGGCTTTAACCTGAATATTTCACAGAGCCGGAGACGATCAATAGGTCTCCGCTAAAAAACTTAAAGGAGGATTTTCCGATGAGGAGAATTACATTGTTACCAGTTTGTTTGTTTGCTATGACGGCTATGATCGTGATGGCGGCCCCTTCTCAAGAGACTGTAGCCGTCAAGCAGGTTAATCTCCGCTTTGTCATCTGGGGTCAGCCCGTTATCGTGGATTCGGTAAAAGAGTCCATTGCTGAGTTCGAAAAGCAAAACCCGAATATCTCTGTGGAGCTGCTGCATGTTCCACATAAATACTTCCAGAAGCTCGATGCCTACATTGTCTCCAAAACGATGCCTGACATCATGCGGTTTGTCTTTACAAGGGTCGCCCGGTACGCGAAGGCAGGTGTTCTGGCGGATTTGAAGCCCCTGATGCCCCCGGGGTTTGCAGATGATTTTCTGGAGCCGCTGCTGACGGCAGCGACGATCAAGGGGAAATTATACGCTTCCCCCTGGCATACAGATACTATCGGGCTTTTTTATAACAAGGAATATTTGGATCGTGCCGGGATTTCCCCGCCGAAAAGTGTGGATGAAGCATGGACATGGGAAGAGTTTATGGATGTGGCAGGAAAAGCTCAGCAGGCCAGCAATGTTAAATACGGTGTGGTGGTGGATCAGAAAACTCATTTTATCACCTCGGTTATTTTCCAAAGCGGCGCCAGCTTTTTCAGTAAGGACTTTAAAAGGAACAACATCAACAGCGCGGATGGCATTCGGGCTATCAAATTCATCGCTGACCTTCATAAGAGCGGTTTGGCTGCCACCGATGCCTTTACCGGGATCACCTCCGCCAATGAACTGTTTAAGACCGGATCAGCGGTTTTCGATGTAACTGGTTCCTGGCTCTTCCGGCATTTCGACAAAACCATCACGGACTTCACCTGGGATGTGACATATCTGTTCCGGGGGAAACAGGGTGCGGTGCCGTTCGGTGGAGGACCTCTGGCTATCGCAGAGCAGTCCAGGATGAAACCTGAGGCCTGGAAGTTTGTCGAGTTTATGACCAACAAGAAGGGCGTTGCCAAGATCGCCCGGGATATCAACTTTCTCCCGGTTAGAAAGTCTGTAGCGGCCACTATAAAATATCCTCAGTTCGGAGATAAGATGAAGATCTTCGCCGACATGCTGCCCTGGATCCGGGAGAGGTACGCTACCGAGATTGCTCATCCTGCCTACTCAGAGACGCTGACCATTACTAAAGAAATAATTGGCCTGGCGGTCATCGGAGAGCTAACCCCTGAACAGGCAGCCAAGCGGCTGGGCGGAGAGATAGATAAAATCCTTAAAAAATACCAATAAAAAGATAGTTTAGAGGATCAAGGGTCTGATGGAGGAACCGGTCAGACCCTTTTCTTTTGGATAGGAGTTATATGATGGTGAATCCTTCAAGGAAAAACATACTGCTTTTACTTACCGACCAACACAGGTTGGACTCACTGGGAGCATACGGAAATACTATATGCAAAACGCCTCACATCGACAGTATAGCCCGGTCGGGGATCAAATTTGACAACGCATTTACCCCAACAGCCATATGCACACCTGCCAGAGCATCGCTGCTTACCGGCATGCTGCCCCACAAGCACCGTTTGCTCGCCAACTTTGAGCGAAATGTAGGATATATGACGGAGTTAGATAAAAACCTTAAACTCTTCTCTCATTACCTGACCCGGGCGGGCTACCGGTGCGGGAACATAGGCAAGTGGCACGTCGGCGTAAACAACGGCCCCGGTCAGTACTGTTTCGAAGGGTTGCATTACCCGGGGTGGGCTCCTCCCGTCGATCATCCGGATTATCTGGGTTACCTTAAGCAAAACGGATTACCGCCCTTTAAGGTCACCGATGAGATTCGCGGGACCTTCCCAAACGGAGAGCCCGGTAACGTGCTGGCAGGCATCTATAAAGGTCCGGAAGAGGGAACATTTACCTATTTCCTGGGGGATAGGACAATTGAGAAGTTAAAGGATTACGCCAGGGGATTTAATTCGGATAGGAAGCCTTTCTTTCTGATGTGTAGTTTCTTCGGACCGCACCTGCCGTACTACCTTCCCCTTGAATATGCCGGCCTGTATGATCCATCCAGAATATCCCTTCCCTGCGGTGTGGATGAGACTTTTCAGAACAAACCCAGAGTACAGATGAATTACTATGCCCACTGGGCATTTGACAGCTTTACGAGGCAGCAGTGGCAGAAACTAACCGCTATGTATTGGGGATATGTGACCATGATAGACATGCAGATAGGGCGAATATTGGAAGCTCTCGAAAATTTGGGACTGGCCCAAAACACAGCGGTATTTTTCAGTGCGGATCATGGGGCTTTTGTGGGAAGCCATAAACTCAGCGATAAGGGGCCGGCCATGTATGATGACATTTATCGGATCCCGCTGATCGTTCGATGGCCGGAACATACCCGTCCGGGAAGAAAGTGCAGCAGGTTTGTCAACCTGATCGATCTTACCCCTACATTCCTTGATATAGCCGGGATACCTTTGCCGGATCAATTCGACGGGCGCAGTATTGTTCCCCTTCTGGAAGGACATGAAGTTCCTGACTGGGCGGAGGAGGTCTACGCCCAGTTTCACGGACATCACTTTCCCTATCCCCAACGTATGATACGAACCTATGATTATAAACTTATTATCAACCCCTCCGATATCAATGAACTGTATGATCTTAAAAGGGACCCTCACGAACTTAAGAACGTTATAGATGATAAAAATTACAATGATATAAAAAAAGAGTTGATGGTGCGTTTGTACCGCCACCTGCAGGAGACGGAGGACAACTTCTATCATTGGATGACGTCCGCCTGTGAAATAGGGGTAACGGCGGAGGATGCTTCGCTGAGCTCTTACTAATGATAAAGAAAATCGCAGGAATTATTCAGGGACTTACTATAATAGACCCTATTTATAAACCTGCCTTTAATACCTCGATCCGGTTATTAAGAGAGTCAGCAACATATATTCTGCCCCCGGCATCCATGACAATACCGGAAGGGTACAGAAACTTAAGCTCACCAAAGCCCAGTCCGCCGAATTCAAATTTAAATCTTCCTTCTTTATCGTAAACGATTATCTTTTGCCTGTTGGTATCCAGTACAAATATTCTTCCGGCCGAATCTACGGCAATCCCCACAGGGCCGCTCATCCTGCCTGTTCCTCCCCCGCGCTGTCCGAAGTCGAAAAGGAATTCACCCCTGCCGTCAAAGACAGATATTTTACTGGTAGTTCCGTTTATGACGTAAATCCTGCCGCGATTATCCACTGTAATGGCAGCAATGGTAGAAAACCTCCCTGCTTTTTCTCCGATCTGAAACTTTAATTCCTCCCGGTTATTAAAGACAAGAACACGCTTTGCTTTTTGATCCACAACATAGAGATTGTCCTTCTCATCTATGGCCATCTGCCAGGGATAGACAGGGGAAGAAACACCTGTAAACCTGTAGCGGTGCTCGATTTTGCCGCGGTAATTGCACACCAGGATATCTCCTGCCATGCCTCTCGATATATAGATCCTCCCCCTGCTGTCAACTGCCAGGCTCTGAGGAAACGTGATGCCCTGTTCTCTGCCGAATTTATATAGAAGACTGCCGTACATATTAAATATCATAATCGACTCATCTCCGTTGATTACATAGATCTCCGCTCTTCTTTTATCTACGAAGACATAATGAGGCTGTTTTAACTTATCATCCATACCGGCGCCGTAAATTGAAAAAAGATATTTAATATCCCCGGCATCGAATGCCCATGCGGCGGACTTAAGCCCGATAAGCATCAGTGCGGCGATTATCGTTTTTAACAGCTTCCCTTTAAAGTTTATGGCATTGCACACATAAGCCCTCCTTCCTGTCCCCTTTCAGGAAGAACTCGTACCTGGAAGCATGAGATGCATGGCAGCTCGTACAGGTCATTGCCTTTCCGGTTTTCGGATTTACAGCCTCCGCACCAATAGGATGCGAATGCTTGCCTGCCCGGGGATGACATCCGGTGCAGAGAGAAACTACATCTTTGGAAACCAGGAGATCCTCTGTGTTCGAAGAATGCGGATTATGACATTTCGTGCATTCCACCTTACTGAGTGCAGTATGAACATACATACCCTCTCCGTTTATGGTCTTTTTCATATCCTTATGGCAGGAAAAGCAGAGTTTCTTCTCCGGTTCTATTATAAAATCTTTATAGTCGGATGCATGAGGCGAATGGCATTTTATACATTCTCTTTTTTTTACCGGATTGTGAACTACTTTCTTCGAGTCGAAATTATCAATTTTATCCTGATGACAGCCATAGCAGAGATCACCTGCCGGTTTGACCAATTTTAACGGATCGGAATTCCCGGGACCTGCGTGGCAGCTGCTGCACATCATCTCCCTCATCGGAAAGTGAGAATACTTCTTAATCAGTTTAGGGGAATCCGATGCATGGGGATCGTGGCACATAGTACACCCTCCCTGGCCGACCGGATATCCCAGGTGAGCTTTCTTAAAACTTTTCTGTTCTTTATCATGGCAGGTAAAACATACTTTCTCCTGTGCCTGGACAAGTTGATACTCATAACCCGAGGCATGAGGACTGTGACAGGTAGTGCATTCGCCGGCGGCAGCCGGAGGATGGGCATCCTTAAGCTTTTCGATAGAATTCTTTAATGCGGAATGGCAGCTGAAACATATCCTGTCTTCCGGCTTTTTAAGCTGATAAGGAAAATTCGAGGCATGGGGATCATGGCATTTTGTGCATTCCCCCTTTTTTAAAGCGGTATGCACATAAGGCATATGGGTCTCTGCTTTTACATCTTCATGGCAGGTAAAGCAAAGTTCCCCTCCCTTTTTTATAAGCATATATTTGTACTTTCCTGCATGCGGGCTGTGGCATGATGTGCAGTTCCCGATTTTAACTGGAAAATGAACATCTTTATCATCGGCAACCTCCAGCTTTTTATCCTTATGGCAGGTAAAGCACAATTTAGACCCTTCTTCCTTAAGCTTTACATCCGTAAAACTCCTGGCAAGAACTACTAAAAAAAAGACTGTCAAAACCAAATTAATTTTTTTCGTCATTTCTCTTATCCTATTCCTCTACGTTTTGTGGCATGAGTCACATTTTTTCTCTTTAAAAGGCAGGTGTTCCACTTTGCGGGTCAGACTCCGGTCTTTGGAACCGTGGGGGTTATGACACTCCAGGCAGTTGCTGCCCAGGACCTCTATCCCATCATGTTTTGCCGTTAAAATCTTACTCTTTACTCCATGGCAGAGCGAACATACCTCCGCTCCCTTAGCTACCAGCAGGTTATTATTATCCGAGAAGTGAGGATTATGGCAGGATAGGCACTCTCCGTTCCTCACCGGATAATGAACTACACCTGTCTTAAGTTTTTCTTCCAGGTCCTTGTGGCATCCCAGACACAGCTTCTTTAAGGGTTTAACGAGCAGCATTTTGTTTTTACCAGCGTGGGGAGAATGACAGGAAGTGCATTCCCCTTTTATAACCGGCTGATGCCCGCTGGTTTTTTCACGGGCTTTTTTCTGAATATCACCGTGACATGACACACAAAGCTTTTTAACAGGAGCGATTAATTGATCTTTAACATTGCTGCTGTGGGGCTTATGGCAATTTAAGCATTTTCCTGCTTCCACAGGTGCATGGACAAATTCGCCTTTATATTTATCTTTAAAGTTATGACAGCTGAAGCATAATTTGTCTTTGCTCAGCCGCAGCTGTTTGCTATAATCGCTTTCATGAGGGTCATGGCATTTTAAACATTCCCCTTTCCGGACAGCAGTATGTATGGAACTTCCTTTGAAAGGCGTATGGCAGCTGTAGCATAACGGTACTGTCTTTTTAAGCAGCAGATCGGGGTTTTTCGAAGCATGAGGGCTGTGACAGACAGTACAGTCCATATATGCAACGGGGAGATGGATAAACTTCTTTTTAAATTTATCATGGCAGCTGTAACAGAGGCTGTTGCCCGGTTTTAAAAGCTGATACTTATTATTACTCGAATGAGGGCTGTGGCAGGAGGTGCAGTCTCCGGATTTGACAGGAGCATGAATACTTTCCTCTTTAAATTTATTTTTCAGACTGCTGTGGCAGCTGTAACATAGTTTTTTGTCACTTGTTATCAGCTGGTACTTGTTGTTACTCGTATGAGGATCATGACAGGAAGTACACCCCTTCTTGAGCGGTGAATGGACATATTTGACATTCTTTTCCAGGTTTTTATGGCAGCCGTAACACAGTTCATTGCCTGCCGTTTTTAACTTCAGAGGATCGGCCGATTTCGGATCATCGTGACATATATTGCAGCTTCCGGAACCGAAAGGAGGATGCACATGCTCCTTCAGTAATTTCTCATTGGAAGAGGAGTGCGGAGCGTGGCACCGGTTACAGTCGGAACCAGCCACAGGATAACCCGAATGTTTCTCTTTAAACGATACATCTTTTAGATCATGGCAGGTGGAACAGAGTAATTCCTTTTTCTCTACAAGTATGTCTTTATTGTCCGAGGAATGAGGGTCGTGGCAGGTCAGACAGCCGCCTGATAAGGCTTCGTGGACCTTCTTCTTCCGGAAGCCTTTTTTTGCATGACACTTATAACACAGCGAATCACCGGAATCGATCAACAGAAACTTATTATTAGAGGAATGCGGGTTGTGGCAGGAGCTGCATTTATCCAGTGTGCCGTGTTTGTACTTCCGTTCGAATTTATTCTTTACATCTTCATGGCAGGTATAACATAAATCAGGTTCTTTTGCTTTTAACCTCAGGCTTCCGACCAGACCATGGCGCTCGTGACAGGCATCACAATTCCCTTTCTCTACAGGCGCATGTATATTCCCTGCTTCCTCAAACTTATTAACTTCCTTTCGATGACAATCCTGGCACGATCTGGCCGGACGCCTCGGCTGATACGCACACCCGGTAATCAGGGAAGTAAGAGCTCCAACAAAGATGAGGGAAGCAAAAACCATATATTTTCGATTAATCGTCATATTCCCGGTAATCTCCTATTTAATAATTTTCCTGTCGGCATAAAGACCGGCCGACAGAACGTCCTTGTAAATCTTAATTTTGGAGCCTTTTTTAAGAATTTTGATCCATCTCTCTACCTCCGCTTTTCTTTTTATTTTCAGCAGAAGTTCCCTGACCTTTTCATAAACTTCCTTGAAAGGCTGAACCTTTCCTTTCTTAAAATCCTCCGCTTTAAGGATATGCCAGCCGAATCTTGTTTTAACGGGACCGGAAATTTCACCCGGTTTTAAGGAAAAAGCAGCTTTCTCAAATTCCGGAATTACAGTACCCCGGACTATATATCCCAGATCTCCGCCTTTAGAAGCTGAAAAGTCGATAGATTTCTCCCTTGCAAGTACCTTAAAATCCTCTCCCTTCTTTAATTTTTCCAGTATATCCTCCGCCTCTTTTTTGGTGCTCACCAGAATATGTCTTATTTTGACCCTGTCCGGCTCCCTGAACTCATCCTTGTGAGATTCGTAGTAAGCCTCTGTTTCGTCCTTAGTGAGATGCACACCTTCAATTATTTCTTTATATAGTTTTTCATAGACAGCTTCCCTTTTAAAATTGCGTACAGCGGCAATGATATCCGGCAGATTATCATATCCCCGTTTCAGGGCTTCCAGCTTAAGAAGCTTCCGGGCTAAAACAAGATCACTGCTGTGATGCGGCATCAGAGGATCTTTGCCGGCAGATACGGCATATTTCTTTTTTAACTCATCTATAAATTCCTTGTACCTCTTATTTCTCTTTCTTAACTTTAGAATTCGTTTTATATCATTCTTTACCTTGCTAAAATCCTTTTTTTCGAAATTTTCCTTTTCATCCGCCCTCAGGACACAATAATAGCCCGGACGGACTTTAACAGGACCGCTCACAGCCCCGGAAGAAAGAGAAAAAACCACTTTTTCGATTTCAGGGTCCAATGTGCCCCACCTTACAAAACCCAACAGTCCTCCCTCAGATGCTGAGGGATCGATGGATTTCTCTCTTGCCAGCTCACTGAAATTCCTGCCCTTTCCAAGTTCCTTTAATACTTCTTTCGCTTCCTCCTCGGTCTTAAGAAGAATCCAGCTTACTTTAACAGCCCTTCCGTAAAACCGGGAATATATCTCTTCGATCTCCGAACCGGAAACAGTAACTTTTTTATTCACCTCATCGTTGTATAATCTGTCGATTATTCTATCGGTTCTATACTGATCTGCCTTTCTGATTATCTCAGGGTCTTTATCCAGTCCGATCCGGTATCCCTCCTGAATAATCAGAACTTTATCTATCTCTGCATTGAGAAACCTTAACCTGTCGGTTTCGCTTTCCAGCAGGGCCAGGTGTCCCGAATGCCGCTTCTCGAATCTTCCCTTAAGATCCTGCACTGTTATCGATTCCCCGTTTATCCTGGCAACGACCTGCTTTCCGCCTCCCGGCAAGGAGGTGCACCCGGTAAAATTCAGCAGCAGTAAGATACCCAGAAGCAGCTTCACTCTTTACCTCTCCCTTTCTTTTATTTTAAACTTTAAAGTCTTTATCCATTTTTCGGCATTATTGACTGCCCGCTGATCATCCGAGTTTTCCGCGATATCTTTATATACACTCAAAGCCTTCTCTAAGGACATCTGCTGATAAAATATACCGGCCATATTCATTTTAGCCCTGTCCGCATAGGCACCGCCTAAGGAAATAAGCTTTTTAAGGGTTTTTACAGCACCCTTTAAATCACCCTGGCTCTTGTATATATTGGCTGTATGGAATAGAGACTTCTCTGTGATTACTTTATCATTTCCGGAAGAGATTTTACTGTAAATTTTTAAAGCCTCTGTAAACCTGCCCAGTTCCTCATAGCACCTGGCCACCTTATAAATTATCCTGTCATCAGTCTTTTCCCCGGCAGCAAAACCGGCCAGTTCGATCAGAGCCTGCCTGTACTTCCCGGAGGAATAGTAAATATCCCCTAACTTAAGCCGAATATCATCCGCACTCTTACCACTCAGTTTAGATTTATCCGCTTTTAAGAAAAAATTCCGGGCCTGCCCGCGGTCTCCCAGGTTCCAATAAGACAACCCCATCCTGTACTCGATCTCTTCTATTAATAACCCTTCTGATTTTTCACCGGAAGCCTTCTGAAAAGCTGCTTGAAAGTGACTGATAGACTCTCTCCACCTTTTAAGGTTCTGTAACGACAGACCTGCCAGGTATTCCGCCTGCCGGATATTCTTATCGGAAGGGAACTTCTTTATAAAGCCGTACAGGGTTTTCAGAGAATCCTCATAATCTTTAAGCCGGTACCGGCTTTCTCCCAGGCGCATGACCGCCTCCGGAACAAGCCGGCTTTCAGGATACTTAGTTAAATAATTCTTATAGAAGTCCAGGGCTTTACCGTATTCTCCTTTATCAAAGAACAGGTTCCCCATCTCCAGGTAAGCATCACCTGCCCACCGGCTATTAGAACCTGCGGCTGCTTTCTGCAGTTCATTAAGAGCCTTACTGTAATTCTTTAAGATCCTGTTAATGCGGCCGATCCTGAAACGGATTTCCAGTGTCCTGCTGTCCGGATATTTTATCCTGTACCTCTGCCAGGAAGCCAGAGCTTTATCCTCCATCCCCGACTTTTCATACGAAATCCCCAACATGTACATCAAATTCATAGAGGACTGCCGGTCTGCTGAACTTTTAAGGGCGTACTCCAGTTTTTGAACAGCTAAATCGTAACTGCCCCTATTGTAGTAAAGCTTTGCCAGCCTGACGCCTATATCTTCTCCGTCATCTGTTTTTACGGCACTGCCGGATTTACCGCTGCCGCGGGGCGGATTCCGCAAAGTTAAAAGCATTTCGGCAACAGTCTTTTCTGCCAGGGCATTTACAGAACGTATTTCCCCGATATCTAAAATCGCCGCCCTGTCATCACCATAACGGGAGTTAACCGCCGACCAGATAACCTCACCGCTTTTTGTATCGAGCATACGGGCATCTATCCTTACTGCCGGAATTCCTTTTTTCGGGCCGCTTACTTCTTCCCCGTATTCCTCCACAGATCCCACAATGACACCACCGGCATTAAGTTCTTTCCTGAAAGCATAGAGCGTCTCGAAGTCGATCTCCCCTTTTACCTTAACTCTTTTTTCCAGGAGGAGAGCACGTGCATCACCCGGTTTTACAATCCCGAATCTTCCCATTTTGTTTAATTCAACTACAAACATATTCCTCACAACATCGCCTGCGCCTTTGCTGCCGCTTAAGTTTTCGAAAGGAAGGACAGCAATCAATTTTAAATCCTTCCAGTCTTTATCTTTCTTCATATATATACCTGGATGCATACAGGCATTCAAAAAGGACATGAGCATCACAACAAGCAAGATTCTTCCCGTCCTGATGAGGATTTTTTTTTGACTTAAAATGAGCTTCATTCTAAAATTCCGGTATGGAAGCAACCATTTTCCTGATAATAATCCGCGACAACTCCTGGGCGGTAGAGACCTTGCCGAAACCGAAGAACCCCTTAAAATCCTCGCCCGTATATGCAAGGGAACTACTCCATAAAATATCGGTTGTGTTGAGATCGATCATAACCAGATTGATTCCCACTTCAGGGTTTTCTCCCGAGTCATACTGCTCCACACGGCCTATAATAAGCCCCTCGATTCCGAGCTCTTTCTTTAGCTTTCGTGCCAGGGAGGTCGATACCATGTCCAGACACCGCAGTCTTTCCATTTCCAGAAACTTCTCCACCTTTCCCGGATCTGTCAAAATATACCTGCCGGACTTTAAAAGTTCCAGCTTCAGAACATTCCCGACCTTCTCTTCCGCAAGGAAGCTGCCGCTCAAGTTTACCAATGGCATGACCCCTATTTTAATTCTCTGCACTTCCTTTTTACTTCCGGAGGAATAGGAAAACACAGGACAGACCATCAAAATTATAAACACGGCAATTGCAACCGGGATCCTTAACAGATATTTTCCCGTAAAGCACACATCTATTTCTCCGCAGGAATTTGTATGACAAGCGACCTCACCATCTGCCTGATCACTTTTCGGGTAAGTTCGCTTATATAAGGGGTTTCACCGATTCCCAGAAAGCTGACCGTAGATCCCCCGCCCTCCGAGTTACTGCTCATCCAGATAACGATATCTGTATTTGTATCTACCATACGCAGGTTAATGGCTACTTCGGGAAAAGATCCCGCCCCTGTAGAAACGGATTTATTGTATTCCTCGACAACACCAAAGATGATAGCCTGAACACCGAGGCTCTTTCCAAGCTTTTTAATCATGGATGCATCGATATTATCCGGCTTATCGATCTTCATTTCACTTAACACTTTTTCCATTTCACCGAATTCCAGCACATCGAAGTAACCCAATGACAAAAGCTCGGTAACAAATATGTCCCTGACTTTTTGTTCGGCATGCGGACTGTCCGTCAGATTTAAAAACGGCATTACCGCGACCCTTTTAATGGACAAAAAATCTGCGTTCGGATGGACATAGGATTTGGACCGAATCCCTGCGCATCCCTCGATTATCACAAGTGAAAGAATTAACACGCTTGCAGTCAGCAGGTTTTTCATTATACTCACCAAATCCTTTATATTTCACAGTTTTATCAGCGATATTAAGCACAGGCAGAGACTTAGGCCGATTATACAAAGCCCCCCCTCTTATTCAGGGGTACAACCTCCGTCCGGTGTCATGGCAGCCGCTCTGATTGCAGCTTATATAATCCCCCCCTGTGGTTAAAAATCCCATTCCCGTTCCCAGGGATGAAGAACTCTTTTCACCATACAGTATCGTAAAATAGTACCGCTCATCGGTGTCGAGACCGGTTATAACAAAATTACCGAAACTATCCGTCTCCGCCTTAAAAAAACTCTTGTTGTCATCCGACACAGCCGTAACCACAGCTCCTTCGGCTGCAGAACTGCCGATGAGGTCTATAAAAACCGTCCCGGCAGCTGTGTCGGCCTCATACGTTCCCATATTGAATTCTGTTCCTCTGGTTTCGTGACACGGACTATAGCAGTCATATCCGTTCTTGTGATATGAACTGTTTCCGGATGAGGTCGACTCAATATTACAGGCCGTAATAAACATTAAGCTTACTATCAGGCATCCTAAACGTATCTTCATCCTTGTATTCTGAGATTATTTTATAAAAAAAAAGTCAATATGTCAAGAAACCGAGTATTTTTTCTTGACATTATATTTATTTATGCTAAAATATTCACGATAAGTAAATAAACTAAGTATATGTGTTCTTTTATAAATTAAATTACTGTTATTTTGATTAAGAATGCAGATTTATGCTTTTTAGAGGAGGGTAAGTGTATGAGAAAAAAATTGATTCTTTCCATCTGTGCGGTTGTGTTTCTGGCCTATCCAGTCCTGGCGGTTCACAAAGGAGCCGGCGGACTGGACTGTTCCGGGTGCCATATTATGCACGGCAGCGTGGATGGTACGAATGTGGGCACACAGGACTATCTGCTCAGAGGCTCTACGCAGTCTCTCTGCCTTTCCTGTCATGACAGTACAGGATCTAACTATACAACCTATTCAGGTACAGTCCCGGTAGTTAAGGATGCCACAGACAGCCCTGCAAGCGGAGACTTTGCGAATCTGGACCCGACCAACGATGCACCGGGCACCCTTAATTCGGGCAATGGCCACAACCTTGGTGAGGGCGGAAGCTCTGTAACCCCGGCAGGCGGATCTCCAATCTCCGGCTTTACATGCACTAACTGCCACGATCCCCATGGTGCGGGAGCCACGGACACCTCTACTGTATCTGCTTACAGGAACCTTAAATTTACACCTGTGGGGGGAAGCACAACGGTATCGGTAATAAGGGCTCTGCCCCTGGAAGGTACTTTAAGCGGCGATGTGTATCCGTTAGCTGACAATTCCTATGGTACCGCCGGAGCCGGAATAAGCAACATATCAGCCTGGTGCGGCTCCTGCCACACTAACTTCTTCGGTGATGCCAATACGGGAACCGGTTCCCCATTTACCAGACACCCGACATCCAATAGTACGACACTGTATACGCTTGGTGATGTCGATTTCAGCAACTATTATGCAGTTGCCGAAGGCAGCAGGTACCCTGCCGAAGATACGGCATCGAGCACTAACGCTAACTCCGGTAACGCCACCAACAAGTCCGCGGGGAACGAGGCTACCGACAGTGTTTTCTGTCTTTCCTGCCATAAGCCCCATGCCAGTGCGAATCCCGATGCTCTGCGGTGGAGCTATGCTCAGACAGCTCAATTATCCCCGGCCAGTGCCTGCCAGCAGTGCCATAACAAATAAAAAACAAAGTGCGATTTTAAGTATAGATCATCCCGGTTAAATCCCGGTGATGATCTATACAACATTTCCAAACAGGCGCGGAGCAATATGAGGAAGTACATATCCACAGTCCCGGCTGTTGTATTGGCAGTATTTTTAACAGCCAATATCTGTTACGGGGAGCTGCAGGGGGTTATGTCCCTGACTACACGGAGCAGGGTTGATACTGACAGTACAAAGACATGGACTTATGCTCCGTTTCTGAATATAAACTTCCAGGATCAGATAGCTGCCGGAACCAGGATTACAACAGGACTCCAGGCCCAGCTTGGCAGCTCACAGACCGAAGGGTATAAACCTTTATATACAGGAAGGCTCTTTCCGTCCTTCGATTTTACTACGAGCAACAGCCGGTACAGTTTTAACGGCGGCTACCGTCATATCATCAATTCCGGCGAATCCGAAGTCCCCTTCCTCATAGAGGAGTTAACCCAGACACAATTATTTTATTCAGGCTTGTCGCTTCCGCTTTCGGATCTTCCTTCTTTTAACCTGCAGGGCAGGCAAATTCATAATTTCAGCCTGAACGGGACAAAAAATGATTTAAGGGATTCGATAGGCTTAAACTCCGGTTACTCTGCAGGCTTATTCGATATTTCGGTTAATGCAGGGTGGAATAGATATAAGGACTACATCAATCTATCAGGAGGAATTCCATACGAAGAGAACAACTTTAATGAAACAGTAAATACAAACATAAATTATCAGCCGGCTTCCAGGATAACAGTCAAAGGGAAAGCAGGCTTAAGCGGGTATCAGAGCAGACGCGGATTTGCAAATAACACCGATCTAAACAGAAACAGCAGTTACTACACCGATTCCACATTATTACTCAAGTTTACGGACAGTGTCTCGACAACCGGAAATCTCTCCTGGAACCGAACGGACAGAGAAACGGAAACCGGAAGTACGGTTACAAAACTTCCGCCTGTGGAATCCATAAGGGGCGGGGGAGGGATTTATCTTAAACTCTACAAGTTTCTTTTTTCCAATATCAGCTACCAGGGACAGTGGCAGATCGGAGAGAATGCAGCTGTCAATACAGCAGGTATCGGATTGGATTTTATTCCTTTTAAAACCATGAAAACATCCCTTGTCTATGGTCTTTCGGAAACAAGCAGGGACTCCGGGAAACTTACAAGGTCGGACAAGATTTCCTTTTCTGCAAAGGGAAAGGTCTATGACAGGGTAGATATAAACTCCTTCTTGCAGTACAATCGTATCGATGACTATAAGCAGGATGTAATCATGACACTCTGGATGGCGGGTTCCAAAATTAAATCCAGACTGATCGATGATTGGCTGGTTAAAAGCATGGACGTCCAGGCGGGATACAACAGGATGTGGCAGATAATCGATCTCGGAGGGGAAAGAGAGGTTTTAATTATCGATGTTACAAATATTTCCGTACATTCCAGGATGACAAGGGTAATCGGGATCTCGGGGAAATGGAGCTGGAATAATAAACCCGGCGGGCTTAGTTTAACCCAGCAGTATGCCATGGAGTGGCTTCCGTTAAAAAAAATGCGGCTTAGCGTGGGGTATGGGATCACCGGCAGCACGGATAAAAGTATAAAGGAGGATATATCCGCCAGAGCAAATTTATCACTCCCGAAGAATTATACACTGTCGGCTGCTTTCGGCAGCGTTCTTAACAGGGATAATCCGGAGTCTCCCAGGAACGGATCGTACACATTTTCGGCAACAATCTCGGCGAGTTTTTAAAAATATTATGATTGATAAAAGATTTTTAATAACTTCAGTTTTGATTATTCTGATATCCGGTCTCTCACCGGTGATATACGGGGATGATGTATTTACTCAGACCGAACACGGAGGAACAAACATAAATTCCGATGCCTATGTCCTCGCAGGTTCCTGCGGAACCTGTCATACACAGCACAACAGCCAGGACGGTGCGCCTGTATCCGGAAGCGGACCGTTTAAATATCTTCTTAACGGCGCCAATAATAACAGCTTCTGCACTAACTGCCACCTGGACAGTTCGATAGGTACTCCTCCGGGAAGGCCCCCTTTTGAAAAACTATGGGCCGGTGAAACAAAATATAACGCATCGGCACACGGCACAAGCCTCTTTAAGACTAATCCGGACACGGGATTCGATCTGCCGCTCTGCCTGGCATGTCATGATCCCCACGGCAGAGGAACGGGTACTCCTTACCCCGCTCTTCGTGCCAATAATGAGGAAAACCTCTGCTATGCCTGCCACGACAGCAATGGGCCCGCTCAGAATGATATAAAATCAAAGATGCAGGGAACCGCTACATCCACAAGCCCCGTATCCGGAAGTTCGGCCAAAATTAATACCCGCCATGATATAAGTCTCTCCGATCAAAACTGGAGCGGAGCAAAGATAGAATGCAAAGACTGCCACAACCCTCATCTTAACAACAGTAGTTATAACGGAGTGGATAAATCCAGGGTGCGTGATCCGGCCGTCGATCCTTCTACGGCTGCAGGCGCAGCAAACTTTATCGACACCTACAATGTAAATGACCCTGACAGGCCCGGAGATTTAGACCCCAACATTTTACCGGAATCTCCTGCCAGTCCGGTACCGGATTATATAGATTTCTGCCTGGTGTGCCACGACGGCAGCTACCCTTCCTGGATTAATCCCGGAACCAACCCGCCGGCTGTTATAAACTGGGAATCCACAAGCGGAAATTATCACGGCGGCAAGTACGGAGGCGGGAACTCCGGCCAGGGTTACCTTAAAAGCCGGACAGTCGGGGATCCGGGTTATGTGGCAGGCTACACAGGAGCGGATTACCAGAATCCGGGCTCATATACTGCTGCAGATTCTTATGCTCCGATGCTCTGCACGGACTGTCATGATCCCCACGGAGTTAACAACAATCTTTTTATGATTAAAAAAACAATCAACGGAAAATCGGGCATAACCTGGACGAACGGCGGAGTAATATATTACAAAATGTGTACCGCCTGTCACAAAATGACAGGCAAAAAGCACACTATGAAATATGGTGAATCATCGACCTGCAGCCGGCAGTTTCACTCACATACAGGAAGCGACTTTTAACAGCATGTTCCCCGCGCGGAGAGGCGGTATAATGGCCGTACCGGACAGAAAATCTATAATAACCGGTCTTATCTTTATCCTGGTAATCGCAGGCACAGGAACTTTATATATAATTTATTCAGCGAATCTAAGATCCGGACAGGCAGCCGGCCATTTGAGCCGGGGGATAGGATACATAAAAAACGGAAAGAATATAGAAGCGGTAACCGAACTAGAAAAAGCTATTTCCATAAAACCCGGCCTGTGGAAGGCATATTACTACCTCGGAGGAATCTACCTTAAGAAGAACATGCTCTCCGAGGCCGGAAAAGAATTCGCAAAGGCCCTGAAACTGAAACCCGCCATGCCGGAAATTTATAACGCTCTGGGAATCGTTTATTTTAAAATGGGTAAAGTGGATGCGGCAACTGCCTATTTCCAGGCATCCCTAAGACTGAATCCCTTAAACGAACAGGTAAACGCTATCCTGGAAACAATAAACGGCAGGGGAATGAAACAGACAAAAAAGTGAAGGTATATAAATTTTTAATATCACCGAAGTTTGTCATTCTCCTTCTTCTTGCTATATCCGTCCTCTCGATACTGGGAATATTTATACCCCAGGGAGAGGGAGATTTATTTTATGCCAAACACTACGGGCTGGGAAAGGCAGTGCTCTTTTTAGGATTAAACAACCTGTACAATCTCTGGTTTTATAAACTGTTGTACTTGTTCCTCGGCATCGATCTGATCCTGTGCTCGGTGAAAAGAATAGGATACCTGCGTAAGATATTTTCTAATCCTGAGGAAGAATTAAATCTGAAACCGAACCGTTATGAGAAAAAAATAAGGCTTGACGGCGGTATTCAGGATACGGCTGTTAAGATTTGCAGGCTCCTTAAACACTCGTTCTACAGAGTTAAAAGCAAAAGAATCGATAACGGAAATAAAACATCCATTCTCGCAGGCAGAGGGAAAATAAGCACCTTTGGAAGTACCATAGTCCATGGCGGTATTTTAATCATAATATTTTACACTTTTTTTTGGGGCACATCCGGATACGGGCGCTATGTTAAAATCGTGGAGGGAAACAGTTATGTCGAACCCTCTGAAAATTTTCTGGTAAGAGTGGACAAGATAAGACTGGACTACTACAAACCTGGAAAAGATGTGTCTTCTGCCGGTGAGTTTCGATTAAAGAATGCCCAGGCGACGCTGTCTGTTTTAAAAGACGGTAGTTCTGTGCAGACAACCAGAACACTTAGAATCGGCGAAAGATTAAAATACAAAGGCATAAACTTTAAACTGGATTACAAAGGATTCGGATGGGCATATAGAATACTGCTTACCAATTCGTCCGGCTGGCAATGGACCCTCTCCGTCTGGCCATGGAACCCGGTAATTTCCCTGTCAAAATTAAACTGGATGATATACCTGCATAATCTTTATCCTGATTTTGCACTGGATGATAAAGGAAATCCTTATTCCAAAACTCCCTACCTCCGAAATCCTGCAGCTAAAATCTGGATTCAGCAGGGAACAAAGAAACCGGAGCTTATCGGATGGTTAAAGTCCGATGCACCCTTGAAGTTTAAAGGTTATACTCTGAAGATGGTCGATCTTCGGCCCTACGCTTCCGTTTATGTCAGTAAAAAGCCCGGTATTCCATTTATCTGGGCCGGCTTCGGATTAATTATTGCCGGCCTGTTATTGATATACGGCCTGGATTACAGAATAATCAGGATAATAGTTTCAACCGGCAGAGGGGCAGAAGACATACTGATAACCGGTACAAGTACAAAAACGGGCAACAATCTCAAAAAGGATATCGAGACTATTGCTGCCGGAATAGAAGCCGGAAAGGAGTTATGATGGGTATTGAATCAATTTTTTTAAGTATAGCCTTCGCTTCATATTTTTTAGCTGCAATCGCTTATGTTATATTTTTAGTTACAAAATGGGAACCGGCCGGGAAAACCGGCAGCCTTATCGCCTTTGCAGGACTGATCTGCCACACTATTGCCCTTGTGTCCCGTATAATCATAGCGAAACGCCTCGTGGGCTACAACTTTTACGAATACATGTCCGTATTCGCCTGGGGTACAGTCCTGGTATACCTGATTGCGGAAAGGAAAACAAAGCTCAGAATTATCGGCGTATTTGTACTTCCTGTAGTAATCCTGCTTCTGGGCTATGCCTCCGTACTGCCGAAAAATATAACACCCCTTGTTCCGGCTTTAAGGAGTTACTGGCTGCAGATCCACATTATTACTACGGTAGTATCATACAGCTCATTTACTCTCTCCTTTGGTGCAGGGATAATATACCTTATAAGAAAAAAACTGCCTTTTAAGGCAGAAACCGGTGCACTGGAGATAGTTATATCCAGGGCTATAATTTTCGGTTTTCCCTTTCTGACCATCGGCATCCTTTCCGGCGCAATCTGGGCTCAATATATCTGGAACAGGGCATGGAGCTGGGACCCCAAGGAAACCTCCTCCCTGGTTACCTGGTTGGTCTATGCCGCTTATCTCCATACCAGGCTTGCAAGGGGATGGAGCGGGAAACGTGCTGCAATTTTAAGTATCATAGGCTTTGCCTGCGTTATTTTTACCTACCTGGGGGTGGACCTTCTTGTTCCCAGGGCTCATACCTTCCTTTTTAACAAATAATGAATAACTACATTGAGCAATTATTACCTTTATTTTTACTTCTTAAAAGATTACACTGATACGTACAATGACCGTTAAAATCATATTGCCGGAGCTGTTATGACAAAAGATCCCGCCGGACAAAAAGCAGTGCTTCTTAAGCGAGCCGATATTTTTTCATCCCTTATTCCCCATGAGATAGAAGTTATTGCCTGGAACAGTGATTTTTACGACTATAAAACCGGTGACCCGGTTTTTTCCAGGGGGGACCCCGGCAATACCCTCTATATCGTAGAATCCGGCGAAATCGTAGTTCAGAAGCAGGATGAGTCCGGCCGGAAAACCGATATAGCCCGTTTTGTCCAGGGCAACTGTTTCGGAGAACTCGATCTGTTCACCGGAACATCCAGAATTGCTTCCGCTTTCGCATCTGTCGAAACACGGCTTTTGGAATTTCCCAAATCCGGCATAGAATTTACAGCGATTCTCGATAAACATCCGGCTCTGTCTGCCCGGATCCTCCACAAAATTCTAGCGGAGATTGCCGTGCGAATCCGCAGGGCCAACACCCTCATCAAAGAGAATTCTCCCCTGGTGCAGGAAATGAGAAGGCAGGTGTATAGAGACAAGCTTACAGGGTTATTTAATCGAACCTATCTCTTAGAAAAAATAAGGGAACTTATCGATAAAAACAGTTCCGGCTTTTCTCTTCTGATAACAAAACCGGACAATTTTAAGGCTTTAAACGACACTTACGGCCACGAAGCGGGAGACACGGCTATCAGCATTATGGCAAGGGGATTACGGGATTTTATCGGGGATGACAACAGGACAGCAAGGTACAAGGGTAATGCCATGGCAGTACTTATTCCGGGGGGTACAAAAGAGGAAGCTTACAACCAGGCTCTGCGTATCCGGGAATTCATGAACAACCTCGATGTAACCGGAGCAACGAAAGGAAAGGAATTCCGCATTACCGCCAGCACCGGCATCGCATGTTTCCCTGACCACGGCATTAACGCTGAAGATCTTGTATTTAAAACTCATGAGCTTTCTCTTGCAGGCAGACGCAGGGGGGGAAATCTCATCCTGTTTCCGGAAGATGCCGGGGAGCGGAAATGAAAAGGACTCCCGTTGATGTACTTAGATCGATCGAAATTCTCTCTTCTCTTTCCCGGGAAGAACTGGATTCGCTTTATTCACTTATGAACACCGAAGAATACCTAAAAGGGCAAACCCTTTTCAACGAAGGCGATAACGGCGAAATCATGTATATCATACTTTCCGGATCGGTTTCCATATCCGTAAATCTGCCGGACGGGAAAGTGCTGGAGATCGCAGAGATTACAGAGGGTAATTTCTTCGGGGAGATGTCCATTTTCGACAGTGCGGCAAGGTCCGCTACATGCTCTCCTAAATGCGACACAAAAGTACTCAGCCTTAAAGCAGGTGATTTTTACAAATTCATAAAAAACAAACCGGAGGCCGGTATAAATATCATGCGCCGTATGCTGAATATTACCACCATGCGTCTTGAAAAAACCGGTGCATTTCTGTCGGATATGGTCACCTGGGGAGAACAGGCAAGGACCCGGGCAATTACCGATGATTTTACAGGGCTGTATAACCGCCGGTTTCTCGATGAGGCAATAAAAGACCGTATTACCGAGGCAATGGATAAAAGCCTTCCTCTCTCCATTGTCATGATCGATCTGGATCATTTCGGAACATTGAACAATGAATACGGACAGGATATGGGAGACAGGGTAATCCTGGCAATTGTCCCGATTTTCAGAAAACTGTTTAGAAAGGAAGATATTCTTGCCCGGTACGGAGGTGATGAGTTTACCTTTCTTCTGCCCGGAACTACGGGCGCAGAAGCCCGGGATATCTGTTCGAAGCTGGTAAGGGAAGTCCGGAAAATCGACCTGCTTAAGAATCTCGACGGATCGCTGAAGAAAGTTACTGCCAGTATCGGCATCGCATGTTTTCCTGATCATGCCGACTCGGCTTCCCGGATCAAAGAAAGGGCCGACCAGGCACTCTACAAGGCAAAGGAAGCCGGGCGGGATACCGCAGTTCTCTGGACAAACTAAAGGGAGGGTACATGACAAAAACCCGAATGACAAGCATCAAAAGAAGAAATCTGATTATTAATCACATCCTGGAGGCAATTACGGAACGGGACTGTTTCCTTATCATGGGTCACAAGAATCCTGATGAGGATTGTATTTCTTCAATGATTGCCATAAGCCTGCTGCTGAACAAGTTTTCGAAAATTGCGTACCTGATGGTTCCCGGAAAAATAAATAGAAATTATCAGTATCTTCTTAATATCTGCAGGTACAATGCAATCGAAATTCTCCACAACAAAGAGAAATTACCCCACGAGGTCTCTGCCGTGTTTATTCTGGACACACCTAAACCGGAGATGAGGGAAACATTTCCCGGTTCTGCCGGGATTTATAATAACAAGGATATCTTAAAAATTGAAATCGATCATCATCTCGGAGCGGACAGCGATTACATCGGCGACAAGGGTTACTGCCTTGTAGATGAAGCCTCTTCGGCAAGCGAGCTGGTAGGATTGATGGCGTTCAAACTGAAAAATCATAAAGACATCACCGGTTCCTTTAACATTCAGGATCTGTTCTCCCGCAATTTTGTCCTGGCTGTACTTACAGGTATCATCGGTGATTCGAAAATGGGAAAGTATCTAAAAACCAGCAGGGAAAAATGGTTCTACCGGTTATTCAGCAGCATGTTCAACGAAATGCTCACTAATAAAACCCGAAAGAATTCCGGAAATTTTTCTACCATGGACGAGGTATTTACCGAACTCCAGCAGTTGTCCCGGCAGGAGGATGAATGCTTTGCCATCATGATGAAACAGAAGGTGGATATCTCTCCGAAAATAGGATCGGTGATCATATCACAGGATGTGATAAAACAGATGCGGACCCTCTTTGACAACGACACCATTGTTACAGTTGCCAGGTATGCTGCTGATTCCCTGGCAGAATCCAGCCGATCATTAAGTCTCGTCGCTTATTACGATGATAAGAAGGATTCCGATTTAATACAATTCCGCCTGCGAAGAAGCCATTCATACAAAGCCCTGGATCTCCGCAGTGTTCTCGAATTCTTTGACATAAAAAACGGAGGAGGCCACCCCGGGGCCATAGGTTTCCGGATACCTGAAGCGGAGATACCGGACATCTATGGATATGTGGAAACTCTTATAAAAGGGACAGAAAAACTGATGTCCCGGGCAGAGAGAGGATAATAACGCTTTACATTGCAGCCATCTTATCTTTTCTGATTTTTTCAGCGTCATTCCGGACTACCGGTTTCTTCTGCCTCGCCTGCGTTTCCGGGGAGGTTTTACTTCTACCCCTCCCAGCAGGGTAATACCCCTGATCTTTAATACAGGACAGTTCGGGTCTTCAGGATCAGATACACGATTTTCGATACTTCCCATAATAGGCAGCCCTGACACATCCACCCGGACATCATCGGGAACAATAATATCGAGACCTCCCATAAGGCAGAAAAACTCTAATGTCGTTGTTCCGTCCGGCATCTGCACTTCGGTAAAATCAAGCTTAACCCCTCCCAGTACAGTGATGATTTTATTATGCTTTGCAGGATTCCAGCGGCCTCTCCGTCTTATACCGCTTAAAATACCAACAATCAGATCCTTTTGTTTACTGTGTCTAACCGGCCGGGGGCTTGCCGGCTTCTGCTGCCCGGCAAGGGGCACAAGATCACCGGATAACCGTATAAGATCCTCACCTGTCGAGGTATTAAGAGCGATATCAACTCTCTTTTCATACTCTTCCACACTTATTACATCATGGGTAAAATTACTCTCTAAAAGTTTCAGAGTCTCTTCCCGAAGCTGTTCAAGTGGTTTGCTGCTATTTTTCATGCAGCTCATTATACAAGCTTTTTTATTATTGTCCAATACAAGGCAGTTAGTGTAATTAACACTAATTCCCCCGGTCAGCCGGATGGCTGCCGAATTTGCGGATTCCTATATAAGGGAAAAACTGCCTTTTAAGGCAAACTCCCGGGCACTGTAGATAGTGATATCCAGGTCCCTTTTATTTTAAAACTCTTTATATTTCTTCTGAGAGAACAGGTATCTCCAATCCAAGCTTCAGATACCATCCGTTACCAATAGCTGAATCAAGGCGGCCCGAAAAACCGCTGTATGTTCCGGATAAGTAGTCCATAACCCTGTATACAGCTAAAAGCTCACAGGCGATAATGTTCTTATAATCAATAATAAGACCTCCTCCTATGTGAATACCCATTCCGCTGAAGACTGAATCACGAAGGCTCGAATCTGATAATATTACCCCGTTATCAATGTTTAGCCACCCCCATGATAAGCCTGTCATAATGACCGGACTGATAAAATCCGCCATTTTAAAAAAGGACCATGCTGCTGAGAAGAGAACCTCGTTGTAATTACCAGAGAAAGACTGACTCATAAATTCCCCCTGATGAGCTGCCCTGTAATAAGATATTCCATTATACATATCTATGCTCATTCCGGAGGAACCCAGTCTGAATCCTGCTTCTGCAAAAAAACCGGCAGCAGGATCCCATAAAGGTGATAGAAATGTCTCACTGTCACCATAAAAAGCAGTTTTCCCATCGAAAGATTCAGGATCATGATTATTGTAAAATAGTCCCCCGCCGAGATAAAGATCAAAAGAATTAAAAGAACTATCTGTAAAACCAGTGGTAATTAATAAAATTAAAAACACAAAGAATAAAACTTTTTCTTTCATACAATGTACTCCTGATACACTTTTTCCCTGATAGAGACCTAATAATCACCCTAAACACTAATGAGAGTAATCATAGTTGTAATAGTTCAGCAGGTCAAGGAGTCCATTACTGTAAGCATTTTAAGTAAACAAATCTGACCGTTCCTGTTTTTCACCTCTTTAAATACCGGGCAGTAAACAGGGCATCTTTTAGCCCCGTATCGAACTTAACCTCCGAAAGTATGATCTTTGTCCTGTGGTCATTCTTAAGATCGTGTGCCTCGATTTCCCCGGCAACCCAATAGTTCCCGATTTTCTTAATTCTTTTCCACTCGACAGTTTTCCTCAGCCGGTTGTTTTTATCATAATATTCCGCTCTTTTAATGTAAAAGTTATCCCGGCGCACCCATATCTTAAGCCGGCTGTATTCCTTCTTTTGTTCCTCTTTTTTTTTCAGTTCCAGGACGAAATACTCCCCGGTTGTTTCCTCCAGTACCGGATCATATTCGTCTGCATAGTTAAGATTTCCCAGATCCTCGTAGGTAAAATCGGTGCCGGCAAACTTCCGGTTTTTAATATCCGAAGCTATTCGGCGCACTCTTCTGAAAGCAGGAAGATAGAGGTATATCCGGTTGCCGGGAAGATTTAGAAAAGCGATCCCTCTCTGGCTTGCAGGGGAGAGAAATTTTATCATTCTTTTTTCGCCCTTCTGGATCATTACGATTTCACGTTCCTTTTTATTCCCCTGTCTGTCGATAAGAATGAGCTTTGCTTTTAGTTCCCGGTCTTTTGGAGCATTGATAACACTGTCGATCTTTCCGAGAATCTCACGTGCGGTAAGTTCTTCAGCCGCAGCTGAAAATGAAATTGTCAAAATCAGAATTATAATGATTGCTGCAGTTTTTTTCATTACATATCTCCTTTTATTTTTACGGCCTTTTTAAAATATTTCGGTTTAAATACAATAATAAGAGCCGGCAGAACAGTCAGAGTAAAAAGTGCACTGATGAACATTGTCAGAGCGGTAAGTCCGCCGAATCTCCGAATGTGCTGACCTCCGGCCAGCAGAAGTACCGTAAAGCCGAGACCTACGGTAAGGGCATTGATTATTATGGCCACTCCGGTAGTGCCCATAGTTTTCTTTAGAGCCAGACGCTCATCCTTAAGGCTATAAAGCTCCATCCTGAAACGTGATGTAAAATGAACGGCATAGTCGATACCCAGTCCGACGGCAATAGAAGCGATCATAGAGGTAAAGGAATCGAGTCCGATACCGGAAAAACCCATAACAGCAAAATTAACCAGTATTGTCAAACTGATGGGTATAACGGAGATTAACCCTCCTACCATGGAACGCTGAACCAGGGACAGCAGGAGAATAACAACAATCAGAGCAAGGAGCATACTGTATATCTGGCTGGGAGCAAGTGCAGCTTCCATGTGATTCAGAACAGGAGCCAGTCCGGTTTGATTCATAATAATCCGAACTTCACGTGTTCCTTCGAGGCCTGCACCGCCGGAAATTTTCAGATAGGCTTCTCTGTTTATTACCATGAGATTTTCATTCATTTCCCATAAATCACCCTTTAAGTCTCTGACGAGATCCTTATTTTCCTCCAGGCCGGGGATGAGGATCTTTTTTAAACCTTCGAAGGCCGCGCCTACTTTTATATTGCCTGCCGTCCCGGAAATCAATTGTCCTAAAGAGCCGGAAAGATAAGCCGCATCTTCATCGGAAGTTCCCGGAATTTCGGATTTTACAATGGAGGCGATCTGTTCGGGAGAAATTCCCCTGGTTTTTTTGAACTTCTTAACGATCCTGCCGGCAAGTTCCCGGGCTCCGGAGGCCGAAACAATTTTTATATCGGATTCATCACTCACAAGGTACCCGGCTATGATACCCTGCAGTTCGGAGTATGCGCCGGTCTGCATTTTTTTCCGAAACACGGCAGCATTAACTACCTTTTCGATTATGCTGCTGTCAATTTTAATGTTCCTGGCCTTTAAGGTCCGCTGCAGACTATCCGTTATTTTTTGCGCTCTGATTCTTAAAAAAGCCTCTCTCTTAACCGGTGGAATATTTCGAAGATCGAAAGAGACAAAGGTCCCGGGAAGCTCACCTAAATAACGATTAATCTGTTCCACAGCCGTAACCATCGGGCGGGTAGCCATTGTGGCAAGCCTTCCCTGAATAAGCGCTTCTCTGCCGTCGGAAGTAACCATCTGCTCGAGCAGGCTATTACCCTCCATAAGAAACAACAGATTGGCCACCCCGTCTCTGGTTTCCGGAACCGTATAGCGGCCGTTCATTGCATAGTTCATTTCACTGATAATATCGGCGATAGAACGGGATTTGGACACGAGCGGTACCGTATTCAGATAGCGTGCAACACGGCGCATAATCTTTAAAGTAACGGGATCGTCGATATCTCCTTTAACCAGCACCTGGATCGGTACGGATCCGCCGAACTTCTTTCGCAGCAGCATTTCCGCTTTGTGAGCCTTGCTCCCCTTCTGCAGACAGAGAGACCAATCAACATCCTTGACAATCATGGGAATACCGGCAACCGAAATTCCGATAATCACCATTGCAAAGATTAATACCAGTATTCTGTTTTTATAAATGAGCTCGCCGGCCCTTTCCATAAACGGGTTGCTGTTTTTAACCGCCGCTTTCCCCGGACCGGGGGTACGGTTTCGGGCGAAAGACAACAGTGCAGGAAGAAGGGTAAATGTTACTGCCAGGGCAAAAAACAATCCCAGGGCGGTAACAAGGCCGAACTGTTTTATAACCGAAAACTGAGAGATAACCAGGGAAGAAAAACCGACCATTGTGGTAACCGTTGTGATCACAAAAGGCAGCCACATTTCTGACATAGTTTCCTTAATGGCATCGTTCGGCTTCTCCAGGCTTTTCCGTATTTCATAGTAACGCTTCATAAAATGGATGCCGTCTGCGCTTCCGAGAGCGATCAGGATAACCGGCATAAGCCCGGTAATCAGGTCTATGGTAAGACCGAATAATGTGATAAGTCCCATGGTAAAGACAGTCGCAAGAATTACAATTGTAAGAGGCAGCAGTACACCGCCGGGCTTGCGAAAGGAAACGAAAAGTATCAGGAATATAATGATCAATATAATCGGGACCAGAATACGCATATTTTCGGATATAAGGGTGGTCATCGCACCCATCAATGACGGCATGCCGCCGAAAGAAATGTTATCGCCGGACGGGGCTATTTTATCGGTTATCCGCTGCAGCTTATTTATGACCTTAATTTCACTGGCTCCTGCGGAAAGACGAAGAACAATAATCGCTGCTTTTCCGTCTTTGGAGACCAGGTTGCCCACATACCTCTCATTGGACATGACATAATCCCTGAACCTTTTAAGCGCTTTCGGGCTGTCAGGAATTTTACCTCCCCGGAGGAGCCGGCCTACTTCCAGTCCCTGTCCGGTCCTTTTAAAATCGAGGACATTAATGAGACTTGTTACATAGGAAACCCCTTTAACGTTCTCATAAACCGCTGTAAGTTTCTTAAGGAGCGACAGAGTATCGGCACTGAAGACATCGTTACTTTCAACCAGCACCATGGTTATCGACTTTCCCGCGAAAATTTTCCCGATACGGTTAAACTGTTCTACAAGGGGATTGTTCTGCTGCAGATAGGAAGAGAAATCGGCGTTGAGTTTAACCCTGGTAACCTGGTAGCCGAAAAAAAGACTCAAAAGAACCATCACGATTATTACTGTAACCCTGTGGCGGATAATGAAACCGGTAAAAGATTTTATCATTGGTAAAAGCACCTCCTCGATTGGCAAACTGTTCCGGCACGAATCGTTATCCCTGCGGAATAGTCTTTATCTGTTAATAGAGCATTAGTATACAGCGGTTTTTTTTCTGTGGCCTTCGTTATATTGCCGGAGATGTGCGGTTTCTTGCGTAAATTTATTAGACACCGGTGCGGAAAGCTGCTCAGCGTTCTTTCGGATAATGCCTCTCATGGATAGGTGCAAAGTGCTGCACCATTTCGTCCCGAATAATCCAGAAAGATCCTGACAGATATTTTCCGATCCGGTTAAAAAAGTTTGGTCTGCTGTGCGGGGATTTCCTGTAGGCAAGCGGGCTTTGACCGAAATATCTTTTAAACTGCTTTGTGAAATGGCTTGTGCTGTTTAAACCCAGTTCGAGACAAATATCCAATACGGTTCTGTTCGTCTCCCGAAGTAAACGGGATGCATACTTCATCCGCGTACGGGCGATGAAACTTTGCAGGGTCTCATTTTCTGCCAGCGAAAATGTGCGGCTTAGATGAAAGGGGCTTATTGCCATGGCTCGTGATATTGCAGACAGCCGGAGTGCACCGGGTTCCAGCAGGTGATTGTTGACATAACTTTTCACCTCCTCGATTTTCTGTTCTTTTAGAAGTGTCATCACCTCGAATCCTGCGTCCTCAACCGCTTCGCGAATCCGGTCGAAAGTTATTCGATCGGAGTTATACTCCAGATCCACCCTGCCGATTTTTACGGTAACTTTTTTAAACGGCAGTCCGGACATTTCTCTTTTTAACACTCGTATACATCGTGCACAGCACATGCCTTTGATATAAATTGTTTTTTTCAGGTGACCATTTGTCATTCTTTATTTTTTCTTTCGGCGATGATTATAGTAAAACTTAAAAATCTGTACAAGGAGAAAAATACGGTTTGACGGTTTACCTTCAGAAACACTATTAAAAACGAAAGCAGAAAGTATTGACAGGAAATTAATTCACACTTATATTATACCCGGGGGGGGTATGGTAATACGAGTTAAAGAATATCCGACCCGCAGGGTTAAAGGAATCAGATATCAGTAAAAATCTGAGGCAGGACCGTATAAAAGATAAAGATATGGCAGAATTATTAATCAGAGGAGAAATTCTTGCGCCGGGAATGGCCGTTGGCAGGGTCTGTTTCTTTAACAATCACCCTGATTCATCCGGAGATATTAACGAAAGGCCGTATTCCGATATTAGCGGGGAAATAGACAGGTTCGATCGCGAAATCGAACGGCTTAAAGTTGACCTTCAGGCAGCCGTGAAAATCCTTCAGATTGATTCTCTGTACGAAGCAGCCGAAATAATACAGACACATGTGTTGATTCTGGAAGATGAGGATTTTCTGAACCGTGTACATGAACAAATCAGAAAAAATCATCTTGCCGCCGAAATTGCTCTTGAGTATGTCTTAGGCGAAATAATCGATATCCTGGAAAAATCAGAAAACTCGCTTGTTTCTCAGCGAACTGCAGATATCAGAGATATTATGCTTCGATTAAAAATGAATCTTAAGAATGAAGACCAGGCTGTTTTTAAAAAAGTATTAAGCAATGTCAGTTCGCCTGTCGTCGTATTAAAGGAGCTTCTCCCCTCCATGGTACTGGAGGCCAGAGAATCAAAAGTATCCGGTCTGCTGGTTTCGGAGGGGACATCTCTTTCTCATGCTGCTATCCTTGCGAAATCGTTCGGCATTCCTATACTCAGGATAACGAATCTCCGGCAGGCACCAATGAAATACAATCAGGAAGTCTTAATCGATGCAATTACAGGCAGGCTCGTTCTTAACCCCACAAAAGAAAGCATACAGGCATTAAAGAAAAGCAAAAAGATTGGTACAAGGGAGAAACCTCTGCTGCCTGTGGGAGTATGGGCTAATATTATAGACCCGGAACAGGTTAACAGAGAACTACTCCTGAATACGGAAGGTATAGGATTATACAGAACAGAATTTCTTTTTATGCGCCACCAGGAAGGATTTCCGGATGAAGAAACTCAGTATTCGGTTTATTCATCATTATTCGAAAAATGCGGTAATTCACCGGTAACAGTCAGAACTCTCGATATCGGGGGAGATAAAACTCTTCCTTATTTTTCGTTCGGCCCGCAGGACAATCCTTTCCTGGGACTCAGGGCTCACAGGATTTACAGATTTCACCCGGAAATACTTCTTACCCAGCTGAGAGCTATTCTGCGGGCAGCGGTAAAGGGCGGACAATTACGAATACTCTTTCCCATGATAGAAAGTGTCGATGAATTGCTTTTTCTAAAAGAACTTCTTTCCCGTGCAGAAGAATCCCTTAAGAGCAGCGGCACTGAATATATGAAAAACTACCAACAGGGGATTCTGATAGAAGTTCCTTCTGCGGTATGGAGCTTTAACAACCTGCTGCAGCTTGTTGATTTTGCCAGTATCGGAACTAATGATCTGTTTCAGTACTTCTTTGCTGTGGATAGAAATAATGCAAATGTGCAGCATTCCTACCAGCCGGAAAACCCGGCTGCTCTGCGTATGTTAAAATCCCTTGTCGATACTGCCGCGGAAGCTGATAAACCGCTTAATATATGCGGGGAAACGGCGTCGGATTTACATTACCTTCCGTTATTGATCGGGCTGGGATTTGATAATATCAGCATTGATTTCCATATGCTTAATCCTGTTATCGAGGTCTTAAAAAACCTCGATGTACCCGGGATAAAGAAAGTTGTGCAGAGGTGCCTGACTGCCTCCACTTTTGTCGAAGTCCGAAATAATCTGGAAAAAGCCGGATTTGCCGCCCGGCCCGATGCCGCTCCAGCCGTTTTTCAGGAACAGGAAACAATCGACCCGGTTTGTAAAATGGTAGTTCATACCAGGAATAACCGGTTTGTTGCGGAAAAAAAGGGAAAAAAATACTACTTCTGCTCGCAGGACTGCATGAATCGTTTTTTAAACGATGGGAACAAAGAACAACTGCAGAATGAAAAATAAATGCCGCGGGAAAACTATCCGCCGGCCTCGTGATTACCTGTAGTTAAAATCACATGAATGAGCTTAAAAACAGAATAGTAATATACGGAGGAAAATATTGAAAAAACAGGGAAAGAAAGATCTGATTACAGTAAATTCCGTCACAGATACATCCCGCAGAATTCCTATCATCGCCTTGCTGCCCTGCCTTTCCCTGGTATCGGCATCTCTCTTTATCTACCAGGTTACACTTACCAGGGTTTTCTCTCCGATGCTGCGGTATCACTTTGTTTTCCTGGTAACTTCGATGGCCATATTCGGCCTTGGTATCGGGGGATATATAGCTTATCGTCTTGCCGGCAGGAAAAGAAAAACTGCTTCCGCACTCCGGTTACCGGAGTGGCTGATGATTCTGGCCGCATCTTATATTCTATCTTTTTCTCTGATCTATAAACTTCCCTTTCTCGATTTCTATGTAGTTTACTCGATAATTGCCGCACTGCCGTTTTTGGCAGGAGGTGTTTTTATCTCCATGGTTTTTAAGATATTCTCCGGCCAGAGCTATAAGCTGTATTTTGCAGACCTTCTCGGTGCCGGGATTGGAAGCGTGACAGTCGTTTTTTTCATAAACCAATGGGGCATTGTAAATACGGTTCTGATCGCTATAGGATTTACAGTAATATCATCTCTGGTTCTATCCTTTTACATGCTTGATAAAAAAGAAATGGTTGTGCCCATAAGTATAGCTGTTATCCTCGGAGTGGCAGGCATATACCAGCCCGGGATCAGGCAGTTCGAAGAGCGTTTTACCGGATATTTTACAAGCCCTTTGACTTCGTTAAGTACCTTCCGCTCCGCCAATGCTGCTCATTCTCTCCTGGATTGGAACTGGGATGCATATTCCAGAACCGATCTGATAAAAACCGGGACTTTCCGGCAGAGCAGAATCGTTTCGATAGACGGGGGCTCCAACTCCGAGATGATTCGGTTCGACGGAGACCTGTCTAAGGTAAGCTGGCTTAAACAGGACCTTAATTATCTTCCCTTCGAAACAGGATCTAACAGGAAAACTCTGCTTATAGGGCCCGGCGGCGGCAAGGATATTCTGCTTGCAATATTGGCCGGAAGCAGGGATATCCAGGCCGTGGAAATAAATAACGGATCTGTCAGAATGGCAGAAAAATATGCTTCCTACAACGGCGGTATATATAATCGTAAAGAAGTTACTCTGCATGTACAGGACGGCCGTAATTTTGTAAAACAGGCACCCGCCGGGTCCTACGACCTTATCTATCTTGCACAGGTTATGACCGATGCAGCCGAAACCGTCGGTTTTGCCCTTGCGGAAAATTTCATCTACACGAAGGAGGCGGTTAAGGACTACTGGAATGCACTCAATGATCAGGGGCGGCTCGCTTTTATCCTCCACGATGAGAAGGATATGACCAGATTACTGCTTACCATACAGGAATCCCTTGCGGATATGGGAATTTCGGAGGAACAGTTCAGGAAACGCCTTATTCTCGTAAACAGAAGAATGCCCGGCTCCTCTCCCCAAACCATAAATATGCCTCTGCTGATGGTCAGGAAGTCTCCTTTTACCCCTATGGAAACAGCCGAAATATTTCAAGAGATTAAATCCGGAAGACACACACCCATTTACATTCCCTATGTCACGGGAGAAAAATTCTGGACAAATCTGAAACAGTTCAGGGATGCGGCTAAGAAACTTAAATTTACACAGAGGCTTAATTTTACTCCGACCACCGACGACAGACCTTACTTTTTCGATTTCGAAAGCAGTATAAATACCAGTCTGTTGATTATTCTGGCCGGAGTAATTTTAATCGCCCTGTTATTGTTTAAACCGGCTTTTCGAAAAACCGCCTTAAAAAGATCCCCCTACTATTTTATAGGATTGGGGCTGGCTTTTATGCTGGTCGAAATACCATTGATTCAGAAGTTTACACTTTTTCTCGGACATCCCACCCGTTCGTTTATTGTGGTACTTATTGCCCTGTTATCCGGAGGCGGAGCAGGCAGTCTGGCCGGAGGCTGGAAAAGATTTCATTTAAACAGAAAGTACCTGCCTTTAATCCTGGTATCCCTTTTTGCGCCGGTTGTTTTTATACTGATCAATACAGTCATCAATAATTGGCAGATTAAATCATTGGAATTACGGGTACTTGTCTCTTTCGGGCTGCTTTTTCCATTGGGTTTCTTTATGGGAATGCCCTTTCCCCACGGCATTAAAACCCTGAACCTGGTAAAGAAAGAAAACGCAGTACCCCTTATGTGGGGCATTAACGGAACAATGTCGGTGGGAGGTTCCGTGCTGGCTGTTATTATCTCCATGAAAATCGGTTTTTCATTTTCTATCGGCGCCGGGGCTCTGATTTATCTTATGTTATTTTTATTCATGCCGCTGTATGAAAAAAAGTGGGGGCCGGTATTATGAGAAACAGCAGCCGGATAGTTATATTTTCAGTGGGATTTTCTCTCCTTACAGCTCTTGTACTGCACCTCTCCTCGGGTAATTATATCTTTATTCCCCGGGAAAGCTCACCTGTAAACCGAACCGCAGCAGGAGTAAAAGAAACGGATACCAGAATAGCCCGCCTGGTCAGAACCAGCGGCGTCGTCGAGCCCGGCAATGTGGAAGTACAGATTCTCTTCATGAATCCGCTTAATAGTTCAAAAGAAAACAGTCTCGTATTCAGATTATCCTTTAATACCCTTAATGTGGATTTAAAAAACTATGACATAACAAAGAATGCCATCTTCGAGGACAGCAGGGGAAAAAAAATTACAAGCGGTTTTAAATGGAAAGAAACGCACAATCTGGGTTACCGCCATATCATGGGTATTTTAACGGTTTCTGATCCGGGAGAACAGAAGGCTATACCGGCAGGTAAAATAAAATGGATCAAACTGATTCTAAACGGAATACCCAACATCAGCAAACGGGAATTCCGGTGGAAATTAATCAGTTGATACGGATGCCGGGTTTTTCCGTTATTATAAGGCGGACAATATCCAGCAGAAGATGACGTACGTGCAGTATTATTAAGCCCGAGTTTTCTATGTTCTTCTGCGTTTCGCGCACCATCGAAGTTCCCAGCAAAATACGGCTGAATATATTCATCAGGTAGAGAAAGGGATTGACAAGAGGATTTTTACTCCTCATATGCTCCAGGAATACCGCTCTGCCGCCGGGTTTAAGGACCCTGTAAACCTCTGCCAGACCCTTAACAGGATCCGGTACCGTGCAGAAGACAAAAGTACTGATAACCGAGTCGAAGGTATTATCTTCAAAAGAAAGCCGCTCGATATCCATCTCTTTAAGCTCCACCCCCTGCATTCCCAGCTGCTCTTTCTTTTCCCCGGCCCTGCGCAGCATTCCCGGGCTGAAATCTATCGCAGTCAGTTCTACCCCGGAACGGTAATGGGAAAGATTCTTCCCGGTACCGACGCCGACCTCGAGAACCTTTCCTCCTGCCAGAGATACGGCAAGATGCCGGAACCTGCGGAAAAAATGATTTTCGATTATACCTTCCATGCGGTCGTAACGCATGGAAGCACGATCATATTTCTGTGCTGTGGACCGTTTCATAATAGCTTTTACCCTCCGATACCCTTCCGGCCAGGGGTATTGTTAAGTTACTCATTACCTTGCGGCAAGTCAACTTTACCCCTTGCCTTTTTAGCGGCCCGGTATTATATTTACTACACCCCACCCCAGCGGGGTGTAGTAAATATATGTATCAGGAGGCCTTTATGAAACTCTTATTAATCCTGGTGACCTTTGCTTTTACTTTCGGCTTTCTGCCGGGAGAAGCGCAGGCAGCCGGAAAAAAGGAAACGGCAAAAGATTCGGGAAAACCGACTTTCGGTATTGTTCATATTACATTTAATTCTATTTTCACCTATAATTCCGTTAGATATCAAAGTTTTGATCCAAGCTACAGGAAAGAGTGGAAACGGTTGTCGAATAAGTACGACTTTAATTTAATCGAGGTGGAGGGAGGCGTTGCCTTCGATACCACTTCGATGGCAGTCAGACGTTTAATCGCACTTAACGTGGATGCGATCCTGCTTTTCCAGCACGAACCTGCCATTACGAGAGCCGCGGTAAAACAGGCTCAAAGTGCAGGTATACCTGTTGCAGTACACGGAATAAGAGAATCGGACGGAGAGACTGCTCCCTACATCGGATTTACAGAATATAAAACCTGCTACGAACTGGGAAAACGTTTCGCGGAATATTTTCGGGAAAAAAATCCGGGCATAAAAGCAAACGTACTCGTTCTAAACGCACGAACGGTTATATCGAATATCGAAAGGGAAAGAGGATTCACCGACGGGTTCAAGTCGGTGATTACAGACTCTGTATTTATTCACAAGTATGAGGATACGGGTTCTGCAGACAGCGCCCGGAATGTCGTCGAAGCAACCCTTCGGGGAAGAAAAGACATCAATATCATTTATGCAACAAGTGATTTAAGGGCTCAAGGTGCTCTTTCCGCATTGCGTATGTATTCCGGTCCCCGGAATAATCCTATACTGATAGCCGGAGTAGGCGGGTCCGCCGGTGCAATGAGGCAGGTTACAAATCCGAAAAGTCCCTGGAAAGGAGAAGTAGGGCTGGCAATTAAGGAAGCTGCAGATAAATCCTATGAAGTTCTTAATAAAATGATTTCCGGGGAAATTCCGGTAAAATCGAACAAAGAATTTCTTGTTGAGTCATACGTTTTTGTTAATCCCACTATTAAAGAGGGAGAGGAGTACCTTAAAAAGAATCATGGAATCGATCTTAACCCCTGACGGGAAACCTCGTCCGTCATGACAGGTCCAAAGCCTAACCGGTTTCGCAGCAGGTATGTGCATGTCAGGTTTCTCGATGTGCTTGTATTCGTATTATCTCTTGCAATGATTGCCGTGATCAGCGTCAAGGCATACAGCGGGCAGGGGAAGAAATCCCTGGTGCTGATCACTTCGCCCAAAGGCCAATGGCTGTTCCCCGTCTCCATCAGGAAGGTATTAAGCGTAACAGACGTGCCGGGGGGCTGTGTGGTTTCGATCAATAACGGCTCTGTCCGTGTAATCAGATCTAACTGCCCCAGGCAGATATGCGTTCGTACAGGGAGCATCTCTCGTCCCGGACAGTGGATTGCCTGCATGCCCCATAGAGTCTTTATAAGAATTGTAGGAAACGAAAATAACCCGATCGATGCAGTCAGTTTTTAAAATACCATACAAATGCTGTGCAGTTTAACTATTATCCAGTGCACTTAAGTCTCTATAGACCGGTTTAAGTGCCCCGTACAGGCTGTGGTAAATGTTATACATATCTTCGTATATGTTTTTATTATCAGGATTCGGAATCGTCTCCGTTTCCTTTTTAAGAACACCGATCGCATCATCCACACTGCTCCACACCCCGACTCCGGCGCCTGCCACAAGGGCAGCACCATATGCACCGCCTTCGCCGCTTCCGCTTACCGTAATTACAGGGCTCTGGAAAACATCGGCCTGGATCTGCCGCCATAAGGGGCTTAAAGATCCTCCTCCGGATGTTCTTATCTCCGTAACGGAACCATCCATACCGTGAATCAATGCATAAACATCCCTTAAGCTGAACACAACTCCCTCAAGGACCGAACGGGTAATTTCCGGTTTCCCGTGATGAAGACCGAGGCCTATAAAAGCCCCCCTTGCTGCCGGGTCAGTATAGGGACACCGCTCACCGGTAAGATACGGCAGAAAGATGAGCCCCTTCGACCCGGGAGGCACTCCCTCCGCCGCTCTGTCCATTAAGGCATAGACATCCCCGCCTGTTTCTTCGGCTTTCTTCTTTTCCATCTCTCCAAAGGCATCACGGAACCACCTGTAAGCTCCGCCTGCGTTAAGGGTAACCCCCATAACATGCCAGGTGGAAGGTGTATTGTTGCAGAACACCTGCAGGAGCCCTTCCCTATTGGGATGATACCCGCTTAGTCCCATGGCGGCAATACCCGAGGTTCCTATAATGGTTCCCAGTACACCGGACCTGATAAGGCCCATTCCGGTTGTCTGAATAACCGCATCACCGCCCCCTCCTGCTACAGGCAGGCCTTCGGGCAGACCGGTTAATTCTGCGGTTTTCCGTGTAATACGGCCTGTAATTTCGGCGGATTCATGGCAGGAAGGCAGAAGGCTTAAAGGAATATCAAGCAGGGAAAGCAGCTTCACCGACCAGGTTCTGTGCTCCACATCGAACAGCCCGGTACCGGATGCATCCGAAACCTCTGTGGCCGTCTCGCCTGTTAGCCGCATACGGATATAATCCTTCGGATTAAGAAAATGCGTCATTTTTTCATAATTTTCAGGTTCATTCGCGCGAAGCCATAACAGTTTACCCGCTGTATATCCTGGAAGCATCTGGTTATTAGTAAGTTTAAGCAGACCGGAAAGACCTCCCGCCTTTTTAAGAATAAGCCCGCACTGTTCCGTTGTCCGCTGGTCGTTCCACAGTATTGCCGGCCGTATAACCTCATCATGTTTATCAAGCGCCACAAGCCCGTGCATCTGGCCGCTTAAGCCCACACCTCTGATATCACCGGCAGAAACACCTGTTTTTTTAAGCAGTTCGGCTATTCCTCCGGTAACCGCTGCCCACCAATCCGCAGGCTCCTGTTCCGCCCAGCCGGCACGGGGCGTACTTAGAGGGTATTCCTTAAGCGCGGACCCGGCAGCTTCGCCCTTACTATCAATCAAAATACTCTTACACCCGGATGTACCGATATCTATGCCCAACAGGTATTCCATGCAAACCTCCTTTTGTTACAGATCATTATTTTATATAAAAGAATACAGTCCTTCGTACAGCAGGCAGAACCGGCTTTTTTAAAAGAGAGAGATTAGTGCCGCACCTTTACCGTGATAACCTCCACCCCTCTATTCGTCAATACCCTGACAGTACCTTCCGGAGCCTCTGCATCCGTTATAATAACATCTACTTCATTAAACTCTGCAAAATTTTTAAAGGAAACTCTTCCCCACTTCGTCGAATCTATTAAAACAAATATTCTTTTTGCACGCAGCAGAGCATCGCGTTTAACAGCTATCTCCTTAAGATTAACATCTGTCAGGCCTTCTTTTAAGGATAATCCCCAGGCCCCTAAAAAGGCCTTCGAAATGTTTCCCTCGGGAAGGACACAGGATAACGAGGCACCTACCAGGGAAAAGGTTTCTTTCCGCACCATACCCCCGGAAAGGATGATCGATACCTGCGGCAGTTTATTAAGCTGATATGCCGTTTCCACATTATTGGTGATAACGGTTATCTCATGCTTTTCCGCCAGATACGGAACCATAAAGGATGCCGTAGAACTCGAATCCAGATAAATCACCTCACCGTCCTTAACGAATTCCGCAGCAGCTTCTGCAATTATTTCTTTTTCTATTTTCCTTTTCTGTCTTCTTAAAGGAAACGGGAGCTCTGCACTATTATTTTCTATATAAACAGCACCGCCGTGGGTCCTCACAATTACACCGGTAGATGAAAGGACATTCAGATCCTGGCGGATAGTCACATCGGAGATCGTAAAGAGTTCGCTTAACTGTTTAACGGTAACCCTTCTTTTATCCCTTATAATTGATAGTATTCTGTTTCTTCTTTCCTCGACGAATACGCTTTCGATTTCTTTCATTTTCTTTTACTATACATATCCAACATGTTTTGTAAAGCCGTCAGGCACCTGATTTACAATATCATTGCAATAAAGATATTTTACTTTATATTTGACCTTTTTCTGCCGTTTTATTATATTATTATCAAACAGAATACTAAATAATATTTAAAATTCTGTTTTAATTATAGGAGGTGTATTATGAAACATTCGGAAATTGCCGGAGCAGCGGAATATCCTTTCTATGCAGCCATACTTCCATTTGAAGGCAGGAAATACAGAAAACCGGTTTCTATTAATGAGGCCGCAATAACGATGGCCCTGGCACCGTTTTACGCCCTGAACCTTGCGGAGGGGGCTGTTGTAATCAACTAACAGCATACTATCCGTTTAGAACCACCATAACAGACCGTCTGCCTTTTTCCTCCTTTTTAGGCAGGCGGTTCTTTTTCTGCCGTCCATGTAGTGCCGGTTGCAGGAAATAATCAGACAACATCGTTGACACTACTGCAAATAGTTAATATCATGATGTGTGTTTAAATATTACTCTTACAGTCACAATAAATCAACAATTTCCGGAGGTAATAAATGAGCCGACCTATCGACGTGACTATTATCGGCGGAGGAATGATAACAAACGATTTGATACTTCCGTCCATCTATCATCTCCAAAGAACAGGTATCGCGGGGAATATAAACATCTGCGCACTTAACAACCCGCCTTTAAAGGCATTAATGGACAATAAGGAATTCCGCGAGGCATTCCCCGGACAGGTTTTTATCCCTTATCCGTCACTGTCGGAACCGGAGGATAAAAACTTTCCGGAGCTGTACAAGGATGTTTTAAAAAATATGAAACCGAGACAGGCTGTTGTTGTAGCGATGCCGGACCAGCTCCACTATCAGGTTGTCATGGATGCTCTAAAAAATAACCAGAATGTACTCTGTGTTAAACCTCTTGTGCTGAATTATGATCAGTCGGAAGAAATAAGAGAGATTGCCCATAAAAAAGGCCTCTTTGTAGGGGTCGAGTATCATAAACGTTTTGATAAACGGTCTTTAATGGCCAGAAGTCAGTATTCACAGGGGCACTTCGGGGAATTCGTAATGGGAGAGGCAAAAATGATAGAGCCGTATCTTTACCGTTTCTCCAATTTTCAGAACTGGTTTACTGCCGATAAAACCGATCCCTTTACCTATGTAGGCTGTCACTATGTGGATATTGTTTACTATATTACAGGATTAAGACCTGCGGAAGTCTCTGTTATCGGAATCAAGGGGAAATTCCCCAACGGAAATACGGGCTACCTCTGGTCGCACGGCAGAGTGCTGTATGAAAACGGCGCAATACTTTCGGTAATCGACGGGTTAGGCTATCCTGATGAAGGAGCGGGGAGCAACGAGCAGTGCCTTACAATGTTCTGTGAAGGAAAGGGAAAAACCGGCATGATTAAACACAATGATCAGTCTAGAGGCGTAACGCACAGCTATCTGGAAGGAATAGGAGTTGCGGGTTCTCATTTTAACTTTATAAATCCGGACTTCTATCAGCTTCTGCCGTGGGAAGGCGAAGGGTACAAACCGTCGGGATACGGATATGACTCCATTGCGGCCACCATCAACACAATATACAGAATGGAAAACAATGCAGCCTCCCTGCCGGAAGACAGGGCCATGGAAGTACGGCGCCGTACCATAGAGGAAACGGACAAAAAGGGGATTATTGCAACACCGGCGAACAGCTTTATAAACGAACTTGTCGTGGAAGCGGCGAGAAAGTCTATTCTGAATAACGGGGTATCTGTTAGAATAGTATATGATGATCATCCTCATATCGAATAAACCGGTTACAATTATTTTATTATGAAACCGCTGGAATCAGTACTGATAAAACCTGCAGGCCCCGACTGCAATATGACATGCAGGTACTGTTTTTACTCATGCAAAGCGGAGCTCTTTCCGCAGACAAAAATACATAGAATGACGGACACTATCCTTAAAACAACCGTTAAGCAGGTTATGAGGCAGGGAGGCCGTCATGTATCATTCGGCTGGCAGGGAGGCGAGCCTACCCTTACAGGTAAGCAATTCTATGAAAAGGCTGTAAACTACCAGAGAATATTCGGAAAACCGGGACAAACCGCAGCCAATGGATTACAGACCAATGGCATCCTCATAGACAAAAACTGGGCTCGCTTTTTACACGAGTACCGGTTTCTTGTCGGACTGTCACTCGACGGACCGGAAAAAATTCACAACAGGTACAGGGTTCTGCGCGGAGAAACACCGGGCTGGGACAGGGTAATTAAGGCAAGAGATACTCTGCTTAATTCCGGGGTGGAAGTAAATGCACTCACCGTTGTTACCGCTTATTCGGTACGGTTTCCGGAGGAGATATACAAATTTCACAGGGACAATGGGCTTAAGTTTATGCAGTTTATACCATGTGTAGAGGCGGATCCGGCTGCTCCGGACGGAATTGCGGATTTTTCCGTTAAGCCGAAAGATTACGGGAAATTCTTAAGCGATATTTTTGATCTGTGGATATCGGATTTCCGGCAGGGCAGACCGGCTACATCGGTAAGATGGTTCGATTCGGTGTTTTTTTCCTATGCCGGCCTGGAGGCGCCGGAATGCACACTGCAGGAGGAATGCGGCAAGTATGTTGTAATCGAACATAACGGAAATGTATATTCGTGCGATTTTTTTGTCGAACCGGAATGGAAACTCGGAAATGTCATAAATGATAAACTTACAGACCTTCTTAACAGCCCGCTTCAGAATAAATTCGGAAGCATAAAGAAGAATCTCCACGAGTCATGCCGAAAATGCCCCTGGCTGCAGTATTGCCGGGGCGGCTGCCCCAAATACCGGCGGTACGGTACATCCGGCAGCGCAGAGCCGGCACAAAGTTATCTCTGCGAGTCGTATAGAATCTTTTTTAAACATGCAGACTCTGTCTTTAAAAAACTCGCCGCAGACTGGAAAAAACAGAACAGGACATAGCCCCCCCGGTTTACACATCGATTTACAAGGGACGTACATTATCGGGCAATTAGAAAGAAAAACGGTTAAAAACCAAGCAGTTCCACTTTAAAGACCAAAAAGGCATCCGGAGGAATAACTCCGGGATATCCTCTGCTCCCATAGCCAAGTTCCGGCGGAATAATCAACAGCCTTTCTTCGCCTTTCTTCATAGTTTTTAGAGCTTCATTCCAGCCCTCTATCACCTGACCGATTTTAAAAGAAGCGGGCTTTCCCCTTTTGTATGAACTGTCGAATATTTTCCCATCCAGCAGTTTCCCTTCGTAGTTTACAGATACAGTGGTCCCGTCAGCCGGACTCGAACTTCCTGTCCCTTTTTTTAAGACAACATATCTTAAGCCGCTTTTTGTTTCCTCTGCATTCGGCCATTTTTCTTTTATCAATTTTAAATCCATTACTCTTTTCTCCCTGGCTTTTTTTATTACTTCTGCTTTTGCATTTTTAACTTCCGCATCAAAGGCATACTGTGTAGCCTTGAATTTTTCCGCATCCTTTCCCACACGAAGTATCTTAACCGTTGTAATCGAATCTCCCTTCTTTATTTCTTTTACAACGTTCTGGCCCGTAACAACATGGCCGAAAACAGTATAGTATCCGTTTAGCCAGGGTGCCGCCGTATGGGTAATAAAAAACTGGCTCCCATTGGTATCCGGCCCTCTGTTGGCCATTCCGAGAACTCCGGGTTTGTCGAATTTCAGATCTTTACGTATCTCATTCGGAAACACATATCCCGGACCGCCCGATCCGTTCCCCGCAGGATCACCCGTCTGCACCATAAAATTAGGTATAACTCTGTGAAATTTAAGCCCGTCATAGAAGTGTTTGCCTGCTTTACCATTGGCCTTAAGTGTTCCTTCCGCCAATCCCACAAAGTTCATAACGGTCATTGGTACCTTTTTGTATTCGAGTTTAAGGATGATTTCCCCCTTCGCAGTTTCCATAACAGCGTAAAGGCCCTTCGGAAGGTCAGACCCTTCCGCCGATACATTTAAAACAGGCAGCACAAATGCTGCCAGCACCAAAACAATAATAGCAATTCTTTTCAATTTTTAACTCCTGTAAAATACTATAAAAGTTCTTTTCCTGTCGTTGTTCCGATGAAACGTCCGTGAATTACACCGCGGGTACTTATCAGAGAGTCGGCCAGTTTCTGTATCTTTTTTGCTTTGCCCTTAAGCACGATAACCTCGAGGCAGTTGTGTTCATCGAGATGCGCATGAAGCGAAGAAACAATACACTCAAAGTCATGATGCTGTACATCGACAAGCTTCCGGGCGAGTTCATACCTATGATGATCATAGACAATTACCGCAACCCCTGCGGTTTCCTTATCGCCGTGCAGCCACTCTTTTTGAACGAAAATATCCCGTATAAGGTCACGGATCGCTTCCGACCTGTTGGAATACCCTTCGTTTGCTATCAATTCATCGAATTTATCAAGCAGGGTATCTTCCAGAGACATACTGAAACGTTTAAGCATTAAACATTTCCCATACATCTAAAAGCATAATACCATTCACCCTGAATTCCCTTATATAGTCCTTTTAATATGATCTACAAACTCTCTTAAATGCATATTTTCGTTCCGCAGTCTTTCTATCTCGTATACCATCCACAGAAAATCCTCATCCGCTTCTTCGATATCGTACATCAGTTCCGAAGAGGGATTGTATTTGCTGTAATATACAGTACTTTTATTTTTCTTATCCTTAATTACTGTAAGCCTGTCTTCCATAGATTCTTATCCGGTACAGCAAAGGTTATACAAGATAGCATTTTTAGTCCAGTAATTTAGATGACAATTTTTACTTCATTCTTAAAATTAATTAAAATATTTCCACTTTGCTTTTTAAAAACCCGGTACGAATAAGGTTATAAATTGTAAGTAAAGACAGAGAAAGCATGGTTAAACGAAGCCCGAGAACAGACTGTTTCGACAGGATACCAATCAGCGGCTGCACTAAAGATACAGCAATACCGCCCACGGCTATAAGCGTCCCGACGGCAAAACCATTGGAACCGCTGTAGCGGGTGCCGGCAACGGAAACAAGCGTAGGCCAGACAGGCCCCATTCCGATACCCATAAACAGGATAGAAGGAAGTACAATCCATAACTTCAGCGTACTGAACGTTAATATCTGGAAGGTAAGGGTAAACAAAAACGAAAAAATCAGAATCGACCTGCTTTTAATCCCGTGCAAAGCCGAACCGACTAAAAACCTGCTTAATCCGAGTCCGGCCCAGAATAGAGCGATACATAGGGGAGCAGTCCCCGCAGTTAATCCCAGCAGATCCGTTCCGTATTTTGCAAGCCAGCTTACGGTTCCCATCTCCGCTGCAACATAAACAAACAGACTTACGGCAAGAAACTTCCACGACCTGTCGGAAAGGAGTTCCCTGATATTAACCTTCCTTGCAGCAGAAGTTACGGCCTGATTCGTTTTAAGAAACAGAAAACCTGCAGCTAAAACAATACCTGCCAGACCTGCAGAAAAAAGTATCCAGAATATTTTCATGCCGGGGAAAACCCTGTACAGAACGACAATAAGAAACGGCCCGCCCGCAGCACCTATCGAAAAAAAGGTCTGGGAAACGTTCATTATAGAACGTTCCCTTCCAGGGAATGAATCCGACAGTAAGGCGGATGCCTGACCCTCGACAATGCCCATTCCGATACCGAACAGAATAACCACAAAGGTCCTTATCCAGAAACTGCTCACAAATGCGGATATAAGAAACGGAACTCCGAGGAGAAGGGATCCTGCCACAAGCACCGGACGTTTCCCCACCCTGTCCGTTACCATACCTATACCTGCCGCTGTAAAAGGAAAGAGGAGAAACAGAAAGGCGAGTAGTATTCCCTGCATAAAGGAGCTTTCATTAATCTGCGACAGTATGGAGGGGAATATCTGGCTGTTAACCGAGAGCACAAGAATGGCACTGTATGTAATAAATAGTGTAAATCCCATTATTATCTGCCTACAAAAGGTTCCTTTCCGTTAACTTTTTATACTCCAGCTGAAAGGTCGGGGTTAATCTTTTCTGTGTCTTAAATTTTTCTATATCCTGCGGTGTATAAAAAGCTCCTCCGCTTAACTCCGAAGAATCAAATTTGATGGCACCGCGCGCCGGAGAATAAACAAGCATAAAGGTATGCACATATTCAGCCTCGAAGTCATCCCTGTAAATATAACCATACAGGTATTTAGCACCGGTAGCATCTATGCCGATTTCCTCTTTTACCTCCCGTATAAGAGCCTCTTCTACGGATTCATAAGCCTTAATATGTCCGCCCACGGAAGTATCCATGAGGTCGGGATACCGCTTTTTGCTTAATGAGCGTCTCTGCAAAAAAAGCTCTCCCGAAGCATTAAACAGATGGAGGTGTACAACGGAATGCAGCAGCTCCGGATTCCCATGGCACTCTCCTCTTGCTGCGGTCCCGGCCGCTTTTCCGTTTTCATCTACAAGCTGAAACATTTCATCGCCGGACACGATAATTAACCATCCCTCTCCGAAAGCAGATCATCCGGGACAATCCCGCTTCCGTCTGCAATATCCCTTGCCGCTCTTCTTCCGATAATAACATCTAACATCTCAGGGTGCATTCCCGGTTTAAGATTCTTTTCCGTCCTTAGAAGTGCAATATTTTCTGCACTTAACACATCACCGGCCTTTATCGATTTTACAGCATGTATCGACCTGTTTGTTGTGATGTAGTTGTTTTCCTCGGCAGGAGAAAGCCTTTTAATACCATCCCCTAAAACTTCTGCAACCTTCGTTCTGCCGTACAACTTTTCCAGATACAACAGGGTTTCCTCCGCGCCTCTCGAATACACAGCCTTTACCTCTTCTACCATTTTCTTAAAATCATCCGGCTCCAGAGCAATAGAATCATCCAGGCCTTTATTACTCCTCGATATGGTAAAGTGTTTCTCGATTACTGCAGCGCCCTGTACAGCAGACAGAACCGGGACCAGAACAGGGTCAGGGGAATGATCCGAGACACCGGTGACTATGCCGAATATACGGTTTAGATTCTCTATCAGTTTAAGGTTGTAGTCCTCTTCCGGAGCGGGATAGGATGTAACGCAGTGCAGAAGAACTGTGTCTTTTCCCGTTATTTTAAGCGCCTTTTCTATATCACAGAGTTTTGAAACACCTGTGGAAAGTATAACCGGAACATGATACGCCGCTACTTCGCGAAGAAGGGGAAAATGATTCAGTTCCGGCGAAGCAATCTTAACAGCCTTAACATTGAGTTTTTTAAGTATCCGTGCACTTTTTATGCCGAAGGGAGTGCAGAGAAACAACAAACCCCTGTCCTCTGCATAAGCCTTAATACTCTTAAAAAACTCTTCATCTTTCTCCAGGGCTTTAAAACTTTTATAAAGATCTATACTGCCGCCGGGAAGCCTTACCATTCCTGTGCTGTGGTGGATTATTTCGTCCGCAAATACAGCCTGAAATTTAATGCAGTCCGCACCGGCATCTTCAGCCCTGCTGATAAGTTCATAGGCCCGGTCGAGGTTTCCTCCATGGGCAGTACCCGCTTCAGCTATTATAAGCGGAACAGCTCCTGTTTTTACCTCTTTCGAGCCTATATACATATCATGTTACCCTTGAGAATACTTTTTAGAGCGTATGGCAATTACCAGAAACATCAGCGCCAGGGGCAGTAATGAAAGCAATAAGATAAACAGGGAATTCTGTGACCGTATTATGATCCGTACCTGCCTGTCGCTGCCCTTTAGATAATTCCCGTTTTTGTCCTGCAGCTTTATCTTTAAATACTTCATATTCCGCTGAATCGGAATATAAAAAGCCCTTAAGCTCGGCTGTCTTCCCTCTTCCTGTTTTTTCGGGTTAAAGGGAACAATTTTATATCCCAAAGAAGCACCTTTAGTCTGCTGTACGTAGTACGGTTTTTCCAGAACAACCTGTGTCGTGGCATCTTTCCTTGTAACCTCCACACGTGCCTTCGGAACCTGCTGTATCCTGACCCATTTCATAATGTTGGGATTCCCCTTGGAATCGTTTTTAAGGGTTTTATTGTAGTAAAGGTCGTTAAACTCATCCTGGTAAAAGGGACGCAGGTAAAGATCTGTCGTACCGTCTATATAAAGTATCGACGAGGGGGTATTGGACTGGACAGGACGGGTCCATCTGTCTGCAGGTATAACATCATACCCGACACCGTCTGCCCTTCTCTTTTTATAGACAACGACCTTTTTTTCCGAACCTTCCATGATTTTTCCGTCTTTTGTAATAAAACGCACCGCATATTCTCCGGGAGGAAGATTAAAAATAAACGCTTTCTCAAGGGGTCTTACATAGTAGGAGGGCCCCTTGGGCTGCTTCGGAGGTTTTTTAAGGGCATTAAGGTCCTTTAAAAACTTCTTTGTATCCTCTCCCTTTTTACGGGCCTCTGAAATTCTCTTTGTCAGAGCATTCAGCGCGGCCTCATATTGAGCCTTATCCTTATAGTACTTTCCTACAGCTTTCCAGTATTCAGCGACAAGTTCTGAGTATTTTTTCCACTCTTTGTCAGCGGCTTTTCCCATGAACACCTTCCAGTTGACCTGATACTCTCCCGGCGCATTGTAATAAGTATAACGTACCTGTTTTAACTTCTTTAAAGGCATATTTTTACCTTTAATCTCTATTGTTCCTTCGAAAGGTTTATTTAAGGCATCGGTATCCACCTTCCAGTCCTGGGTAATCGGCCAGAAATATACAAGTGTTTTTCGAATGGTAATAAAATTATCAACCCCTGCCATAATGTAGAATGTACCCGAATCCTGCCTGGCAAAAGTCCCGGAATATTCCTTGCCCAGGAAAGCCATAATCGAATATATAAGCTCTTCTTTACGCACAGGTACATCCGCTACAGCGGGAATAACGACCAGAACTGCAAGTGCAATAACTAAAAGTGCAAACCTTAACTTTTTCATACCCTTACTCCTCTCGCTTTTAATACAAGGTGGCTTATTACAAGAATTACAATGGACAACAATAATAAAAGAAAGAGGTTCACAACAAATACCCCTCCGTTGCCGTAACCTATGGAAGACAGTGCAAGATGCCAGTAGAACAGAGGCGAAACCCATTTAACTATCCATGCAAGTACATTGGAAAGGTTTGTCACATAGCCGCTGATAATGGCAAAAGAACCCATCTGCAGAATTATAAAGAATATGGATATGCCGAGGAACAGGGCAATGCCGGATACCGCACTATCGGTTACAACGGAAGAAATAATACCATAGGAAAAGAACGCAAGAGAAAGAAAAAGGATAACAATACATGAGTAAAAAAACTCGGGGCCAAGTACCATATTGTTAACGATGGCTGTGATCCAGAAAAAAACCAGGACTGCACCTAAAAATACAAACGTAAAAACGATGTCCTTTACAAGAGAAGCCAGAAAATACGAAGTACCATCGGAGGGCCCGTAAACCAGAAGTTCTATTGCGCCGACCTTCTTTTCGAAGCCGAATTTAAAAACAGAGCTTATGGTTAAATAGAGCAGAAAGGGAATATATGCGATATACAGTGCAAAGAGAAAGGGACCTTCGGAAAACAGTTTTATTACAAAAGTATCCCCGAAAGCTCCCGAAAGGGACTTTGCGATCAACTCATATACCGGATTTAATCCGTAGTTTAAACCGCTTGAATCTATCGAATTAATAAATCCGTTTATAAGAAAATAACCCAGAAGCAGACTTACGGAAAGTGCAATATAAAAACCAGGGGTTATAAAAGTTTCGAATATCTTTCTTCGTGAAATTGCCTTTACAGCATTGAGCCTGTAATTCATGCTTTACCTCCGACTCCGGCGAGCAGCTTAACATTATCCTGTGTAATCGTAACAAAAGCCTCTTCCAGGGATATCGATTTTTCTTTAAACTGGAGAGGAATAAGTTCCTTCTTAATAAGAAACCGGGAGATATCTTTTCTGTAATCACCCTCTTTCGGTACCTTAACTGCAATAGTGGTTTCCGTAACGGAAACACTGTTTACAAAATCTAATTTCTCTATCTCTTCGGCAAGACCATCGGGAACCTCTTCCAGATCTATATCGATCTCCCTGTCCCGTGCAAGCTTTAAAAGAAGGACATCCATACTGTCCTCGGCAAGAAGCTTCCCGTTAAAAATAATGGCAACTCTGTGACATATTTTTTCCATCTCGGATAAGAGGTGGGAAGAAATAAAGATAGTCCTTCCTTCCCTGTTTTCCGCTATTATAAGATCACGTACCTGTTTTATTCCTATAGGATCGAGACCGGATATCGGTTCGTCTAAAAAAAGAATATCCGGATCGTGCAGCAGGGCGCGGACTATGCTTAACTTCTGAAGCATCCCCCTTGAAAATTCGGATATCCGCTTGTTTGCCACGCCTATAAGTTTTACCTGGGTCAACAGATCTTCTATCCTCTTCCCGGGATTCTTTAAACCGAATATATCGGCAAAAAAACTCAAATACTCACCCGCAGTCATCCATGACCACATCCCTACCGGGTGTTTCTCGGGAACCACACCGATACGCCTCCGCAGATCCAGTCTGCCGGATGTATATTCCTCTCCGAAGAGCTCTATTCTGCCTGCGGTAGGGGACGTTATTCCTAAAAGCATCATAATCGTCGATGTTTTCCCCGCACCATTCGGCCCTAAAAAACCATAAATCTCACCGGCAGGTATACTAAGATCTACATTATCTACTGCTGTGAAATCACCATATTTCTTTGTCAAACCTTCTGTTTGAATCAACTCAAGCCTCCTGCTTTTTCACATATCTTGTGAAACTTATTGATATAAAAATCTCACTACTGTTTTGCCTTTTCATTCCAGGTAGTATCCGTATAATAACTGATTCGTCCCTTATAACCATTTAAGTAATCCGTCGTTTCCTTAATCGAATCAAAGGAAAGAACCTTTTTTACAACCTCATCAACTTCCTTATCCTTAATTTTTCTCGGATCCGGAACTATGAGAAGATAATCAAGAACCCAGTAAGATGCTTCGCTCTTCTTTATGCCGGCAGAAGGCACAACCGCACTGTAACGAAAAATTGTTTCCGGAGCTGCATCCCAGCTCCACTTGATTTCGTCCCTGTACAGCTCTTTGCCTCTCCCGGAACCGGAATCCGTGGGTTCGACAACATAAACACCGTTCTTTAACTGTTCGGAAACCCTCACTATAATTCGAATATTAAGACACGGATGATTTATTACCGCTTTTTTATCCTTGCCCACCGGACGTATTTCCAGTTTAATGCCATTGTCAACCTTGCTTGTAAAAATCACGAAATGGTCCAGATTAGGTATTTCATATCCGGATAGATATATGGGTTTTTCTATTACATTTTTACCCTTTTTAATGGTAACCCCGATGTTCTTAGAAACATAATAGGGCGCCTCTATCTTAAGTTCCTGCTTTCCCGGTTTAAGATGGGTAAATTTAAAATCCTTCTGGAAAAATCCCTCTATCACCCTGTTTTCCAGCTGAATATCGGACTTCCACACCCATTCCCTGCTTACCGCATCCACCAGTTTAAACTGCAGTGTCGTATCAAAAGAGAGCGAGTTTATATAAACTCCGACTGCGATCACTGCGAGAATTACAATCAGTATAATCCAAAGCCACCATCTTTTCCTCTTCATGAGTAATCCCTCTTCGTTATGCAATTATTTAAAATTATTCCATGTTAAGTAATAAACAGATTACAGTCAATCTGTTTATTCAGTTTTTATCCATATCTTCGTGCAATCTGCTGCCTTTAGCTCCTCTCTGATACTGGTACTTTCCCGAATAAGGAAAGTCCGCCTTTTTATCCATCAATGCGAATACTATCTGGCATATCCTCCTCCCGCTTGTTAAGCGTATCGGCAGCCTGTTTGCATTGTATAATTCCAGTGTGATAGTCCCTTCGAACCCGGGGTCCACCCAGCCTGCATTCTGGATAAAGAGTCCTATCCGCCCTATGGAGCTTCTCCCCTCCACAAAGGCCGTTATATAATCCGGAAGCTTTACATACTCCCTGGTTACCGCAAGCATAAAGGACTGCGGCGGTATTACAATTTCTTCTCTTGTTATCTCATTGTACCTGATTTTAGAATCCATCGTGATCGATTCTACCGAATTCTCATCCATCTTTAAAAAATTATTGCCTAACCTCAAATCTATCGAAGCAGGCTGAATCTGATAATCCTCCAGCGGTTCCACGAGCAGTTCCCCGCTTCTTAAAAGTTCTTTAAGCGTTCTATCCGATACTATCAATCTATCAATACCCCGCCTGCTCCTTTAGATGCTTCTTTATTAAACCGAACTTTACCCGCTTTAACTTCTCAGAGAGAGAAACCTTATATATATGCGGATTAATGAGCCTCTTATACGTATCATCGAGCATTTTAAGGTTATTTTTTGTTCTTTTCTGGATTGATCGCAGACCGGGAGGCTCATATACGATTTTTCCGTTTTTTACCTTTAACGAAAGCAGCGGTTCTATTTTAGAGTAATCCTTTACCTTTAAATACTTATACTCGAACATCGGATGATAAAATCTGTACTGCCGCCCTTTCCTGACCGGTTCATCTTCCAGGGCCAGAAAGTCGGCAAGCAGCATATTATCCCCATTGTAAAACCGGTAAACCTGCTTAAGCGCAGGATTTGTAACCTTCTGAGGATTATCGGAAAGTTTTATTACCGGCTCGAAAACTTCATCCGTCCTCTTGGCCACAAGCTTATAAACACCTGTCAGGGAAGAATCACCTCCCGCTGTGACAAGCTTTGTGCCCACACCCCAGTAATCTACCGGTGCTCCCCTGTTAACCAGCTGATTTATAATCATCTCATCGAGCTCATTGGAAACCGTTATCTTCGCATTCTTAAGCCCGGCATTATCCAGTTTCTGCCTGACCTTTTTGCTTATATACTCCAGGTCGCCGCTGTCCAGCCGGACACCCATGTTTTTTCCCATACCCTGTAGATGCTTCCCAACGGATATTGCATTATTTATTCCGCTGCCCAGCGAATCGTACGTGTCTATAAGGAGTACCGTATTATCAGGGTAGGTATCCGCATATTTTTTAAAAGCCTCGTACTCACTGTCGAATGCCATGACCCACGAATGCGCCATCGTGCCCTTAACCGGTATTCCATACACTTTGCCGGCAAGTGTATTGGAAGTTGCAGCAGCCCCCCCTATAAAGGCTGCCCTGGAAGCCGCCATTGCGCCGTTTATGCCGTGAGCCCGCCTTAAACCGAACTCAAGAACCACTCCCTCTCTGGACGCAAGATAAACACGGGCTGATTTTGTTGCAATCAAGGTCTGGAAATTAATCGTATTAAGTATAAAACTCTCTATGAGCTGTGCTTCCATGAGACTGCTGTGTATCCTTACAAGCGGTTCGTTGGGGAAAACCAGGGTTCCCTCATCCATGGCATAGACATCGCCCTTAAATTTAAAACCGGCAAGGTACTGTAAAAAGTCGTCTTCGAACAACCCCAGTCCTGAAAGATATTCGATGTCATCATTACAGAACCGTAACTCCGAAATACCCTTTACAACGTCCTCCAGTCCTGCAAATACGGAAAACCCGCCTTTAAAGGGCTGGCGCCTGAAAAACATATCGAAAACCACATAGGGATTTAACCCGTATTTGTAGTATCCCTGCATCATTGTCAACTCGTAGAGATCGGTAAACAGAGCGAGGCTGCCGTTCATTCTATAATTACCACACCTTTTTGCTTCATATCGTTAAGAGCTTTCCTTACATTTCCTTCGGGAAAATCCACACCGCGTACTCCCTCAAGGACCACCCTGGTCTTATATCCCAGCTTAACCGCATCCAGAGCCGTATAGTAAACGCAGTAATCCATTGCAAGTCCCGTAAGATAAACCGTATCCATGTGCAGGCCCTTTAAATAACCATCCAGACCCGTTGCCGTCTCTCTGTCATTCTCAAAAAAGGCCGAGTATGAGTCTGTTTCCCTGTTTGTTCCCTTTCTTAAAATCAAAGAGACCCCGTTTAAGTCCAGCCCGGGATAAAAATCCGCTCCCGCCGTGCCCTGCACGCAGTGATCCGGCCATAAAACCTGCTCGATGCCGTTAACGGTTATTGTTTCCATGACCTCTTTCCCGGGATGACCGGAGGCAAATGACAGGTGGTCTCCGGGATGCCAGTCCTGAGTTGCAACTACCTTTGCAAATCTGTGCATAATCCTGTTAATCACAGGCACAACGAGGTTTCCCTCAGGCACGGAAAGTTTACCTCCGGGACAGAAATCATTCTGAACATCTATTACAAGAAGTACCGAATTATCATATTCAGCCGCCAATGTATATCTCCCTGTCCGGTCTTTATCCTTATTTAACAGGAAGCAGACCGTATTTTAATTTTAACCTTATTATCCGTTTAACACCTTCATTAATTGTCTTAATACTAATCTCTCCCTGCTTATAAAGATCCATTACAATCGATTCCAGTTTAAGCGTATCGTATTTGGAATTTACAAGTATAATATCAACTCCCGCATTAATACTTTTATTAAGGATTTCTTTCATGGAAAAGTTCTCCGTTAATGCCCCCATGTCTATGGCATCGGAGATAACTACCCCTTTAAATTTAAGTTTATCACGGAGTATCCCCGTTATGATTTTTTTAGAACATGTAACAGGATATTCGGAATCGATATTCTTATAAAGGATATGCGCAGTCATAAGGGCATCCGCACCATTATCTATGGCCGTTTTAAAAGGCAGGATATCCCTTTTCATCAAATCGGATTCGGTGATATTTACAACAGGAAGATGCTCATGGGAATCTACCGATGTAATCCCATGCCCGGGAAAATGCTTTATTACGGAAATTATTCCGGCTTCTCCTGCTCCTTTTAAATAGAACAATCCGTATTCTCCCACTCTGGAAACATTGTCTCCCATCGACCTGTCTCCGATAACAGTATTATCGGGCCTGCCGTAAAGGTCAAGGACCGGTGCGAAATTAATATTACATCCGATTTCCGATATTTCCTTCCCTGTTATATAAGCGGCGGCTTCGATAAAGTAGGGGTCGTTATGCTCGCCCCAGTAAAATGCAGCGGGGAACCTTGTAAACTGCTTAAATTTAAACCTTATCACTCTGCCGCCTTCCTGATCCGCTCCTATTAACAGTTTTAACGGGGGTTTGTTCAGGGCAGCTGTTTTCTGCAGTTTCCCGTTAAGATTTTTTACCTGGCTGCGATTTTTGATATTCTGTGAATTTAATATTACACCGCCGATATACCCTTTCCTGATAAGTTTTACAGCCTGCTCTGTTAAACCGGTACCGGGTATCCACGACATAAACCGCTGTCCGATTTTCTGTTTTATAGTCATGCTGTCAAGGTATTTCTCCACAACATCTTCCGAAACAGGACTCGGCTCCTGCTTCAGAGGAATTTTCCCCTTTAAAATAGAGGGACTCTCCTTTTCTATGGAAAGTTCCGGTTTTTCCGCAGATTTTTTAATATTTTTTTCAGGTTTACTCCCCTGCAGAATCTGCACAGGGGTAGTTCGGCACGATATCAGAAATACTGCTAATAGAAGCCCGATAAGGAAGCTACGCATCGCTACAATTTCCAGCCCTGGAGGATAGGGGATTCGAACCCCTGACCTATAGATTGCGAACCTATCGCTCTGCCGACTGAGCTAATCCCCCGATAGTAAAGTTTACAGATAACATAGCAGTATAGCTTAAAAATGGCAAGATCTTTACACTTCGATAACCATTCCCTCTTCTGCAACATCGATAAAAAGGTCTGTTTTCCCGTTTACCGCCCTTCGATATTTATCCCTTAACCTGTCCAGTTCCTCATCACTTCTTAAAGGATCATGATGAAAAAAGTAAAGTTTTTTTACTCCGGCTTTATGGGCGGCATTGATAGCCCATTCGAACGAAGAGTGGCCCCATCCGAGTTTTGAATCCATATATTCTTTTTGCGTATACTGTGTATCATGGATTAAAATATCGGCATCCTTAAAGAATTCAAGTACCTTTTCGTTCTCTTCCTTCGCAACAAGCTCACCCTCCTTAACCGCAGCCTCGTCGTAATCCGGGGAATCGGGACTGACTTCGAAAACATTTATGAAAGGTTCGGTATCATAGGCTGTACATAATACTTTGCCGTTGTATTCAAACCGGTATCCGAGATCAAGAATCGGATGATTTAAATATTTGGTTTTTAAGACAATTCCATCCCCCAGATCCTGAACACTCTCTTTTAAGGGGAAATACTTAATATCCGCTGCAAGCTCACTCTGCCGCACGGGGAAATAACGATACCTCAGCTGATCACCGACAATTCTATCCAGCGAATCCTCTTCGTATGTTACAGGACCGTATATTTTTAACTCCGTTCCGGGTATATAGATAGGGGTAAAAAACGGAAGGCCCATAATATGATCCCAGTGTGTATGCGTTAAAAATATTTCTGTTTTTATCGGCCCCTTTTTAAGATCCTCTTTAACCAGCTTATTTCCAAGTTCCCGTATTCCGGAACCTGCATCGATAATAACAAGGCGGTTATCCTGTCCGAACCGAAGTTCCAGTGATGCGGTATTCCCGCCGTACTTAACTGTCTTCGGTCCCGGACATGGTATGGAACCTCTTACGCCCCAGAAAGTTAAACGGATCGACATATAATGCTCCTTTAGCTCGCTACCCTGAGAAAAATCTGTGCTTTTTCTATTTCGGAATTTACCTGATCTTCTATGCCCTCAAGATAATCCCAGTTGATTCCCAGGTATTTAAAAACAGAATCGGGAAGTTTTTCAGGATATCTGTCTCCCGAAAAACCGATTTCGAAGGTATTTGCAAATATATTTGCAGCGGCTATTGCATAGACAACATCAAGAAACTCTCCCTGATACTCATCCAGAGCATGATGATAATAAACAGCATCCTCAGTATCCTTTCCCAATTTCCAGCTCTCTATGATTAATTTTCCGACCTCGGCATGATTAACCTCTATTACCTGTTCCTCGGATTTATACAGGGGAATATGTTCTTTATCCGTAAGGGATATTGCCTCCACATACTCATCGGACATTTTGTTGTTAAGAGGTATTTTCCCCAGATCATGCAGGAGCCCTGCCACAAAGTATCCCTCTAAAAGGGAAGGATCTACCTTTCTGTGCCTTGCTATTAATTTGGATGTAACACCCACGCAGATGGAATGCCTCCAGAAACCATTCATATTCAGAGCCTGGAAATTATTCTTTTTACCCAGATTTCCCAGTATAGCCGTACTGATGGCAAGATTTTTAACGGTATTTATGCCTAACATTATTATTGCACGGACCAATGATGTTATCTGATTCGGAAGCGAATAGTACGCCGAGTTTATCAGGCGCATGACCTTTCCCATCAGTACCGGATCGAGGCTTATTACCTGGTTTAAATCACCCGGTGATGTTTTCGGATCATTGCATATCTGAAGTATCTTCGATACCGTTGTCGGCAGACTCGGCATTTTACTTATATATGATTTAATAATTGTTAAAATCTGCTGTTTTTCCATAATAACCTCGAGTAATTATATTTTTTCCAGAATATTATCAAGCTTCTTTTTTATAGCGCTTCCAAGTGTCTTATCCGGATAATACACAGCCAGTCCTTCCAGATATGCAAAGGTGTCTTTTAAATTTTTCCTGGTAATCGCAACAGGTTTCTTAATTTTTTCGGGGTGATATTTTTTTTCTATCGTCTTTCTTAAACCTTTTTTACCGGATAACCTGGACCTTACATATTCCATCTGAAGCCTTTTATCACTTTTTAAAAAGACCGCCCGCTTTTCTACGGGCAAATAATCGGATAGTTTAGCCAGATAGTCAAGGAGCCTCCCGGGATCACCTGCCTGTTTCTCTTTCTTTGCCGTGCCGTTCTGCACCGGTTCATTAAGGCTCTCTTTAACTCCGTTTAAGTAATCCTTAAGTTCCTTTCTCACTTCGGTGGCACTCTTGGGGGACTCATCCGGTGCTTCCTTAATTTCCTCGAGATATGCTTCGGCTTCATCATCCGCAGATTCATCATCCGGGACGGATTCCAGTTCCGAAAGCTCTTCGGGCTCCTTATCCTGTTCGGGTCCTTCCGTTTCGGGATACCCTCTGCCGGATTCCTCTTCTTCCCCGTCAGCCACATCGGATTCACTTAAGTACGAAGGAATGCCTCCTGAATCTTCTTCATCCGGCGGATACTCCGCATCAGGCACAGGGGATGGCTGCAAAGGATTCTCATAGAGCGTTTCGGGTTCTTCCATTACAGGAATATCATCGCTTTGAACCGCCGGATAGGGATAGGGCACCGGCACAACCTGCGGACCTTTATCCAATTTTCTCCCTATCTCGTCTATTTTATGGGAGAGCCTGTCCACCATATCCCTCTGAGCACTTACGGATTCTTTTAGAGATTCGGCAATAACGGCTCCTCCTGCCCTGGAAAAACCGGCAGAAGCATCCGCATCCTCCTCTGCAGTTTCCCGCCGGGTTCTCTGTTTATCAGCCTCACCGCCGGCTTCCGGACCCTCATCCATCCGATCAGCCTGCGGTTTAATATCCTTATCCTGCGAAGGAGCTTTTTCGTCCGTAAACTGCGGCGGGAGCTGAAAATCCTTCCAGTTCGGATTTTCTTCGTACAATTCCTGATCTTCCAGAAGATTTATCAATGAAGGCGGTCTTTCATCGTTTATCTCCACTACCTCTTCTTCTTCCTCGTTTATCTCTTCCGCTTCTTCTAATTTTAGCTCCTCTTCCTCTTCCTCGATAGAAAGCACAGGTTCCATACCGCCTATATCTATAATAGGTACCGAATCTTCCTCTAACTTCTCGGATTTTTCCACTATCAATTCATCTCCGAATTTTTCTTCCCCTTCATCCGACACATCGAATGAAACTCCTTTAAGCCGCTGTAAATTCATAACCCTTTCTTCCCGGAAATTGCGTTCATAATCCGCTATCGCATTTTCGTAGAGTTCCAGCGAATCCTTTAAATGATCAAAATCATCGAGATTGTCCTTTGTGCCCTGCAGTGTTATAAGCTTTTCATATACTTCGATGGCCTTTTCCGTATCCCCCATTTTCGTATAAACCCTGCCAAGCTGATAATAGAGTGCGGGATTTTCACTATCATATTCGGCTAAATCTTTAAAGACCTGCGCTGCATACTTAAATAATCCCTGCTCGTAGTAAAGGTCTCCCATCTGTATCCTTGCATCGACATTCTCAGGTTCGCTTTCCAGGAACAATTTTAACTCTTCCTCTGCCTCCTTATACTTTCCCTGATCCTTAAGTACCATTGCAAGATCAAAATGGTAATCCTTATTATCGGGCTCGATTACCTTTAATTTCTCAAAAAACTCCTTCGCCTTCTCGATTTCCCCGGCCTCATAATACATACTGCCGAGCGTTTTTATAGCATCCGTGTTTTCGGGGGCTTTTTCCAGAATATAAGTGTACTGCTCTATTGCATCCTGAAATCTATCCATAAGCCTGTAGGCGTTTCCCAGTCTTATCCGTGCTTCCAGGTCATCCGGTTTTAACTTTACAATCTTTTCAAACTCTACAAGCGCTTCGGAATAGATACCCTGCTCTTCAAAGACAATACCAAGATTCGATACCGCCTTAACATAATTCGGATTAACCTTAAGCGCTTCACGGTAATACTTAACGGCTTTTTTCCTGTTTCCGAGTTTATCATATACAACACCGAGGTTGTTTCGGGCTTTAAGGTTATCGGGATCGCGTTTTAACAGTTCCTTAAAGATTTTAACGGCCCTTTTATGCTCTTCAAGCCTCTGAAGAGTTATTCCAAGGTTGTTAAGGGCATCCAGCCATCCCGGCTTAATCTTAAGTGCCTGTTCGAATTCCCGCTTTGCCTCCTTCAGATTACCAAGTTTACCGTAGATTATGCCGAGATTGTACCTGATACGGGGCTGGTTCGGATCTATCTGAAGACCCTTTGTGTATATCCGGACAGCATCCTTCGCTCTGCCCAGCTCTTCATAAATTACACCTAAATTATTGTATGCAGGAACATATTTTTCATCGAGCTTTATTACCTGTTTAAACTCATTTATTGCATTGGGGTAATCCTTTAATGCCTTATATGTATTGCCGATATTGTAATGAATCTGACATTTATCAGGCGCACTTTTTAATGCCTGTTCAAATGCCGCTATTGCCTCTTTATACCTCCGTACATTTTTATATACAACGCCGAGGTTGTTATACGCCTCGGGATAATCTTTCTTTAATGCTATGGCTGTTTTAAATTCATTAATTGCAGCCTCATACTTACCGATTTTCCCGTATACATTTCCGAGAACATTGTATGCCAGCGGAAAATCCGGATATTTTTCGAGATAACCGGTCAGCACACCCTGTGCAAGTTCATAGTCACCCATAGTATAGGCAACTAAAGCCCGTTCCAGTGTTTCCCTTTTAGACAGAGCCTTCACTTCTTAATCCTGGAGGGCCGTATTGTTATTTCACGGGAAAAAATACTCCTGTGGGGAGGAACGGATGAATCATAGGCAACTACAACAAAAGAGTAGAGTTTTCTGTTTTTTAATCCGGACACTGTAAACTTAGTAACTTTGCCTGCATCGATCGGCGATTCACCTTCTTCAGCACCGGTTCCCATATAATTACCCGGCGATTCACCATAATATACAAGATATCCTTTAACATCCTGTTCATTAACGGCTTCCCAGTACAGAGTAATCTCTCCGTCACCGGCTACGGCATTAAAATCAGAGGGAGGAGCCGGAGGCAAATCCGGTTCATAGATAACATGTATTTCAGAAACAGCAGGAGAATACATCTGCGTACCATCCGGAAATAGTTCCATCCTTATCTGCACATAACGCCCCTTTATGGCATTCTTAAGTTCTTCACCAGGCACAAACTGTACCCATGATCCGTTTAAACCCGTTCTGTTTGTCAGAACATCCGAAATCCTATAATAAAAATATACCCCCGAATCAGAAGGATTCTTATACAAAACATCAATTCTTTTAAGTGTCGTTCCCGTATAACCCAGATCAAATACCCTGCTTACTCCGACACCTGCCCTTTTATAGTACCTCTTTAAGCTAGGGGTTGTAACAAATTTACGGCTTATCCTCATCTCATCGATAAGACCTGTATATCCTCTGGCTATGTATAATACACCCCGGGCCGCATTTCCGATATCCGGAATAAGGACGGTACTGTTTTCGTTACCTGTAACGGTTGCGTAAAAAACAGCTTCGAGCCTTCCGTTAACCTGATATTCGATTAATCCCTTCGTGCTGTTAAACCGCAGCAGATGATGGCTCCACTGCTTCGGAATAAGGCCTGTTAATCCCCGTAACTCTATTAACCTTTTATTCCCCGCCGGCGAAAAGAATATGTTCTTAAAATCCCAGACCAGTCTCCGCTTCCGAAAACTGCACTGTATACTCTGAAGGAAAAGTTTACCTTTATGCCATCCGGCTCCGTTCCAGGACAGTATCGATTCTCCGTCGTTCATAGTAGAAGGATAGATCCAGAATTCAATCGAAAAATCACCCCATTCCGAACCCGGATAGAGAAGTGCCTCATTACCGGGTATTACTTTTTCTCCCTTCGGTAAATCGAGAAATGCAAAACTTCCCCCGCCTAAAACGTAAGCATTACCGGAGACAACGCTGTTTTCCCCTTTAAAAATATAGCGGCCTGCCGCATCACCTTCGCTTTTATTATTAAAATGCAGCAGTAAATCGGTCGAACTGTCCGGACTGTACTCCGCATCTTTCAGAATAATGTCATTCATCCCGAATTTGCCCCGTACCAGAGTTATGCCGTCACGTACAGTTAGACCGCTCCACCCGTCTTCTCTGCCCGAAACAATTTCCCTGTCCAGAGCAGACAAACCGCCGGAGGAGAGCAGGAAGATAAAAACTGCAAATATTCGAATACTTATTTTTCTTTTCATCGTTTTGTTATAAATTATAATCGGCATAAAGATTATTTTCCACCTGTATAAAAACATTTACAGGCGGAATTGTATTAAATTATTATTATAAATCAATGGATTATACAGGTTTAAAGTTAAAATCAGCAAATTTCCCCGGAAAACCCGGTGTCTATATAATGAAAAACACCGATGGCGGGATTATATATATAGGCAAGGCAAAGAACTTAAAAAACAGGGTTAAATCATACTTTACAGAAAAAAAGAGTTTAAAAACAGATTTTCTTGTCAGGAATATCGAAGACATCGACATTATCATTACAAAAACAGAACAGGAAGCACTCCTTCTCGAGAACAATCTCATCAAAAAATGGAAGCCCAAATACAATATAGACTTAAAAGACGGAAAAACTTACCCCGTAATAAGAATTACAAACGATGTCTATCCCGGGATATTCAGAACGAGAAGAATTGTTTTTGACGGCTCTCTGTACTATGGTCCTTTTCCGGGCGCCCGCCAGATCGATACATACCTGAAACTTATAGACAAAATATTTCCCTTACGGAAGTGCAGGGGAAAGCTGAAGAAAAGAGAGCACCCGTGTCTTAACTACTATATAGGACGCTGCCTTTCTCCGTGCACCGGCAGAATCGGTAAAAATGAGTATAACGGAATGGTGGAACAGATTAAAAAACTTCTATCCGGCAAAGGTGAAGACCTTATAAAAGAGATGAAAACCGGAATGCTTAAAGCCTCTGAAAACCTCGATTTCGAAGAAGCCGCAAAACTCAGGGATAACATCAACGCCGTTAAATTTATACAGAACCGGCAGTACATCGTGGACTTCGATACGGAATCACGGGATTATATCGGTTTCGGCAGTAAAGGCTGCCTTTTCACCTTTGTCATACTGCAGATGAGGGAGGGGAAACTTATCGGAAGAGAAACCTTTCATGCAGACAGCTATGCGGATGAACAGGAAACCTTTTATCACTTTATATTCCAGTACTACAGCCAAACGCAGAACCTGCCCCGCTTAATCTATATCCCCGAACCTGTAAATACGGATCAGATGAATGCTCTGATGAGTCAATTAAAATCACCGTTAATTATCAAAACACCCAGACGCGGCAGGCACCTGCAGACACTGCTGATGGCTTTAGAAAATGCAGGGGAATCCTTGAATCTCAGATTATCAAAGCACAACCGGTCCGGAGCACTGGAAACCTTAAAAGAAGCCCTTGGAATGGCTGTTATTCCCCGCAGGATAGAGGGTTTCGATATCGCTCATCTTGCAGGAGAATTTACAGTTGCATCGATGGTTTCTTTTAAGAACGGTCTTCCCGATAAAAAGTCGTACCGCCGGTTTAAAATAAGGTCCCTGAAAGGTAAAATAGATGATTTCGAAGCTATGAGAGAGGTTCTCGCACGGAGATATACAAGGGTAATCAATGAGAAAATTGATAAGCCCGATCTTATCCTTGTGGACGGCGGAAAAGGACAGCTTGGTGCGGCAAAGGAAATACTCGACTCTCTCGGTTTAAAGTCGATCGATATTGCGGGTCTTGCAAAGAAAAACGAAGAGATATTCATCCCTGAGAAAAATGAACCCATTATACTGGATAAAGATTCCGACGCATTGAGGTTGCTGCAGCATATACGCGACGAATCACACAGATTTGCCAATACATTTCATCAAAAATTAAGGAAAAAAAGTCTGCTGCACTCCGAACTTACCGAAATTCCAGGCATAGGGAAAAAGAGAAGCATAATCCTTCTTAAAGAATACAAATCAATTAAAGATATTAAGGCTCACAAACCGGAAGAGATCTCTAAAAAAACGGGTTTTAGCCTGACCCTTTCAGCCAGGGTGATTTCCCGGCTTTCAGAATTACATAGTAGAAAAAAAGTTGAAGAATAAGGGTATGCAGTTCATTGCCATAGGTACGTAAACGTACTTTTGTTTCATAGATAAGCCGGATTATACGCTCCAGCTCCGGTGTTTTAAAATTTTTACTGCCTGTATTGTAATTTTTCTGATTCCGCTTGCCTATTATCCCGGCCTTGCTTAAAGCTTCATCCGTCTGATAGCTGCTGTCTATTAATCTTCGAAATAACAGCAGTTTTTCAATCTGCCATAGAATTCCGCTTAACACCTTGTCCGCATCGGTTTCTTTTGAAAGGAGTATGCTGTCGAGCACATCCAGGGAAGATGAAAAATCACGCTGTACCATCCTGGCAAAGAGAGAAAATACATTTTCCTCTTTGCTGTGATAGAGAAAGTCCTCTATTTTATCTGCGGTAATCAAGGCTCCTTCACTAAAAAATTGTGCGAGTTTTGTACATTCTTCTTTAAGCATCCGGGTATTATTCTCTATCATATCCAATAAACTATTTACGGCATCCTGCTCTATCCTTATTTTATTTCTGTTAAAAAAGTTTATAATCCATCCCTTTTTTTCACTTTCGAACATCTCCCAGAAGATAACCGTATTCTCCTTTGGTACTAATTTTTTAACGGAAACAGGGATGTCTTTTACCGAATCCGAAAGAAGTATAAGCACCGCATCATCGGACGGATCCTTACAGTAATCGATAACCGGATCCAGGAGCTTTTTGCCCCTTAACTCTTCGAATTTGTTAATTAGTACGATTTTGGAGGAAGCAAACAGCGAACCGTTACGCAGGATAGATACAACATCTTTAGTATCCAGCCCGTAAGGATAAAATCGATAAATCTCCGGCTTCTCTCCATACTTTTTTTTCCGGTCTCCGACAATCTTTTCCACAAATTGGGCTTTCTTTCCTGTTTCCGGACCTAAAAGGAGGAATACTCTATTTCTTTTACTCATACTTTCTTATAATGCAGGTAAGTCTTCCCAGTATTCTTACATTCTGCGAGTAGATGGGAAGATACGATTCGTTTTCCGATTTTAATTTAACACGGTTTTTTTCCATATAAAACCTTTTTAAAACAACAGCATCATCGAGCATTGCTACCACTATATCGCCGTTATCCGCTGTATTCTGGTGAGAAATAACGGCAACATCACCATCCATGATTCCGGCATCCTTCATACTGTCGCCTTTTATATTCAGAGCAAAGTGCTTTCCATTGTTTAAATACGCAGCGGGTAATTCCACATGGCCTTCGAAATTCTCCTCGGCAAAGAGCGGTTTTCCGGCAGCAACATTCCCAAGAAGAGGAATCTTTCGGAGGCTTCCCTTTTCCATATTTGCTTTCGGAAGAAGCTCGATGGCGCGTGAACGGTTCAACTGACATTTTATATAATCTTTTTTCTCCAATGCTTTCACATGATCATAACTTCCTCTGACGGATATACCGAAATTCTCACCGATTTCCCGTATTGTAGGAGGAAATTGATGTTCTGTTATATATCTTTTTATGTACTTAAGAACCTCTTCCTGCCTGCCGGTTAACCCTTTCATCGCTTTATCTCGATTCCATATTTTTTTATCTTACTGTACAGATTACTTGTATAAACTCCCAGGTCTTTTGCAGTATGGTTTAAATTATAATCGTTAGATTCAAGTTTCAACTTTATAAACTCGCTTTCGAACCTTTCCCTTGCCGTATTCAATTTTAATTTTTCAAATTCATACATCCAGCTATTCATATGATGCTTTGTTTTTACCGGCAGATATTTACGCAGCGTCCCGGCGGAAATTAAATCCTCATCATTCATAATATTAACCCGTTCTATTACATTTTTCAACTCCCGGATATTTCCCGGCCAGGAATACCTCTTTAACAGCTCAAGAGCATCCTCAGAGACCACCTTCGGTTCGCTCCGTGAGGGAAGTTTGAATTTTTTCATAAAATACACAACGAGTTCATCGATATCTTCTATCCTTGCACGCAGAGGAGGAACAAAGATAGGTATTACATTGAGTCTGAAGTAGAGATCCTCTCTGAATCTTTTTGCCTGTATCTCTTTTTCGATTTCCTTATTGGTTGCGGCAATTAAACGAACATCAACGGAGATCGATTCTTCGCCGCCCACCCTTTCGAATTTAAGTTCCTGAATAACACGAAGCACCTTTGCCTGAGTACTCAAAGACATGTCTGCAATTTCATCGAGAAAAAGGGTACCCCTGTCAGCCAGTTCGAATTTACCTTTTCTTCTGGAAACAGCACTGGTAAACGAACCCTTCTCATGCCCGAACAGCTCACTCTCTATGAGAGTATCCGGTATTGCCGCACAATTTACCTCGACAAAGGGCCACTGCGATCTTCTGCTCTTTCTGTGTATTGCCCGTGCAACAAGTTCCTTGCCGGTACCATTTTCTCCGAGTATAAGTATCCTCGCATCGGTCGGTGCGCTCTGCTCTATTATCTCTTTTATCTTCTCTATGGAAGGATGATGCCCTATCATTTCGTCCTCTGTAAAAAGACTGTTTTTCAGTTTTTTATTTTCCTGTTTAAGTTTTTCAAGTTCGACGGCGTTTCGGACAACGGTAATTATTTTTTCCAGAGAAAGAGGTTTTTCCAGGAAATCAAAAGCTCCTATTTTTACGGCATTTACCGCTAAATTGATATTCGCATGTCCGGAGATAACAATTACCTCGACATCTCTGTATTCTTCCTTTATTTTCTTCAGCACCTCTATTCCACCCATATTGGGAAGCCATACATCCAGAATTACAAGATCTACAGGTTCGGAATTTAGCAGATCCAGTCCTCTATAACCATCTTCAGCTAAAAAAACAGTATATTTTTCATCTTCCAGAACATCTTTTAAGATAGATCTTATTCCCGCCTCATCATCGATAATTAAAATGTTACTCATATATCTCCCCGTGAGGTAAATCAATAAAAATAGTCGTGCCTATTCCCTTTTTACTTTCGAACCATATATGTCCATTATGGTCGAAAACAATCCTTTCAACAATAGAAAGGCCAAGCCCGGTGCCGTGCTCTTTTGTCGTAAAATACGGATCGAATATTTTATCCTTATACTCATCATCAATTCCGGAGCCATTATCCTTTACCTGAATTCTGCAGTACTGTTCCCCTTCCTTTTTTACTAGATCCACGGCCACGACAATCCGGCCTTTGCCGTTTATGGACTGAATAGCATTCCTGAACAGATTATTAAAAACCTGTTTTATCTGTGCCGGGTCGGCTTTTACCCGTATTTTATCACTTATACTATCCGTTTCTATCCGGACATTATCCGTTACATTCCTGAACATACCGGCGCTTTCTTCTATAACCTCTTTAACATTAAGTATAAGAGGATGAGGGTTCGGAAGTTTTGCAAATTCTCTGAACTCTTTTAACAGTTTATCGAGATTATCCACCTCGTCAACAATAGCCTTTACGGAACTCTCCAGTATTTTCTCCATTTCCCCAGGATCGGTTTTGAATTTTTTTAGGATCCGCTGTGCGGAAAGTTTAATCGGAGTCAGGGGGTTTCTGATTTCATGTGCGAGTCTCTGTGCAATATCCTGCCATGCGGCTATCTTTTCCGCATGAACAAGTTTTTCTCTCGACGAACCGAGTTCGCCTATCATTTTATTAAATGAATTGATAAGAACGGAAAGTTCATCCTCTGAACGGGAAAGTATTCTGAACGAAAAATCACCGTCGGCTACCCTTCTGGTTGCTTTTTCAAGGTCCACAATAGGCCTGAGGAGTTCATCCGTAAGAATAAAGCTCAGCAGTATAACAAGAAGCAGAATGGGCAGCGTAAAAAGAAAATAAAAAACCGATACGACATATACAAATAAACGGTTATACTTGTTAAGCTGATTAAAGGTTTCAAGGGAACTTGTTAAGTCCCTGGCATTTTTATTAAAGTTACCCGGCAGTATAATACCTGCAATCACGGTATAATTCCTGTTTCCGATTGTATGCTTCCCGATACTTCTTAAGATACTGATGTTTTTTCGTTCCACCTTCGGCAGTATCCCTGTCCGGTTTTTAACCTCCGCAAAATCATCTAATCGTCCCTGTTTATCGCCGCGGAAAAAAACTTCTCTGCCTCCGGTATCATATATCTGTAAAAAACTTATCTCCGGGTTTAAATATCTCAGTTTTTCCCATACCGAATCGGGATGGCCGGTAATTCCTTTAAGCAGCAGGGGAAGAGCCTGACTTTTGTTAAATTTCTGCAGATTATCAACTTTACTCTGATAGTAATCGAGAGAAATAGACAGTCCCCCCTTTAAAGCATCTCCTATGCCGGCCCGAAGCCAGAAATTAATCGAAGATTTTATAAAATTTATAGAAAGCATAGACTGCGGTGCAGATGCTAAAAAAGCTATAAACGCAAAGAACAAAACTAATTTTACCTTTAAATGAACCCCCGGTTTTTTATGAGTTTTCTCTTTTATCAGGTTTACTATGTTATAAATTATAACGGCGACAAGAATAATCGGAAAGATAATGGCGACGATTAAGGCTACCAGATTGGCAGAGTAACTTAACTGCGAAATATTGGATAAAATCTGCTGGGAAAAGACAAGCACAAGTACAATTAACAGAATTATCAACAATATTAGGGCGAGCACACCTGATTGCTTTAAACTGCTTTTGCTTAATATTTTCATTTTCTATTTATTGTTACCCTCTGCCATCCCGTTACAACACTATCGGGGTTTATAAAAAAACTTACAATATTCAAAGGGGGCACAAGCTTAACCGGAATATATTTAACCCTGCTGATAAGATAGTAATCCGAGACATTACCCTTTATACTATACGATAAACTGTAATTATGCAGTTTAAAAAAATATTTTAAGAAATTTCTGCTTTTTATAAATGTATATTCACCGTCATCCTTTACTTTCAGGAAAAACCGCTTTTCATATAAATCGTAGGAACCTGTATATACCAGGTTATCCTCATAAACAAGCTTATCTCCGAGCAAAGCCATAATGCCGTGCTGCTTTTTATACAACCTGAACTGATAAAAAATTTCCGGCCTTAAACCGTCCCGCATGGTTTTAACAACTTCGGAATAATCTTTCGGCTCAAGTTCCGCAGAAACCAATATCTTCTCTCCGTAGATCCCTGCGGAAGATATTAACTGTTCACTGAATAGGTTAACCGGAATAATAAAAAGTGAAAGGCAAAGAATAGCAGGTGCAACACCTCTCGTTTTATTCCTCCTCGAATTTGTTTTCAAAAAGTGCTGCGATTGCCTCCACGGCTTTTACTTCGTCATTTCCTTCCGCAATGATCCTTAAAACCGTGTTATATGTTGCTCCGAGGGTCAGAATACCCATTATGGATTTTGCATTTATCCGTTCTCCGTCTTTCTCTATAAAAATCCTGGAACTGAATTCATTTGCTGTTTTCACCAATAATGCCGCAGGACGCGCATGTATTCCCGCCCGGTTTTTTATGATTATCTCTTTTTCCTTCATATATGTTATTTATCATCCAGAAATGCCGCTCTTGCACTTTCCGATTCGAGCCACTTGATAACATTCTTATTAAACTCTTTTGCAGAGTAATAACCCATCTTCTTAAGCCTTTCATTCATTGCCGCAGTCTCTATTATTACCGGAATATTCCTGCCCGGCCTTACAGGGATCAACAGATAAGGTACCTGCACTTCTAAAATTTCCACTGTATTTTCCGATTCACCCAGCCTGTCATACGCTTTGGAAGAATCCCACTCCTCGAGATGCACTACTAATTGTACCTGTTTTCTATCCCGGATAGCTCCCACTCCGAAGAGATGTGTTATGTTTATAATACCAAGGCCGCGTATCTCCATATGGTGGCTTACAATCTTTGCACCTGTACCTATCAGTATATTGCCGCTTATGCGGCGAATTTCAACAACATCATCGGCTACCAGTCTGTGCCCTCTCTCGATCAGAGCCAGCGCAGTTTCACTTTTACCCACGCCGCTGTCACCCATTATAAGAATACCTATGCCGAACACCTCCACAAGCACGCCGTGTTCGACTTTTTTAGGTGCAAAAACGTTTCCCAGCACCCGCATAAGCCTCATGGCAAAATCCGACGATGAGAGTCCTGTCTGCAGCAGAGGGCATTCGGCCTTTTCGGATAACCTTATAAAATCATCCGTCGGATTCTGATTACTTGTAAACACACAGCAGGGAATTTCGTAGCTGAAGAATTTTTCAAGCGTGTCTGCCTTTTTTTCTTTGGCCAGCTTCCGTAAATAAGCGCTTTCGCCTCTGCCGAAGATCTGAATTCTCTGATGGGCAAAGTTATCATAGAATCCGCTTAAAGCAAGTCCGGGCCTGTTAATGGCAGGAACGGTAATCTCCCTCACCAGCCCGGGCCTTCCTTCTATGCATGAAAGTTCCAGTGCATCATTCTCTTTTAGATCAAGCTCCAGTAAATCAAGAATTCTAAATTTATCCATATCTTAAATACTTTGTTCCGCTTAAGATGCTTCCGAATCCGACCGCTTATGTTCCTGTATTTTCCCTTTTTCCCTGTTAATTTTTACTTCCATTTTATCAAAAAGTTTATCGATTCCTTCATATATATCATAACAGTCCACTTCCAGATGCGTTGCATTGCCCCAGCGAAAATTTATTGTTACTTCACATTTAAAACCGCTTCCCTCTCTTAAAAGCCGAACGAGTAAATCAACTATAAGATCCTTTGCAAAATCAATTCTGCCCACTTTTTTATCTATAAAACTCTTCATTCTTTCAGTAACGGTAAGATGTATTCCCCTGACTTCGACTTTCATGTTCCCTCCTGGTTTTTTTTAATTTTTCATCTCCTGTAAGAAGATTCTATATCAAGTTCCTTGCGGTACTTTGCAACAGTCCTTCTCGCAATATTTATACCTCTGTTGGCAAGAATTTCCGATATTTTTTTATCCGACAACTTTTTTCCGCCTCCTCCCTTTTCGATTATTTCTTTTATAATCTGTTTAACACCCTCTTTTGAGTATTTCGACCCGGTAGATCCCGGTCCTGTAATTGAATTGGAGAAAAAATATTTCAGCTCATAAATGCCCCATTCGGTCTGCATATATTTACCATTGGTAATTCTGGATACCGTGGCTTCATGCACGCCTATATCTCCTGCTATATCCTTTAAAGTAAGAGGCGCAAGATACTTGGGCCCTTTAAGAAAGAATTCCCGCTGAAACTCGATAATTGCTTTGCATGTTTTTAAAAGAGTGGCGTTTCTCTGGTGAATGCTCTTTATAAACCATCTGGCATTCCGGACATTGCTCTTTACGAAATCATTGACATTTTTACTCTTTTTTTCTTTCTTTTTCTTATCATCGAGTTCGGTAAAGAAAGGGTTAACTGACAGGACAGGTATCTCTTCGTCATTTATGACGATAATAAAATCACCATCCTTATGTTTAACAAGCACATCGGGAATAACATACCTGGGAGGTTCGTTCGAATATTTCCTGCCCGGCATTGGTTCCAGAGCACGTAAAAAACTGCGTATTGCCTCCACATCTTTTTCACTTTTATGAATACTCTTACTGATTTCTTTGTATTTACCCTTTTCCAGCAGTTTAAGATACTTATCCACAACTTCATAACTGCCCGGATACGGATCGGGATGGTTCCTTATCTGTACCAGTATCGCCTCTCTGTAGTCTTTTGTACACACACCGACAGGGTCGAAAGTCTGAATTATTTCTATTAACCGTTTTACCGTTTTATAATCACTTTCCGGAACAAGAGATTCGGGAGATTCTATGTGAAAACCGTTATCATCCAGATTCCTTATAATTAATTCCCCTATTTTATATTCAGCATCCGAAAGAGGCTGCAGCCTTAACTGCCATATCAGATGCTCGCGCAGTGATTCGGGTCTGGAGAGTACCCCCTCCATAAATTTCCGTTTTTTGTCTTCCCCCGTATTTCTCCGGCTGTTGGAATAACCCGTATCGGAAGAATCATCAAAATAGTCCTGTGGATCATCCCTGTTCTGGTTTCGTATATCATCCAGGGACACTATAGTTTTGTCTTCCACTATTTCAAGAGCAGGATTCTTTTCCAGTTCTTCACGGATAGTCTGCCTTAAATCCTGTATAGGCATTGCCATCATCCTGATTGCCTGGTAAAGCTGTGGAGTCATTCTTAATTTTTGTTCCTGCCTTAGTACAGGCCGTTGTGTTTGCACCTTATTTCCTCTTAAACTAATCTACTTATAATTTTGAAACAGGAAAACCGCTTTTGTCAATATTTTTTAAATATTTCTTTTTACATCTGAAAAGATCTGCCCAAATACACCTCTCTTGCAATTTCACTTTTCAGCAGTTCTTCCTTTGTTCCGCTTACAGATATCTCCCCTAAATTAATTATATATGAACGGTGTGTTATTTCCAGAGTGTCCCGCACATTATGATCCGTAATTAGTATTCCTATTCCCTTTTTAGAAAGATCTTCCACAGCT
>JAADHF010000055.1 GCA_013151965.1 Spirochaetota bacterium
CGTGAACTCACCGACAGATTTTTAAGACCCTTTTTTTCTTTCCCAAACATTTGATCCTCTTTCTATTAAATAAAATTGATTATACGCCGGCTTACTACCCCGATGATTAATCATTGTTTCACCCTAATTATATATAAATTCATTATTCTGTCAATAAAAAATCAAAAGGATATTCATTATTGCTACTTAATTCACAAAAAAATGATTGCAGAGATGAAATAATGAAAACTGAAGGTGCTGAAGAAGTTTCTCTGTCCCGGCAGCGGATTACTTGCAGCAATACCCGGAACTGCTTCCATAGAAATGAAAAATTCGAAAATTGTTTTTCCTGACTGTATATCAGATGGTTTTCCAAACCGGGTTATAATGTATAATAATAAGGATTATAGTATGTCAGACCAAAGGATTTAAATGGCTTCCGGTGAGAATAAATTAAATATCTATAAAATCAGACCGGATTATTCGGATTACCTCAAGGATGAATCGAGACTGGCTGGTAATGCAGAGACAATAAGTTTCCCCCGCTGCGAAGAGGATGTAAGGGAGATACTGGCTGCCTTGTATAAGAAACATATTCCGGTAACAGTTCAGGGCGGACGGACAGGCATAACCGGAGGTTCGGTACCTCTGGAGGGTCACATACTTAACTTAAGCAGAATGAATAAAATTTTAGGTATAGGCCTGTCAGTGAATAAAGATAAATATATTCTTAAGGTACAGCCCGGGGTCCTTTTAGAGGGTATAAATAATGTAATCGGAACGGGAAGCACAGACACGGACAATTGGGACAGAGAATCTCTGAATGAGTGGAAAATATTTGTCTCCGGGAGGAAAAAGAACGCTTATTTTTTCCCGCCGGATCCTACGGAAACAACAGCCTCTATCGGCGGGATGGCGGCAAATAATGCATCCGGTTCGCGCTCTTTTCTCTACGGTTCTGTGCGGAATCATATATGCGGACTTAAGGTTGTGTTTGCAGATGGTTCCGGTGTTTATGTAAAGCGGGGAATTCACAGGGCCGGGGGACTGGACTTTACCCTGAAAACCGATTCCGGTACTGTCCTTTCCGGCAGGCTTCCGGAATATGCCATGCCGGAGATTAAGAATGCGGCAGGTCTTTTTGTCAAAAAAGATATGGACATAATAGACCTTTTTATCGGGTCCGAAGGAACGCTTGGTGTTATTACGGAGGTGGAAATACTTCTTTCCCCTTTGCCCCGGGTTGTGTGGGGTTTGATGATTTTTCTGCCTGATGATGATAATGCTGTCGAGCTTGCAGGGTGTTTCCGGGATGCTTCGGCCTTAAAGCTGTTATCAAAGCCGGCTGCAATAGAATATTTCGACCGCTGTTCTATAAATTTTCTTAAACAGCAGAAATTCTTAAATCCTGCCTTTGCAAGGCTGCCTGATATCAGGCCGGTAGATGTATGTGCTCTGTATGTTGAATTTCATGTTAATACGGAAGGGGAGATGGAACAGGCAGCGGTAAATACCATGGAGATGGCGGAAAAAGCCGGGGGTGATGGGAATGAAATATGGGCTGCCTGTAATCCCGGGGAAATAGAGCGGTTAAAATGCTTTCGTCATGCGGTTCCCGAGGCGGTAAACATGGTTATAGACAGACGCAGGAAAAAGTTTCCGGAAATAACCAAACTCGGAACGGATATGGCGGTGCCTGATGATAAACTTAAGGCTGTAATGGAAATGTACAATAACGATCTTGAGAATTCAGGACTTGAGTTTGTAAAATTCGGACATATAGGGAACAACCATATTCATATCAATATACTTCCGAAAAATATGAATGATTATAATAAGGGAAAAGAGCTGTACAGAAAATGGGCGGCAAAAGCGGTTGCCATGGGAGGTACCGTATCTGCGGAACATGGAATCGGAAAGTTAAAAGTCGAACTTCTTAAAATAATGTACGGAAGGAAAGGACTTAAACAGATGCATAATTTAAAGAAGATATTTGATCCTTATGAACTTCTTAACAGGGGGAATATTTCAGGATAGATGCTGTAATAAAGGCAGGCGTGTTTTGTAATGGACCTGCCTTTTGCCTGGAAGAAATGGTGCGGAGCAGCAGGTGTGGACCGGGCAATAACACTTTCCGGTCATAGCAAGGCAAGTTTCGGCCTTAATTACGGGCATTAAAAAGCTTAAAACGGTTTTGAGAATTTAATTACAGAGGGATATTTAAAATTAATATGGAGATGCACCCGCTTCTTGATAAGAATCGTCAACAGAAGGCAAAGGCCTACAATACGGAGAAAAGGTTCTGGGCATTAGTGACAATGGCTCTGGAATTTACGGCACTCGCTGCGGCGCTGTTTATGCATTTTGGCAGTACCCTGTACGGAACTTTTTCCGGATTGCTCCCTGTTCTTCAGTTTTTACTGTGGAGTCTTCTGATTGTTATGGCAGCGCAGATTGTATCTCTTGTACCCTCGCTTATGTCAGGATATTTTCTGGAAAAGAAATACGGTTTTATGAGGCAGGGGATAGGAGGGTGGTTTGCAGATTCAGGTAAGGGTTTGATACTGGAAATTATACTTGCATGGATTGTATTGATGCTCTTCGGGTGGGTTGTTAATGTTTCCGGCATATTCTGGTGGATTTTCTTTGCACTGATACTCTTTGTTTTTCAGGGCATACTTGCACTGATTTTCCCTGTCGTGATACTTCCTCTCTTTCACAGATATTCACCTATAGAGGATGAGAATCTGACGCGGAGATTAAAATCGGTACTCGGCCGTGCCGGACTTAAGGTCCTCGGTTTTTACAGGGAAGATTCATCTAAGAAAACATCGCATGATAATGCTTTCTTTGTGGGAATGGGTTCTACGAGAAGGATCGTACTTTATGACAATTTAATAGAGAATTACACTCTTAACGAGATAAGTGCGGTTATAGCCCATGAGGCGGCGCACAGAAAGAAAAACCATATTATCAAGCTTATGTTTATAAACCTTGCGGAAACAATAATTATATCATCGTTTATACATATCGTTCTTCTCCGTTACTACCCTTCCTTTTTTAACGGGGGAACCGGTATTCTTCCCGCCCTGTTTACGGTTATGCTCATTTTCGGGCTTGTCAGTGTGCTGTTCGGAATAGTATCAAACTATATCTCCAGAAGATTCGAATATGAAGCGGATATGGGTGCACTTAAATATACGGGTGATAAAAAATCTTTTATAAGCATGCTTGCAAAACTCGCAGATAGAAATTTATCCGATGCTTATCCTCCTGTCTGGGTAAAACTGTTTTTTTCATCACATCCTCCGGTCGGGGAGCGTATAAGCTATGTGGAAAAATATACGGAAAGGAGCTGATTATGCCGGCAATCGAAATTAAACCCGATATATACTGGATCGGAGTAAATGACAGGACTACGGACCTTTTTGAAGGGATGTGGCCTATTACGGACGAAGGTGTTACATATAATTCCTATCTCATTATCGACGAAAAAAAAGTTATAATCGACCTGTCGAAGGCAATTAAAACCGATACTTTTTTTGATAATATCAGCGAAAAGGTTAAGTTGAGTGATCTCGATTATATTGTTATAAATCATATGGAGCCCGACCATACCGGTGTTTTTCAGATTTTAAGGAAAATGGCTCCGCAATGCAGGATACTTGGCACTCCGAAAACTAAAAAGATGCTGGAAACTTTCTATGGCATTACGGACAATGTAATCGAGGTTAAAGACGGAGAAACGCTTATCCTGGGAAAAACAGAGCTTGTCTTTTACCATACTCCCTTTGTCCACTGGCCGGAGACAATGATGACCTATGAGAGAAAAAATAGAATTCTATTCTCATGTGACGGGTTCGGGGGCTATGGTGCACTGCAGGGTACAATATTTAATGATCAATGCGGAAATATAGATTTTTATAAAAAAGAGTCTCTAAGGTACTATGTTAATATAGTTGCAAAATTTTCAAACCCGGTTTTAAAGGCAATTGATAAATTAAAGGATGTGGATATTGCCGTTATTGCGCCGTCACACGGTCTTGTATGGCGGAAAAATCCGGCTGAAATTGTAAAGTTATATAAGAAATGGGCGGAATATGCTGCGGGTAAAACAGAAGCCGGAATTACACTTCTGTACGGTTCGATGTACGGGAATACGGAGATGATGATGAATGCAGTAGCTCAGGGCATCTCTAAAGAAGGCATTCCTGTAGAGATATTCGACGTGGCAAGGACGCACTCCAGTTATATCCTGCCTTCGCTGTGGACAAAAAGGGGAGTTATGATAGGAGCTCCGACTTATGAAGCATCGCTTTTTCCGCCCATGGCTCAGGCTGTTGGTGCGGCTGTGCATAAAAGGATCAGGAATAAGAAAATGGCAATGTTCGGAAGTTACGGCTGGAGCGGAGGAGCCCTTCGTGAACTTGAAAAATTAACCGAAGGGGCAAAGTGGGAACTTACGGATTCTTACACATTTATCGGAAGACCGGCGGCAGAGGATCTGAAAGCAGGAGAGAATTTCGGAGCTTCTTTTGCACGTCTGGTTAAAGAGGAATAAAGTTAAGGCGGAATAAATCTGTCTTTTATTCGGCTTTCGATTAAGGCTTAAGCTGATTTTTCCTTTTCTTTTCTTTCCTTCCATGTATTGGGCGGAAACAGTTCGTCGAGTGCGTCCATAATGGAATCGGCAAATACGAAATCTATCGATGCAAGCACTTCTTTGGGCAGTTCTTCTATGTCTTTCCTGTTAAGTTCGGGCATGAGAAGATGGTTCATTTTATTCCTGTGGGCTGCCAGAACCTTTTCTTTAACCCCGCCTATGGGGAGTATTCTGCCGGTCAGTGTTACCTCTCCTGTCATTGCATATCCGGGTATTAACGGTATGCCTGTTACGGCAGAGAGAAGGGCGGATGTTATGGTGATGCCGGCAGAGGGACCGTCTTTCGGTATAGCCCCTTCCGGGACATGTACATGGATATCCTTGTCCCGTGTAAAATCACCTGCAATATCAAACTGTCCGGCATGGGCCCGTAAAAACGAAAGAGCTGTCTGGGCGCTCTCTTTCATTACATCACCTAAGCTTCCCGTTAAGAGAAGTTCACCTTTCCCCTCTAAAATTGCTACTTCCACGGCAAGCATCATACCGCCGGCTTCTGTCCATGCAAGCCCGTAGGCAAGCCCCGGTTTTGTGTCCTTGCAGAACATTGTCTCGTGAAACATCTCTTTCCCCAGATACTTTTTTAAACTTTTTGCAGTGATCTGTATACGAAACTGTTTCCCGGTTTTCGTGCTTGTTTCTTCATTAATCCCCGCTTTTACCGCTTTTCGTGCAATTTTTCTTAAAATATTCGCTATCTCGCGTTCTAGATTTCTAACTCCGGCTTCCATAGTATAGAAGCGTATAAGGTTAAGTATGGCTGTTTTATGAAATTTTATATCCGCCCATTCCAGGCCGTTTTCCGTAAGCTGCTTGGTTATAAGGAATTGCTCTGCTATTTTCTGTTTTTCATACTCCGTATATCCCGGAATATTGATAACTTCCATTCTGTCCCGCAGAGCGTACGGTATATTATGTACGGAATTAGCCGTTGTAATAAACATTACATCGGAAAGGTCGTACTGCACCTCCAGATAGTGATCGACAAAGGTGGAATTCTGTTCGGGATCAAGAACCTCAAGCAGAGCGGAAGCGGGGTCTCCCCTGAAGTCTGCACTCATTTTATCTATTTCATCGAGCAAGAATACAGGGTTCCGTGTACCTGCTTTCTTCATCGATTGAATAATCTTGCCCGGAAGAGCCCCTACGTATGTCTTTCTGTGTCCCCTTATTTCTGCTTCGTCACGTACACCGCCCAGAGAAATTCTGACAAAATCTCTGTCTAATGAACGCGCTACCGATCTTCCGAGTGATGTTTTGCCGGTTCCGGGAGGTCCGACAAAACATAAAATAGGACCTTTGACCTTTCCCTTTAACTGCCGTACGGCAATAAAGTCGAGAACTCTCTCTTTGACTTTCTTTAGATCGTAGTGATCTTCGTCTAACCGTTTCTGCGCTATATCTATATTTTTATTATCCTGAGTCGATTCTTTCCATGGAAGGTCTGCTATCCATTCCAGATATGTACGGAGAACGGCAGATTCGGGCGAAATAGGCTGCATTCGTGAGAGCCGTTTAAGTTCCTTTTCGCATTTAAACCATACATCTTCGGGCAGATTCTTGTCTTTAAGCCGCTTTTCCAGTTCCTTTGCGCCGGAAGGATCATTCTGATCGGCGCCAAGTTCTTTCTGAATTTCTTTAAGCTGTTCATTTAAGAAATACTCTTTCTGGGTTTTCTCCAGTTTTTTTCGTACCTTATCGTTAATCCTGTTTTCCAGCTGAAGAACTTCATTTTCAGATATAAGAATGTTAATGCAGAGTTCGAGCCGTTTTCCCGTACTGGATTCTGATAAAAGTTCAACTTTTTTTTCGATCTTTAAAGGAATATTTGCGGCAATTGTATCTACTAATTTATTCGGAGTTTCAATTCTGTCTATGGAGTTAATAATTTCCGAAGGTATTTTTTTATAGAGATTTGAATATTTATTGAATTCCCTGGTGATGTTTCTCATCAAAGCCGATATTGTCGATGTTAATTCATGATTGTTATCTATGGGTTTTATATTTACCTTGAGATATCTGTCTTTCTGCAGATATTTAAGAATCTTTGCCCTCTGACTTCCCTCGACAAGCAGTCTGATAGTTCCGTCGGGAAGTTTCAGCATCTGCAGAATATGAACAATTGTTCCGATATTATATATATCGGTTTCTCCGGGTTCTTCCACTGCAGTATCTTTTTGCGGTGCAACAAAGAGTAGTCTTCCCTGTTTATTGGCCGTTTCCACTGCCTGTATGGATTTTTTTCTGCCGACAAAGAAGGGAACAATCATTCCCGGGAAAACCACAAGGTCTTTCAAAGGAACCAGAGGGAGTTCCGTCTTTTTTGAAAAGATTTTCATGCAGTTTTCTTTTCTCCGATAATAATTATTTCCGGTTTGTTTGTTTTTTCCACTACATCTTTTGTTACAATTACTTTTTTCTTTCCTTCGATGGAAGGAATATCATACATAATATCTATCATCAATTCTTCCACGATAGAACGTAATCCCCTTGCACCGGTTTTTCGTTTTACCGCTTTCCTGGCGATTTCCTCGATCGCATCTTCCTGGAATTCAAGTTCGACATCATCGAGTTTCATGGAGGCTTTATACTGTTTTACTACGGAATTCCTCGGTTCGGTTACGATTTTCTTCAGTGCTTCGATGTCCAGATCTCCGAGTGTTACGACCAGGGGTAGCCTCCCGACAAATTCCGGTATAAGTCCGTACCTTATAAGATCATCCGGATGAAGGTGTGAGTATAGTTCTATAAGATCCTTTTCATCGGCCGGTTTAATATCCGCGCCGAAACCCATAGGATGCTGCGATATTCTTGATTCCACCATTTTATCCAGTCCTACAAAAGCACCGCCGCATATAAAGAGGATATTATTCGTATTAATCCGTAGCATTTCCTGGTTCGGGTGCTTCCTTCCTCCCTGGGGAGGGACGGAAGCTACGGTTCCTTCGATTATCTTTAATAAGGCCTGCTGTACTCCCTCACCGGAGACATCGCGTGTAATGGAAACATTTTCGCCTTTTCTTGCAATCTTGTCGATTTCATCTATATATATGATTCCCTTTTCTGCTGTCGGTATATTGTTTCCGGCATTCTGAATGAGTTTAAGAAGGATATTTTCCACATCCTCCCCAACATAACCTGCCTCGGTAAGCGTTGTTGCGTCTGCGATTGCAAAAGGCACTTTTAGTTTTTTTGCGAGAGTACGTGCAAGCAGGGTCTTCCCTGTCCCGGTAGGCCCGATTAACAGAACGTTCGATTTCTCGATTTCCACATCCTTCTCGATCTTGTGTCCCATGGAAATTCTTTTGTAGTGATTATATACGGCAACCGAAAGTACTTTTTTTGCCTGTTCCTGCCCTATAACGTACTGATCCAGATATTCCTTGATATCTTTGGGCTTTGGTATGTCTTCCTGGAATTCGGAAGCCAAAACCTCGTCTTCTTCATCCAGGATATGTTTGCAGACATTAACACATTCGTCGCATATATATACGCCGGGTCCCGCTATAAGCCGCCGAACAGAATCTGCACTCTTGCCGCAGAAAGAACAGACTTTTTGTCCGTCATTCTTTGCTACTCTTCCCATTTTCTCCCCTTATTAAAACTTTATCCGCGATTCCATAATTTTTTGCTTCTTTCGCAGACATATAGTAATCCCGCTCCAGATCTTTTGCCACTGTTTTTTCACTTTTACCGGTATGCAGGGCGAAATAACTTATAATTAGCTTCTTTACACGAACTATTTCACGTGCCTGTATACCAATATCGGCAGCCTGGCCGGAAACGCCACCCCAGGGTTGATGAATAAGAATTCGTGATGACGGAAGTGCAAAACGTTTGCCCGGGGATCCGCAGGAGAGTAGAAGTGCGGCCATAGATGCAGCCTGGCCAAGGCAGATTGTGCTGACATCCGGCTTTATATACTGAATGGTATCATAAATTGCCAGTCCTGCTGTTACGGAACCGCCCGGGCTGTTTATATAGATATGAATATCCTTTTCAGGATCCTGAGATTCGAGAAATAACAGCTGGGCTACGATTAAATCCGCAGTAATATCTACGATTTCACCGTCTACAAAAACTATTCTGTCTTTTAACAGTCTCGAATAGATATCGTAAGACCGTTCCCCTCTGCTTGTCTGTTCTATGACTATCGGTACAAGATTGTTCGCCTGTTCGTTCATATGTTAATTCCCTTTCGCTTTTTGAGAATTTAATAGTTTCCCTGTTGTAAGTCCAGAAATTTAACCTTCTTTTTCCCTGTTATCACGGCGTTCTTAATAAGCAGGTCAAAGAGTTTTTTCTTTGCAATATCATCCTTCAGGTTATCCATAAGCTTATTGCCTGTAAATCTTCCCTTTAAATCTTCAAAAGACATATTGTTTGTTTCTGCTTCTTTTTTTATCGCTTCATCCGCTTCTTCATCGGAAACCTCTATTTTTTCTTTCTTTATGAGTTCATGCACTACAAGGGCCTCTTTTAATCCCTTTTCCGCTGCAGGTTTCCATTCTTCCAGGAGATTTTCTTTAGTCTTACCATCTCTTCCAAGTACTTTTAAAACAGCTGCTTCATCCGCCTGGAATTGTGCCACAAAATTATCCCATCGTGAAGAAAGCTCAAAATCGATCATTGCCTTGGGAACGGAAATTTTAGAATGAGCAATGATCTCTTCCAATATCGCTGCTATTTTTTTATTCCTTATTACCGTTTCGGCTGAGCTTTTCAGTTTTTCCTTAATATCTTTCTTAAGATCTTCTAAAGTTTTGTATTTATCGCTTATGTCCTGCGCCAGTTCGTCGTTTATTTCCGGTACCTGTTTTTCTTTAACATTTCGAATTTTAATTTTCAGGTTAATCGTTTTTCCGGCGAGTTCTTTTGTTTCGAAATCATCGGGGTATGTCTTTTTTATAATCTTCTCGTCATCTTTTTCCATTCCTATTATATCATCGTCGACCTTATATAAATTGTATCCCGTACCTACCTGAAAAACGAAGGATTCCCGTTTTGTATTCGGAAGCTCCTCTTCTTTCTCATCTACCTCCGAATAATCGATAGTAACAATATCATCCTTTGCTACTACAGGCTTCTTCTTTTCGATAACAAGTGCGTTCTGATCCTGGAGTACTTTTAATTCCCTGTCGATATCCGCTTTTAATACCTTTGTTTCCAGTTCTTCCAGCTCTATGTTTTTATATTCGCCTATTTCTATTTCCGGGAATGTATCGTACTGAATGGTAAAGGAAAAATCTTTGCCTAATTCAAGTTTCTCTTCGGCATTTACATCCGGGGTTCCGTAAGAAAGCGGTTTTTTTTCCGCATTTTCCAGAGCCTGAGTTACACTGTGCTCTATTATTCTTTCAGCCGTTTCCTCGAGCAGGGAAGAACCGAATTTCCTTATAAGTACGGCAGGAGGCACTTTGCCCTTTCGGAATCCCTTTACCTGTACTTTTCTACAGTACTCCCCGACAAGAGAGTTGTATTCCTTTTCTATCTCATTGACCGGAACGTTTATCTGTAATTTTACTGCCGAATCTTCCAGCATCTCAGTTTTTATTTTTAAATCCACCTCTGACTCCTTATACCTATTATTATACGTGTAATAAAGCTTTTATAACAGGTTTTATCTAAAAAAGTAAAGAAAAAGCGACCCATCTTTCGGATCGCTTCTTAATTTATTAAGCGGGAAACGGGACTTGAACCCGCGACGTCCACCTTGGCAAGGTGGAGCTCTACCACTGAGCTATTCCCGCCTGTATTTCCATAACCGATAAAATACCTTTTAAATCCGGTACTGATAATAAGTGCGAGAGAAGGGACTCGAACCCTTATGCCTTTAAGGCACCAGATCCTAAGTCTGGCGTGTCTGCCAATTTCACCACTCTCGCTTGCATTATATCGGTTATAAGGCTTAAGGTCAATATCGACCTTAAGCCTTTATGAGCCGTGAAGGGATCGAACCTTCGACCCGCAGATTAAGAGTCTGCTGCTCTCCCAGCTGAGCTAACGGCCCACAATATATCCGCGCCCGGCAGGACTCGAACCTGCGACCTACGGATTCGAAGTCCGGCGCTCTATCCAGCTGAGCTACGGACGCATTGTACTTAATATATACAGAACACTCAATTGACAATTCAGACTAACTGCTTCAGCCTGCTTATATATTTAAGCCTCGGGTGGGTGATGGGGCTCGAACCCACAACAACCAGATCCACAGTCTGGTGCTCTGCCTATTGAACTACACCCACCATATGTTATGAAAAAGATCATGTAATGCTGCCACAATATGCAAAAATAATGGCTTTTTGTCAAGTTTTATATCCTACACGTCCAGCAGGATTCGAACCTGCGACCCACAGCTTAGAAGGCTGTTGCTCTATCCAGCTGAGCTATGGACGTATCTCGGGATGAGAGGATTCGAACCTCCGATCTCCTGCTCCCAAAGCAGGCGCCCTAGCCCCTAGGCTACATCCCGTCCTGACAGAAAACGAATATATATATTTTTAGACACATCGTCAAGCAGGTTACACTCTGTTTCCATCAGAATGAATGTTGTATCAGGGCATTTAATCTAAAAGGGCCTTGAGGAATTTCTGTCTGTCTGTGTCTTCCTTTAGAACGACCAGCAGTGTATCTTCCCCTCCCAGAGTACCGATAATTTCGGGTAGATTAAGCTCGTCAATTGCAAAGGCGACACCGGTTGCATGACCTAGTTTTGTTTTTATTACTGCAAGGTTCCCGGAGAATTGCACCTTTACAATTCCGCGTTTTATATCATCTCTTATAAAAGGCTCGGGTATCTTTTCCATTTCCCGCTTTACAGCATAAATATAGCCTTCTGCAGCATCGGGAATTCTTGCAATACCCAGCATCTTTAAATCCCGTGAAAGTGTAGCCTGTGTTACATCTATGCCTGCAAGCTTAAGCCTCTGCTGAAGTTCTTCCTGGTTGTGAACTATTTCATCCTGCAGTATAGATAGTATCAGTCTTCTTCGTGATTCCTGGCCTGTCAGAATAACCTCCTTTCGTTACTTTGTTAAACTATATTATAATAGATTTATTGTATTATTTTCCACTGTTTTTATCATTATATTTCCAAAATAGTGCGGAGTAAGTTATAATGATGGCCGGAAATGATTTTATGCGGAGAAAAAAAGTATGGATAATAAAAATATTGCTGCCGTGCTTAAAAAGATTTCTGTTTTTAAAGAACTTAAGGGTGAAAATCCCTTTAAAATAAGAGCTTTTGCCCAGGCTGCAAGAGTTCTGGAAAGAATAAACGTAAACGCTGAAGAACTCTGCAGACAAAACAGACTGCAGGAGATTAAAGGAATCGGAAAACAGATAGCCTCGGTTATAGAGGAGATTTTAAGAACCGGAAAGTCTTCTGTTCTTAAGGAACTAAAAGATTCTTTTCCAGAAAGCATCGAGGACCTTCTTAAAATCCCCGGAATGGGGCCGAAAAAGGTAAGGGTAATATGGGAAAAGCTGGGTATTGCCAGTCTCGGAGAATTGGAATATGCCTGCCTGGAGAACAGACTGTCAGTCCTTGAAGGTTTCGGACAGAAAAGTCAGAAAAAGATTCTGTCGGCAATAGATTTTATAAGGAAGAATAGCGAGATGCACCTTCTCCCTGAGGCCGAAGATATCGCCCGCGAAGTAGTGGCTTCCCTTAAAAGCAAAGGTCTGTTTAAACGTATAGATGTTACGGGGAGTTTAAGAAGAGGGAAAACTGCCTTTAAGAGCATAGATATACTGCTTATGCCGGAAGAGGGGACAGGTAAGGACATATCTCTTATAGAGGAAACAGCAGCATCGCTTGCAGATACAGATACAGATTCGGGTACCGGGGATGTATTTAAATTCTCAAAAAAGGCCGGTTCTGCGAAGGTTTCGATAAAAAGAGAAGGATTGCAGGTGGATTTCCGGATGGCGGATGAGATTTCCTATCCCGCAGCTCTCCGGTATTTTACGGGCTCAAGGAAGCACAATGCGGTTTTAAAAAAATTCGCTGAAAATTCGGGACTTGAAATAAATGAAAACGGTATTTTTAATAATGGTGAAAGAATTAACATAAGAACCGAGGCCGGGATATATAAAACACTCGGTCTGGCATGGATTCCTCCTGAACTGCGCGAGGGCTATGAAGAGGTAGAAGCTGCGGCAAAAGATGAAATTCCTCTGCTTGTGCGGAATTCCGATATAAAAGGAATGATGCATGTGCATTCTAACTATTCGGACGGTTCCTGCGGCATAAAAGAACTTGCGGAGGCTTGTATCTCCGGGGGGTATTTATACCTCTGCTTAAGCGACCATTCACAGTCGGCGTTTTATGCCGGAGGCCTGTCCGAACCGGAGATTATGCTGCAGCTGGATGAAGTAAAAACGCTGAATCGGGAGTTTGCCCCTTTTAAGATATTTTGCGGCATAGAATCCGATATACTGCCGGATGGGAACCTGGATTACAGTGATGAGATTTTAAGCAGGCTCGATTTCGTTATCGGTTCCATACATTCCGGTCTTAATATGACGGAAGAAGAAGCTACAAATCGCCTCGTTTCCGCCATAAGAAATCCGTATCTTACCGTATTGGGTCATATCTCCGGGAGGCTCCTTCTTTCCCGCAGGGGATATCCTTACAATGAGGGTAAAATCCTCGATGAACTGGCTGCCAATAAAACGGTCCTGGAACATAATTGCAACCCTCACAGGCTGGACCCGGACTGGGAATTTTTAAAGAAAGCCGGGGAACGAAGCATTATGATTTCTATCGATACCGATGCACATTCTAAAGAAGGTTTTTCCGATGTTAAGTACGGAGTAAAAATGGCAGAGAAGGCATGGCTTAAAAGCGATGATATTTTAAATGCTATGGATACGGAGGAAATAGATGAATTCTTCAGAGAGAGAAAAAAGAGAAAGGGCCTTAAAAGTATATGAAATACTCAAGAAGGAATTTCCCGATGCCCGGTGTCTGCTGAACTACAGGAATTCCTTCGAATTGTTGATTGCCACAATTCTTGCGGCACAGTGTACGGATGCGAGAGTCAACAGGGTTACTCCGGAATTGTTTAAGGTATTTCCGGACTTTAAGAAAATGGCTGAAGCAGACAGGGAGAAACTGGAGAGTATAATAAGACCTACCGGTTTTTTTCGAAATAAGGCAAAGAGTCTGATAAATGTTTCGAAAATTATAATGGAAAACTACAATGGCAGATTGCCGGAAACAGTAGAGGAGCTTTCCTCTCTCCCGGGAGTGGGCAGGAAAACAGGAAATGTTGTGGCGGCAAACTGTTTTGCATTACCTGCTGTTATCGTAGATACTCATGTAAAACGTGTTGCCGCCCGTCTTGGTTTTTCAAAGGAAAAACAGCCTGATAAAATCGAATGTGAACTTAAAAATCTTATTCCCGAATCCGAACAGACCCGGTTTTCCTATGCCGTTAATTTTCACGGAAGGTATATATGCAGGGCCGGAAAACCCGCCTGTGACAGCTGCCCTGTCAGAAATCTATGCCCTTTTCCGGAAGATACCGCCTAACCTTATCCAGAGTCTTTTTGTTTTCCTTAAATGATAAGTCGAATGGAAGGCTGTCAAGGGAGAACCACTCCGATTCGGTGATATCATCTTCGGCTTTTAGCTTTTTCGAATCATCTATGGTACATAAAAAGTAAAGGCACAGGGTGTAATTCGCCTCTTCAGGGATATCATCACGCGGATATCTGTCGGTAACTGCATGGAACAGACGTAATTTAAGAATATCTATCCCCAACTCTTCCCGTATTTCACGTCTCAGACCTTCTTCCGGTTCCTCTCCGTTCCGTAAAAATCCGCCCGGGATATCCCAGTATCCCTTAAACGGTTCGATTCCTCTTCTGGTAAGAAGAACCTGATATTTTCCGTTCCCGGAACCGGTTTCCCTGATAATAACAGCTCCTGCCGTTGGTTTTGAAGTCTGGTAAAAATGATAACCGCATGAGGAACAGATTATAAGCTGGTCATCCCATTTTTCGATCTTTTTTCCGCAGACCGGACAGTAGGAGTAGTGCATTACTGTTTTTGTTTATTTTCTTTTTTTAAAATTCCCGCTTTTACTTTTTCAGCTAAAATTCTTGGTGCCTGAGGCCATTCCTTTGTTCCCTGCGTTGCGTATTTGTTTATAAGTTCATTAAACAATTTAACGGCCGTATCATTCTTATTCATTTTATGATAAAGAAAAGCAATCTCATAATAAGCCCAGAGGTTTTTTTCGAGATTACCGGGATATCTTTTCTGAAATGTCCGGTAGTATTCCATGGCAAGCTTGTAATTTCCGTTCTCCGAAGCATCCTGGGCTTTCTGGAAAAGCTTGGCAGGGGAGAGGTTCTGTGGTATTTCCCCGGCGGTCGTCTGACACGCTGTTAATAGTAAAATTAAAAATATTACCGGAATTATAAATGTCTTTTTCATCAGTAACTGTAAATCTCATCCTTTATGGGTAGATTTTTTTTAAGTTCTTTTAAGAAGGTCTTCGTATCACCCATGGGTTCATAAGCGTCGCAGTAATCTATTGTCCTGCGCGCGACGGTAAAGTACTTGTAAACTTTCTCTTCTCCAAGTTTCTTTTTCCATTTTCCCGCATCACATTTTACTCTCAAGTAGTACTGACTGCCATTGCCGGCCGCTATGCGGACCAGTTTGCAGTGTATGCAGTTTGCACAGTAAATCTTTTCACCTATCCGGGTGTTGTCGGACATAGATATTCCTTCTACTGCTATATTATTCATAATATCATAATCGACTTTTCACAGTCAATAGTTTAACCTTTTCATGAACCCCTTTATTCTTAAGGTTTCACTTATTCTGTTTTCTGTCCCGTATCTTCCGCTGCACTTTCCGCCTGGTTAAGCTGTATTTTTAGTCCGGGATTATTGGGCTGCATGGATACGGCATGTTTCAGGTACAGGGTTGCCTTACGGTACATACGCATATTCGTATAAACCTGTGCTATTTTGATTATTGATCCGAAGTTATCAGGATTCAGAAGAAGTGAGTTTCTTAAATCCTGCAGTGCTGCTTTTCTGTCCGTTTTTTCCGTAATATATGCTCTTAACCTGTAAAGATTGCTTTTTACTTTGCTGCTGTGAAGTTTTTTAAGACCCTTTTGTATTATTTGTAATGCTTCCTTATCCTTCCCGTCGGCATGCAGTTCTCTGGCATAAAAGCCGGTATATTTCTCTTTTGTTTCCGATTTATAGAGTTTCTCTGCATAGACAAGAGCCTGCCGGGTATCTCCGAGGTTATTAAAAATCGTATATGCGAGGTTTAAGTCATCCTCACTTTCCGATTGTTCCAGTATCTGCGAGAGGTATATGGCGCCCTGTATCCATCTCTTCATGGAAATGGCATTCTGAAGCAGAAGCCGCAGAACGGACAGCCTTCCGGGCTGCAGATCCAGAGCTATGCTGAGTTCTTTAAGACCTTCATTATCCCTGCCCGCCTTTAAAAGGATAGATCCTTTTAATTCGGGGAAAGACGGGTCTTTCGGATATATCTTCCGGGCCTCCGAGAGTATTGTTAAAGCATCCGCCAATTTGTTTTCATGGCTAAACAGAAGTTCCGCTTTTGCAAGCAGTGCATCCTTTTCTTTCGGGTTAATTTTAAGAACAAGGCTGTACATTCGCATAGCCTGATCCGTTCTGCCGGAGTCTTTCAGAATCCGGGCTCTTAAAATGAGCAGGTCGATCCGGCCGGGGCTTATCATAAGTGCTTTTGCGGCAGGTACCATGGCTTTGCTGTACTCGTGCATATAAAGATATGCCAGGGCAAGCATCTTATAAATATCCGCTTCAGGCGGGATTTGTTTAAGAGTCTCTTCCAGCAAACTCTTTGCTGTTTTAAGAGTTTCCATGGATTTGGGAGAACTCAAGGTATAAATTCGGGCGAGTTTAATTTTCGCCGGATAAAAGGCCGGGTCCAGGGACAGTGATTTTTTTAAGTTTTCTATTTCTTTACTCCGGTTTTTCAGCACTTTATCCGCAGCAGCGGTAAGGTACGGCGGAAGGACGGAATTTACATCTTTTCCGGAAGCACCTTTAAGCATATAAATTATCTTTTTAAGGTAGTCTTCGGGGAATTGTATTGCAGTGTTTTTTAAAAGAATCAGCGCAGGCAGAAGCAGCTTAAAGAAATCAGCACCGCTTTCGGAAGTTGTTATCGACGGTTCTTCGGGTCCGGAGTTATAAAAATCATCAAAATATTTTTTATACCTTCCGGAATAGCGGAGATTTTTTATGGAGGGCAGTTTATCCGTTATTTCCGGGTAGATGATTTTATAAAGATTCTCAGCAAGATAGGCTATTTCGGAACCTGACGGATCTTCGGTAAGGCCTGCGGATTTAATTCTTTCTATAGCCTGTATAAGTGAAGAATACGAGCCCTGCTTCAGCAGGGCTCGTGCCTGTTCTATGTCGGGATTAACCCACTGAACCGGCTTTATTCTTACTGCCTCTATTTTCTTTTCCGCCTTTTTCGGAGTGGTACTGCAGCCTGTAAAGGCTGCTGTGAATAATATAGTCAGCACAAGTGCATGGAGCATCGCAGCATTATTACTGTATTTCATTCTTTTCTCTCTCCCTGTTAATTATCGGTTGCAGGGGTTCTGTTACCATATAATACCTGTTGGAGGCATTCCAGAGGGTAAAACCTGAGGCTGCTGCACTTAAAGCACCGTCTATCTGTGATGTCAAATAACGTGTGTATTCATCCCTTGACATTTCAAGTTCCCTGCCGATAAGGAATGCCTGTACAAACGGACGTATTAAAGCCGCATTGTTTATTATTATTTTAGCTCTTCTCGTGCCTTCGTTGTATATAATTTCAGCCCTTTTTATATAATCCTTATCTTTAAGAAAATCCGACGGAAAATGTGAAGGATAAAACATGGGGGATATGACATCCGCATATTTTGAAATCATTTCGATACTCTGTCCGATCCAGTTGCCCATTCTGTACCATGCATTAAACCCGTAGATGTCCGCGCTGATTGGTATATTTATAGCTTCTCTCGCCATTTTAAGGAACGATTCCAGTGCATCTATTTTGCTCATTCCCTCCTTTTTATACCTGTAGCGAATTTCAGATAGATCCCCGTCCGACGGAAAGCGTATATAGTCGAATTGAATCTCGTCCACGCCTCTTGCCTGCAGTTCTTTAGCTATATTAATATTATATCGCCATACGAACTCGGAATAAGGGTCCACCCAGTACTCCCGCTGGAACCATTTTGTCTCATCGCTTTCCTTATCCCTGTACTGTTTTTTGTATCTCCACGGCTTTGAGGATTTACTGTTCCATAGAGCATATTTATAATTGTCGTAGTTGAAAAGCTGCTGGTCTTTAAAAACAACTATTCTTGCAATTACATACAATCCGTTTGCATGAGCTTTTTTCAACAGCGAATCAAGATTAAACCACCTTTTTACCGCATGAATCTCACCAGGGAGTTTAAGATTCGAGTTATATGTAAGCCATCCGTAATCATCCTTACAGTCGATAACAAAAGAATTAAGCCCGTATTTTTTAATAAAATTAATATGATCGTCGAGATATTTTCCGGATGCTCTGTGAGCGGAAATGTATATGCCGTATTTATCTGCAGCCAGTCTTTTGCGTTCATCTTTTAAAATAGAAGCTGCATTATCAGCGGCTGTGCTGTCGCCTGCTGTATTATTAACAGCTGTTCGGCTGGCGGCTGTATTGTTAACGAGGCCGGGAGAATCCAAAGCCGTTTTCATCTGAAGAGTTACAGCGGTTCCTGCAGGTGTTTTTTTTAAGGTGATCCATTTCTCTTGAGATAGTGAATAATAGAGTGAAGAATTGACAAAATCGACCTTTAGAACCCATGTATCCTTCATGCTCTGTTCATCATTATCCCGGCCGGATTCTGTTTTGATAATTTCCATTCCGGTCAGTATTTTATTATCCGGAAGGGTGATTTCGGATATTTTTCCGGTTTTTTTATTAAAAGAATAGAGAATCCCGGTAAACCTGCATGCAAAAAATATTTTATCCGCATCACCGGGTATATACGTAACGGCGCTGATCTCTTCGTAAAAACCGGACCCCTGATACAAAAACCTCAGGTTTACTGAGATGTCCGTCCATGTTTTACCTCTGTTGTCTGTTTCGAAAAAGCCGTTAAATGAAGTTCCGAGAAGAATTGTATCCCTGTTATCCGGTGAAAGTGCAATGGATGTAAGATATGAGCTTTTTCTTAACGGTTTTCCAAGCGGTATCCGTTCCCATGAGATGCCGTAATTTTCCGTTAAATAGATACTGCTTCTTGTTGTTACTGCAGCTCTTTTTTGATCTACGGGATCTATGCCGACAGAGGTAAAATGGCGTACAGGTAAATTACCGGGAGGATAAGTCTTCCGCCTGGGAAGACCGTTATTTCTCGTCTCCCAGGTTGTTCCCCTGTCAAATGAGATGAGGAACCCTTTTTGTTCGGAGACAGCATATTCTATGCCGTTTCGCAGCGGGAAGACTTTTGTGATACGGAACGAAAGAGGAGCTTTGCGGGCATTATTGCCGGACACAGGGCCGGTATGTACCGGGACATTTTTCTCTTTAGCTTCTGTTTTTTTTCCGTCCTGGGCGGCAATTAAGGTAAAAATACCCAGGAGAGATAGTAAAATCGTAAATACTGTTATCAGGATTCTTGTTGAATTTCTCATCAATACGGTTACATATTATTAATCATTTTCCCGGCAAATTCCGATGTGGAAACCTGATTTGCATTCTCCATCAAACGCGCAAAATCATAGGTTACATGACGCTGTGCGATGGTTCTGGTAAGGCTTTCATCAACAATATCCGCCGCCTCTTTCCAGCCAATATATTCCAGCATCATTTCGCCGGATAGTATTAAAGAACACGGATTAACAACATTTTTTCCGGCATATTTCGGTGCCGTGCCGTGGGTTGCTTCAAAAATTGCGTGTCCTGTTTCGTAATTTATATTAGCTCCGGGTGCTATACCGATACCTCCGATCTGAGCGGCAAGCGCATCAGATATATAATCTCCGTTTAAATTTGTTGTTGCAATAACATCAAATTCAGCAGGTCTTGTTAGAATCTGCTGAAGAAAAATATCGGCAATAGCGTCTTTAATAATTATCTTATTTTCCGTTTCTTTGTTTGATGTTTTATCTGCCGCTGCCGTTTTATCTCCGAACTCACGGCTTGCAAGCTCATAACCCCATTGCCGGAAGGCACCTTCGGTAAACTTTTGAATATTACCCTTATGAACAAAAGTGACACTCTTTCTGTTGTATTTGACTGCATACTGTATCGCCGCTCTTACAAGACGCTCCGATGCGGTTCTGCTTATAGGTTTTATCCCTATACCGGAGTCTTTTCTGATATCCCAGCCGAAATTTTCACTTAAGAAATGCCTGAGTTTCAGAGCTTCATTCGAGCCCTCTTCTACCTCGAGTCCCGCATATACATCCTCCGTATTCTCTCTGAATACAACGGCATCGATTAACTGGGGCTTTTTAACAGGGGATGGTACTCCTTCGTAATATTTTACAGGACGAAGGCATACGTATAGATTAAGCTTTTGACGTAATGCTACGTTTAAGCTGCGGTATCCGCCGCCTACCGGTGTTGTTAACGGGCCTTTTATTCCCACGAGGTATTGGCGGAAAGCTTCTTCTGTTTCCGCCGGAAGCCATTCGCCTGTTTTATTGTATGCCTTTTCCCCTGCAAAGATCTCTTTCCATTCGATTTCCCTTGTTTTTCCGTATGCTTTCTTTACAGCTGCGCCTATAACTGCAGAGGCAGCTCTCCATATATCAGGTCCGGTTCCGTCTCCTATAATAAAAGGGATAATGGGGTCAGAAGGAACCCTAAGACCCTCTTTTGTTTTTGTTATTTTATGTCCCACCTCTATTTCCTCCTCGGATAATCTAAGTTTATCATAAGCTTGTTGTCTTGCCAACTCTCATTATGTATGGTAGCCTGCTATCCGTACATGATTAAAAAATCCTTATTACTTTTTTCCGTTTTTGTACTCTTTTCCGTCTTTTTAACGAACTGTGCCGTAAAGGATTACTCATTTTATATAGCGAATACCGGAGAAGAAAAGCGTGAACTAAATGACCTGTTTAACCTGCTTAAAAATGAAAAAGCCAGCAGTGAACAGCGGTTTATTCTGATCGATAGAATTGCAAATATACTGACTAAGAAGGGAGAGCAGGAGAAGCAGATCCTGTTCTTAACAGATTATGTGGAAAGGCATCCTATCGATCCCTATGATGCCTTTTATCTGCTGTTAGTTGCACAAACCTATGAAAATAAAAAAGAATACCCGCTTGCGATCCATTATTACGACAGGATATTAAAAAACTATCCTGATCTTTTATACAAAGGAAGATCGGTACATTTCCATTGTCTCACATCGCTTATTAAGCTTGCCGATATGCCGGAGTATAAGGTAGAGTATTATAAAGAATTGATTGCCCGGTTCAGTGACCGTATAGACTTAGGAGTTACATATTACTATCTTGCCAAAACGTACGAAAAACTCGGGGACTGGGACCTTGCCATTCAGGCAGATAAGAAGTTCCTCCAGTATCCCGATTCGGAAATTCCCGGTCTGGAAGATGCACATGAAAAGATAAAGGAAAAGGTGGCGTTCTACTATTCCGATAAGAGTTGGACCGTACGGAATCTTTCGACTTTAATAAGGGAAATAAAGAGGGCAATCAGGCTGCGCAGTCCGAGAAAACTGCTTAAATATAAAGCCAAGGTTAATTTCTTTACGAAATCCTGGGAACAGCAGACTGACAGCAGGAAAGCAAAAATATTTGATATAGGATCCTTTTTGAGGAAATCAAAGATAAGGGTTGCAAGTAAGCTTGATATCGACTCCAATGCAAGGGAGGCATATTTAAAAACAACAAGATGGACATACAGGATACCGACCTGGTATCTTTACTTTAAAAAGATAGATTTTAAGGCGGATCCCGAGATCGACGGAAGGTGGGAATGGGCAGGGATTTATTTCGGGGAAAAGCTGTAAAGAGGTTATGAGGTCATGGAAATAGCAGGCCGGTTTTCGATCAGTGCCAGGAGGATGAGCAGGTCAATTATCAGGGAGTTATTAAAACTTACCAGTAAGCCCGGCCTTATTTCTTTTGCAGGCGGGCTTCCTTTTCCGGACACTTTTCCCGGAGAAAGGTTAAAATCTATCTGCAGCGACGTACTGACAACCATTCCGGAGGTGGCGCTTCAGTACAGTCCGACAGAGGGCTTGCCGTCTCTGCGTGAAACTCTGAAAGATTTTTTAAAATCGCGTGGTTTTGATGCCGGAAAAAAACAGCTTATAGTAACTACAGCGTCTCAGCAGTCGTTAGACCTTATCGGGAAGGTGTTCATAGACAGGGGAGACACCGTAGTAACGGAAAATCCCAGTTATCTTGGTGCGTTAAGTGCTTTTAAGACTTACGGCGCAAGATTTCTTACGGTCGATGTGGATAGAGACGGCATATGTACCGGACTGCTTCGAAAGCGGCTCGAGGAACTTAAAACGAATGCCGGCAGCGGAAATGAGTACTATCAAAATATGCCTAAATTTATATATACTATTCCGGATTTTCAAAATCCTACGGGAACGGTAATAAGCCTTGAGCGAAGAAAAGAGCTTCTTGAACTGGCGGAGGAGTTTGATCTTATTATTGTCGAAGATGTACCTTACAGGTGGCTGAGATATGGGGGAAAAGAGATACCGATGCTGTCTTCCATGGATACCGGCAACCGGGTCATCGGTTTATTTACCTTCTCCAAGATACTTTCACCGGGTTTGCGCCTGGGGTGGATGACTGCTCATGAAACCATCATGGATAAAATTGTGCAGGCAAAACAGGCCGCCGATCTCTGTACATCCGCATTTACGCAGAGTATTGCGGATTCCTTTATGAAAAAAGAGTTCATGGAAGGAAGAATAGCAGATAATATAAGTATATACAGGGAGAAACTGCTTGTAATGCTGGATTCCATAGACGAGTTTTTCCCTGAAAATGAGAGCATAGAATTGTATAAACCTGCCGGAGGTTTGTTTTTATGGATTAAAATGCCGGAGTATATAGATACCGATGAAATGTTTAAAGAAGCAATCGACAGAAATGTGGCCTATGTCATAGGTTCCGCCTTCTATCCGAACGGCGGCGGACATAACACCATGCGGCTGAATTTCTCCTACCCCTCTTCAGAGCAAATACATGAAGGGATTAAACGGCTGGGGAATCTGGCAAAGGATATTTTAAAGGAAAGAAGTTGAAACGTTATATACCGTATGGTTTTTTATTTCTCGTATTGTTATACCTGTTTACAAGCTATTCAGGATTTTCGGATACCGGAATTCCGGTTCCGGAGGTACGTGTAACCTATAATTGGGAAAACGGAACAGTATTCCTGGATCTTGCCGAAAAAATGGATCTTGTAAATCATACTTTCCCGGAAGCGAGATCTAATGCCGACAGGAACATACGAAAGTCGGTGACCGGCATTTTTATGCGTAAAATAATGAATCTCTATGTTGATTCGTTGTCCACGATTAAAGACCGGGTGGAGAACAATCAGCTCCTTTTTAATTCCCTGCTGAATGCAGCACAGTATGGCACAAGAGAGTTTTCCTATGTTTCCGGGAATATGGACACGCTTAATGTAAGGTACGAATATCAGCTGTACGGAAACACAGGAATTGCCTGGCTTTTCATAAATCATAAACGGCCGTATCCGGTAGAGAGATTTTTAGGTTTTGTGCCTTCGAGGAATTTTTCAGGGTTGGTTATATATGCAAAAGGCAAACTGCCCCTTTTCGGAAAATCCGGCACCGGGGAGCTGAAACCGGCATTATTCTTGAGAATATTCGATGAGGATATGAATATCATAGCGGAAAAGGAAATGTGCCGGGTTGAATCTCTTAAGAAGTGGGGGATTGCCGTATACACGGGAAAGAATAACGAAGCTCCGTTTTTAAAACGTATCGGGATGTTTCCGCTGCGGGTAAAAGCACGCGGCATCTACGGGGAAAATAATACCGACATAATAATTTCGGTCGATGCGGGCAGAAAACTGCTGTCACGTAATAAGAACATAGATCTGTTAAGAAACGGCAGGATTTTAGTTATTCTGGATCTGGATTAACCTTCTATCCTGCTGTCTTGCTACCCTGCTATCCTTCTATCATAATTTCCGCCATTACCTTGCAGTCGCCGATCATATTGTCTATAAGACAGTACTCATTGGGCATGTGTGCTGTTTCATCTATCTTTGACCATACTACGGTATCAAATCCCTTTGCCCTCAAGTGCGCTCCGACTGTTCCCCCGCCTATGCCTCTGGGTACTGCATCCACGTTATAAACTCTATTTATTGCTCTTTTAAGTGCCTGTACAAGGTGGGAATTTTCGGGTGTCGGTGGTGATGATTCCCTCTGAATAATTTCATATAGAACCGTGACGCCGTATTTTTTCTCGATCAATTTTATTATTTTCCGTATTCTTTCAAGTACGTCGTCTAAATTATACTGAGGTAAAATTCTGCAGTCGAGATAAAAAACATCCTCCCCCGGGATAGAATTTATATTCGGTACATTGGCCTCTTTTTTTGTGGGGCAGAATGTGGATACCGGCGGATCGAACAAAGGATCCTGTCTGTTAAACTCATCATTAAGTGCATTAAGTGCCAGAACAAGTTCGGATCCGGCAACGAAAGCATTTATTCCGAGATTCGGCATGGAAGCATGACATTGCTTTCCCTTCGTAGTAAATTTAAGCCACAGAATGCTTTTTTCAGCAATTTCTATCAGGGTGCCGTCCGCCCTGCCTCCGTCCGGGACAAGAATCAGATCGTCCTTCTTAAACAGATTATAATTCTCCAACAGGAACTTTATTCCAAAATCGGACCCTGTTTCCTCGTCGGCAACGAACAGGAGCTTTACGGTATATGCGGGTTTAAATCCGCTTTCCAGTATGGACTTTACAGCAAAAATAGAACTTACAATATTCTGCTGGTTATCCTCCACACCCCTGCCGATTAGCCGGTCATCCTTTACAGCCATGATAAAGGGATCCGTATCCCAAAGAGAAATTTCTCCGGGCGGTACAACATCGATGTGTGTCATAATCCAGAAACTCTTATTTTCGTCCTCGCCCGGTATCGTTGCAATGACATTAGGACGTTTCCCGTCCGGGACCCTTTTGTCCAGAGCATTTATAATATTAATATTGGTTATGCCGAGAGTATTAAGCCGGTCTATAAGCAGTTGTGCCTTCTCCCATTCTCCTGTTCCCTTACTCTGCGGAGCAATTGCAGGAATCGACGTAAGGTCTTTCTGGAGCGATATCATATTCTCTCTGTTTGCATTTATTTTTTTAAAAACCATATCGAGTTTATTCATTTTTCCTCCTGACAGTTGTATTTATATCCATTAATTTGGTGTAGTACAAGGGGTTAATAATCAAATTATACCGGTACAATCTAGACACAGGTTTGGTTGACTTTAAAAGCTTTATGTGTTCATATTTTATTGGACTTCGTTTTTAAAGAGGGATAATATTGTTGAGTTTTAATAAATATAATATTTCGGCTGCAATTCTGGCTTTAATGATTGTTCTTGGTTTTTCATCCTGTGCCGTTAAAATTTTAGGATACGGGGTTGTTCTGTGGGCAGAAAAGGGCATTCCTTTTAAAACCGGGACTGTATTAAAGATTAATGACGAATCCAGAATCAGAAAAACATACATAATCGAAATAAGCCGGAAAGAAAAATATGAAATCCCCATCCGGAATCTGAAACTCTTTGACAGTAAAGAACAAGCTTACCAGTTTGCCGATTCGTATAAACCCGACTATTTAAAATTCGGTTTTTCCCTGCATGACGGCCTTCCTATCAGGGAAAAACCAAAGGCCAATTCTCCGAGACTGTACAAGTTAAGAAAAGGGGAGGTCGTAAAAATCTTAAGACGCGGGAAGAGCAGGGTAAGCGTCGGGAGCTATGATGATTACTGGTACTATGTGCTTGCTAAAGACGGAACAGCCGGGTATTGTTTCGGCCATTTCCTGCGGACATTCTCTACGGAAGGTGATCCCTTAAAAAAAGTAGCTCAGCTTATGTCTCAGGATCCGATGCTGGATATATTGCTTAAGAATGTGTGGAGACCGGAATACTACAGAGAAATGCTGGACAGAAACCATATAGACCTTAAGAAATTTCGTGTGGATATCGGACTGTTTCCTGACCCTGAAAACAAATATGTTAAACTCGTAACGGATAAGTATTCTCTTTCTTTTAATTACAGCGCAATAGAAAAGGTCGGAGGGAATCACTATGCTTTTAAAGGCACTGATCTGAGGGTTGCAATGTATGGTAAAAGCAAAGCTGTTATCAGTTACAAGGTTGGGAATCAGAATATCAGTGCCGTTTACTTTATAATAATTAAGAATATACAGAATGTCATAGAAACCGAATTAACCAGACGTGATAACCTGTTTGCCGGGCTGCTTGCACATGGAGATAGACTTATCAGTGATTTTTACGGAACTATTAATTTACTGGAAGGACGGCGGTTTAAATGGACCGGTTTCGATAAACTAAAGGGTATTGTTTTAAAACAGGATGTCAGAGGGACCGGAATGATTGATTTTCCGTATTTTTTATCTAATAGTTTAAAAACAAAGTACGACGGCATTATTGCATTTAAATTCGATGATCTTAAGCAGGGAAAAAGCATTGATTTTCTTTATAAGATATTTAACAATGGTATACGGCTTGTTTTTATTAAGAGAAAAGAGATAAAAGATTTAGAGGTAATTGGCGTGGAAGCATCGGCTTTAGTTATGTATTTTAAGTTTTCCGGCGGACAGGAGTAATTATGGGAATTTTTAAAACCTACGATATAAGAGGAATCTATGGAAGCGAAATTGATACGGATACGGCATACAAAATAGGAAGGGCATTTGCACGGTTTTTAAACAGCCCTTCATATATGGCAGGCTACGATGCACGTCTTCATTCAAAGGAAATGTACGATGCGGTAATCGAAGGATTGCTGGACGAGGGCAGGGATGTAACCGGAATCGGCTTATGCAGTACACCTCTGCTGCATTTTTCTCAAATTAAGGGTGGGTTTGGCGGCGGCATAATGGTTACCGCTTCGCATAATCCTCCGGAATATCACGGTTTTAAGTTATACGACGGCATAGGCGGTTCTGTGAGTTATACAAAGGGCTTAAAGGAGATAGAAGAGATTGCAGCTTCCGGATTCGGAAAACCAGCAGTAAAAAAAGGAACTTTATCTGAACGGGTAACAATAGATGAATATGTTGATTTTATTGCAGAACAGGCGGCAGAGGCGGATTATAATCAGAAAATTGTTATAGATCCTTCCAATGGTTCTTCGGGAATGGTTTACAAGCTTCTTTCGGAAAAACTGAACCTTAACATAAGTTTTATAAATGAAAAGCCGGATGGGAATTTTCCCAATCACAGCCCCAATCCTCTTAAAGAAGAGAGCAGTAAACAAATAGCGGCGGCTGTAAAGAAAACAGGTGCTGATTTCGGCGCGATATTCGACGGCGACGGTGACAGAGTATTGTTTGTCGATGAACGCGGCGAGAGAATAGAAAACTATTTTATCTCTGCGCTTATAGCTGAACAGCTTCTTAAGAAATCGCCGGGCTCGGCAATTGTCTATGACCTGATTTCTTCACGGGTGCTCCCTGAAAGGATAACGGAAGACGGAGGGAAACCTGTCATATCCAGAGTGGGGTACACATTTGTCTACGATGCCATGGTGGCTGAACATGCAATATTCGGAAGTGAAACTTCGGGACATGTTTATTTTAAGGTGAGCGACAGTTACTACACCGAATCAGCGGCTTATGCTGTTATAATGCTTTTAAATCTTCTTAACAAGAAAAAAGAAAAACTCTCCGCACTGATTGCTCCGATGGCGGCAAAGTACTATCAATCCGAAGAAATTAATATAAGAATAGAGGATAAGGAAAAGGCCCTGCTTACAGTGGAGAATTATTTTAAGGGTGCACGGATAAGCAGGCTCGACGGGATAGGTGTTGGTTTTGATGATGTATGGTTCAACATCAGGGCAAGCAATACCGAGCCGGTCTTAAGGATAAGACTGGAAGGAAGGGATAGAAAAACTGTTAATGAAAAAAGGGATTTAATACTTAAAATGCTTGGCACTTCGGAGTAGGAAGATGTGCAGGCTGATGACAGTATGAAAAAAAATATATGGAATCTGGATGAAATAGTAGAAAAACTCCCTGAGTATATAGAGACACTGAAAGAGGTCAGCGAAGTTCTGCTCTCCAATCTTATCATGGCGGGAGAGATACCTGCACCGACATTTAAAGAATCGAAGCGGGTGGAGTTTATACTGGACAGATTTACCGAAGCGGAACTTCAAAATTCTTCCACCGATGAAGTCGGGAATGCCGTTGCAATTCTTCCGGGAGCAGAAGGCAAAGAAAATATTCTTATTGTCGCTCATACCGATACGCTGTATTCCGAAAAAGTAGATCATACACTTACGATTCAGCCGAATTTTGTAATAGGCCCCGGTGTGGGGGACAATTCGCTTGGTCTTGCTGTCATAATGACACTTCCGTTTATCTTAGAGCATCTCGGGATTACGCTTGATTCGAATCTGATCCTGCTGGCTGCGTCGAGAAGTCTGGGAAGGGGAGACCTCGAAGGGTTAAGGTTTTTTCTCTCCAATACGGATATTCCCATTATTGCCGGTGTTTCCATCGAGGGTGTTCAGCTTGGAAGGCTCAGTTATTCCTCTATCGGAATGATCCGCGGAGAAATATCCTGTACAGTGCCGGAGGAGTATGACTGGTCCAGATTCGGATCCGTAGGTTCTATTGTGACAATAAACGAGGTAATTAATCAGATTCTCGAAATTCCGATCCCGAAGAGGCCCAAAACAACGATTGTATTTAATTCGATCGAAAGCGGAACGGGGAAATTCTCTAAAATTCCGAAATCGGCATTTCTACGGTTCGAGATCCGCAGTGAGTCCGATGATATGGTGCATGAAATATATCAGCGCATCGAGGATATTACAGCCGATATTTCCTATCGTTCCGGTGATGAGGTTTCACTGACAATTTACTCCAAGAGAAGGCCCGGCGGCATAGAGTTTTCTCACCCCCTTACCAGAAATGTGCGCAGTATAATGCGGTCGTTAAGGATAAAACCGAGAATATCGCCCAGTACTTCCGAACTATCCGCATTTATAGACCAGAAAATACCTGCCATTACCCTTGGAATTACAAAGGGCGACAGGCTGGATGATGACAGAGAAAGTATAGAAATCGAACCGATTTTTACAGGTCTTGCACAGTTAGTTGCATTACTCCTTGCGATTGACGGAGGGCAGTGTGTCGACAATAAATAAATGGTTAAAGGAAAATACATTTCATCATTCGAGATTTCAGAATATCAATGATCTGATAAAGGAAAAGGAAAAACAGGAACTGTCTATTTCCCTCTGTATTCCGACCTTAAATGAAGAGAAAACGATAGGGAAAGAGATTGTTATTTTTAAATCCGAACTCATAACAAAGTATCCTCTGCTCGATGAAATAGCGGTTATAGATTCCGGATCTACGGATAACACGCGGGATGTTGCCGGTTCTTTCGGAGCCGATGTGTACCTTGCAAAAGAAATACTGCCTGAGGTAGGGGCAAAAAAGGGAAAGGGCGAAAATCTGTGGAAGGCAATTTATCAGCTCAAAGGGGATATTATTGTTTATATCGATGCTGATATAAAGAATATCCATCCCCGTTTTGTTTACGGATTAATAGGACCGCTTCTGTACAGAAAGACCATTCAGTATGTAAAGGCCTTCTATGAAAGACCGCTGACAACTTCGCATGGAGTCCGGCCTTCAGGGGGAGGGCGTGTAACCGAGATTCTTGTACGTCCGCTCTTTTCCCTGTTTTTTCCGGAGTTATCCGCACTTATTCAGCCGCTGTCCGGTGAGTATGCTGTCCGGCGCAGTCTGCTCGAGAAGATACCGTTTCCTATCGGGTATGGAGTGGAGACATCGCACCTTATCGATGTGTATAATATGCTCGGGATGGAGGCGATTGCTCAGACAGATCTGGATCAGCGGGTACACAGGAATCAGCAGACAAGGGACCTGGGCAGAATGGCTTTCGGAATACTGCAGACAGTACTTTCCAGGATGAATTCCCTGGGAATTATCAGCGAACTGCCGGCCTTAAATCATACACTCCGGCAGTTTCAGACGGATGATAATATATTCGAAACGGTAGAACACAATATACTGGAGGAAGAACGGCCCCCCATGATCGAGATACCTGCATACAGGGAGAAGATGGGATATAAGTGATGGGGCAGACCCGAAGAACTTGCAGGTACGGCGGTATTTCCGGCATCACGGGCATCGGATTTTATCAATGGCCGGATTATCTATGCGGACGGCGGAATGCCGGCAGGCCTTTGATCCCCGGTAATTTTTTTAACTTTTCCGTATGAAAAACTAAAGGCAAGGTAAAACATAACTACACTGATAATCACCCATGTTGTATATATTATAACAGAGGGTATTCCGGTGATCCTTGAAAGAAGGGTAGCATCGTTTGTAGTTGTCCTTATAAAGTCCAGAAAATCGTAGATGGAATACATGACACACATCATGCCGATAAAATCTGTTATGTAGGCGGAGAATTTAAAATCTTTTAAAAAAAGAAAAAGAAATACCGTTCCCGTAATAAAGCCGTAGAGCATTCCGAATCTGTTCCGGACAAAAAAAAGTGTGGACAGCAGAAGTGTCAGAGCGATTGCAAAGAGAAATACTTTTTTAAATTTTTTTGTATAACTTGCGGCTATCATCAATGAGCCGATCAAAGCTGTACCTAAATATCCTGCGGAGTAGACAATCACGGGAAGTCCGCCGGAAACAAATGTAACGCCGCTTTCCATGGAGGTTACCTCTATATTCCTTACGTGTCCTCCTGTCAGCAAAGCTGCCGCGGCATGGCTGGTCTCATGGAGAAAAACAACGAGTATCTTAAAAAATCTAACGACAGAGGTATTCCAGAAGAGGAATATGATTAAGGCAAGTGTTATATTCCGGATAACCCATGTGAGTTTTTTATTATTTTTAAGTTCCATATTGAGTGGGGGTAGTATATACAACCTCCGGAATATAGTATAGAGAGAAGAGAGCAGGATAAAGAACACTTTCAGGGCAATTGAAAAAGAAATAGAATTCTGTTATTTTAACTGCATGAATATAAGATTTAGTTCGCGCGGAAATGGAGCATGCCCGTTCTGCAGAAAGAAGGGGAAATGTCTTATAATGAATAAAATACAGGAAGCGGTAAAGGATATTCGGGATTCGGATGCTGCCGGCATGGAAATTGTTATTTACAGCTGTCCGGGTTTTGAGGAAATATTTTGAAACACTTAAAGAACAAACTCGATGGTATCGTTGGACGTTTTGAAGAAATTCAGAAACTCATATCGGATCCCGATGTTATAAGAGACAACAACAGGTATAAAGCTCTCACCCAGGAATATTCGGGTCTTCAGAATATTGTGGAAGAGTACAGAAATCTATTGGGCATAGAAAATGAAATAGAGAATACCGGCGGACTTGTACAGGAGGCCGGTGATCCTGATATGAAGGAATTCGTGCGGCAGGAATTAAAGGATCTGGAGAAGGCAAGAGAAGAATCCGTACGGAGATTAAAGTTCTTAATGATACCGAAAGATCCTCTCGATCTTAAGAATATTATTATGGAAATCAGGGCAGGAACAGGCGGAGAGGAAGCTGCGCTTTTTGTGGCCGATCTTTTTAGAATGTATTCCCATTATTCTGAGTCCAAAAAATGGAAGATAGAAATCCTGTCAGCCAACGAGACCGGTATAGGGGGATTTAAGGAAATTATCTTCTCGGTAACGGGAAAGAGTGTTTATGAGAATCTGCGCTATGAAAGCGGTGTTCACAGGGTGCAGAGAGTGCCTGCAACGGAATCCGGGGGGAGGATACATACCTCTGCCGTAACTGTAGCCGTGCTTCCGGAAGCCGAAGAAACGGAAATAGATCTAAGTCCGGAAGATTTAAGGATAGATGTATACAGATCCTCAGGTCCCGGCGGACAGAGTGTAAATACCACGGATTCCGCAGTAAGGATAACGCATATCGCGACCGGTATGGTCGTAACCTGTCAGGATGAAAAATCTCAGCATAAAAACAAAGCCAAAGCCTTAAGGGTTTTAAGAGCCCGTCTTTACGAGATGGAAGAAAAAAAGAAACAGCAGGAACGCTCAAAGGCACGGAGAAGTCAGATTGGTTCGGGAGACCGCTCCGAACGTATACGCACTTACAACTTCCCTCAAAACCGGGTAACCGATCATAGAATCAATCTGACTCTATACCGGCTGGAAGAGGTTCTTCAGGGAGCCCTGGATGAAATAATAGGAGCTCTTAAGATCAATGCACGGGAGGAGTATTTAAAACTTGAACTATCATGAACATTCGATCCGTACTGCGCACAGGTTACTCCACTCTCTCCGGCGCGAAGGCGGATACTCCGATGCTGGATGCAGTTGTTTTGCTTGCCGAAGCTGCCGGGCTTACAAAGGAGAAGTTAATAGCTTCTTTTCCCGGGGAAATCGATGAGAAAAGTTACAGCAGGTTTAAACACTTTCTCGACTTACGCTGTTCCGGCCAGCCTGTTTCGTATATTCTAAACAGAAAAGAGTTTTACGGCCTTGAATTCTACGTGGACTCAAGAGTCCTTGTGCCGCGTCCGGATACCGAAACGCTTGTGGAAGCGGTATTGGAAATGGTAGCCTGCGACGATTCGCTTACGGATGTCCTCGATATATGTACGGGTTCGGGATGTGTGGCAATTACCCTTAAATATATTAATAAAGATCTTAAGGTTTCCGCATCCGATATATCCGGTGATGCTCTTAAGGTTTTTAAAAAGAACTGCATTAATATACTCGGTTATACACTGCCGGTTTATGAATCCGATCTTTTTAGCGGCATTACTGAAAAATATGATATTATTGCGGGAAATCCGCCGTATCTGTTTGATGATGAGGTTCATAAGTTAAAAAAACTCAACTGGCCGGAACCGGAACTGGCACTTTCCGGCGGGAAAAACGGTACCGGGATTGCGAATAGAATTATCCGGGATGCCGTACATTATTTAAATACAGGCGGTTATCTGATAATGGAGGCTGCAGAACCGCAGATGGCGGAATTGTATGGTTTGATGGATTTAAACGGTTATGATAATATCCGCATAAGGAATGATCTTGCAGGGCGGAAACGGGTTATCTGCGGAAGAGTTAAGAAAGGCGGACGGTATCCGGCAGACCGGCAGGAGACAGCGGGAAAATGAATGTGGCTGAAACCAAAAAAATAAAGCCGAAACACGATTCAAAGAGTTCTAAAATATTAAAACCCTTTTTTGAAAAATTAAAGGGATACGGGGAACCGGAACGCAAGCAGATTATGGCTGCCGCACGCTGGGCAGCGGGACTGCATTATTCACAGAAACGTGCGAGCGGTGAACCGTATATTATACATCCCCTTAATGTTGCGGAAATCCTTATTGATTTAAAACTCGATTATAAGGCAATCATCGCCGCCCTTCTTCATGATGTAATCGAGGATACGGTAATAAGCCGCAGCGACTTAAGGCGCGAATTCGGCAAAGAGGTAGAGTCGCTTGTTCATGGGGTAACAAAAATATCCTTTTTACGCGGGAAGAGCAGGACCACCCAGGGAATGGAAACAATCCGTAAAATGCTCTTTGCCATGGTAAAGGATATTCGTGTCATACTTATAAAACTGGCGGACAAACTCCACAACATGAGAACCCTTGAGTATCTCGATCCCGGGTCACAGAAGAGAATAGCAACGGAATGTCTCGATATATATGCTCCTCTGGCCGGGCGGCTGGGAATTTCAAGGATCAAGGATGAGCTGGAAGACCTGTCATTTAAGTATCTCCAGCCCCAGGTTTATCAGCAGATAAAGAGTTTCGTTGCCGTCAACAGGGAGGGGAGATCTGAGTATTTACGAAAGGTTCAGGAAGCAATATCAGTGGAAGCCGAAAAAGCAGGTCTGCCTGTGGAATTCGAAACACGGGCAAAGCATTTTTATTCCATATATCGAAAGATGAAAAAACGGGGCAAACCCATGGAGGAAATATATGACCTTCTCGGCATCAGAATTCTTACTGATACTCCGAGCATGTGCTACGAAGTTCTGGGGCTGGTTCATAAGCTTTTTATGCCGATTGCAGGCAGATTTAAAGATTATATTGCAATGCCTAAATCGAATAAGTATCAAAGTCTCCATACAACTGTTATGGGTTATTCGGGAGTTATGATAGAAATACAGATAAGAACATACGGCATGCACCATACTGCGGAGGATGGTATCGCTGCCCACTGGCTCTACAAAAAGGGTATTTCCAAGGAAGTGGTAAAAGAGAAAGAGCTGTCTATTATTAATAAGCTTAAGAGCTGGGACGGTGCAAAAGCGGTATCCGGTGAATTCCTGGAAGAGATAAAGCGGGAACTGCTGCGTGATTCGATTTATGTGTTTACTCCTCAGGGAGACGTAAAAGAGCTGCCCAAAGGTTCGACGGCGATAGACTTTGCATATCATATCCATAGCGAAATAGGGGATCATTGTTTAACCGCAAAGGCGGACGGAATGATTATTCCGCTAAAGAATGAGCTTAAGAATACTCAGGTTGTGCATATTATCACATCCGCATCGGCACACCCTCATCTTAACTGGCTCAGATATGTTAAAACAGCCAGAGCCCGGTCAAAGATAAGACATTGGCTTAACCTGCATGATACGGGGTTAATAATAGACAGAAATATCGTTGCCAGGCGGAAAGAACCCGCCCGTTTCTCACAGACTATAGGGAAAAACGAAACATCGCCGGAAGAGCCGGAAAAGAGAATCCTGGATAAATCGAAAATAGGAATCAGGATAGACGGAGAGCGGAATATGATGATCCGTCTGGCCAAATGCTGTAATCCGTCTACCGGGGATTCGATAATCGGCTACGTATCCCGGGGCCGCGGGATTATTGTTCACCGTGCCGACTGCAGTAATCTTGCATATATAAAGGATTTTGATGTGCGCAAAATAGAGGTGGAATGGGAAACAGTTTCACCGAAGGCGACGCGGCGCTTTAAAGTAACGGCAAAACTTATTACCAACCTGTTTTCGGAGATAGAGGGAGCTCTGCGCAAGTACAATGGCCATCTGATAGAGGGTAAACTGGAAGAGATCGATCAGGATACCCTGACGGGTTTCTTTACCGTAGAGCTCGACTACAAAGAAGACTTCGGAAAGGTTCTTAAGAATCTCCGAACGATCCCTTCGGTGATAAATATTCAGACAGCCTGAATTATTCTTTTCCCGTATTTATTCTTTTACACCCCCGGATGTTAATCCGCTTACAAGATTCTTCTGAACTATCATAAAGAGAATCACGACCGGTGTTGCCGTTAGTATCGAAGCAGCCATTATTCTGTCCCAGATGGCATTTTTAGATACGAAAAGCGCTTTTAAACCGATGGGAAGAGTGTATAGATTCTTGTAAGAACGTAGAAAAACGGATGCGAAGAGATATTCGTTCCAGGCAATCATAAAGGCGTATATGAATACCGTCGAAAGTGCGGGCAGCGACAGAGGGATGATTACCCTGTAGATTATTTCGAAACGTGTACATCCGTCTATTAGTGCCGCTTCCTCGATAGAGAACGGAATGGAGCGGAAGTAGTTGCCCAGCATATAGAGAGAAACGGGAAGTGTCTGTACCATATATATAACAAGCAGTGATATGAATGATCCGGAACCCGTGCGCGCCAGCCCGCTTTTAATGGCAACCTGATAGAGGGGTATCAGAAGGAGGATGCCTCCGAACATGTACACGAACAGCACGCCTCTCTGAATAATTCCCCTTCCCCTGTAGTTTACCCTGCTGAAAGAGTAGGCGCCCAGGGTAGCCACTATCAGGGAAATAAAGGATGCGGTAAATGAAAGGAAAAAGGAGTTCCAGAAGTAGCGCAGAAACGGGAATATATCACCGGTTTCCTGATACTTTTTTGTTATGGACCGCTTCTGTGCCCTTGTAAGTGCCTTATTTTCTAAAAGCCTCTTTATGGAATCCGGAACAGTCCTCAGTTTTGTTCCGATATTCAGAAGCTCCTTATATGCCTCTAAATTGATTTTTCTGGGTATTAATGACGGATTTCCCCAGTCAAACTGATACTTAAGCGAAAGTGAAAGCATCTGAAGAAACGGAAAAACTGCAAATGTTACTATAAGAAGGATAAGGAGAAAGAACCCCGTTTTTCTGATAAAGTTTTTCTTTTTTACTACCATTTTAACACCTTCTTTACGTAGAATAGAATAAATCCGATCAGGAGCAGAAATTGAATCAGTGCGAGTGCTGCGCCCTGACCCTGATCCATTACACCTGTAAAGGCCTTAAAATAGGTATAGACGGACAGAACCTTTACATTGTCAGTAAGCAGGTAAACATCCTCGAATTTATTAAAATTCCATATTACACGCAGGATAACGATCGAACCTATGACAAAGTAGAGTTCGGGAAATGTTATATACCGGAATTTCTGCCATGAACTTGCGCCGTCTATTTCTGCGGCTTCGTAACCGGAACTGTCGATAGACTGGAGCCTGGAAAGTATCATCAGGTAAGAAAAGGGGAAGCTTCTCCATATGTTAAAAATTATTGCCACAATAACGGCATTCTGGGGAGAACCGATCAAGTTAAAACGTTTATCGAATAGATGGAGCATGTCGTATGTTACATGCATAAACAAGCCGTTTACCGGATCGAAAAAAAACTGCCATGAGAATACAACCGAAATAACGGGAGCTATATAGGGAAGCAGTATCAGCGCACGGACAAGGCCTCTGAACGGGAAGTTCTTTACCATGACAAGGGCAACACCGAGACCGATCAGGGTTGTCCCGATAGTAGTGCTGATAACATAAATAAATGTTGTAAGTACGGCATGCCAGAATGACGGGTCGCTAAGTACATTTTTATAGTTCTGTAACCCTATATAGATATTGGCTCCCTGGAGTTTAACATCGAACAAGCTTAAATACATGTTATAAATGATAGGGTATATGATGAGAGAACCGATAATTATTACAGAGGGAAGTATAAGTTTCCAGCCGAACCGTTCTTCTTCGATTCTCAATGCATGTGCTTTTGCGATCATTCTGTTGCCTCTTAATGCAGGTGCTTTTACAGCCACTCTATTACCTCCTTTTGTATAATAAGGCGGGGAAAAGCGGATATATATACAAAAAAAGGCAAGGTTCTAAATAAGAACCCCGCCTTTTAAAACATGAGATTATTCTACGATTTTTTTCATTTCGCCTTCTGCCCAGCTCATAGACTTATCCACATCGGCATTTTCCTGAGTGATCTTGTATATCATCTGAGGAATAATCTTCTGTGAGAAAATCTTTCCGTATTGAGGAATTAGTTTTCCGCCTACGATTCCGAACCGTTTTATATCTTCCAGCCCTGCTATGATGGACTGTATCTTTTTTTTGCCGTATTTCTTAAAGATACCCTTGGGATCGTTCATGAATTTATCACTTGCAGCAATCTTTTTAATTACAGGGTTCATTCCGCCTGGTGCCATATGAAGGAATGTTACATAGGCATCTTCGGTGTACATGTACTTTAAAAACTTTTCAGCGGCAGCAGTATCGGCGGCTTTTTTCTGTTTAAAAATATTAAGTGCAACAATTACACCGTAGGATGAAGGCTGTTTATGTGTAATAATCGGAGCAAAACCTGTCTGCGTAACAAGATTGGAATCGAATGACGCTCCCTTAAGGTTCTCGAAATTCTTACCTGTAAGTGAGCTTGCGGCAACATCGGCAAGGGCCAGATCGTCCATAATGTACGTCGAGTAGAAGAACATGGCCATTTTCTGCTGTATATAGTAATCTCTTGCTCTCCATGTCTGGGGACCCGGAGGATTGTACTTTGCCAGTTTTGCATAGTACTGAACGGCTTCTTTCATCGCCGGAGAGTTAAATATAAGTTTCCCGTCGCTTGTAAAGATCCGTGCTTTGTTGGAAATAGCGATCTGTGTAAAACACTGTTCGGCATAGTTCTCTGCTTTTGTTCCGACAAGAATACCATACTGGTTCTTATCCGGTTTATAAAAGGTTTTGGCTGCCTTTTCTATTGATTCCCAGGTATTAGGCGGATTTAAGCCGGCATTTTTGAACCAGTCGCTTCTGTACCAGAGTCCCTGTATCCAGCCGTGGTAGGGAAGTGCATAGTAGCTTCCCTTATTCGGACTTTCGAGCATCGATAACGGACCGGCATAGAATGCGCTTTTTCCGATCGAGTTTATAATTTTTGTTGCTTCCTTCATGTCCAGAAGTCCTGACGAGCCGAAATCGATCGAGTTTTCAGAACCTGTCTCTGCAACAGCGGGGAGATTGCCTGCTGCGGAAGATGCAGCAACCTGTTTCGGCATGTCGTTTTCATCCACCGGTACAACCGAAATCTTTATTTCGGGATTGATGCCCTGAAAAATGTCTACCAGTGTCTGAATGGTGCTTACTCTGCTGGACTGTGTTTCTGTTGTCCAGAATTCAATACTTGCAGGTTTTGTTTCCTGTTTTCCCCCGGCAAATACACCGACAGTAACAGACAGTGTAAGCAGAAGGATGAGCAGGAACATTGTAGGTTTTTTCATAAAACCCTCCTTATATTAATTATTTCACTTCCCATACCGGGAAGATATTCCCATATCTGTTTTAACGATTTTTATTTTTAGAGTGATTACCATTGGTCAAAGGATTTTTTTCCTCCTATCCCTGTTTTTCTTTTTTCTGCGGCGGACCGACCGAATTTCTTATAACAGGCTGCGGCGGAAGCAGTATCTGTCTCTGCTTTAAAGGCCGGTTGTTCATTATTTTATACAGCATGTCAAAAAGCTGCCTTCCGATTTCATAGATGGGAACCTGTATTGTCGTTAATGAAGGATGTGCATTCTCTGCAAGGGCTATTCCGTCATATCCGCAGATCGATATGTCGGAACCGATTTTTAAGCCCAGTTGATTTGCCGCGGAATAAATCCCGAGGGCTGTTAAATCATTGGCGGCAACTATTGCAGTAGGTCTGTTTTGTTGTTTCAGTAATTCCAGACCTAATATTTTACCTGTCTCCTGTGTTAAATCGCCTGCTTTAATAAAAGCGGGATTGTAATTAATGCCGGAATTCTTAAGAGCTTCCCTGTAGCCTTCGTTTCTGTACTGGGTAAAAACCAATCCGTCGGGAGAGGTAATAAATCCTATTTTACGGTGTCCGATTTTAATAAGATGTTCTGTAAGCAGCCTGATTCCGCTTTTGCTGTCTATGTCTATAAAGGCTACATCCGGCTTATCGGATGTTCTGCCTAACAGTACAAAGGGTATGTGAGCTTTAAGAAGGTATTCCACCCTTTTGTCCGATTTTTTTGTCCGTGTAATGATTACACCGTCCACCCTCCCGCCTGCAACGATGCGCTTGTATGCTTCGATTTCACTCCCGCCCTCCGGAGAGGTTCCAACGAGAACATCGTAATTTTCGGCGGCTGCACCGTCGCCTATGCCTGTTAACAGCTCGATAAAAAAGGGATCCGAAAATCTCATTCCGTATGTTGGTATAAGAAAACCAACCACATAGGTTTTTCCCGCACGAAGCTGGCGTGCACTCTGGTACGGGTAATAGTCGTGCTTTTTTGCTGCCTCTTTTATTTTCTGCCGTGTTTCACTGCTTACGTCTTTATAGCCTAAAAGCGCCCTGGAGATAGTGGAGATCGAATAACCTGTTTTCATGGCAAGATCTTTTAATCTTATTGGCATGTAAAACCTTTTTTTACGGTGTTTAACCGAAAACGTTTTTGTAATATTATCGTTAGTGTAATGTTCATTTGGAAATACGTCAAGTTCTAAAATAAATTTATTTAATAAATTTATTTAAATTATGCTTCCTGCAGGAACCGGTATTATATCCTGATCGTGATTTTACTGCCCCGGCCGGGAAAGATTCGGAAACCATTAGGGTTGATATGTTCTTTTAATTTTTTTATTTTTACTATAGGATTTAAAAAGTAAAACAAAGAAAACCAGACCGGGGGGTTAAAGAATGGTATTTTATGATGCCGTAAGAAAAAGACACAGCTTAAGAAAGTACGATT
>JAADHF010000012.1 GCA_013151965.1 Spirochaetota bacterium
TAGCGGTGCCGCCCTTAAGAGAGCGGAGAGAAGACATCCCGCTGTTAATTGATTATTTTATCGATGAAGCTGTTAAAGAGACGGAAAAGAAGAGACCTCCGGTTTTGCCTGATCTATATACGGTTTTTAAAAACTATGATTTCCCGGGTAATATACGTGAATTAAAATCAATGATCTTTGATGCTGTAAGCCGAAGCAGGGGTGATAAGATTTCGCTTGATCTATTTAAAACAATTATAGGGAAAAGAGGAGGAAAAAAAGGAATATCCATCTATAAAGATTCTACCGAGTCGACTATTATTTTTACGGACAGGCTTCCTACATTAAAAGATGTAACCAAACTTGTTATAGAGGAAGCTCTAAATAGATCGAAGAATCAGGTGGCGGCTGCAAAACTTCTCGGTATTTCCCCGGCTGCCTTAAGTAAACGCATTAAAGCAGCTAAGAATCAATAAAAATGATGAATTAAAATATTAACTAATGTAAATTAATTGATTTTTTTACATTTTTTTTAAAATTACTTGCATTATAATGAATTAAACGGATTTATATAAATTACTATTGCAAAAAGTTAAATTTCATAAATATCTCCATTCTTTTAAAAAAACAATTGTAAAACATTATTCCAGGCAATAAAAGAAATTAACTTAGAACCACTTATTATCAAAAAGATGGCATAACTATTGCTTAATACAATTCACGGAGTGTCTGTTGAATTTTAAAAAGAGTTTGTTTAAATCGGTATTAAATGTCATTACTTCTCCCCTATGTGTAATAGGTGTTAATAATGACAGAATTACTATAATTAATAATGCATGTCGTGAATTGGGAAATCTGCATGACAAAATATACTGTTATGCATTTGCGCATAGGAGAAAAAAACCAGGTTCATATAAAGAAGGTAAAAATCCGGGTGTGGCAGAGGAGATCAAAAGAACAAAGGAACTGTTAATAAAAAGCGAACATGATAAAGAGATTATTTTAAACAGTATTTCAGAAGGTGTTATTTATTTCAGCCCGGATTTAAGAATACAATGGGCGAATAAAGTTGCTGCAAATGTATTCGGACTTAAACAGCCTGAGCAATTAATCGGTATTTTATGTGATGAGTTATCTACGAGTCTTAAAAAGCCGTGTTTAAATATACCTGTTATCAGGGCGAAACAAACCGGTAAAATTCAAAAAGAGGAAATAACCACTTCTGACGGACAGATAAGGACTGTGTGGGCTTACCCGGTACAGGATGCGAAAGGGGAGCTTTCCGGGATAGTTGAGACTTTCCTGGATATCACCGATCAAAAAAAATTAGAAGAGGAACGGAATAATATACAGGCGCAGTTTATTCAGGCCCAAAAAATGGAAGCTGTCGGAAGATTGGCTGGCGGTATTGCGCATGATTTTAACAATATTTTAACAACAATAATCGGGCTTGCAGATCTGATAGTTATGGAATCGAGCCTCGATGAATCGATAAGAGAGAATATTCAGGAAATTAAACAGTCTGCAAACAGGGCTGCTTCGCTGACGCAGCAGCTTTTAGCCTTCAGCCGCAAGCAGGTTCTTCAGCCCAGGGTAATTAATCCAAATAAATTAATAATTAATATGAAAAAAATGCTCCGGAGGATGATAGGCGAAGATATACTGCTCGAAACAAAGCTTGATCCTGAAATAGCTGCCATTAAAGTCGATAAAGGGCAGATAGAACAGATAATCATGAACCTGGTTGTTAATTCCTGCGATGCTATGCCGAACGGAGGCAGGATTGTTCTCGAAACCATTAATGCTTATCTCGATGAGAATTACTGGAATACACACAGCGAAGCGGCACCGGGCAATTATGTCATATTAACGGTAACGGACAATGGAATCGGTATGGATGAAGAAATAAAAAAAAGGGTATTCGAGCCTTTCTTTACCACAAAAGAAATGGGTAAAGGTACAGGATTGGGATTATCCACTGTTTATGGCGTTGTTAAACAGAGTGAGGGATTTATATATGTTTACAGTGAAAAAGATCACGGCACATCATTTAAAATATATCTTCCGAAAGCAGACGGAAGTGAAGAGAAAATTATACAGGAGCGGAAAACGGGTAAAATAGAGTCGGGTTCCGAAAAAATCCTTCTTGTGGAAGATGATGCATCTTTAAGAAGAATGATTAATGAAATGCTTAAGAATTTCGGTTATACGGTTTATGAAGCGACATCGAGTGTCAGAGCCCTGGAAATGATAGAGACAGATAAAACACAAATATTCGATTTACTGCTGACAGATGTAATTATGCCGGAAATAAACGGCAGGGAATTGGCACAAAGGGTTATAAAAAAGAATCCCGGAATAAAAGTTCTGTTTACATCGGGCTACACAGAAGGTGTAATCGAACATCACGGTGTTCTTAAGAAAGGAGTTTATTTTATTTCCAAACCATTTTCTTCTCATGACTTAAGGCAGAAGATACGTGAGATATTGGATAATAAGACGTTAAAAAAATCGAAACAATAGATAGCAGATTAAATATTTACAACTTTCTAATGAGGTAAAAGGATAGATGGGTCGCATTATTTCTGTAAGCAATAGGAAAGGCGGAAGCGGTAAAACCACCACATCGGTAAACGTATCCGCGGCATTAGCACGTAATGGGAATAAAGTACTTCTTATCGATGCGGATCCTCAGGCGCATACTACCTTATCGTTCGGCATGACATCAAAAGATATTAATCTGGATCTTTATTCTCTTCTTGTGGATCGAAAAAAAACCGAACAGGTTATAACCGGTACCTATCTGAACACTCTAAAAGTTATTCCTGCTACAAGAAAGCTTACATCCTTCGAGAGGGATTACTCCGGACTTAAGGAGGCAAGGGTCTGGTTTGCCGACCGTATTACGGAGATTGCTGATAAATTCGATTATATAATTATTGATACACCTCCTACTTTAAGTTTACTGAGTATTTCAGCTCTTATAGCTTCGGGAGAAGTATTAATTCCTATGCAGACTCATTTTCTCTCGCTGGAAGGGCTGGCCGAGATGGTGCGGCTTATTTCACAAATCAGAAAGCTGTATAACCCTGAAATTAAATTAAAAGGAGTAATTCCCACATTTTACAAAGAAAAAACCCGGCTTAGTAAATCTATTCTTTATGAAATCGGCAAAAATCTGGGTACGGGTATCATATTACATCCTGTGCGGGTAAATATTTCTCTGGCAGAGGCTCCGAGTTACGGGAAAACAATTTTTCAGTACAACATTAAAAGCAATGGAGCCTATGATTACATGGCACTCGCCAGGCAGATAGAGGAATTAAAATGAAGAAAGAAGAGAAAATAGTATTGGGGACGAGTTTTAAAAGTATTCTCGATGATAAAGATGAAGCTGCTGTTTATGAAACATTAGAGGTAGGGCAGGATTCTGATTTTAATAGAACAGACAGTAATGAAAGTGCGGCAATCTCCCCGGAAAAACAGGCAGGATCTGCCGAGTCTTTACGAATGGTAAAAATAGACAATATCGAGCTTCTTTTATCCTTTATTCAGGAATCACAGGATCATCTGGGAAACATAGAAACGAAAATACTGAATCTGGAAAACTCAAATGACCCTGATGTCATTGATGATATTTTCCGTTCACTGCATACCTTAAAAGGGAACTCTTCCTTTTTCGGGTTCGAAAATATTAAAAAACTCAGTCATGGGCTGGAAACGGTTCTGGATAATCTTCGGGGGGAAAAGATAATAATTAATACGGAACTTGTAGATATTCTTCTTGCAGGGGCCGATTTGCTTGCAGACATGATAAAGAGGCTTAATGAAGCCGCTGCATCATATGAAGGACCGGAAGGGATAATTGAAATACCGGATTGGGGAGATGGTTTGGATTCTATACTTTCCGGAATTAAAAGATTAAGCGGTATATCCGGAGATACGAAAAAAGATACGGATCTGATATCCGAAGAGATACTTGTAAATTTCATTTCAGAATCGAATGATCTTCTGAATAATGTGGAGAAGGATTTTTTAGGACTCGAGAAAAATCCGGAAGCTGCGGAGCTTCTCGATGATGCTTTCAGGTGCATTCATACAATAAAAGGGAATGCGGGATTTCTGGGACAGACGGATCTGGAAAAGACATGCATGGGTATGGAATCGATTCTCGATTCCGTACGAAGCAGAAAAAAGAAGGTAACCGGGAAATCGATATCGGTACTGTTAAATACCATAGATTCTATGCGGCGGGTCCTTGATTTTATGCAGGATGAAGAAGTGGGAACCGAAAAAACGGAACCGGCAAATGAGACACAAAAAGAATATGTACCGCTAGGAGAAATTCTTGTGGAAATGGGAGAAACCACAACGGAAGTAGTTGAACATGCTCTGGACCTGCAGGACAAGAAAATAGGCGAAATTCTTGTAGCCGAAGGAGCTGTAAGTAAACATGCTCTGAATAAAGCACTGCAAAGCCAGAATAAAACAATTTCTCCCGTACAGGGTACGATGCCCGGACATACTCCGGACCGAAAGAATATAAGGGTAGATATGTGGAAACTGGATAAACTTTTTGATCTGGTAGGCGAGATGATCACCGCAGAAGCCATGATTATTCATAATCCCGGACTTGAACGCCTTAAGATGAAGGAACAGAAGATGGAAAATTTTAACAGGGCTGCCGGTTATTTAGGTAAAATAACCCGCGAAATGCAGGAAATTACCATGACAATGCGGATGGTTCCGTTAGAGGGGCTTTTTAACAAAATGAAACGGCTTGTAAGGGACTTATCCGGAAAGTCCGGCAAAAATGTTAATCTGGTAGTCAGCGGACAGGATACGGAAATGGACCGCAATGTAATCGAGAAAGTATCAGACCCTTTAATACATATTATCCGGAATTCCATAGATCATGGGATTAAAGAAGCAGGCAGTATACATTTAAGTGCCCGTTACGAGGGAAATGAGATATGGATTCTGGTTAAAGACGACGGAGCGGGGCTTAACCGGGGTAAGATACTTGCTAAAGCCCAACAGCAGGGGCTGTTAAAAGCGGATGCGGAAAATCTGCCGGATAGTGATATATGGCAGCTTGTTTTTAAGCCCGGTTTTTCCACCGCAGATAAAGTATCGGAAATTTCGGGACGCGGTGTCGGAATGGATGTGGTCAAAAAGAACATAGAGGAACTTAAAGGAAAAATAGAAATAAAAAGTATTCCTGCGGAAGGAACGGAGATTATTCTTAAAATTCCTCTTACCCTTGCTATTATGGATGGTATCACAGTAAAGGTCGATGACATCCTGTATGCGATTACCCTGAACGATATCCTTGAATTTCACAAAGCTTCTGCCGGGCAGGTTGTCAGAACGGATAATCACAGGGAAGTCTTAAAGCTTAGAAAAGAAATTATTCCGGTAATTAAGCTTAAGGAGTTTTTTAGAACCGGCAGTGATAAAACAAAAATAACCGACGGAATACTTATTATAGCCAGGGCAGGAAACAGGAAAGCAGCTCTTCTTGTGGATGAAATTGTCGGTTATCAGCAAATTGTGGTAAAAGCTCTTCCTCAATATATTTCCGACATGAGAGCGGTATCCGGCTGCAGTATTATGGGTAATGGTGAAGTAAGCCTGATTATCGATACGGGTTCACTTTTAAAATATGAACTCGAATAAAATATTTATGTGCAGTTAAAAGAAAAGGAGTAATGAGCATGAAAGAAACAACAAAGGAAAGAGAAATCGAAGATGAAATGTTTCTCACGGATGATGAAGAAGAAAATACTCAGGCGAATAAGTATCTCCTCTTTAATATTGCAGAGGAGGTATATGGCATCTGGATCGGTAATGTTATAGAAATTATCGAAATGCAGAAGATTACCGAAGTACCGGATATGCCGGAATATATCAAGGGAGTTATAAACCTGCGCGGAAGGGTTATCCCGGTGATGAATCTGCGTCTGCGTTTCGGTATTCCGGAGAAACCGTATGATGACCGGACATGCATAATTATTGTGAGTATAGATAACTCGTCGATGGGCTTTATTGTGGATACTGTCGCCGAGGTACACGGCATCCTTGAAAAAGATATAGAGCCTCCGCCCAATTTTAAAATGGATCCGGCAAGAAAACGCTACATATCAGGACTCGGAAAAGTCGGAAACGAGGTAAAGATTCTTTTTGATGTAAAAAAAATCCTTCAGGAGAAGGAACTCGAGCTTATAAAAAACGAAACAGAAAAACAATAAGGGGTTTAAAAAATGAATATTAATAATCTTAAAATCAGATCAAAGATTCTTCTGGGTTCTTCGCTGTTAATTATTATCACTCTTGTTCTCGGAACGCTCTCCTATATCTATATCGGCAGTTTGACGAACACTTTAACGGATATAACAGACAACAAAGCTATTGCAGTAGAGTATGCCACAGGTGTGGAGAGAATGGCTTTATCTACAATCATGGAGGAGAAAAACTATTTATTAAAAGGAACGGATGAGGTTAATCAAAGGATAGAGGGATATCTTAAAACACTTAAAAGTTTCTTAGATAAGATAGATGTTCTGGCTGCAGAGTATAATAACAGCGAATTACTTGATCATTCAAAAAAAGCCAGGAAGGATACCGAGGCCTATGAAGCAAAATATAGTGAAGTTGTTAATTTGTTAAAAGAGAATAAAAAACTGGTGGCGGAAATGGATGAGAAAGGAAAGACTGCTATAGGAATTGCCGCTAAAATTTCCGGAATGCAGATAAACAGCTATAATTCCTCCGGGACAACCGGAGCAGGTGTTAAAAACCTCGATGCCGATGTACAGAGATACATCGCAGCAACAGATATTTACGAGTATACATTAAAGATAATACAGGCAGAAAAAGAAGAAATTTATAACAGGGATAGGTCAGCCTACAAGGAAATGCAGGCATTGTTTCCTGAGTTAATGCGGTCGTATGAAAAGCTAACAGAAATTACGGTAAATACGGGAAATCTGCGGATGATAACGGAGGCAAAAGGAGCAATAGGGAAATATAAAGAAGCGGCGGCCGGTTGGATTATAAACGACGATAAACTCAAAGTAGTCCTGTCGGACATGGATAAATTGGGCATGGATGTAATAAAGCAGGCACGGGATTCCGAAGCTGCCGGGTACAAGCAGATGGAAGCAGCAAAAACAGATGCCAGGGCTTTAAGTTCCAGAGCCGGCATAATAATAATTGCCGCTATAATAGCGTCGATAATTTTCGGTATAATTGTCGCCCTTGTTCTTGCATCGATTATTACCGGACCCATCATCAAAGGCGTCGAGTTTGCTAAAACACTGGCAGAAGGTGATCTTACTGCAATGCTTAATATTAAACAGAAAGATGAGATCGGAACTTTAGCGGGTGCCTTAAACGAAATGGTTGAAAATCTAAGAGATATAGTGGGAAATATAACTACTTCGTCGAATAATGTAACTTCCGCAGCTGACCAGGTTTCTCAGGCAAGCCAGTCGCTTTCCCAGGGTACAACGGAACAGGCAAGTTCCCTGGAGGAGATTTCTTCTTCGCTGAATGAGATTAACAGTCAGTCAAAGCAAAATGCAGATAATGCAACCGAGGCTAATGCGCTCGCTAAAACATCGGCGGAGAATGCAGACAGCGGAAATAGAAAAATGCAGGAACTTGTCGCTGCCATGGGGAAGATTAATGAATCATCAGAGGACATAAAGAAAGTAGTTAAAGTTATCGATGACATTGCTTTCCAGATTAATCTGCTCGCTCTTAACGCAAATGTAGAAGCTGCCCGTGCCGGAAAATACGGCAAAGGATTTGCTGTAGTTGCGGAAGAGGTTAGAAATCTGGCAGTGCGAAGTGCGGATGCTGTAAAAGAAACAGCCAGAATGGTAGATGAAACAACCCGTAATGTAGAAGACGGCACAAAGGCTGCAGAAGCAACAGCCGGACAACTGGAAGGGATAGTAACAGGCTCTTCGAAAGTTGCCGATTTTCTCGGAGAGATAGCACTGGCCAGTAAAGAACAGGCCCAGGGGGTAGAGCAGATTAACAGCGGAGTCGAACAGATAGATCAGGTAACACAGGCTAACACGGCAAGTGCCGAAGAAAGTGCAGCGGCGGCAGAGGAGCTTGCCTCGCAGGCTCTGCAGCTGAAAGGGCTGATCTCTCACTTTAAGCTTTCTAATTCGGGAAATGGCCGATCCGGATTTCGGGATATGCAGAGCAAGGCTTTAACAGGAGAAGGCAAACCTGTGGAAATCGGAAGGGAAGAAGGCGGCAGAGGCACAGGGATTGTGCAGCCTGCTGTTAATGCAGTGAACGGAGGTACGGATAAAGGGTTCGTGGATCCTAAACAGATGATTAAACTCGACGATGATGACTTCGATAGATTCTAATATCAGCAGTATTGTCCGGCTTTCGGACGGGGAATTTCATCTTATCTCCGAGCTTGTGTATAAACAATTCGGAATAAAGCTCACGGAAAAAAAGAAAGCGCTTGTAAGAGGCAGATTGAACTCTTTAATTAAATCCATGGGTCTTACAAGTTTTAAGGCCTATTATGATACTGTAATAAATGATTCTACGGGCGGCAGTCTGCTTTCCCTGATCGATCGTATTTCCACCAATCATTCTTACTTTTTTCGGGAAGCCGGACACTTCGATGTTTTAAAAAAAACTTTACTTCCGGAATTGTTGGAGGAACTAACGGCACAGGGCAGTAAGGGTTTAAGGATATGGAGTGCAGGAAGTGCTTCAGGTGAAGAAGCCTATACATTAGCCATGGTGCTGTCCGAATATTTCGGCACCGAAAGTTACAAATGGGATATAGGTATTCTTGGGACGGATATCTCTATCAGTGCACTGGGAAAAGCAGTTAAGGGTATTTACCATAAAAATCAGGCAGGCCGCATCCCGGCTGCATTTAAGAAGTATTTTCGCAGGATAGAACCTGATAACTATGCAATTGATGAGAAGATTAAAAGGATGGTTCTGTTTAAAAGATTAAATCTTATGCGTGAGGACTATCCCTTTAAGGGTAAGTTTCATATTGTCTTCTGCAGGAATGTTATGATCTATTTTGACAGAAAAACAAAAAAGGAACTGGTCGCAAAGCTGTGCCGTTATATGCATAAAGGAGGTTATTTGTTTATCGGTCATTCGGAAACTCTGGGAAGGGAGGTAAGTGGGTTTAAGTATATACAACCTACTGTATATAGAAAGTGGTAAATAAAATAAAGGTCTTAATCATTGATGATTCTGCTCTGGCCCGTGATCTGCTGAATAATGGTTTATCGGCAGATCCCCGTATCGAGGTTGTGGGTACAGCTTCCGATGCATATATAGCCAGAGATAAAATTGTGTTTTTAAAACCTGATGTATTAACTCTGGATATTGAGATGCCTAAAATGGATGGGCTTGATTTTCTTAAAAGGCTTATGCCCCAGTATCCGCTTCCGGTCATAATTGTATCCGCACTTGCCGAACCGGGAGCAAGGGCAACTCTGGAAGCCATGGAATACGGAGCGGTGGATTTAGTATTAAAACCTTCCAGTAAAATAGGTACAAAGCTTTCGGAGATGATCGAAGAGCTGAAAGCAAAGGTTGTAATGGCCGCAGAGGTGGATGTTTCGAAATGGAGGCAGGATCTGCAGGCAGAAAAACGGAAAGTTTTTACAAGTGTACTGTCGAATACAACGGATAAGGTGATTGCTATCGGTGCATCTACAGGCGGGACAACTGCTCTTAGAAAAATGATTATTGAGTTTCCCCCTGATATGCCGGGTACTGTGGTTGTACAGCACATGCCGCCGATATTTACCAGGCTTTTTGCAGATAAATTAAATGAAATTTCAGGTGTGGAAGTTAAAGAAGCGGAGACAGGCGACAGGGTAGTTACCGGAAGAGTACTGATTGCTCCCGGAGACAGACATATCGAGGTTTTCCGTTCCGGAGGAAACTACCTGGTAAGATGTAAAAAAGGCGAAAAAGTCAATGGGCACTGTCCGTCGGTAGAAGTACTGTTTAATTCGGTTGCTAAGAATACCGGTTCTAATGCCATAGGTGTGATGCTGACCGGAATGGGGCGGGACGGAGCGGATGCCATGCTTAATATGAGAAATGCAGGGGCCAGAACCCTTGCTCAGGATGAAGCGTCATCTGTAGTTTTTGGTATGCCTAAAGAAGCTTATGCCTGCGGCGGAGCGGAGCGTTTGGTTCCGCTTAAGAAAATAAACCGGGCGCTGCTTAATACACTTGAGGAAATGAAATGAGTGCTATTAATGTCGGTATAGGAGAATATGGAATTTCAAAAAATAAAAAGGATATGATTAAAACTTTTGCACTCGGCTCCTGTGTTGCAGTAATTGTATATGACAGACTGCAAAAAACTGCCGGCTTAATTCACATAGCACTGCCTGATTCATCGATAAATGAAGATAAGGCAAAAAAAACCCCGGGATATTTTGTCGATACAGGTCTTCCTCTGTTTTTTAAAAGAATGAACGGCAGCGGAAAGGTTCATAACAGCCTCATGATTAAGCTTGCAGGAGGGTCGAATATAATGGATAGTAACCGGCGTTTTGATATCGGTAAAAGGAATGTACTTGCAATTAAGAAATACCTCTGGAAGAATCGTATGGGTGTTATCAGTGAGGATGTGGGAGGCAGTATCAGCAGGACCGTTAGTTTAACTGTCGAAACCGGAGAAGTACTTATTTCATCGAAGGGGAAGACATGGTCATTGTAACAGTTATAAAGGAGGGGTGAAAAATGAAATACAAAAAGATACTGATAGTGGATGACTCGGCAACTTCGAGGATGATAATAAAGAGATGTTTTGAAATAGCCGGTTTTTACGATTCCGAATACTATGAAGCGGAAGACGGGCTAAAGGCGGTAAGCTTTCTGCGCCGGAACAAAGTTGATTTAATTTTGAGTGATCTTAAAATGCCCAAGATGGACGGCAATACATTTATACAGAAACTTAATGTCACTGAAACTACGAAGCATATACCCGTTGTTGTTATTTCGAGTATGGGAAGTGATCTGACAGAAGAACAACTGCTTAAAAAAGGTGTAAAAGCTATTATAAGAAAACCTCTGTCACCGGAGAAAGTTGTAAATGCTTTAAGGATTCACCAATGAAAAAGAAAACCATTGCAAGGATTAAAGAAGCTTTAACGCCTGCAGTTATTAAAACTTTTTCCGACATGGCCTTTATCGATGCGGAGGTTCTTAAAGAAATCCCTGAAAAATTAACTTACGGACATATCATTCATATATCCTTATCTGCACCTGAGCATGGCGAAATAGCTTTGTTTTTACCCTCTGAGTGTAAAAAAATGATCGTAGAAAACATCTACGGCAGTGATTGGACGAGCCTGAATGCAACGGAAATCGATGACTGCCTGTTAGAAATCTTAAACGTTCTGGCGGGTAATTTTTTAACTGAGTATTTTGGCGCCGGAGTAAAACACGATATATCTCTGCCTGAACTTCTATTCGATGCAGAGATGGATGAGAAAAACGGCTTTACCGAACTTTTTTTTAATGCAGAAGACTATC
>JAADHF010000040.1 GCA_013151965.1 Spirochaetota bacterium
GAGTTCTGTATCTTTTAGGTGCATCCTTCTTCCCGAATATCTTCTCCATAATTGCCTTCATGCTTCCCATCGCCCTGTCTATTACTGCCTGTATCTCCTCTGCACTTAAGTTCTTAAGATTACCGGCTTCAGCTATCTTTTCCGGATCAAGGCTTAATCCACCCGGCAGCATAAAATATTTATATTCACTCACTTCCTCATGTTCCCACTGTTCACCGCCCAGCACTGTACTGTCTGTTAATATATCTTTTGCGTAAACTCCTCCTGCCACCTTATATCCTGCCCCTGTAAATGTATCATCAAGGCTCTTCTTTACACCCTCATTCGCCTTACCTATATTATCCTCCATATCTTTTGCAGCTTCCTTTATGCTCTTAAGCGCCTTCGCAGCCGTTATATACAGTATCTCTTTCTCTATCTCTTTTTTATCCTCACTCTGAAACTTCGCTACCAGATTTATTATGCCGCTTTCTCCCATAGAAGTTAGCCTTATCATCCCATCTGTCATCGTATCGGTACTTTCTATCAGATTGTTCTTATACTGCGCCTCTTCCAGAAGCTTCGTAAGCGTCCCTCCTGTTAATCCCTTAATCACTTCGCCCGATTCCGGCCTCTCTATCTCTATATCACCTATTACCGTATCCCCGCTTTTCCTTATCCTCCCATCCGCACTTTCCCCTATTTCCTTCAGTATATTCTCTCTCCCGGCCAATACTGTCTTTTTCGCCGTATCATTTACCCATAGACTTTTGGCATTCAGAAAGTTTCCGTATTTTTCATTCCACAGATAACTCTTATCACTGTATTCCTTTTGAAACTTCCTTACCCATCCTCTACGGCCCCCTTTAAGTTTCCTTTCCGCCCTGTTCCATTCCGCATTCCCTCTCCTCATTATGGTCTTAATGGAATCCTGCCACCACTCTTTTCTGAACTTAAGGTTCTCCCACATTAAGTTCCATTCATTCTCTTTTACTTCAACATATCTCCCATACCTCTCTGCATTAAGTTCAAGGATATCGTTCTTTATTTCCCCAAGTATTTTCCTCTTGCCGCCCTTAAGGCTTTCGTATTTCGTACTGTCAAGATCATCTGCAAGTCCCATCGATGTTTCCAGCATCCTCATCCTGTGGGTCCTCTCTATATATACACTCTCCTCGTATGCAGCCTGCGCCTTCGTTACAAGTTCTCTGTATAATGATTCTTCGCTACTCCCAGGTTGAGCCGGAGTGCTCTGACTATCCGGTGTGCTCTCGCCGCCCGGTTGGCTATTGACAGCCGGTTTGCCCTGACTATCCGGCAAACTCTGACTGTCCGATGCAGCTATTTCCCCGCTCCCGGCAGTTGCTTCCATGTTCTTCTCCACATATTCATCGTAATCCTTAAGCGCCTTTAAGTATTCTCCCTGCTTCTCTTTCTGCCTCTCCTTAAGCCCGGCTACAGTAGTTTCCAGCCTGTCGAGACTATTATCCCTCTCATACTCTGCAAGTCCTTTGTAGTTGAGTAAAAGAGAACTTACATTCTTTCTGTGACTGTCTCCTATCCTTTTACTGTAACCGCCCAATAGCTCTGTCAGTATCCTGTCGTCATCAAAACCTTTAAAACTTTCATTTCCTATACCTAAAAACGATTTTAAACTTAAACCTTTCTTCTTAAGAGCCTCCTTTATTGCGGCTTTAAGACTATCATCGCTCACTGTATCTCCGCCTTCTCCTTTCCCCTCCATTTTACTTAACGATTTCTCTTCCGAAGATACTTTTTGTGCAAGTCCGGTGTACCTGTTTATACCGTTTACCAAATCTGTTACAGGACCATTCAGCCTTAAATCTATTTCCCTGGGAGTAGCTTTGTCCCAATCGCCTATAACCGTATTAATACCATTTTTCGCAAGGCCCGCTTTGATAAGAGAAACCATGCCAACCCCATAAACAATAAGAGCCGTGACTATTAGTGCAGATGCAATAAAAGATCCTATAATAGGAATGACAGAAGCAATTGCAGCAGCGGCAATCATGCCTGCATATAACCCCAAGGATCTAAGGCCTTCTGTTTTCTTGGAATCCCGGACTTTGTTCATTTCATCGAGGGCGTACTTTCTAAGCATTCCTGTACCGTATTTACCGAGCATTCCTCTGTCTAAATCCAGCCCCATCTCTTCGCTGAAAGCATAGAAACGAAAGAGTTCGTTTTCCTTACTGTTTCCGGTTACACTTTCATAGGCCTCTTTTCCCTTAGTTTTTAAGGTTGATTCATAGCCTTTTCCGGTAACATGTTTAATTATAGCTTCCATGTTGTGCATTTCAGAAGCAAGTTCGAGATTACTATGTATACCTTTCCAGTACTCTTTTGTTTTATCAGAAGCGTTTTCCATATACTTTCCGCTAATTGTGTACTTATAGTACCAGTGCGCCAACGACCAGTTCTTAAAAAGGGTAACCGCATCTCCCGGGGATTTGTTCTTTAAGAGCCCTGCCATACCCTCTGTCCATTCTTTTCTGTCCGCCTGGTAGCTGACTGTTTCGCTGATCCCGGGAATCTTCGCACTCTCTTTATATTCTTTATAAGCCTCTTCCGCCTCGGTATCTGTAAATCCTATGCTTTCTTTTTCAAGGTTTTCTACACTCCCGCCCATATAGAAATACATATCTCTTGTGCCGGAATCTGCAAATTTCTTTGTAGTATTCCCATCGGAATCCTTTCCCTTTATAACTTTTACTACATTTTCACCGGGAAAATTTCCCCTGACGGAGGAATCGACTGCAAATCTGTCTATCCCTCCCTGATTCAGCTTCAGCGTGTAAAAGTCCGCAAATCCGGGTTGAGCTTCCGATAAACCTGTAGCTCCATTTGCTGAAAGAATATTTTTCTCAAGGTTATCATCATAATCTTTTTTAGCTTCCTCTACCTTTTCTGCCTGCTTTGCTGTCTGTTCCGCTGCCAGACTTAAGATCTTATCGAACCAGACAGCATTCTTAAAACTTCTCACATAATCGTTATAATCTGTTTGATATTCATTATCCTTTATCCCGAAATCTTCTCTCTTTTCCGTATCAACAGAGGAAAGCGCTTCATAGGCGGCATCTGCTTCCCTTTTCTTCTTAAATGTGTAGGCGAGTCTTTCCCTGGGGTCAGAAAGATTCCCGGGGGACTCATCCTCTTTTTTCCCTGTATAGGCGCTTCCGGCATATTCATTTACAGCTTCCGCTTTATCCAGCTTAAAATTGGCCGATTTGTAGTTTTTCCTGGCATCTTCCATGTTTTTAAACTCCAAGTTGTAATCACCTTCAGCACTCTCATATTCCGATACGATTACAGCCCAGTTATTTCTGCTATCTTCAACACGATTACCAAGATCATCTATTTTTTTCTCATCATCTTTAACAGCCTGCTTTAATACTTTATAATCTTTACTGTCTAAATAGGTATTTAATTCCATTCCGATCAGGGCAATTTTCTCTTTATAAAAGGATACACTCTGTTTATCCGATAATATCTTCTGATATTCCTCTCTGTAGCTTAACATGTTGTCCGTTATGCCTGCAAGTTCTGGTCTTGTATCTTCTACCTTATCCAGATCCGAATAGGCTTTAAAATAATCTCTTTCGCTTCTGCTCTGATAACCTTCTTTGTTATTCTCCGGATTATCAGAACTATCGGAAAACATGGTTGTAAGTGAAAGGGATGTATTTGTTATCCTTTCCTTTATACGAAAGACAGCTTCTAAATATTCGTTTTCGTAAAAGCTTCCCTCGTTCTTAGTCCCTGTTAAATAGTAATCCACCGTATCCTTATCAACATCACTGTAATCTGATGCTTCGTTAATGCCTGTTAATTGTTGCGGCGTATCTTCTTTTTTTAAAGTATCCTGATCCTGGAAGTAATCCCCCAGGTATGCCCTGTAGTTTTTTCTGCCGTCATTAAACCTGCCTTTAAGAATTCTGTATTTATCCCCGATTTTTCCCGCATAAAATAACCGGTTCAGATTTTTTTCCAGAATTTTTTCATTTCCGGAAGCATCCTCGAGCAGATATTTTATAAAATTATTGGTATGATTATCATTTAAAGGAGTAAGACTTAAAAATAAATCTCCTTCCGTTATGCCTGCTGTGTCCCTGCTGTTAAGCATGGAAACTATAAAAACAGGGTCTTCCGCTGTTCCGTTTTCTATTATTTCAGCTGCTTTTATAACACCATCAGGGTCCCGGCTGATGGTTTCTCTCTTACTTTCCTCTGAAACGAAATCGAATACGGAATGTTCCAGGCTCTTAACATAACGCTTCTTGAGTTTAACTGCATTCTTAAAAAGGTAAAAATTATTCCGCTCTTTTTCGGTAAGATAATCTATATACTTCTCCTCCATGCTGTCGATGAGACTGCCCTGCAGTATCATCCTTTTAAGAAGAAATGCCGTGGATGCCCCCGAATTTTCCGTGCCTGCCGCCGATGAATAGAGAAGCTCCTCATTCCTGTCAGTTATTGCAGAAGAGTTTTCGAGAAACTTTTCCCCGCCGGGAGCAGAGATTCCTCCGGGAATAGCGATCCCTGCGCTCAGAAAATACCAGCCGGTAATCTCTTTTATGCTTTTTAATAAATCATTGCCGCCTTCGAGGCTCTCTTCTATCTGTTTGCTAAGCCTTGTATAAAACAGTGCAGGGAGAATGCTCTTAAGTCCCGCAACCTGTTTAACTGTTTCGGCGGCTGTCTCTATTCCCGCTGTATTTGCCAGGGTGAGAGTCTTAAGAGTATCTTCGAACCTGTTTTCCGGCATGCCCTTTAACCCGTTAAATATTCCTAAAGCAGAGAGATATTCAGCATATCCGTTAATATCTTTCTCCTTAAGAAATGTATTAATAAAATCTACAGGTTCACCGCCTAAATCGTTTAAAACTCTCTGTCCGAATTCGAGGGACAGCGCATATAAAAGCTCTTCCTGATTTGTTACCGCGCCTGTTTTAACCTGTTCCGTTTTTAAGAAACTCCCGAACAGTTCTTCCCTTTTTTCATCGTTCTCCGCAGCAAGTATCGATTCTCCGTATTTGATTATTCGGGATTTATCCTCTTCACTGCCGGATGTAAACTCAGAAAGTATTGATACCAAATGCTCAAAAGCAGCTGTTTCGACTGTTCCGGAAGAGGACAGGGTTTCTACCGTTCTATAGTAGTCGTTTATTACTTTGATTACTGCTATCTTTTTTAACGAAACATCCTTTAAGTCACTGGAAAGAGTATCATATCCTGATGTGCTCTCTATTATGCCGTTAATATCCTCATCAATTTTCTCGACATCTATTTCATTATCCTGTCCGGAAAGGAGATTCCTGTAGTCTTTAATAAAATCCATAACCCTGCTTTGCAGTCCGTCTTCTAAATTCCATGTATCAAGTGTTTTTTTTGTTTCTTCTTTCAGTTCTTCCTCTATATCCTTAAAAACCTTACCGTCCGCTATCAGGTTAAGTTTAAGCTTTAGTTCCCACGAGTAGTGATAGACTTTTGCCGTTTCCGGATCAGGCAGTATAGAATCGAGCCAGTTTAAACTGATGTCCTTGAGCGTACTGCTGCCGGCAATAAGGTTTCTATAGAGTTCTTCCGCATTTTCCATGAACTTCATGGTTCCATCGCTTCCCTTTGCATAGTTTTTCTTAAGGTAGTTAAAAAGCTCCTCTTCATCCAATCCTGCGGATGTCCATCTGTTCTTAAAATCACTGAAGATTCTGTATGCGGTCTTTATATAATCAGCTTCCTCTTTTTTTATCCTTACGTTATACACCGTGTCTATATTTTTATTTGTAAGTGTATAAATCCCTGCTGTCACTTTCTCTTTATCCGACGGGTTTTTTAAACTTTCCCCGGAAATCAGCACAGAAAGCCTGATGAGACTGTAGGATTCATTAATTATGCTTTCTCTAAATAATTCCAGAACATCATTCTCATTATCTTCTAAACCTGAAGATTCCAGATATTCATCAAATGCCTGTTCCACTGTACCAATTTCAGTACCGGCAAACTCCTGGGCACTGCTTTCGGTGAATATCTTTTTCGCTACTCTAAGGGATACCTGTGAAACAATAGTACTCTTTATAGTATCCGGATTGATTTTTAAAGCTGTCTCCGTGCCGGAACTATCTGATCCATAAGAACTATCCGCCCCAACGGTTTTAGAATCCGAAAGTCCTGCCGATTCCAGTCTTTTAAAGACGCTGTAGGCATTTATAAGGGTTTTAACTCTCGATGTTTCGGATTGTTTCGGATTGTATATAGAGGTATTCAGACTTGTTTTCAGTTCTTTAAGACTGTTAAGAATATCCGTATAACTTTTTATCCTTTTTTCGATTTCACTATCAGGGCTGTCCGAGCCATTACTTTTGTTCCCGTTAAAGGAATTATCAATCTTTATGCCGGATTTAAATGCCTTTAGTATGTAATAATCGACGGCACTGTCGGCAAACTCATTAAGCTCACTTTTAACATAACCCGGCAGATTAGCGGAAGCCTTATTTAAATCAGAGTAGAAGGAAGAAAATCTCTCTGTAAAAAGACTGCCCGGATCATCCGTACCATCCCCCGGGGACGAATCCGCCCCGGAATTATTCAGTGCATTTTCTGCCGCTTCTTCATAATCCGTAAAGCTTTTCCACAGTTTTTCCGGTTTATTTATCCTTACCGTATTATCACTCCCGATACTCCCCACACCGTAATCTTCCAAAACCGCATTTACCGCCCTGACTGCATCACTTTCCAGTTCCTCCCTGATTCCCGGAATATTTTTACCGTACCGTTTCAGTAAAGAAAATCTCTTTTTCTCCTTATTCCTTCTACCTGTCAGTTCCTTTAGAACAAGGGAGGATATGTCCGCCTGTCCATACGCCTTTTCTTCTTCTGTTTCCATAAATACACCGGGAGTCTGCAGAATGAGAAAACTCTTCCCGGAAAAGAATTCTTTTAAATAGCTGTTTTTACCTATGAGTTCTCTTAGCTCTTTCTTTGAAGTGCCTAATACAAGATTATTTTTATCACTGAAAAATTCAGAAACATCATCCAGGGTACTCTTAAGGTTATAAATCTCCTCTTTTAATGCCTTTAAACCGGTTCTCCTGGTTTTAAGCCTGTCTATAATCATGGAAAGTGCTGCTCTGTCCGGCTGCCGGGCTTTCGATTCCGAAGTCCCGGAGCTATCACTTCCGGCCAATATTTGCTCAACCTCACTATTGTTAAGCCATGTATAATCCTGTATTTCTTCTCTGTCACCGAAAATACTCTCTATCAGGTTTTCCGCTTCCGTAAGTACCGCCCTTTCCTCTTCTGCCCTGTCAGCATAGTACCTTCCATCCGCACTATCCGCCAGGTACTTAAGCCTGGTATAAATACCAGCATTGCCAAGTCCGGCATCTTTAAAAATCTCATCATATCCGGCTAAATCCAATCCGATTTCATTAAGCCACTCCGGAAGGCCTCCGGCTGTAAGCAGTTTTATCTCATCCAGCCTGCCGGTAAAATCATCCTGTTTAAAGCCGGATGCCTGATCCCCAAGTGCCTCTATTTTCAGCTTCTCCATAAGATTAAAGGCATTCTTCTCTGCTTCTGACAGATATGTAATCTCTCCGCTACCAAGCTTTTTAAGCCGGTTGAACTCATTGTTAAACCTCGGATAAAATATGCTGTCATCTATTTTAATATCAAGAGCAGCCATAACCGCATCCGGATTATCAGGATTCTTCTTCCATGCAGTCCGCCAGCCCTCTGCACTTTCTGCTTTTTCCTTAAGCTCTTCTAACGGAAGAAAACCTCCTGCACCCTTCTTCCCCTTTACGAGCTCATACACCGTGCCGTTAAGACTGCTGTACAGACTGTCCAGTTCATAGAGCCTGGATGCTGTAAAGTACGAAACATAATCACCGCTGATACTCTCTTTATCTTCCCCGGAAGTCTCATTAAATCCATGGCTTGCAAACAGGTTTTCATAATATGCCGATATCTGTTTCTTAAAGTATGATCCGTCCTTTGTCTTAAGTATGGCCAGCTTTATATTGTATTTTTCCTGGGCTTCTTCCAGGTCCTTTTCCCTGTTTTTTAACTCCTCCTGTACTTCAGAAAGCCTTTGTTTGATTGATCCGAGCCCCTTGCCTGCCCCTTTTAGCTTATCGACCGCTTCCTGGTATTTGTCCCCGGCTTCCTGAAATTCGGAAAGAGCCTGCCTGTACTCCCTTTCCGTATCGGCGCCTGTCGGCCTCCCGGAGCTTGTATCTTCTGCATACTCATAAACCGAACGGGCAATATCGTACTGCCTGTCCCAGTACTCCTTCAGTGCCTTTGCCCTGATAAGCTCTGCCTGATAATTATCAAGAAGTATTCTGTCTTCATCACCCAATCCATCCCGGTTTAAAAGAACATCTCCGCCGAAACCGCCTGTAAAATCGACAGCTAACGGGTTACCTGAAGACAGGCCTGCCGGCGTACCATCGGAAATAGTTATGCCGTAAAGCGAGACTATCTTTTGCCCGGCTTCTTCCTTATAGGCTGCATACTTAGTCTTAATATCCTCCCATGTTTTAATCCTCGATTTATAATCCGTATCAGAAGGGGTTTCCTTTAGCTTATCTTCCCAGAACTCTATGGATTTGTCTGCCTGATTAATCATACCTGCCGATTTTAAATATATATCTATAAGCCCGTCTAACTGACCGGAGAGATTTTTAGTCCTGTCATTTATGCCGGAAAGAAGTTCCTCTTTCGAACCCTCTATGGCAGAGATAAGTGAATCTTCCTTATCCTGCCAGCGAACAAGCCCCTTATTTACTACTGTATTAAGCTCCGTCTGCCACTCTGTCTTAGCCTTAACAAGCTCGCCGTATGCTTTCTCCCATTCCTTTTCACCTTCGGAAAATGCCCTGCCCGCTCTCTTTTCCCATTCCATCCTGTTAAATAAAAGTTCTCTCTCGGCTTTTTTCCATCTGTTTATTCCCGAGTCGAATACTCTTCTGAAATCCTCCCTCCATTTCTCCGCACTGATTTCACCGCTGCCGGTTTCCGCCGGATTGGCCTGTCCTTCTATGCTGCGTCTGAGGCTCTTAAGCCCGGCTGAAAGACCCTCTTTTGCATCCTTTATCAGATCCTTTGCAATTACACCGGCACTTTTCCCTTCGCTCTTCTTACGCAAAGAAAACTGATCACGTTTCCTCTTTGCTGTAAATCTCCTTTCCTCCATGTTAAATATTCTGTTCAATTCTCTTTTGTAGGATTCCTTTGCAAGAGAAAGCCTCGAGGTAAACTCGTATTCCATATTATAGCCTGTCAGGGAATCTTCATCCGTACTTATAAACCTGTCGTTTTTAAGAAGATTAAGAATCTCCGCCTGCCAGGCAGCGCCTTTACTTTCCATACTATTAAGTGCATCATTTATGCCTTTTTTAACGAGCATATTCCAGGCGGAAGCCTCCCCATCCAGATTATCTTTTGTTTTTAAAACAGGATCACCTGCCGGATCTAACTTAATCTTTCCGTCTTCACCGGTCTCAAAGAGATACTCTCTGTTTGCCTTTCTTATTTCTTTATAGATTATACCGGGATTAAGGATTACTTTTTCATTGAAAAATTTGTTTATCAGCCATTTTTTAAAACGCCCAGCCACTATTTTATCGAGTGAGGATTTTAATTCCGGCATGCTGAAGGAGGCAGGCAGGATACCTTTTTCCGTGCCATTTCTTCCGGAAGCTGTGTCCGAAGCTGCACCCGCAGTCGATCCGGCAGTTCCGTCTTTACCCTGATTGACATCCCCACTTAAAGACTGGCCGGAGTTCCCCGCACCTTCGCCGGCAGTCCCTTTTGAAGACCCGCCGGATGCATCAACTGCAAAGAGGTATTCTCCCTCCCACTTAACCGTTACAACTTCTATCCCGTATTCCGCTATCCTCTGCCATTCTTCCCTGCTGTCTGCAAGATCCGCCCTGTCCAGGTATATGCCCAGGGTTCTTTTATCGAATCCGCCGGGGAGCTGTGTGCCGAAATCATCGGCAAAAAGAAGCCCTGTAAAACTTAAAAGGATAATAACCGCTGTAAGCCGGTTAAAAAAGGAAGCTTTTACAAAACGTACTTTTAAAAAAATGTGAAAAGTACAACTATTAAAAACTTTTTTAATTCTGCTACTTTTCATACTTATTATTTTATAGTATATTCATGTCCATATGTCAAGGGAATTCATATATTTATAGCAATGTGTTATTATCATTAAAGCATATATTACATTATTCATGAGTTAAATATGTACGGTACAAAGGGTTACGCTAAAATTATTTTAATAATCACCGTCTTTTCAGTTCTTTCAAACTGCGGGAAAATAAATTTTAAGAAAAAAAATATTCCGGACGAGGCTATTTCCCTGTACCTTTCTGCTAAAAACTCCTACGAAAAGGGCGATTTTAGTTCTGCTGCTTCGGAATTTAAAGAAATATATCAAAAATATCCTGCCTTTTATCAAGCGGGATTTATGTATGGAAAATCACAATTTTTTCTCGGGAACACATCTGGTGCAGGCTTAATATTTAAAAATCTCTACGGTAAATTCCCGGGCTTTACAGATGCGGGGTTCTGGCAGGCAAGAGTCCTTTTTAATTCCGGACAATCAGAAGCATCGGGAAAACTGCTGAAAAAACTTTTAAGCTTTCAGCCGGATAACCCGGAGATACTATATCAGCTTGCTCTTATAAGTCTGGAAAAAAATAGAATTCCGGATGCCCTGTCATTTTTAAAAAAGGCTTCTCTATTCGGGGATAGATTTGCTCTTGTATATTTTCAGCTTGGGAGACTTTATCATCAGCTGGGATTAATGCAGCAGTCTGCAGAGGAACTTTCAAGGGCGGAAGTGCTTTTAACAAAAAAAAGCCCTCTTTATAATTCCGTAAAATTGATAAGAGAAAAGGTTACCGCAGAGAGTAAATAAAGGGGAGTAAATAATCTGTTATGGAAAGAATACTGAGAATCAAAATGTCAAAAACTGCAATTTTAAAAAAGACAGCGATTATAGTTCTTACTGCCGGCATCTTTTCCTGTACTTCGTTAGGGCTGTCCGGCAAAAGAGTAGAGATTTCTCCTTTTGCCGATGTTAAGCCGCCGTATATTTTTATGGTAAAGAGTATCCGTATAATTAACAAAGACGGTTTCTCCACAGGTGAAGATTTTATAGATGATTTTCTTATAAGCTCAGGATATAAATACAATTTCCGTTTTATATTCCCGGAGACGGCACTCCCGAAGGCCGAACCCCAAGAGGCGGCATTTCCGGAGAAAACCGGGCAAACAGGGAAAGAAGCAGAAAACATGACCGAACAAACTTCCGCAAAAGACATTGCACCATACATTCTCGACCTGTTTATAAAAGAGAAGAACTTTGCAGAGGATTTAAAGGAACTAACGGCAATAAGCTGCGTCCTGCATATATATGGGATTCGGAATAATGACCCGAAAAATAATGTACTCCTCTATCAGGTTGTTCTTACAGAAAAATCTGCCGTATCCATTAATTCCTACCATAAACTATATCAGGTAATAGATGAGATTTTTAATAAACTGCACAAAAATCTCGAACAAAAACAGAGGGAACGTAAAAAGAAAAAGAAAGGGTAATTTGAATAAAGGTGGTTATAAGTTTGGCTGCAAATGCCGGATGCGGAAAATTTAATATATTCTTTATACTCATTATATACGCCGTTGTTTTGCCTGTTTATACGGAGGCTCAATCAGTAGAAAAAGGAAACGGGAGGAAAATAACAATCGACGACGCACTGAGAACGGCAATTAAAAATTCTTACCAGCTTAAAGCAGCCGCATTAAGGCTCGAATCTGCAAAGGCCGGCTTTGCCATGGACTTAAGAGCCTTTCTGCCTTCGTTAAGCGTAAGCTTCGGAAACAGCGATTCCGTAATAATTAACGGTGCGGATACCTATTCCAAACAATTTACTGTCAAGCTTAATCAGCCTATTACAACAGGCGGCAGGAACTATATCAGAAGGACAATAGTGCGGATAAACCTTCTTTTAAAACAGAAACAGCTTAAAGAACAGAAGTTCAGCCTGCAGGATGCCGTATGGAATGCATTTTACAAACTTCTTATGAACAGAGAGAAGGCAAAGCTTCAGAAAGATGCATTCGATATTTCCGGGAATCAGCTAAAGATTGCACGGCTGGAGAAAGAGCAGGGCAGCATAACGGAGCTTGAACTTTTAGAGACAGAAATCGAAATTAAAAACCTCGAGATCCAGATTGCAGACACGGAACTTACAATAAAAGGACTCGAGTATAATTTAAATAAACTGCTTGGATTAAAGGTCTTTAAACCCCTTATTCTTAAGGGCAAAAACTTAAAAAAATACACAGGGATCGACATAAGCAACTCTGCCGGGAAACTCTATGCGGCCGCGTTAAACAGGAACCTTGATATCAAATCATTAAGTTTCGAATTAACCAGGAGCAAAATGGAGTTAAACCTCATAAAAAAACGTTTTATACCCACTTTAAATGCAGAATTATCCTTCTCTGTTTCGGGAAGCGATTTTCCGTTACAGGAAGCCCGCTATGGCATGGGGCTGAGTATTTCCTTTCCCTCTACAGGATCACCTGCAAATCTTTCTTTAAACTACAGCGGACAAAGTTCCGGGGGAAGAAGCCGAAGCAGCTCGATGAAAATCTCTCCGTTTGAAAATATTAAAATTCCCTTAAATAAAAAACAGGCGGAAATAGCGGTTAAAGATGCGAATGAAAAGCGTACACAATTCAAGTTGGATTTAAGGTTTAATATAGAGAGGACCATTGATTCGTACTTAAGTTTAAGAAAGAAAATCCTTTTTAAAAGAGAGAGTCTGGCTCTCGGCATAAGACGTCTTGCAGTACTTAAAAAAAAGCTTGATATCGGAGAACTTAAGCGTCCCGATTTCTTAAAGGAACAGATAAGCCTGTCGGAACAGGGAATAAATTATATAAACGATGTCTTTTCTCTGCTGATGGCAGAGAGAGACATAGAGAAATTAGCAGGCTTAAAGCCTGGAATGCTTAAAAGGTATGCCGTATCAATAAAATAATGAAACATCATCTATTATATGCTGCATCTTATCCGCTGATACTTATGATATTTCTAAGCGGATGCACCGGAAGGGAAAAAGCGCCAGAGGGAAAAACAACTGCTGACAACAATCAGGAGAATGTCGTCGAAGTAAAGACGGTAAAGGTTAAACTTCAGAAAGTTATACCGCAGATTTCAAGCTTCGGTAATATATCATTTAAATCCAAGACGGATATATCCAGTGCTGTAAACGGTATAGTACGGCATATCTCTGTGGATATCGGAGACAGGGTAACTCCGGGGATGATTCTTGCATCGATCCGGAATATTCAGCTGAAGATAGAAGAGCAGCGTGCACAGGCGGAAATACGTTCTGCAGAAGCTGCGCTTTCACTTGCAGGGGCACAGCTGGCAAAGGGAAAACTCCAGGTTAAGGCCCGGCTTTTAAATCTGGAAAAGAAGAAACTTCAGATTAATCAGAAAAAGGCGGAGCTTAAGGAACTTGAAAAAATAATACAAAATAAGGAAGAGCTTTTAAAGGTGGACGGAATAACAAGGGAAAAACTCCGGGAACTCAAGCTCCGGCATCAATCCGGGCTTGCAGGGTACAATATGCTTTTAAAGGACTATCAGATAGAGAGTATAGGCCTTACCGATGAGGATATTACGGATGCCTTTGGCCGGTTGCCGGAAGATGGTAATTTGTTATCCGGAAGTGGGTCCATATCCGGCAGAACAAGGGAAAACCTGATTATTTTATTAAACACCCGCACACTGCAGGCGCAGGTAAAGGTTGCAGAGGCCAGGCTGGAAACTGCAGAAACAAAGCTCTCTTCCGTAAAGATCCTTTTAGACGAGCTCGTAATAAAATCGGATTTCAACGGGATTGTCGGGGCGCGGTATGTAGAGGAAGGGGAGCGTATTAAAGAGGGAACCAGACTTTTTACAACCTTTAACAGCTCTACCGTATATGCCGTTTTCCCTCTGCAGGAAAACAGGGCCGGTTTGTTAAGTAAAGGAGAGCGGGTTAAAATAATAATCCCGTCGTTAGGTGACAAAATCTTTAACGGAAAGATTGATATTATCTCCCCCACAATAGACAGCGAAAGCGGGAATATAAATGTAAAAGCGCTTATAACAAACACTTCCGAGAAAATGCTTCCCGGTATGTTCGTTAAGGTTTCCGTTGTTACCGGCAAGCCGCTGTTAAGACTTATGATACCCATTGTCAGTATTGTAAAAAAACAGGCGGGCAGGGCACAAATATTTACGGTTGTAAATAAAAGGGCCTTTTTAAAAGAAATTACAGTGGGAGCGGAAGAAGGAGAACAGATAGAGGTAGAAGATGGGCTTAAAGAAGGAGAAACAGTAATCACCAAACCTCCTCCTATTTTAAGAGAGGGTATGCCTGTTAAATACGGCAAACCCGCAAAAAAGTTATAAAAAGGAGAAGTTTAAAAAGATGAAATGCCATTGTTTAATACCCGGATTAAAAAGATTTATTCCCTTTCTGATAAAAGCAGTTCTATTGTCGTCCGGTCTACTGATGGCCGGATGTTCGATTATCGATCTTAGAAAAATCAAAATAATTACAAACCCGAAGGAAATAAATCAGATTATTAAAGGGGATGAACCGATAACGGTTAATTTTAATTCGGAAGGCATCAGGAGAAGAACAGCGGAACAGGCTGTTTCCGTTACAGCAGGTGATAACGGAAACAGCGGCAGTATGGAAACCGATTTTATCTGGGAAGGTTCGGTATTAACGGTGGACCCCGTAGAGAAATTGGTTCCCGGTGTGCATTATGTATTGATTGTTAAGGGCCTTATAGATTTTGATGACGGGCGGAGCTATGCCACCGATATCGATATACCCTTTTTCTATTTAACAGATAAAGCAAAACCATACCTGGAAACCTTTCTGCCGGAAGACAACAAGGCCTGCGGGGTAAACGGCAGTATAAGTCTTACTTTTTCTGCAGGGATCGATAAAAACAGCTTTAAAGATAACTTTTCCATAAGTCCTTCCGCAGAGTATAAAATTAGCTGGAACGGACAGACGGTAGTTATTAAACCCGAAGATAAATGGGATAATCTTACAAGGTACACATGGACATTAACAGAGGATGTTACGGATACGGACGGACTTCCCCTTGCAGAGTCATATACACACAGCATAGTAGTACAGGAGGATGCATCTCCGCCTGAGGTTACTGCATTTTATGCAGCGGATTTTACGGAAAACACACTTACACCTGGGCAGGATAATCTTAACTACCTTGCATATCATGATGTAATATACATGGTATTTACCGAGGCCATCGATCCGGACAGCCTCAGCTCGGCTTTCCGGATTTCTCCGGATTTCGACGGAACAATTATATCCTACAGGGACAATGAATATATTTTTAAACCGTATCAGGGCTGGGATTTTACCACGGAGTATACCCTTACAATCGGTACGGATATTATGGATACTTCCGGGAACAAATTACCGGAACCTGTTAACATCGTTTTTAAACCGGACATCCTTATTACGCCAGTAAATGTGATACAGATTGATGGAAACGGGGACAACACGTTTTCTCTTAATACCTTTAACTCTTCCATTCCGGTTTCTATGGATGCAGATGCTTTTGGTCAATACACCTTTACGGTTAATTTCGATACAGGCTATGGAATCGAATACAGGAAGAATATAGAAACTTCTATTCAGTGCTCAGCATACTTTCCGGCTAACAGCGAACCGGTAAGGAAAAGTGTTGTGTGGAATGCTTCGGGAACCAGAATTACAATAGGCTACACCGGTTTTGTTCCCTCTAACCCTCCTCACGATGAAAGTATATACAAACTTATAATCCATGACGGAACCGAAACCAAAAATGCGGCAGGAGGCTACATCCCCGATGATGTTTATATCTACCTGAATGCGGAATAAACGGAGGCGGTATTGCATGCAGATTCATCATAGAAGGAATGTTATTAATATCAGGCGGGCAGTAAGGCTGTTATCATTTATTATCCTTGTTACAGCCGCCTTAACCGCTGTATCGTGCAGTATTCTGAACTTTCTGCCGCTGGAAATTATCGACTGGTCCCCCGGAGATAAGTTAATCGACACTGTGGATGATATAGTAATTTCCATTACCTTTTCCGAAAAGGTAGATCAGATTAAAGCAGAGAAATCTTTTTCATTGCTGGAAAACGGGAAAAAGATGGAAGGTAAATATGTATGGAAGGGTTTAAAAACACTGCAATTTATTCCATTGCATAATCTCATTGCTAATGCATTCTACGAAATACAGGTATCCACCGACTGCGAGGATACGAAGGGAAACTCACTAAGAAAGCAGTTTTCTCACCGGTTTTCCTCAAGCGATGATAAAATAAGGCCTGGAGTGTTAACAGTATCACCCGTGGACAGAAGTACCGTAACAGGAAGACTGACTCCGGTTGTAATTACCTTCTCCGAGCCTGTAAATGTGTCTTCTTTTTACAGCAGTTTTTCTCTGTCTCCGGGCATAACCGGCGATTTCGCATGGTCCGGCAATAACAGTACAGTAACCTTTACACCGGCCGAGTACTATCAGTACCACACAGACTATACGGTTTCCGTAACAAAGGACCTTTCCGACCTTTCGTACAACACTCTTAAAGAAGATTATTCGTTTAAATTTACTGTCGGCACGGACACGGATAAACCATATGTTGTCACCGCCGGAGAAAGCGGCGGTTCGTTAAATCTTACACCGGATAATCCTGAAGACGGAATTATTACGGTTAATTCAGGCTGGGAGGCTGACTGGAACTTTACCGTTACTTTTAACGAAGAGATAGAAACCGGTACTTTAGGTTCTGCGGTCGTTTTTTCACCTCCCGTAAATTTCACCGTCGAGAATTCCAACCAGCAGTATCTTTCCACTGTAAAGCTCAGCCCGGATACCCGCCTCGAATACGGCAAAACGTACAGTTTAACCTTAAATGACAGTATCAAGGACTACGAAGGTAATTCATTAGAACCTTCCGTGTTTTATTTTACAGTTGACGGCACGGAAACAAAGCCCCCGGAGATTACCCATACAGTATTCCTGGAAGATCCTGTTTCACCAGGGGTTCTTACCGGGCTTAATTATGGTGATACTCTGTCCCTCAGCAGCTATCCTGATTCTCCCGGAAGCACGGAGGGGTTTTTTGATATTTATATACGCGTCGCGGATCTGTCCGCTGTAAACAGGGATGAACTGAAACTTATTGTTATGGGTCATTTTGATATAAACATTACAAATGCAGCGGCAGAATTTATAATAAAAGATGTTGTAATCGACCCTGAATCCGCAGCAGAAACACCGGTACCTAATCCTACGCCTTCTGCGGATGAGATTGTGGCAAGGATTTTTATGGACATCACAAACAACAGCGGTACTGCCGGTATTGCGGAACTTTCTCTCTCCAAAGGTTTTGAAGACGGCAATGGAAACGCAATAGCAGAAGAGTGGTTGACGCGTTTTCAGAAGAATTGAAAGTTTCGGGAAAATAGAGATTTTCCCTGACATCCGGAATCAGGAAGTTTTAACAGGAAAGCAGGGTCCCGCGGGCTTGCCCGAGGGGTATCCAGTAATCGCAGGAATATTTATTAGAAACCGGAGAGCATTTATTTGTATGGTTTAATACTTACATCGTTAAAACGGCCCGTATCGATAATTATGCTCTATATCGGAGTTATGGTTATAGGTATCCTTTCCGGCCTTAATATCCCGCAGGAATATGTTCCCGATATTGCCGTACCGAAGCTTGTGGTCTCCACAGTTTTCCCCTCGGCATCTCCCGATGACGTACGGCTTCTCGTAACAATACCGTTGGAGGATTCTCTTTCCTCGCTTAACGGACTTAAAACTATTAAATCCGTATCGCGGAGCGGGATCTCAGCGATCGAACTCGAATTCCAATGGGGTGCGGATATTCTTCTTGCAGGGGTTAAGACAAGAGAAATAATAGACAGAACTTTCCCGGTTTTACCGGAGGGGTGTAAGAAACCCCTTGTTTTTAAAATAGATCCCAATCAGAAACCGCTGATTATAATCGGAGTTTATCCCGAAAGGGGTAATCTGCTCGATCTTAGAAGAACTGCCGAAAGAGAACTTAAAACGGAAATACAGCAGGTAAACGGAGTCGGAAGCGTTGTGGTAGCAGGAGGAAGCAAAGAGGAGGTTCATATCGATGTGAACAACGACCTGTTAAGTTCACGCAAGATAAACATAACGGACTTAGCATCTTACATAGCAGCGGGAAATATAAACTTTCCTGCGGGAAGTTTTAATGACGGAAGCAAAGAATACGTTCTTAAGGTTAACGGAGAAGCCGGGAGTATAGACGGGCTTAAACGGCTTAAACTCTTTGCCGGGAAGACAGGAAAGATTATTACTACCGGAAACATCGGCACTGTTTACATGGGCGAACGCGAACAGAGATCTTTTTTTCAGTCACAGGGAGACGAAGGGATAGGGCTTATAGTACGAAGACGTCCGGGAAAAAACCCTGTGGAGGTTTCCGGACGGATAAAAGAAAAGATAAAAGAACTCAACATGAATTACGGCAAAGACTTAAATCTCAATCTGTTATACGATGCTTCTGAAAGTATAAAAAAGTCTATTAACGGGTTGTTCCTTAATCTGGTACTCGGGGGAATAATCGCATTTGCAGTTATTCTGATATTTATAAGGAATCTAAAGAGTTCGTTTATTCTTGTTGCATCCATGCCCTTCTCTATTTTTTTCACTCTCATATTAATGAAGCTTACAGGCCTGTCTTTTAATATAATGTCTCTGGGGGGCCTTGCACTTGGTATCGGTATGCTTGTGGACAACAGTGTTGTTGTGCTTGAAAATATAGATAAAAGAACGAGAGGTGCAGGCACAAAGGATTCTTCCGGAGGAATAGAGGATATCGCTGCATATACAAACGAAATGGCGGGCTCTACATTCGGTTCCACGATAACATCGATTATAGTTTTTCTCCCCGTACTTTTTCTGCCCGGAATTATAGGAGCACTTTACAGGGAACTCGCCCTTACCGTTAGTTTTTCACTTGCAGCATCTTTCTTTGTCTCGATTACTCTGATTCCTGTTTTGTATAACTTAGCCGCAAAACAGGAAACTACGGCTGCCCGCCGCCTGACAGCCTGCCCATCGACAGTTCATACCCCGGCAGCCATCAAAACAGAGAGGCTTCCGGAAGTATTTTACAGAAAACTCCTTGTTCCCGTTCTAAAAAGGCGCTATATAATCATAGCAGCAGTTTGTTTACTTGCTATCGGTTCTATCTACCTCTTAAAGATAATCAGATTCCGGTTTATGCCTCCCTCCCCTGCGTCTCGACTTGTTGTGGATGTTGTCCCTGAAGCCGGCACAAACATGCAGAGGATTAAAGATATATCCGAAAGCGTTACAGGCAGGCTTTTAACCTACACTGAAATAAAAAGTGTCTATTGCAGAGCAGGGGCAGAGCCGGATGATACCTATTTTATATCGAATCCCGAAGAATCGAGAGAAACAATACATCTTTTTCTGAATGTACCGGACTCACGTACGCTGAAACGATTAAAGAATAGGCTGGAAAAAAACCTCCGTGTACAGGATGCCGAAGTAAGAGTACATACACCGGATGATATAATACTTAAACTGTTAAAGATAACAGGATCCGGAGAAAAATTTGTTCTGGAAATTAATAACCTCTCCGATGCGGCGTATTACAGGCGGAAACTTACCAATGAAATTACCCGCTCCGGATACTTCGAAAGGGTCTATGTAAAACCGCATGGCAAAATACCGGAAATATACCTTGAACCTGACAGGGCGGAGATCAGCAGAACGGGAATATCGGTACGCAGGCTTGCCGGTATCATAAGGGCATCTGTTTACGGGCAGTACCCTACGAGGATTACTCTGGGAGGAGAAAAGTATGATGTACGGCTCCGCCTTCCCGAACACGAGAGAAATAGTATAGAGAATCTTAATAGAATTGTTTTTACGGATGACAGGGGAAGTTCCATAACTGTAGGCCGGCTCGTAAAAATATCGGAAGTAGATACAGACTCGAGTCTTATGAGGATAAACAGGAACGATGCTGTTTATCTTACCGCCCTGGAAAAAACATACTACAAAAAACAGGCGGATGACCTGCTTAAATTAATGCAGAGAAAATATCCGCAGATGAAATCCGTAAGCGGCTCTGTTTTTGCCGATTACCTCCCTTCCATTATACTGACCTTTGCGGTCGCTCTTCTGCTTCTCTACCTGTTCTTAGGTGCACAGTTCGAATCCTTTATAGAGCCTCTTATACTCCTTATTACTCTCCCCTTAAGTCTTATGGGAGTTATACCAATGCTTATTTTAGGAGGCAGCAGTCTTAATCTTAATTCCGTACTTGGAATACTCGTTCTCTTCGGAATTTCAGTTAACAACTCGATTGTCTTAAAGGATACAATAAAACACAGGACGGATAAAACGGGAAGGCCGGATATCAATTCCATTACAGAGAGCTCTGTAGAGAGACTCAGGCCCATATTGATTACAACAACTACAACGATTGCCGCACTTATACCAACTGCCTTTAATATATTCGGCCAAAGCCCTCAGAGCAGTCTTGCCCTTGCAGTAATCGGCGGATTGTTTGTTTCCACATTATTAACACTCTTTGTTATACCGGCGGTTTCCGTAAAGAAGAACCACGCTCCTTCGAATATTCAGGTTAAGGAAAACGGAAAATGAATATTCTGGAAAAGTGGTATGATAAAAGAATAACCGTTCTCAGCATCCTTTTTATGATTCTCATTCTTGCCGCCGCAGGCATTTATACAGTAAGCTTCGGAACTGCCGCAGGTTCCGGAGGAAACAGGGGACAGGGGAACAGTGTAAAATATACGGTAATAATACGGCACTATGGAATTAATCCCGGAGAAATGGAAAGAAGTATTACTATCCCTCTGGAAGACAGGATATCAGGAATCTATGGGATAAAGGAGATACGATCCGTTTCCGAGCTTAACACAAGCAGAATCGAGATAGCCCTAAATCCCGGAATCGATGTTAAGGAGTTCTACATAGAACTTCGCGACGCTGTTGGCACCGTCTATTCGGCCCTGCCGTCATCGGTCCAGAAACCGGAAATATTCTCTTCTTCCGGCAATAACAGACCCATCCTTATAGTTTCATTTGATTCTGAAAACAGGAACTTAAATTATGTGCGGGATGTCGTGGAGGGAAAGATTAAACCCGGGCTGGAAAAAATCGAGGGAACCGGAGAAATAGAGGTGGGCGGAGGAGAACTTACTGAAATACATGTAATCGTTAACAGGCAAAAGGCACAGAGCATCGGGCTTGGAATACCGGAGATAGGCACACTTATCCGGCTTAACTATGTAAAAGAAGGGTTGGGTTTTATAAACAGCTACGGGAAAAGAATCAATCTGATTTTGACCGGAAGATTAAGCTCGATAAAAGATATAAAGAATCTAAAGTTAAAGACATCCTCCGGAAAGTCAGTTGTTCTAAACAGCATCGCGGAGGTTAAATACGGCAAAAAGGAATACGATACGATAAGCAGGGTAAACGGGAGGAAAAAGGTCGTCCTCTATATAAAAAGTGCAGGTACGGGGAACCCCCTGAAGGTATCCGAAATGGTAAAGGCCGTACTTGCGGAAAACTTTAAAACAGGGAACCTTAAAAATAACGGTACAGAGGATATCTTCTATCAAATTATCTACGATTATGGAAACAGATTAAAAAAGGCATTAGTAAAACTCATATATTCCATAATTTATGCCATGCTTATTGTTGCCCTGTTTCTCCTTATAACGCTTAAAAACTTCAGGAAGGTGGTGCTGCTTGCATTGAGCATTCCTCTTACTGCAGCGGTTTCCGTTTCTGTTTTGGGGTTTTTTAATGTTCCCGTCGGTATTTCCATTCTTTCAGGACTTGCCATAGGCATCGGTTTAATTGCCGACACAGGTATTATTATTGTTACTGCCGTCTCCCGGGCAGAAAAAACCATCCGGACAGAACAAACATCGGGCCGGGACAGGGTAACGGAGCTTATTCCATCGCTTGCAGCATCTTCGGCGACAACAATCATTGCCGTAGTTCCTCTTTTCTTTATTCCCGAAAGCATACAGGGAATAAAAAATATAGCCCTGATATTTATTATACTTATAATCGTTTCGTTTATTTTTAATGTCTTTTTTTTACCTCCCTTTATTTATTCCGCATTTTCGCGAACTCCATCCCGCCTAAAAAATGTCCCGGGCAGAAGGCATAAGATAAACCGGCTCCTGTTAAAAGCCTTCTATTTTACAGAACATTTTATAGTATCGAAGCCTGCCTTCGGTCTTATTTTTGCCGCAGCTCTTGCACTGCTTTTAGGATTAAGCCTTGTACGTATTCCGAGAGAAATACACCCGGGGATAACCGAGCCTGTAATATTCTGTCATATAGAATTCGACAGCGGAACAAATGTAAAGACAATAGACTCAGAGATAAGAGCACTTACCGATAGACTGCTGAAAATTGACGGAATAGAAAAAATAGAAGCACTCGCGCGCAGGGATAACGGAAGTTTCTCGGTACGCTACGATCCTGATAAGCTGACACGGAAGAGGGCAATTTCCATTATAGAAGCGTACAATAACAGCCTTTACAATGCATTTATCTATATTCCGGATACTGCAGTAAAGGGAACCTCCATCGAGGTCGGACTGATAGGTCCCGATGATACCCGGTTAAGGGAAAAGGGAAGGGAAGCAGCACTTAAGTTCATGAGACAACCATGGGTGGATAAGACTGTTCTGCATTATAAAAAAGGGCCGCCGGAATGGGTTTTTACTGTTGATCATACCCGCCTTTCCGGAGCTTTGCTCACTACGGAGCAGGTAGTTAATTCTCTGAGATGGCAGATATACGGACCGGTAAGCATTAAATGGATGGAAAGCGGGAATGCAAACCGGCGGGAGATCGATCTGCGTGTTATGGGTGTTGTACGCGGCAGTACGGAAAAACCGGGGAATAATCCGGATACCATTACTAAAATTATGAATACAGGTGTTCTTAACTCTAAAAATAAAACTGTGCCGCTTAAAGAGGTAGGGGAATTTACCCTCATTACCGGAAGGGCAAGGATTTACAGGCTTAACAGGCAGCGGGCTGTTTTTTTCGGCATCAAATCAAGAATAAATGACGTCAATGCGCTTTACGACAAAATCAGGAAAACCTTTGGTTCGATCAACTTAAAAGCAGGTTATTCCTACAGGATAGATCCCGCTCTGCTGGAGATTAGAAGGGAGTATGTGAGACTTGAGCTTCTGCTTATACTTGCCGTGGTACTTATATTCATGTTAATTGCATCACAGTACGAATCATTATCCGCACCCGTCCCCGTAATTTTATCGATCCCCGTTTCTTTAAGCATTCCTTTTATTGTTATGTGGGCAGGGGGAAGGGTGTTGACGACATCCGTTTTTATCGGATTAATAGTTGTGACAGGAATTGTTGTAAACAATACGATTATTCTTGTTGATGATATCTTAAGGAGAAGGGATAAGAGTACAGAAGAATCTGCTGCCCCGGCTATTCTGTATTCATTAAGAAAGAGAATTGTACCCATGTTATTAACTTCCGGCTCCACTCTTCTGGGGCTTATGCCTCTTTTTCTAAACAGAAGCGCCTCGGCAGGTCTTGTCCGCAGCCTTGCCTTTGTTGTGTTCTGGGGGATTTTCGGATCGATTATAACCTCGATGATTGTTATTCCGGCAGTGCTGGCGGCTTTTCCGGTATTTACACGGCGGAGTTTCTTAAAAAGCAGTTTCTTGATACACGGTTCCGGGGCTTCCCGGAGGGGTATTGCAAGGGCGGGTATTTTAAAGAGGGCTATTGCAAGACCGCATTCAGGACTCTCCAAAGAAATCCAAAGAGAAAAATAAAAGAAAGGGCGGATAAAAAATGAAATATACCGGAAGATTTCCTGTTTCTGAAATCGTGGTATTTATAAAAGCGGCGGCTGTAATATTTTCTGCATTTATGTTTTCAGGATGCACAGAGAGGGGTGTCGGTTTATCCCTCCGCTTTCCCGAAGGCAAAACTTTCCGGTACACAATTACAACGGAACAGGACATAAAGGAGGAACTTACAAACCGGTCGATCAATTTTAAACAGATACTTACTTTACAATACGCATTTACCGTCGATTCTGCAGATAACGGCAGGGCAGTTCTTGATTTTGATTTTTCTTTTCTGGATTATTCCATAGAGAATATTCCCTCTAATGCTAAGACAAGTTACAGGCAGTTTCTAAACAGAATATTCCGGGGGGATAGTAAAAAGAATATCAAGATAACTGTTGATAAAACGGGAGCCGTTTTAAAAATAGATGGTTATACTGAATATATAAACAAGATTATAAAACACGCTGAAACTATTGCTCTGCCGGAAAATATGATGAAGAGCCTTTTACCCCTTCTTGATAAGAATAAAATGCTGGATAGTCTTTCCGCCCTGTTCGCCTACATCCCGGGAAGATCGGGCAAACTAAGGAAAACTGTCCGTGTTTCGGACGAGTGGGAAACATCGGGAGAGCTTAACAGCAGCCTCCCGGTATCTATAAAAAGCAAATGGAAAGTCTCGAATATAACCGGTAAAGACATTTATATAAAATCAGCGGATACTCTTAAATTGAGTAAAGAGAGCCCGATATTTAATGTTTTTAAGGGTATCAGTAGTTCCGGCTATTTAATATCCGGACAGGACGGATGGCCTTTATCCATCCGGACAGAACAGATTATACAGACAGAGCTTAACAAACTGCCCTATTCCGGCAAGGTGTCCCCTGTCAGGATGCAGATAAAAACTATTACGAAAATTAAGAGGATGATAGAAGAGAATACATCGAAATTAAAATAAAAATTGTAGAGGAAGTACCGGATGTATTATGTACTTCAGGCAGATTGGACAGATTAACAGATTCCGGCCGCTTCCTATAAGTTCTTGTAGGCGTCTCCTAAAATCTGCCAGACAAGCTGCGGATTGGCCGATTTTATGCCGGACATAGGAGAACCGGCGCGATAAGACCAGGCGGCGATGTTCTTGCCTCCCAGCCCGGCAATCAACTCGACCGCCCGGCCCACCTCCTCTTCCCGGCCTTGAGGAACGTTAAAAGCCTGCACCCAGACCTGGGTTTCCAGATGAAACTCTTCCCCCAGAGACAGCACCTTTTTAGTAAAGTCAGGCACGAACTCTTCCACTTTCTCTCCCCAGACAAACCAGTAAGGGTCGGTGGCGATCATATCCAGGCCCGGCAGCCCGGCCACTTTTTCCCACTCCGCCACTCCGGCAATCAGGGGGTTCCCGGTCGGCAGGAGACACACGGTATTCTTCTGCCCCTTATCCCTGGAGTAAGCGAGCATCCCGGTCAGAAAATTCAGTATGGTCTCTTCCCGAAAAGCAACGACCGACTCATGTATCACTTCCGGCATTTCCCGGCCGTATTTTCCCTTGTAGAGCTTGCGGCAAACGTCGCAGTGGCAGGTCCAGGGAACCTTTCCTGCCGTAATAAGGGATAAGAGCTTTTGCATATCCAATTGCTGCCTTTCATCCATCACTTCAGCCAGTACCTCCTCAGGGAAGTAGAAATGAGGTTCGTCCCAGAAAAGGTAGTCTCCTCCCAGGGAGACAGCCGCATCGATCCAGGTTCTCATAAAATCTCTAAACGCCGGATTATTCATGCAGGCGGCCGGAGCAGCTTCGTGGTCCAGTCTCACCTGACAGGAGGACGGGTTCTTCATCACAAACCGGGAGAATGCCTCACCCCCGAAAATACCACCCACACCCCATGATCCGATATATACCTGGAAGCCGGCCTGATGGGAAAGCTCCACCATCTCAGCCAATGTATCATAGTAGAAAAGGAGGTCGTTTTCGCTGAAGGTGTGGAGGATAGCATTGCAGCCGTGCTCTTTCATCTCTTCCAGATCTTTCTGAAAGTGATCGATATACCTGTTTCCGAAATAACTGACCGCTTTTCTCATGCTCCGGTCTCCTTCTCAGCGATTATACAGGATAACGGCCGTATTCTTTGATCACCTTATTCTTTTTATATTTAAACTTCATATTATCCTGCCTCCTGTTATTACTTTACAGCATTCCTTCAATTTCTTCTAAGCTTTTACCCTGAACTTTATCCGGTAACCGGTACGACCGAAAGCCTATAAAACCTATAAAAGCGAGCAAACCTACTATAGGGCCTACCAGGCGAATTCCAAGAGGATTTTCCGCCGTAAAACCAAAAACAGGAAGAATTGCCGCAATAAGAAAAGCGGAAATAGCCCAGGCTGCTTTTTCTGCGAAACCAAATCCGGCATAGTACATTGCTTCCCTCCGCTTATTTGTCTTCATCTCATCGTAATCGGTAATATCGGCTACAATGGCATTTGGAAATACATAGAGGCCGGCAACAGGAATAGCAAATAAAGCAAAAAAGATAATCACTTGAATAGTCGGTGCTATTACCGGAAGGTAACCTGTAAGGAAAAAGAAGGGAGAAAGGATGGCAAGTAAAAATAAGGATATAAGCTGGCTTTTACGCTTTCCAAGCTTACTGCCAACCTTTACCCATAGCGGAACTGCTATAAACATTGCAGCAACAAAGGTGCCCTGATAAACCGCCACATGCGCCTTGCTCTGGCCCAGTATCGAGGTAACGAAAAAAGGAAGCGTCATCATTATAACCTGAAGTCCTACCTGGAAGCAGACAACTGCAGCAACAAAGGCTAAAAACTGTTTGTTCTTAATTGTTTTAAGTATAGCACCGAAAAGAGAAAGTTTAACTTTCAGATCAGATTCACTTCTATGCCGCTCCTTTATGCCTAAAAGTGAAATCCAGAAAGAAGTTAACACTACAGCTCCTATTGTAATACCCATTACGGGGTAACCGAATGCTTCTATAACCGGACCCCCTCCTAAAGAAGCTATCAGAATTCCGATCGTTCCAAAGATAGCCATCCATGCAGAAACGCTGATACGTTCTTTAGAGCTGGGTGCAATATCAGGAACCATAGAACGGTATGGAACTCCCGTAACAGTCAGCATGGTAAAGTAAAGATTAGAAAAGAGAAAAAGCCACAAAACGTTAACCCAGGTAATTTCAGGAGCGGGCGGAGTAAAAACAAAGAAGAGAGAAATCGCCAGCAGCGGTGCTCCCCAGAAGATAAATGGTCTGCGCCGTCCTGATTTAAAAGTAGCATTATCGCTGAGATATCCCATAATGGGATCGCTGATAACATCCATAATACGGCCTATTCCAAAAGCAACACTTGCCAATGCAAGCGGAACCAGGGGATTTTTACCACTGCCATAAAAAAATACAATCCATGTGACGGCTATAAGATTTACTACATTTTGGCCAAGGGTGCCCTGGCAATAAAGAAGCTTTTGCCTATTGGTTATGGACTTTTCCATAAATACTCTCCTGCTGCTTTAAACTTTCGTTTTCTGCAGTATAAATGATTTCCTGCTCCACGAGGACATTTTATCGTTCTTCCTTTAGAAAACATCTTTTTATTTGACAATGGGGTAGGTTCCGTACTTTATGCAAGCTTTAAGCATTCTATCCATATTTTCATAAGGCATGTCTCTTGGAATTTCACAACCGCCGGATAATAAAAACCCTCCGCCTTCAGCAGCAGCTTCGATAGCTCTTCGGCATGCTTCTTCGACCTTTTCCGGGGTCCCCATATCAAGAATACGGTTACAGTCAAGATTACCCATAAGAGTAATCTTATCACCAACAAGCTTCTTAGCCCATTTAAGGCCAACCTGGTAATCAAACTGTATTAATCCCCATGCATTTACTAAAGGTGCAAACTTTAAACATTGGGGAACATAACCACAACTATGAATTAAAACTTTAACGCCAAGTTCATCATTTATCCGTTTATAAAGCTTCTGCTCATAAGGCAGGACAAATTCCTCGAAAGCTTCCGGCGATAGAAAATAAGATACCGATGCACCGCTGCCTATAATATCGGCGCCATTGTCAACAAAAACCTTTGCACACTGAAAAGCATATTCACTGTACCACTCCAGGATTTCATTCATAAGCGGTTTAGCTTGATGAAGAAGAAACATTGCCTGCGGATCTGCTCCCATAAGCAGCATAGCTCCCTGAAAGGGCCCCTCAGTCCATCCGATAATTGCAAGTTCGTCGCCTACCATTTCTTTCATATATTTTACACTTGAGAGGTACTCTCCAAGACGCCCAACCCCGACATATGCAGAAGGATCCTTTAGCTTTTTAAAATCTTCAACGGCATTATCCCACCTGATAGCTGCACTGATAACCCTGGGAACATCGTCATCGGGAATAATTGACTGTGCTCCTACCGGTTCGCCAAAAACTGCCGTATCACAGGAAGCAATAACAGCATCCCAGCCAAATCTTCTAGCCGTACTTACCTCAGCCTCAGCCAGTGATTTTCCTTTGCTTACATATTCACTAAACGGAATACCATATTGTTTCGCACAAAATGTCATAGCAAACGGAACAAGCGGCACTCTGTCAGGCTCCTTTAAATCTATGGCAGTCATAACACGCTCTCTGCCTGTCATCTTCTTTTTATCTGCCTCTATGAATTTATCTATGGTGTCAACGATCTCTAATGCGTTAGTGCAGTATGCATCGGCTCCTATACGTGCTGCAACCGACTTGTTGGCTGCCGGACCGGAGATAATAGTTTTTATTTTATGCCTTATGCCCGACTTCTTAAGATCCTCTTCCAATTCCTCCAGCATGTGGATGCGGTAACTGAGATAGAGTCCTATTGCCACTATATCCGCACCGACTTCTTTGGCCTTTTTAGCTATTACATGAGGCCCGACATCCGATCCGGCATTATACACTTCATAACCCCTTGCTGATAATACTGCCGTAACAATATCGGGGCCTATAGTCCAGGGACCATCGGGGACGCCGATAACTACCCTGCCTTTAGGCTTTTTTGTTTTTTTTACGGCACTATGAATTACCATAGTCCCATATTTAAAAGCTGCAGCCGACAGGAATATTTTATCAAGATACATCCCCTTTTTCCCAAAAATACTTGCCACCTCACACATACTATTTGCAAGAACACCTGTTATTGTCTGAGGTGTTTCACCTGCTTCCAGAGCATTCTTACATAAAGACCCGATATTCTCATAACCGCCTTCTAAAACAGCATTTTTTATTTCTCCAATAATTTTATTCATTTCCCTGCCTCTTATTTTGATGATAGGAGCAGTTATATGTGCTGTCAAGGCAACAAATCCTAAACCAGGTATTCCTAAGATTACCGGACGCATTTTAAAGTTTAGGATGGAATCCGCCTCTTTGGGCTTGTTCTTCGATAAATGCGCATCCGAATACGAATGCGGGGAAGATATGCTTTTGATAGTTGTCAATTCCATCGGAGTGTGTAAATATACGGATATACCGGATTAAGCAGCCCAAATGATTATTCCCCTGCTTAAACGGATCAGATCAGTGCGGAGAAGTAAATATGTCCGAAGGAAATATGATTCCTCTTTATGAAAAATGTCCCGAATTTGGTAAGAAAATGATAGGATTCGGTTTAAAGGATGAAGAAGGCTTGCCGGATGGAGATTATGTTTTAATGGAGTTCTTCTGTGATAACCCTGGCTGTGACTGCCGGAACGTCTATATATACATCATGACAGCGCCTCCGGAACTTAAAAAAGTTGCCGGCATTAATTATGGCTGGGAAAGCATAGAATATTATGAAAGAATCTTTCCTTCTAAAGATGGAGCACGTATGGCTCATGGAATCCATCTGCTGGACGGGGAACAATCGGAATTGGCGGATGCATTCTTAGAACTGTTTAAGAAGATGGCAAAGAAAGCGTACTTTCGTGAGGAGATAAAGAAGCACTATAAGCTTTTTAAAGCTGCTCTCGGAAAGAAAGAGGATGGGGAAGAAAAAGCCTCACAAGGAAAGAAGACCGGCAGGAATGATCCCTGTCCCTGTGGCAGCGGGAAGAAATATAAAAAGTGTTGCGGCAGGTAAAGTTAAGAAAATTACTCCCGTAGATTTTCGAAGAGCGGCAATCCGGCTTTAGAGGAGGTGTATTTAACCTATTACGCAGCAATCAGCTGCAAAGTCTGGTGAAGCGCTTTGATACTTCGAAATATTTACTCTCATTCTTAATATGCATTTTCTCCTGTACTTATTGAAATTATATTTACTATTTTTTCATTATCTTAAATTTCGTAGAATAATCTAAAATTGCCAATTCGATATCTCCATGTTTCAGGAGTATAATTCTTTAATTCTTTTATATTTTTACCATAATATGGCTGTATTCTTAATTGCAGATATATTTTTACTAATAATATTTTCTTAATCAGAGTTTTATTTTCTCCTCTATTTTTTTCTATATTTCTTAAAAAATTATCAGTCTCAAATATTTTGTATTTATTCAAATAAATCGCCCTTTTCTATCAGCTGCATCAAGCACTTCCTTTTTCAAGGAATCTCATTAGATTTTCATTATATAAGATATTTTCCATCTCAAAATCATCAACATAATCAATTTCTTCGATATATCTTAAGGTGGCTGTTTCAATATAATTTGATAATGGACGATTATCAGCCTGGGCATGCTGTTTAATAATATCATATGTAACATCGTCTAAACGTAAAGTTACTGTAAACATGAATTGTTCATTAGTCACAGGGCCGGACCTTATAGCGCTAAGATAAATCGACCCGCATGTTTACTGCGAACAGGAACGCTGCCAGTCAAATTCCATTTGCCGTGCTGTTCTGACAGCCAGCTTTTCGCCTTCCAGGCGTTCAACAAGGTGGAGGCTCATATCTATACCGGCAGTGATGCCTGCCGAAGTAACTACCCGGCCTGTGTCTACCCATCGTATTCCGGTCAGAATCTGGATATCGGGAAACATGGCGCGCAAATCGGAAATATCTTCCCAATGCGTCGTAGCACTCCTGCCACGCAGAAGCCCGGCTTTACCCAGGAGAAATGCACCCGTACAAACAGAAGCCGTAATCATCGATGCATTTGCGGTTCTCATAATCCAGTCGATAACTGTTTCATGCTGCAACTCAGCAGTGACGATACCGCCGGGAATTATGAGTATATCTATGGCAGGATGGTTAGTAATGTCAAAATGCGGCTGCACGGCCAAACCTCCACGGGCTTTAACTGTCCGCATACTCTCAGCTACAGTAAATACCTCGAAGGATTTTGGAGCGTCAGGCTGTAAAATAGACTTTACACGCAGCGCCGTTGAAAACACTTCAAAGGGTCCGGCGAAATCGAGAACTTCAACGTTATCGAAAAGATAGATGCCAACCGTGCAGGGCAAGACAGCTTACTCCTTATCGTCGGTGCGGACTAAAACGGCAAGTAAAAAACGGCTCAACGAGGCTCACCTGCAGTTTGTCATATTTATCACGGAACCGGATATAATAGATATACTGCTCTTTCTCTTTTGCTGACCTTCGATATAAAGTAAATGGTTCATGTATTTCAGCACCATATAAACAATTATTCGGGCTGGGCGGATTTGAACCGCCGACCCCACGCCCCCCAGACGTGTACGCTAACCAACTGCGCTACAGCCCGTAAACGGCAGATACACTTCTCCGGGCAAAACCCCGTGCTGTCTGTCCTGCTGTTAAACAGGAACAATATGTACCACACATACTGCCTGTTGTCAATTATCAATCCGCCGCATAAATTCAGGAAATTCGTATTTAATCATCCCGTCATCAGTAACACGCATCGAAGCATAACCCTTGCCTGCCAGTTTATCCAGAATCTTTTCAGCCTTTTCTACGGTCAGTTCGGTATCGATTGCAGCCATCGCAGGAGTTACTATCCCGTTCTCCCTTCTGGCGAGCTTTAATATTTCCTTTTCAGCAATGGCCTCCGCATTCCGGCCCTGGCTGCTGTTTCCCCATCTGTTCCGTATAAGACGCTGCAGTCCCTTTGCTGCCGGCAGAACACCTGCAAACATGACAGGGAACACCCAGAACCATTGTTTTGTAGAAAACCACACAATACCGAAGGCAACTGTAAATACTAACCCGGAAATTAACGAAGCCTCTGCGGATTTCTTATGATGTTTATGAGAATGATTGTCCCGGCCGCTGTTATCTTCCATATAGCTATTAATAAATCAATTTTAAGGAATAAAGTCAATTTAATTTTTTATTAATACTGTTATTGCTTCTTTCCCTCCGGAAATATCCCCTGCAGTTTCATGCTAATCCTGTAAAATTATATGCAGTGCATTCTCGTCACATTCTTCCAATTTCGGACAATCAAGACATATCCGCCAGACCCTTTTCGGGAAATTATCCTTTGCCGTCAGTGTAAACCCTAAGTTTTTAAAGAATTCAGTTTGATACGTCAGGGTAATTATCTCCGGCAGCTTAAACTCCTCTGCTATCTTGATAAGTTCACCGACAATCATCCCCCCGACTCCCAGCCCCTGGTAATCATCATCTACCGCCAGGGCCATTACTTCGCCGAGATCGGTCCATACCAGACCGAGAGCACCGCATCCGACTATCTTTCCCTCCGCATTCTCCGCAACAAGAAAATTACCTAACATTTCAAGAATTTTGTACCGGTCCCTATGCAGCATAAGCCCGCGGTCTGCCATCCTCTTGTTCAAATTAAAAATTGCATCCACATCTTTCACGGTGGGTTTGCGAATTCTAATGCCGGATTCTCCGGATTTCACATGTGTACCCTGCATTCTTATAACTTTAATAAGTTATTACTTCTCGTGGAAACTTGCCATTTCCTTAATAGAAGGGGCCTGTCCGGTGTCCTTTTGAACACCTCTATGAACCATAGCTGTAACTCCCGTTGATAATCCGTAAAGATTTATAAATCCTTCTGCGTCGCTGTGGTTGTAGCTTGTCGCTCCGAAAGAAGCAAGTTCTTTAAAATAAAGAGAATACGGAGATTTTCTGCCCGAAATTATGATATTCCCCTTATACAGAGAAAGCTTTACACTTCCCGTTACATATTCGGATATTTTTTCCATAAAAGCATCGATCGATTCCCGCAGGGTAGTAAACCATTTTCCTCCGTAAACAAGTTCCGCATAACGCTGAGCCATAAGCTCTTTAAAGTGCAGTGCGTCACTGTCCAGCGTAAGCATCTCCAGTTCACGAAGCGCTTTAAACAGAATAGTTCCTCCCGGTGTTTCGTACACCCCCCTGCTCTTCATTCCCACAAGCCTTGTCTCCACGACATCGCTTCTGCCTATCCCATTTTCCGCTCCCAGCCTGTTGAGCTTTTCTATGATCTTTAACGGCTCTAATTCTTCACCATCCACACCGGCAGGTATACCCTTTTTAAATTCCACGGTAATCTCTGTTTCCTTATCCGGGGCATCCTGGGGGGATACGGTTAACTGGAAAAGACTCCCTTCGGGGCGATTCCACGGATCCTCCAGGTCTCCTCCTTCATGGCTCATATGCCAAAGATTAGCATCCCTGGAATAGATATTCTTCTTCGAAATATTTCCTAACGGAATATTGTGCTCTTCCGCATATTCGACGGCATCCTCCCTGGAGCTGATATCCCAGAGCCTCCACGGTGCTATGACTTTTAATTGAGGTGCAAGCGCCTTGTATGTCAGCTCGAAACGTACCTGGTCGTTGCCCTTTCCCGTGCAGCCGTGGGCAACAGCGTCCGCCTGTTCCTGCAGAGCGACCTCTACCTGTACCTTTGCCTGCAGGGGCCGTGCAATGGAAGTACCTAACAGATACTTCCCCTCGTATATCGCCCCGGATCTGATTAACGGGTAGAGATAGTCTTCTACGAATTCTTTTCGGATATCCTTAAGGTAGAGTTTGGATGCACCGGATGCAAGAGCCTTCTCTTCGAGCCCGTCGAGGTCATCGTTCTGCCCGACATTCGTACATACGGCAACAACCTCCGTGCCGGGATAGTTATCTTTAAGCCACGGTATAATGATCGATGTATCCAGACCTCCCGAATATGCAAGTACTATTTTTTTTATTTCGCTGTTCATCTTTTATCCCCCTTCCTAAATAATGATTATTTAAAATATTTTCTTAAAAACGGATTCCAGTTTTTCCACTCCAAGGGCAAGTTCCTCCCTGCTGATAATTAAAGGAGGAGCGAAACGAAGGACATCGGTACCGGAGCGGAGAATAAGAAGACCCTCTTCTTCCCTTGCAGTACTCATTATTCTCTGTATATCATCCTGTACAGCTTTATCATCCTTACCTTTAGCCCTCCCTCTATACCGGATTCCGGCAAGAAGTCCTTTCCCCTTTACACTGCCTAAAAAACCGTGCCTGCTCTTAAGATCCGAAAGCAGTTTATTTAAATAATCTCCCTTCTGTTTTACCTCTTCTATAAAGTCCTTATCACTGAGGATATCCCAGATTTTCGAGGCAACGGCGGTCGTAACAGGTCCGCCTCCGAACGTTGTCCCGTGCTCTCCCACATGAATAAGATCATTTACCTTATCAGGGATTAATGTGGCGGAGAGAGGAAGTCCCCCTGCAAGCGGCTTGGCGAGAGTAATAATATCAGGCTGCAGACCTACACCTTCCGATGCATAAAATGTCCCGGTCCGTGATAATCCGGTCTGTATCTCATCCGCTATTAACAGAATGTCATATTTTTTACATGTTTCATTTAAGGCCCGGGCAAAATCTTCCGTCATGGAATCCAGACCGCCTTCGCCCTGAACAACTTCCACTATAATACCCGCATAGGTACTATCCGCCAGTTCCAAAAGCTGTTCCGTATTATTGTACTCAGCAATGGTAACACCCGGCAGAAGCGGCATAAAGGGCTCCTGATATTTAGCCTTTGGGGTACACGAAAGTGCACCCAATGTTCTTCCGTGAAAACCATTGGAAAAGCACAGCAGTTTATGCGAATCCTTTCCCTTTACCCTGGATGAATAGAGACGTGCATATTTAATTGCAGTTTCATTCGCCTCGCTGCCGCTGTTGGAAAAATGAACCGCACTAAAATTCCAGCTCCGCACCATTTTAACCGCCAGCTGCAGAACAGGTTCCGTAGTGAAAAGATTCGACGTGTGAGTAACAGATTTCATCTGTTTATACGCTATCTCCGCAAGATCAGCCCTTCCGTACCCCAGGGCATTAACTGCAATACCGCCTGTAAAGTCTAAGTATTTTTTCCCGCTTATATCCCGAAGCCAGACCCCTTTGCCGTCCTTAATTATAAGAAATTCGGATGCATAATTATTGGGAAGAGGCGGATTAGTAACCGTATTTTCCGTCCTGTTCATTGTGTAGCCATCTCCTTACCTGTCTATGACAGTACCGGCATTACCCTCGATGAGCAATTTTAAATCCCCGGATTTTTTATATTCACCTATAACTATTTTACCGACCCCTGCTCTTACTGTAACACCTGATGCTTCCACTTTCGGTATCATTCCGCCGGTAATAACTCCGGCTTTTATCTCCCGCTGGATTTCCTTCTCATTAATATGAGCGATAATCTTATCTCCCTTTAAGATTCCCGGAATATCGGAAATAAACACAAGGGTTTCGGGAATGAGTACTCTGGAAAGATGAAAAGCAACGGAATCCGCATTAATATTTAATCCTTCACCTTTAAGGTCGGTGGATACCGGGGAAATCACAGGTATATACCCTCCATCGAGCATAATCTCCAGAAGCCTGGGGTTTACCTTTACAACATTTCCGGTTCTTGTAGCCGTACCGGAAACTACGCCAATCGATTCGCCTATGAATATGCTGCCGTCAGCTCCGCTTAAACCCACGGCATCGATACCATGCGTTCGGAAAATTCTTACGATTCTCCTGTTTACCCTGCCTGCAAGGATCATTTCCACAGTATCCATCTCTTCTGATGTGGTAATCCTTATTCCGCTGCGAAATACGGGTTTACGGCCCAGTAATTCACTGAACCGGCTTACTTCGTTTCCTCCGCCGTGAATAAGGAGAAAACGGTATTCCTTTTCCAGGGAACTAATCTCATCCGCAAGCAGCTCGAGATTACCTTTTTCCTCTGTGAATCTTCCGCCTATTTTTAAGACAATGACTTCGCGTCTGTCGTTAAGTTTTTTATACTTCTCCATTTATCCTTAAACCTGCACTTTCCCGGAATCCCAGCCTTATATTCATATTCTGAACTGCCTGCCCCGAAGCACCTTTAACGAGATTATCTATCACAGAGAAAAGCAGCAGATGCCTGTTCTCTATTCTCCACCCTATATCACACCTGTTTGTGCCCCAGACATCCTTTGTCTGAGGTATTTCCGTGCCTTTAACAGAAATAAAGAGAGAACCGCGGTAATAGGCATCATACACGGATCTGATTTTTTCATTCGAAATACCGCCTGCCTTAGAATTTTTAATCCCCGCACAGGATGTCGCAGCGATCCCCCTTTTAAGAGGGGCAAGGTGCGGCGTAAAGAGTAAATCCATGGCAGCATCGGCATTCTTAAGCTCGGCTTCTATTTCCGGCTGATGCCTGTGGCTTTTCCCGGGCAGGTATGCTCCTGTATTCTCTGTTCTCTCCGTATACAGCATGTTTACCGCCGCTTTTTTTCCCCCACCGGAAATTCCGGAAATCGCATTTGTAATAACCGTACCCCCGATAATACCCTCTTTTACAAGCGGCAGGATGGGCAGCAGAACTGCAGTAGGATAACAGCCCGGATTTGCGATAATATCACTATTTTTTATTTCATCCCTGTACCATTCGCAAAGCCCATATACAGATTTATCAAGGAGATCCTCCCGCGGCGGTTTTTCTCCGTATGCTTTTTTAAAAATATGTGCATCTTTTATCCTGAAATCAGCCGACAGATCGATAACAATGCTCCTGCCGAAAAAAGGGGCACATAGATCGGCAGATTTTAAATGGGGAAGTGCTGCAAAAACCACATCCGGTTTAAATTCAGCAGCATCTGCAATGGAGATAAGCTTTCCGCCGGTCAGGGTAAGTTTCTCCTTTACCGCACCTGCTATTCCATGATCGATGGAACAAATATCTTCACCTATGCGGGAAGAAGTTACAGGCAGAATATCATCGACATCAGGATGGCTGTACAGCATTCTCATTAGAAGAAGGCCGGTATATCCGCTTACTCCGAGTACAGCTGTTTTCATATTAAACGTTCCTTAAGATCGGGTATTTTTTTAATAAGCCCCTCTTTAAGAGACTCCTTTGTTATCCCGTCTTTCGGAATAACAAGAACGGTATCATCTCCTGCTATTGTGCCGAGAACTTCGGGAATAGCAAGATGATCCAGTGCAAATGCCACACTGTTTGCATGCCCGGAAAGGGTTTTTATAAGCCCGAGACCGTTCGAAAACTGCAATAGTAGAAATCCGCGCATACAATCCGCAATAAGACTAACCTCGGAACCCGCCCGGCTGTCCTCATCCGGGAAAGAGTAAAGATATCCGCCTCTCCCGTCCGGCACTTTACCGACCTTTAAAAACTTTAAGTCCCTGGAAAGCGTAGCCTGTGTTACATCGAAACCCTCATCCTTTAAAAGCTCGAGCAGTTCATCCTGATTATGAATATTTTTTGTTTCGATTAATCTCTTTATCGCCGAATAACGGGCCCGTTTATTTTTCATCGCTTTACTCACTTCTCCTGAAGAATAATTACAATGACAATTATATTTGGATAAATATACAAAGATAATTAAATAATTGCAATATTAATATACACTGAAATTGTAAATTCTCTATAATTCAGCTCTCTTTTTTTATTTTTTTCGATTCGTTGTTGACAAAATAGAAATAGTGGTAAATAGTCTTTTATTATGAGAGCAGTAGCGGCTATAACAAACAGTTATCTTAACTGGTGGTGGCAGGTATACGGGGAGAGGCCGTGGTCTGCTTAAGTTAGTTTTTAAAAAGAGGCCGCAGGCGGTTTCTCTTCCTTAAAATGAAGAGAATCTGCCTGCGGTTTTTTTATATCCGGGCAGAGGCCCGGTTTTTTTTGAAAAAAAATATTTTATAGGAGGTCAATTATGACAGAAAGAATCTATCAATTATCCACAAGGGAAATACCGAAGAAATGGCTGAACATACTTCCTTCGCTTCCCAAACCGCTGGAACCGCTGCGCAATCCGAAGGACGGTACGCCGGTCCCCTTGGAGGCGATGAAACCTCTGTTTGCAGAATCCCTTCTTGAGCAGGAAGTCTCCGCGCAGAGAACTATTCCAATCCCTGAGGATATTCTAAAGGTCTATTCGCTGTACAGGCCGACTCCCCTTATAAGGGCGAAATTCCTGGAAGAAGCCCTCGGCACACCCGCAAAGATATTCTTTAAAAATGAGAGTATTTCTCCTACGGGAAGCCACAAACCCAATACCGCAATAGCACAGGCGTACTACAATGCAAAAGAAGGCACCAAATTTCTAACAACAGAAACCGGTGCGGGACAGTGGGGCAGTGCGCTGTCCTTTGCAGGTGCACACTTTAATATCAATGTAAAGGTCTTTATGGTACGTGTTTCCTACGAACAGAAACCGTACAGACGGGTAATGATGCAGAGTTACGGAAGTAATGTATGGGCAAGCCCCTCCGATCAAACGGAAATAGGCAGAAAATTCCTCGAAAACGATTCCAACAAACCGGGTTCTCTCGGCATGGCAATCAGCGAGGCCGTGGAGCTTGCAATAAAAGACCCCAAAACCCACTATTCCCTGGGGTCCGTACTGAATCATGTACTCCTGCATCAGACGGTCATAGGTCTGGAAGCACGTACGGTTCTGGAAGAATTGGGTCTTATGCCGGATATAATAATAGGCTGCCATGGAGGAGGAAGCAACTTCGGAGGTATTATGCTTCCGTTCCTCGAGGATAAACTGGAAGGTAAAAGAGACATAGATATTATCGCATCGGAACCGATGGCATGCCCGACTTTAAGCAGGGGTGTATATGCATACGATTACGGCGATTCCGGAAAATACATTCCCCTGACAAAGATGTATACTCTCGGACACGGCTTTGTTCCCCCGAAAGTACATGCAGGCGGACTCAGGTACCACGGTGCCTCGCCTATTACTTCTCTGCTTACTCACGAAGGAGTCATCAGAGCGGAAGCACTCCATCAAATAGAAACATTCGAAGCTGCCGTACTTTTTGCAAAAACCGAAGGAATTATCCCCGCCCCGGAATCCGCCCATGCAATCGCCTCTGTTATACGTCAGGCAAAAAAATGCAGGGAAACGGGTGAAGAAAAGGTAATTCTGTTTAACCTTTCCGGACACGGCCATTTCGATATGGCAGCATACGAAGAATACTTTGCCGGAAATTTAATAGATTATGATTACCCGAAGGAAGAAATCAGAAAGGCGGAAGCCGAACTGCCTGTGGTTCCTAATAATTAACAGGCAGTATCTGCCGTATTAAGAATATTGTGCTGATAATAATCGGGTGAAGTTTTATACATAAAACGGAACTTCACCCCTTTATTCACCCCTTTATACTATTGCCGATAATTTTTTTATATTTTTCCTGTACTCATCCGGAAATTCCAGTATTTTATGGCGCGAAAGGGAACCGGAAACAATTTCCATAACACCCTTCGGAATACCGCACAACCCGGAAAGATACTTAATAAGTTCTTTATTGGCCTTTCCCTTTTCCGGCTGTGCATTTATCTTTACAACCAGTTCGCCGTTCTTATAACCGTTGATTTTATTACTGCCTGCACCCGGAAGAACCTTTACGGAAATTCTCAAAACACTTCCCCATGTAATTTAAAGATAATTAGTAACTTTTATTATTTTATGACTTTTTCCGAAAATAATCGAGAAAGATTTCTATATTTCTCCCCTTCCTCCGTCTTCCCTCGTTTTAAACAGCCGCCGGCATATATGCTGCATTTTCGTGATAATTCCTTAAATGCCTGTTCCCGCTGTCCGGCGGAAAAAGCTCCCGATTCCAGAGCCTTACGAAGTGCTTCTATTCTAAAGTACTCTATGCGGCCGTATTTTTCGGAAAGCTGACCGGAATGTCCTCCCCGCTTAATTACCAGCGGTATATCGAGATATCCGATAGTGTAGAGAGAAGTCAGCCTGAGCCACAATTCATAATCTTCTGCAATTTCGAGGCTTTCATTAAACCCCCCATGTGCTTCGAACACCGGTTTCTTAATCAGTACGGTGGAAGGACCGATTATACATTTCTTAAGCGCATCTTCGAAAATATAACCACCCCTTCTGTGTTTCTGTCCGGACTGCGACACTACCGTAGTTCCCCTGAGCCAGATCTCTCTTGTATGACATATCTTTATATCGGGATTATCAAGCATGTATGCAATTTGCTTATCTATTTTTTCTTTCATCCACAAGTCATCCGAATCTAAAAAAGCAATATATTCCCCTTCCGCTTCTTTTATTCCATAATTTCGTACGGCACCCGGAAATCCGCAATGGGGGATATGGAAATATCTTAACCTGTGATGATTATAAACTGCCTTTAAGACCGCTTCCGTTCCGTCGGTCGATCCGTCATCGACCACAATTACTTCCATGGAATTGTATGTCTGCTCGAAGACAGATTTTAAAGCCTCCAGTACAAACTGTTTTCTATTATATGTGGGAATAATAACAGACACGAGGGGTAATTCCATAATTAATAGTTATCTTTTATTCTTAAGCGCCCGCGCACTAATGGAATTCCTCTTTTCGAGCTCGTCCCTTATCTCTGTAAAACGTTTTTTTGTAAGGGGATAAAAGAAAGCTAGTATTATCGATACAAACAGCATAATACCGGGAATCAGCCCTAAAAGCAGCCGTATCGACCAGAGAGTGCCCGCCGTTTGGTCCGCACCTGCCGTATATCCGGAAATCCCGAGAATCCAGCCTGTTATAAGAATAGCAAAAGACGATGCCAGTTTCTGAAGAAATGTCAGAAACCCCGTATATACACCCTCTCTCCGCTCCCCGGTTTTAAGCTCATCATAATCCACACACTCGGGTATTAAAGACCATGGAATTACATGCGCGGTTGATATCCCGATGCCTGCAAGACCCGCCATAATGATAAGCAGCAGCCCGGATGAGTCCCTGGGAAGAAAGACAGTGATAAGCATTATCAGGGCCCAGAAGCTTATACCGATTATATAAGTCCACCGTTTGCCAAGTTCCTTCGATACTAAATACCAGAACGGTAAAAATACAACTGCAACGATAAACATCGTAAAAAACAGTGTATCTAACAGTTCCTGCCTTTTAAGATAATATGTAACAAAATAGACAAAAACAACACCGATAAGGTCCACGGTTACCCAGGAGAGAAGAAAGATAAACATGGCAAACCTGAAGGGTCTGTTTTTAAGCGTCTGTTGATAGGCATTTTTCAGAGACAATGATGCAGTACCTTCTCTGCTGAACCTTTCCCGTGTCCCGAAAAAAGTTATAAGAATCGGAACCATGCCGAATATTCCGAAAACCACAGCCATTTTACCGAAGCCGGCAGTTAAACTTCCGCCTGCAGATTCCACAAACATCATGGGAAGCGCCGCACCTGCAATAGAGAGCAGTATGGAAAACATCATTCTGTAACTCACAAGAGATGTCCGGTCGTCATAATCGAGTGTTAATTCGGGTATAAGAGAAGAGTACGGAACGGCAATAAAGGTGAAAGATGTAAAAAAAGCAACAGCTAACAATGCATAGAGAATAAAGAGAACAGTCTTGTTCTCTATTCCGTACCTCTGCCACAACAGGATATACGTTACGGCAAGAGGTATTACTCCGAAGAGAAGATAGGGTCTCCTTCTTCCCCAGCGTGTTTTGGTTCTATCGGAAATATACCCCATTAGAGGATCGCTTATCGCATCCCATAACTTCCCTACAAAAAATATCCATCCGGCCAGTGCCGCGGGAATCCCCACTCCGTCGGTTAAAAAAAATAAAAAATAGAAACTCAGCGTGGTAAAAAGCAGTGAAAACGTGGAATCCCCGACCCCGAAGAATATTTTTTTTAATGGGGAAATATGCTCAATGGCATTACTCGTCTTCATAACAGGGCCCCTCTCCGGCCTTTTAAGACCTGAACTAATCAAAGCTCTTTTTTGCTTTTATTACAGCCGGTTTGTCTAAGCAGCCGTTTTCCGCAGCAGCCGGTTCGCCGGCAGGCTTTTTAATTAAATTAACACGCATTTTTTATCTTTGCAATCACACGCTATTATATTCAGCTTTTGTAATTTATTATCCTTATGCGGATATTCCGCAGTGCATAGGTCTGACATGCGAGCCTGTAGCTGTCTTTAGCTTTTAATGCCGCAAGCCGAAACTTTTCCCGTTCTTTAAGAGGACTTAAATACTCGCTCCCTTTAAGAATCTCGATAACACATTTGCCGCAGACTGCCTTTCCTCCGCAGATCGTCTCGATTGGAACTTTGTTAATAAGCAGATTATTTAACAGGGATCTCATGGGATTTATACTGATTTTTTCACCCGTGTTTACAATCTCCAGTTCTGGCATTTATATTCCGTCCTTTTCGATACGGATAGCGGATGCCGCATCAATAATAGTATAAATAAATAAGTATTTATATTGCAACAACTAATTTATAAATGATAAATTACTCTCATGGAAAATATGAAACGAACGGTAACATGCGGAAATTTAAGGTTAGCGGATAACGGGAAGATCGTAGTATTAAACGGATGGGTACACAGGCACAGAGACCACGGAGGCATCAAGTTTATCGATTTAAGAGACCGCTACGGCATAACACAGATTGTCGTGGATGCGGACTCCCCCGATAAACTAAAAGCCGCCGCCCAGGATCTCAAGTTCGAATACTGCATAGCGGTAAAAGGAAAGGTAAGACCAAGGCCCGAATCCATGAAAAACACAAGAATGCCTACCGGGGAAATAGAAGTGCAGGCGGAAGATATAGACATACTCTCCAGGTGTGATGTACTTCCGTTTATGATAGATGAGAAAAGCGATGCAAGAGAGGAGCTTAGATTTAAATACAGATATCTCGATCTTCGGTCATTTTCCATGCAGAGAAAAATAAAACTCCGTCATGAGGTTGTTTTTGCAGTCCGCGGATATTTAAAGGATCATGATTTTTACGAAATAGAAACTCCGACCCTGATAAAATCCACACCGGAAGGGGCGCGTGATTTTCTCGTTCCCGCACGTCTTTTTCCCGGCAGATTTTATGCACTACCCCAGTCCCCGCAGCTTTTTAAACAGATACTGATGATTTCCGGCTTCGATAAATACTTCCAGATAGCCCGTTGTTTCCGTGACGAGGATGCCCGCGGAGACCGTCAGCCGGAACATACACAGATCGATATCGAGATGAGTTTCGTATCTAAAGATGATATATTCGCCGTCTTAGAAGGGCTGTTTTGCCATATTTTTAAGGAAGCACTCTCTTTTGAATTAAAAATCCCTTTTAAGAGGATAGCCTACAATGATGCCATGAACAGGTACGGAAGCGACAAACCTGATTTACGCTTTCAACTGTACCTTAAAGATTTTAATGAATTTGCAGATGAAGGAGATTTTAAGGTATTTAAGTCTGTTCTGGAAAACAAGGGAACCATAAAGGCTATTGTAGCACCGGGCTGCGGCTCATTTTCCAGAAAACAGATATCGGAGCTGGAAGAAACCGCTAAAATATACGGAGCTTCCGGTCTTGCATGGATGAAAGTCACGGAAGAGGGTTTGGAAGGAGGAATCTCCAAATTCTATTCATCTCAGGCAGATAAGATTAAGACAGGATTAGATGCAAAACCAGGCGACCTTATCCTCCTGGCCGGTTCCGGTTGGAAGAAAGCATGTACTTCTTTAGGGGCCGTAAGAATAAAACTTGCACATATATTAAATCTTGTATCCCCTGACGTTTTTGAATTCTGCTGGGTAACCGATTTTCCTCTGTTCGAGTGGAACGAAGATGAAAAACGGTGGGAAGCCGCTCACCACATGTTTACCATGCCGCAGGAACAGTACATAAAAGATATGGAGAAAGATCCCGGTAAGGTTAAAGGAGATCTGTACGATCTCGTATGCAATGGTGTGGAGCTTGCATCCGGTTCCATAAGAATACACGATCCCGGCCTGCAGAGAAGGATTTTTAAAATCGTCGGGTTTTCGGAAGAAGAGGCACAGAGAAGATTCGGATTTCTCTTAGAAGCGCTCAAATACGGGCCTCCCCCTCATGGTGGCATAGCACCGGGACTCGACCGGCTTATTATGCTCATGGCCGGAGAAAATACCATAAGAGAAGTAATTGCATTTCCAAAGAATACTCAGGGTGTTTCACTGATGGACGAGAGCCCTTCGGAAGTAGATGATGAACAGCTTAAGGAACTGCATATAAAAGTAGTCCGGGAATAACAGGGGCTATTTTTCGGAAGCATCCGGATCATTTAAAAAAATATAACCCGCTCCCCTGCGGCTCTGTAAGTATTGGGGTTTTTTGGGGTTTTCTTCGAAGTATTTTCTTAATCTGGCAACAAAATTATCGACTGTTCTTGTTTCCACTCCCGGCTCCATTCCCCAGACATCTTTTAATATCTCTCTTCTCGATAAAACTCTTCCGCGGTTATCCAGAAAATACCGCAGCAAAAGAGCTTCCTGCACGGTAAGTTTTATTTCGCCCTCCGGTGTTTTACAGCTGAGAGTATCGAAGTTAACTTTATTATTTCCGAAATGATACTCAGGCGAAGCAGTTCTGCTTTTATACCACCTCTTTCTTCTAAGCATGCCTCTTACCCTTAAGAGCAGTTCGTCCAGGTGAAATGGTTTTACAAGATAGTCATCCGCCCCGATCTTAAGTCCCTTTACCCTGTCGTCTATCCCGCTCTTTGCAGTAAGCATGAGTATCGGTACCTGTTCGGAGATTTTCCTGATCCTTCCGGCAACTTCGAAACCGTCGAGATACGGAAGCATAATGTCGAGAATAATAAGATCATAATTCTCCCTGCTGAATTGTTCGAGTGCATTCCTGCCGTCACTTGCAACCTGAACGGAGTAACCTTCCTCCATAAGATTGTAGGCAAGCCCTATGGCAAGTGAATCCTCATCCTCTACAAGGAGTATTTTGTTTTCCTGTTCTTCGAAGTTCTTAATATTTCCGGTCGTCATTACCTTTCCTGTTATATTACTCCGGATTTTTATATTTTATATACAGTTTTTTCTTTATTCAGTAAAGGCTTAAGGAGCTTTCTATTAATTCCTATATAGAGAGGAAAGTTTATTCTGAAAGTGGAACCCCTGCCCTTGCCGTCGCTGATGATGCTAATCCTGCTCCGGTGATGCCTGACTATTTCTCTTACAATGTACAATCCAAGGCCGCTTCCCGTTACATCGGGAATATCAGGATTACGCAGCCTGTAAAATTTCTTAAAGATATTCTTCTGTTCGGATACCGGTATCCCCATTCCTCTGTCGGTAAATTCCACTACAAAACTGTTTTTTTTACAGTACATATGCACATTAACCTGAGAATCGGAACTGCTGTATTTAAAAGCGTTATCCAGAAGATTACGTACCACTATGGCAAATAATTCTTTGTCAATGACAATCAACCCCGAGGAATCCGATGTAATTTTAAGATTCCCATGGTATTTTTTTTTCCCCCTGGTAAGATCCTCTATCATGCTCCGTATCGTCTCCGCTCCCTCTTCTACAGTAAAATGGAAACCCGGCCGTCTCTGCTCGATTCTTGACAGTTCCAGAATTTCATCGATAAGGTTTTGTAATCTTTTTGTGTCCTTAAGCATCAGATCTATAAATTCCTGCCTTTTATCCTGCGGAATATCCCTTGCCTTTAACGTTTCAAGGTACAACTGTATGGATGCGAGCGGAGATTTAAGTTCGTGCGTTACACTGGCAATAAAATTATCGTATAATTTTGTCGTATCCACCTGTTTTACCAGAAAAATAAAGATGACATACATCCCTCCTAATATCAGCAGCAGCAGAACGAATCCGCCGATTAAAACAAGAAGATTAATTTTATCCGTAAATATTTCAACGGAAATACCCGAGCCGACTTTTTTTAATACTATCCAGTTAAAAACGTACAGATAAATCCACATGCCGACAAGCGACAGCCAGGCAAGCTGAGCTACGATGAAAACTATAACCGGATGTATAAAATATATCTTCTGCTTCATTTTACATTTCTTTTACAATAATACAGTCACTTAAGTATTATAATTATAGCAGAATAGCAATAGTATTATAAGTAGATTTACAGAAGTATTTAAGAGGAAACAATAATGAATATATTGATGGTCTATCCCGAAACGCCCGTTACATTCTGGAGTTTTAAACATGCTTTAAAGTTCGTTTTAAAAAAATCATCAGAGCCTCCCCTGGGGCTGCTTACCATAGCAGCCATGCTCCCGCGCGAATGGAATAAGAAACTCATAGACTTGAATGTAACAAAACTTAAAGACAAAGATATTCTCTGGGCGGACTATGTTTTTTTAAGCGGCATGGATGTTCACAGAGAATCATTTAATAGAATCGTCGAACAAAGCAGAAAATTCGGCAAAAAGGTTGTTGCAGGCGGCCCCATGTGCACAATGGATTATAAAAGTATTAAAGGGGTCGATCATTTTATTCTGAATGAAGCAGAGATTACATTACCTGAATTTATTAAAGACTTAAAAAACGGAAACCCCAGGCACGTCTACACATCCGAATCTTTTCCTGATATTTCTAAAACCCCGATTCCCGAATGGCAGTTTCTTGATATTAAAAAATATGCATCCATGAGTATACAGTATTCAAGAGGATGCCCTTTTAACTGTGAATTCTGCAGCATAGCGTTGTTAAACGGCCATAAGGTAAGGACAAAAGACAGCGGGCGGTTTATTGCCGAACTCCAGTCACTCTTCGACTACGGATGGAGAGGAGGTGTATTCATAGTCGATGATAACTTCATAGGCAAGCGCAGCAAGTTAAAGGAAGAAATGCTTCCCGCACTAATCGACTGGTCCGAAAAACATAAATATCCCTTTTCATTTATAACCGAGGTTTCGATTAATTTAGCGGATGATGACGAACTTGTAAATTTAATGGTCCGGGCCGGTTTCGACTCTGCCTTTATCGGAATCGAGACACCAAACGATGAAAGCCTTGCCGAATGCGGAAAATCCCAGAATCAGCATAGAAATACCCTGGAATCGGTAAAAAAACTGCAGGAAATGGGCATTGCGGTTTCCGGCGGTTTTATCGTGGGGTTCGATCATGACACACCTTCGATCTTCGAAAAACAGATCCAGTTTATCCAGAACAGCGGTATCGTAACTGCAATGGTTGGTCTGTTAAATGCACCGATAGGCACCCGTCTGTTTAACAGGCTTAAATCGGAAAACAGGATAACGGAAAGCAGGATTACAGGCAACAATATGGACACCTTTATTAATTTTATCCCCAAAATGAATTATCAGAAACTTGTCGAGGGATATAAAAAAATAGTTACAACAATATATTCACCTAAAGAGTATTTCGAAAGGGTTAAGACGTTTTTAAACAACTACTCACCTCATGGAAATTCTACAGGGTTGCCGCTTATCCATGTTTTTGCATTCTTTAAAGCAGTCTGGAAATTGGGTTTTATAGAACGGGGAAGAAGATTTTTCTGGAAGCTCATATTTATTACTATCTTTAAATATCCGAAAAAATTATCCAGGGCCGTTACCATGGCAATCTACGGGTATCATTTCCGCCGGATTGCTGATAAAATATAGCGCATGATTCGCCTGCATAATTACAGACTCGGTGTTCTTGCCGCGGTGTTGTTTTTTTCATGTTTTACGTCATTTACTTATGATTTTTCACCGTCAATGCTCGAAAAGCATATCCTGACAGGCCTGAACACGGAACTTGAACCATCCATAGATATATTTACAGGCGAATTCCCCATTCTCCTGTCTCTTAAAGCCGTATTAAATACGGATAAACCGTTGGGTACAGGCAGCTTTTCCGTAAAAGACTTCACCGTATATACCGGTCTGCCGAGATTTTTCCCCATTTACGGCGGCTTCGGCACGCATACCGAAGCAGGCTATATTGATATGTACAGTTCCCGTACTTTCATAAGGTCGATAGGAATAGGAGCTAAACTTACAGGCAATTCGTATCGTTTTCTGCCCTATGCATTTTTATCATCAAAATATGATAATTTTCTGCTGACAGGTACAGTCTTTCTAAACAGGAGTTTTGATATTACCGCAGGCATATTTCTTCTGCCCTTCTCTTTTATTGTAAATTACGCAGATATATCGGGTTTAGATCTCAGACTAACCATGCGTCTATACAATAATATCTCAATGTCCTTCGGTCTAAACGGTATAACAGGAAAGAATCGGCAGCTCTACTTCGGAGTCGGACTTTCGCACAGAGAAGAGGCTGATAACGATTACCGTTTCGGCTCCGGTTACAGCAGAGGTGCACACAGAGGCAGCATTCTAAAATATCCCGAAAACACTTTTCCCGCTTTTAAATATGCGGAAAATCAGAATTTCTATGATTTTATAGAATTTGATGTTTACCGGACAACAGATAAACGCTATGTGATTGTGCATGATCCGATACTTTTAAGATATACAGGTGAACTTAAACTGGTAACAAGACTTACACTTAAAGAACTTAAAAAACGTGATATGGGAAAATATTTTAACAGAAAATTCATCGGCACAAGAATGCTCACATTAGAAGAGCTGGCCGGGAAACTCAAAGATACCGACAAAGCACTTGCCATCGAAATAAAAGATATAGGTGCAACCAAAAAGGATGTCAAGGAACTACTTACAAGAATAAAAAGCCTTCCCGGTTTAAAGAACAAGAGAATCATTTATTTAAGCCTGAACTGGAAAACCACAAGATACTTAAAAGAACTATCGGTAAAAAAGGCAGCATTTCTATATCCTATTCTTTCGCTTTCGGACTTGTTTTCCCCCCTTCTTGCCTCTGAGATAAAACATTATATTCGCAAATCAAGTGCCGACATGATCTTCTTCTACACATCAAAACTGGATAAACTGCAGAAGATCAAGGCACTGTCGAAAAAGGACAATTTCGATTTTGCCTTCTGGAATTTCCACGATGTTATATACGCATATGAAAACGGTGTTTCCGTACTTAAGAAACAGAATTAAGAAACAGCATTTATAAAAAAACTACCTTCCCGCTTTTCGAGGATTCCCTGACAGCATCCGAAACTCTGATCGCGGCAAGTACCTCTTCCGGGAGGACAGGCAGTGATAATCCCTTCCGTAATGCGCTTAAAAAGGAAGCATAGAAACCGGATGATAGTTCATCATGTGTAATATCAATCCTTGTTGCGCTCTGTAGTCCTGCAACTTTCTGTTTAATCAATATCTCATTCCACTCATCCGGGTCCCCTCCTGTAACCTGCAGAGTTCCCCCGGTACCTACAATACTCCACCTCGGAAGCGGAATTCGATAGTTGTTGGACGCCTCCACTCTCGCCGTCTGTCCGTTTTTAAATACAATCTCTGCCCAGAAATGATCATCCACTTCTTCGGCCCATATTCTACTCTCCAGTCTGCCGAAAACCTCACTTACCTCGGAATCGACAAGCTGTAGTATCTGATCTATAAGATGCGGGCCCCAGTCATTAAGCAGGCCCCCTCCGTATTTTCGTTTTAGCCGCCATGGATTAGCCATACCCTGGGCTCCCCATCCGCCCCATCCTTCCGAAAAATGCGTGTACCGGGACTCTATCCTGTAAACAGAATCGAGTATTTTGTCATGTAATATTCTCTCTATTGCTGTAAAATCGAGATCCCACCGCCTGTTCTGGTAAACAGTGGCAAGTACACCTCTTTTTCCCGCTGCATTAAATATCATATCCGCGTCTTTAAAACAAAGGGCGGCCGGTTTCTCCACTATAATGTTTCTGCCCTCTTTAATTGCTTTTAAAGCCCATTCTTTGTGCTGATCCGTTGTAGTAGCTATTACTACCCATTCCGCATCACTCTCCCGCAGCATTTTTTCGTGCGAACTGTATACGGGAATACCATATTTTGCCTTAACCGCCTCTGTTAAACTCCCGGCACGGCTGCTTCCCGCGGCAAGCTTAAGGCCTTCGGTGCTATTTATTTTTTCACAATGAACCTGTCCCATTCTTCCCACACCGAGAACAGCTATTTTTATATCTTTCATATAATATGCTCCTGTGCAATTTGTTAATTTTTAGTCCTGCCGGTATATTCTCTCAGTAAAGGTATTTTAACATAAATATTCATGCCGGTATATCTTATGCGGACCGGCTGTCACGGGTAATCAGATACGAATCAGTTTTGTTTTTATGGCATAACTAACCAATCCGGCAACGCTATGTATGTTTAACTTTTTCATTATATTATTCTTATGAACATGTACCGTATTAATGGATATTCCGAGTACAACAGCTATTTCTTTATCGGAAAAACCCTTGCAGATGGATTGTAATACTTCCTTTTCCCTTATAGTCAATTTAAAAACTGATTTGTTTTTCTTTACGGAATGGAGAATTAATCTATCCACTATAGGGCCGGAAATACCGGGACTAATATAATATTTCCCTTTATACACCTCATTTATGGCATAGATTATTTGTTTTATCGGGTCACTCTTTAAAAAAAATCCCTTCGCACCGCTTAAAAATACTTCTTCTATCAATTCCGGATCATCGAGTATGGTCACTACAATAATTTTTGCATTCGAATCGAGCTTTAATAATTTTCTAATTGTTATAATACCATCCAGATCCGGCAGTATAATATCCATCAGATAAATATCTGCGTTTTTGTTCCCTGCAAACTCTAAAATTTCATAAGCACAGGATGCGTTTTTTACTATCATAATATTCTCGGAATATTTATTGATAATGGAACCCATGCCTTCCCGTACAACTTCATGATCATCCACTACAGCGACTTTTATATACATTTTTCAACCTTCTAAGATCAATACAAAGCTGTACCCCTCTTTATAATAATTATAACAAAAAAATTATACAGTTGATAAATTTAAGATAGATCAGCAACAAATTGTCTATAAAGAAATAGATTAGCTTTAGTGATACTTGTTATTAGTCGGCTTCTTTTTTCTTACTACTCTTTACAGCATTAGGCAGCATTATTCCTATTTCGGTACCGGTTCCGGGGATTGATTTTATTAATATCTCCCCGCCTACCGTTTTAGCAATTTCTTTTACAAAACCGAATCCTAAGGAATTCCACTTTATATTTAACATGGTATTCTTTACATTGAAACCCTTGCCGTTATCATGTACCGAGCAGTAAAGGGCTTTGCCTTTCGACATAAGCTGAACTCTGACAGTATCCGCCTCTGCATGTAAAAGAACATTAAAAATCGATTCTTTTATAATTTTATACAGTACAAATAATACTTCTTTTTTTATATCCGTATTTTTAAGCTTATTTTCGAATAATACATCTAAGCCGAAATATTTTTTAACACTCTTAAAATAAGTGCAGATAAAGGACAGATCATTTATTTTGACAGTTTCACCTGACCTATATCTGCTGATGATATCTCTTATCTTTTTTATTGATTTGTCTGATAATTCCTTAATTACCGATATTTCTTTTTTCGCACTTTCTATCTCTCCCTCCAGGATCGAATCTTCTAAAAATTGAAGATTTAAATTCAGGCCTATTACGAAGGCACCCAAATCGTTATGCAGATCCGACAGTATATTAGTGCATCTATTAATTTTAACTTCTTTACTTTTCATATTCTTTTTACATATACATATAACTTACATTGTATATTAATTTACCGATATTACATCCGATATTATTTACTAAATTACGATTTTAGTAAAGTATAAACCTTATAACAAGTATGTCCATTCCTGCGTAAATAATCAATAGAGGTAATATTCAGACATTATTAAAACTAATAGAACCTGCTGATATTAGAAAGCTAAACTCTCCAAACGGAGAAAAAGTGCCTTCACATG
>JAADHF010000010.1 GCA_013151965.1 Spirochaetota bacterium
GAAAGGTCTTTTATGAGTCCCGGGGCGTCAGGACTTGTTCAATAAAGAACATAAATTCTGCTTGCAGGAGCGCCGACCATATTTGTCAAACTGTTCACCTTTTTGTAGTTATTTGAGTATAGAATCAAACAATAGTTTCTCTACATCAGTAATCAGACAGCAGTATAAATCAAACTTTTAAGTTCATCTAACCGGGAAAAAATCAATAAAAACCTGCTTCAAAACGGAATAGAAGTCTCCTCCTGTATCCGGGAGAAAGATTATAAACAGGTGATTTCTACCGTGAAACTGTCATGAGTAAAACATACTCCGCAGGTTCTGTTGGGAAGGGGGTTCCCTACGGGGCACTTCCTACCAGCTCCTTACTCCTGTCCTGCCTTCTTTGGCGGAACAGGCTGGATAAAAAAGGAACGATTCATTTATTCTTAATCGCTTTTTCATTCTAAATGCCGATTGTTGTCTAAATAACAGTAATACACTATATTATTGTTAAGGAGTAAGATTTTGGCCGAGTATATTTTAAGTGACTTTATTAGTAGAGCATTAGAAGAAGCTGTCTTTGAAAAACTTGAAGATGGAAGTTATGCAGGAAGAATTCCTGATTGCATTGGTGTTGTTGCTTTTGGGAAGACATTAAGAGAATGTGAAGCAGAGCTTCATTCTACACTGGAAGATTGGATTTTAATAGGACTAAAACAAGGACACAAACTTCCCATAATCGATGGCATTAATCTAAATAAAGAGATTATATGTGAGCCGTTGGAAACCTTGTAAACGGAAAGATTTTATAAAAAAGCTTCATGCAATAGGCTTTTAAGGACCTTTTTCTGGAGCAAAACATCAATTTATGATTAATAATAATCACAGATTATCGATCCCCTCGAATAATGAATATTCAATACCACAATTAAAATATATGCTTAAAGAAGTTGCGGGAATTACAGGTAGAGGCCTCTCTGCCGGTGAATGGAAAAATCTTTAAAAAGGTAATAAAAGGCAACCTTCATATTTAGAATTGTACCGTGGGACGAAAAGAAGAACCGAGAGAATCAGGAGAAACATGGGGTTCCATTCAACTTGGCACAATATGTATTCTCCGATCCAAACCGTGTGATCGCAGAGGATACCGGCCATAGCCGGACCGGACAACGTTACTATTGTTTCGGCAAAGTTGGGGATCGAATCATGACTGTACGGTTTACTTATCGTAGGAGAAGGATTCGAATCACCGGTGCTGGATATCGGCGGAAAGGAAGGGATATCTATGAAAAAACGTAAAGATAATGGCTATACTGATGAGCCTTTAGGCGATGTCCGTGTTATCGATGATTTTTTGCCGACGCCGGAGGAACTAATATTTAAAGAAGATAACGTGAAAGTGACTCTTGGATTGAGTAGGAGAAGCGTTGAGTTCTTTAAACGCGAAGCGAGGAAACACCATACGCAGTACCAGAAGATGATAAGACGACTTCTAGATCTATACTCTACCCGCCATCAATAACCCTTAGCACTATATCGGCTGATAGTGAAGCACTTTTACAAAAAAAACATGGTTCTTCAGTTTAGTATTTCGTTATAAAGCAGATAATTACGTAACAGAATATCTAAATAATATCTTCTTACTCCATATCAGTAATTTCTTTAAATATAATAGTCAGCCGGCAACAGTATAGGGTAATGTCCTGTTACCAGGCGGACTTCAATGAACAAAATCCTCTGATCAAGGACGATTAAGAGTTTTTGTTCTCTTTGAGGGGGGGAATAAGACCAGCCTGCTGTCTATTCTGCAAACTAAAGGTATTACTGGAAATTACATCTAAAATATTTAAAAATAGTTTAGAGTATATGTGCGAGGAATTTTTTTGTTCTTTCCTCATGCGGATTGTTAAAAAGAGTTTCCGGATCTGCACTTTCGATTACCTCTCCGTTATCCATAAAAATAACCTTGTTTGCCGCAGCCTTTGCAAATCCCATTTCATGCGAAACTACGAGCATCGTCATGCCTTCACGGGCAAGATCGAGCATTACATCGAGCACTTCCTTAATCATTTCAGGGTCCAGTGCAGACGTAGGTTCGTCAAAAAGCATAACCCTGGGATCCATGGCGAGTGCCCGTGCTATGGCAACCCTCTGCTGCTGGCCTCCGGAGAGCTGTCCCGGGTACGAATCTGCTTTCTCGATAAGGCCGACCCGGTTAAGAAGAGCCCTTGCTTTTTCAACGGCCTGTTTTTCAGGGATCTTTTTAACAATATGCGGTGCAAGTGTAATATTCTGTATGGCGGTGAGATGAGGAAACAGGTTAAATGACTGAAAAACCATACCTACTTCCTCACGAATTTTCCTGATATCGGCTTTCGGTTTTGTTACTTCATCTTCGTCGATCCATATCTTTCCCTTATTTAAATTCTCAAGCCTGTTAACACAGCGCAGGAGGGTGCTTTTACCGCTCCCGGAAGGGCCAATTACAAGTACAACTTCTCCTGTTCTAACGGTAATATTAACGTTTCGTAACGCCAGAACCTTGTCGAAGTATTTGGTTGCATCGATAACGCGGACTCTATCTTTCACCTTTCTGTAACCTCTCTTCCATTATGGCGACTAATCTCGATAAAAACAGTGTGATAACGAGATAAATAAGAGCTACCATTGTGTATGTTTCGAAATAGTCAAAGGTCCTGGATGCGAATTCTCTGCCGCGTCTTAACAGGTCGGATACCGCGAGGATGGATACAAGGGAAGAATCCTTAAGCAGAGCGATAAACTCATTGCCTACAGGCGGTAAAACAAGACGTATGGTCTGCGGAAGAATGATACGCCTTAAGGCCTGACTTCTGCTCATACCCAGGGCGAGTGCCGCTTCCATCTGCCCTTTGGGAATCGATTGTATTCCGGCTCTGAATATTTCACCTAAGTATGCTCCGTAACACACTGCCATGGCAATAACTGCGGATGCAATGTCCGGTATCTTTAAGAATCTTCCAAGAGCGTAGTAGATGTAGAATATCTGTACTAAAAGAGGTATCCCTCTAATAACCTCGACATAGATGGTAGCAATTCTGTTAATGATTTTTATGCGGGAGATTCTTCCGAGGCCGGTTATTAAACCTATGAAGAATGCAAAAAAGATCGAAAGGACGGTAACCTCGAAGGTCCTTAATATACCGTCGGGCAGAAAAGCGATTATCCTTCTGTAGGGATCAGGTGTAATTATCGGAAGCAGTATGATAAGGGACAGAGCCCCGAAAAAGGAAATCCGCCAGGCGGAAAATACGGCGTCGGAATCCTTTCCCGGGATTAAGGCTCCATCGGTAATTTCTATCTTAGGTTTTTTTACCTCAGCCACTGTGCCTCGATTTTCTTATTTTCTCCCGAATCCAAAACCTTTTTTAATCCCTTATTTATGGCATCGAGAACCTTTGTGTTGCCTTTATTTACAGCTATGCCGTAATATTCTTCTGTAAACGGTTTGCCTGCAATTTTTAATTTGCCTTTATAGTTCTTATTCTGCAGTGCATAATTAGCAGCAACCGGAGTATCTGCAACAACACCTTCTATTCTTTTATTGTAGAGATCTTCAAATGCAAGTCCGATTTCATCGTAGCTCTTTAATTTTACACTCTTTACCTTATCAACCGCAAATGCACCTGTTGTGCCGATCTGGGCACCTACCTTTTTACCGGCAAGGTCCTTAAGGGTTTTTACACCTGTTGTTTCCGATCTGATTACCAGAACCTGTCCGGCATTTATATAGGGAATCGAAAAATCCATCTTTTTTTTACGTTCATCTGTAATAGTAACAGAGGACATAACGGCATCGTACTTACCTGCAGCTAATCCTGCAAAAATACCGTCCCATGCGGTATTCTTAAACTCATAAGTGAATCCGCCTTCACGTGCAATTGCTTTCATCAGATCAATATCAAATCCGACAATTTGCTTATTCGCATCGACCATTTCCATAGGCGGCCACGTTGCATCCGTAGCAATAACAATATGCAACTGACCTGAAGTTTCTTTGGTACCCTCCGCAAATAGTAAACCGGAAAGAACAAAAAGTACGGCAAGGATAATAAGAATCCTTTTTAACATGATAACCTCCTTGATTTTTATACATATTAATCATATCTTTCGATAGTTAATATGATTTTTTTAATAGTATAATCATCATGTTTTAAAATACAATGTCAAGTATATTTTAAAAAATAAACAGCTTAACGGGTAGTAGGGGGTAAATATGAGGATAGGCAGAGCAATTCTTAAAAACGGAAGCATCAGTATGATTTATGAAAAAGATGAAATACTCTATATAGCGGAAGGAGATATATACAGAAAATATTCATTTACTGATGTTAAAGCGGAAACAGAGAAATTATTAATACCTGTGAATCCGCCTAATATTATTGCACTCGGATTAAATTACGGTTCCCATGTAAAGGAAACCGGAATAAAAAGGGGGAAGGAACCGCAGTTCTTTTTAAAGGCAACAAGTTCGCTGATAAAAAACGGTGATCCTATTGTTCTGCCCCGGCCGGCCCCTGATTGTGTGGATTACGAAGCGGAGTTGGGAATTGTTATCGGAAGGCATGCAAAAAATATCACTGCAGAAGAAGCATCTAAGTATATATTGGGATATATACCGGTAAATGACGTATCCGCACGTGATTGTCAGTTCGAAAGAGATATTCAGTGGGCCCGTGCAAAATCTTTTGACAGCTTCTGTCCTGTCGGGGATTTTATTGTTACGGATATCGATCCTCTGAACCTCAGGATTATGTGCATTGTAAATAATGAAATACTCCAGAGTTCAAGTACTTCGGAAATGATTACCGATGTTTTTAAATTGGTTTCCTTTTTATCCGGACAGATGACTCTTTTACCCGGTACGCTGATTTTAACCGGTACACCGGAAGGGGTGGGCTTTAAACGTAATCCGCCGAAATTTTTAAAAAACGGCGATACTGTAAGGGTGGAAATAGAAGATGTAGGCAATTTAACAAATCCGGTTATAAGTGAAGGTTAGTCCGTATTAAAGAGTCCTTCCAGGTCTTCATAACCGCCGTACACCGGCTGATGTATGGGATTGCCGTAAGATATGAGGTTTTCGGCAATAGAATCTACGGAGCGGCTGAATTTGCACCCGGGGTCGGAAAGATACAACGGTTCTCTTTTAAGTATCGAACGGGGAACCGCATCGGAATTCGGCATGATTACGATAAATTCCATTGTGATATTAAGATTCTTGTTTACGATTTCCCGCAGTTTCCTGCCTAAACGTATATCTCCGCTGTTTTTGCTCATATTTAAAATCACTCTCGGTCTAAAATCGGCTAATGTCCTTTTAACGACTATTCCCGAATCAGGGCTGATTTTCTTTAAGCTATTGGTAAGACTTCGAAAAGAAAGTCCTGTGCCCTCTATCCGTTCTGATAACATATTTAAAATAGTATGCCTTTCCTCGCTTTTTGGCGGGAAACTTCTGTATATTAATCTGAATAGTGCGGATTTAAGAAAAGAATAGGCATTTAATATAGCGGTAGCTTCCGGAATTGTAATAATCAGACCGAAAGATGAAATTAAAAAGAAGTCTATTGTATTAAAAGATGAACCTGATGATAGATCTAAGATGATGAAATCCGCTGTTAATCGATGAATCGATTTAATAAGTTTTAACTTTGTAAAGTAGTTCAGGTTTGCCGTTCCGGGCAGTAAGGAATCACCGGGAATAAAGTATAATCTTGGTGTTCCGGTTTCTAAAAGGACCGATTCCAGGGAAGTTTCGCTTTTGTAAATAATATTTCCGATACCGGGATACCGGTTTTTTATTCCGAGACATGTATGTAAATTCGATCCCCCGAGATCGAGATCGATAAGTATTACTGTTTTGCCCGAAAGTGCAAGTGCAGTGCCTAAGTTGGCGGCTATTACCGTTTTCCCGACTCCGCCTTTACCGCTTGCGATTGGTATTATTCTATTCATCGTTAAATTTACATAGCAAATACATACTTAAAAGAAAATGCCCGGTTTAATGAATTTATCAATATTCATTTTTATGCCCGTATTTAACTTAAAAAGGTATCCGCCCGGACCGGGATTGGAAATACCGAGCAGCTCATCCTGCCCGAAGGTATAAATACTGCTCTGCAGCTGTGTTGTAAACTGTATGTAGTCTGTAATATTTATTTCGAATTGTGTATCTATAATGATCGAATCGAGAGTATGCTTTTTTGTTGTTGTTCCTATGAATATTTTGGAGAGTATCTGGTATACGAATGCTATCGTTATTCTATACGGGATATTCTTCTGAAAGATGTTGGTTTTAAATGCATATTCGGTGAGAGAATCTACGGTCTCGAGGCTGTCGCTGCTCTTCTGTACGAATTTTTTGGACAGGAGGTTTATCGAGCTTATTGCATTTCTGATATAAAACCCGAGACTTACATCGTTTCTTTCCTGTATGTAGTCGCCTGATTCTATGAGCCTGCCGCCGATTGTACTGTCGGATCTGAAATTGATAAATACAATTCCCGGGAGTTCAAGCTGAACGCTTGTCGATATTCCGGATTTAAGAATAGTGCTGGCTGCATTAAAAAAACCGAAAAATGGTCCGATTCCAAGTGAAATAAATTTTTCTCTGTAATTAAAAATAGTATAGGAAATATTTCTTAAAATGAAATCATTAAAAAATCCGCTTTCGAAACTGAATGTGTCGGTTATCGGCGAGGAAGCATAAAGAGAAAATCCGTAAAGCAGTTTGTCTCCGGAGAAGGTTGTCGATGTTTCCGGACGGTCGGGCTGAAAAGCAAGGTTGCCCAATCGAAATACAGCTCCCACGTCGAGGGCATATATTCTGCCTGCAAGTAAAGCAAACAGGATAAATGAGAAGTAGAATACCTTTTTATAATTTTTCATATTTTTTAAAACTCCGCTCTTATGCCGATAAAAGTTTCTATTAAGTTGTTTACGGAAAAAGGCCAGATTTGCGCATTAACCTTGAGTTTCCATACAACACCCTGTGTGATAAGACTTATATAAGGTGATGCTTTTATTCGGAACTGCTGTGTACCTGATGTCGAAAATGACAGATTGCTCTCGAATCCTCCGCTTACAGGGGTTTTCTGGAGATCACCGAGAAGAAAATTTATATTAACATCGAATGATCCGAGTTCATTTGTTTCTTTCTGCAGATAATAACCCGGATGCCAGAAGAAAGTAGGTATAATTGAGAAAAGTCCCATGTGTACCCTTGGTTCAAAGAGAAGGTAGAACAGCTTAATGCCGAAAGGATCTTTAGCCGGATCCCACCTTGGGATTCCAATCTGGGTCAGGAATTCGACACCCTCATTGGCGGAGTAGAATAAAAGTCCTCCTCTGTAGTATCCGAATGTGGAAACCGGAAAAGTAGCTCCCGCAAAAGCCTCTATTTTAAGATTTTTAAAATTTATCATCGTTCTAAAATCTGCCGAATAATGCCCGAGCCAGACAGACTCTGTTCCGTTCACCGAATGGGTAATATTGGAATCCTGGTATAAATACAATGAGTAGAGGAAATTGCCGGAAGGAATCAGGCTGAATTTAAGTCCTGTCCCGGAAACGGTATAAATCCCGTCGTAGATTATGCCTTCGGGGAAATATATGTATCCCGAATATTGTGTTGTTATCGGTATACTCCCGAAAATGGTTGAAAAATCCGAGCCTGAACAAAATGTGTCATTTTCACCGACAAAGTAAGAAAAATTTAAGGGAATCGAGAATAATTTTCTTATTATGATGCTTGCGCCCTTAAATGCGAGGCTGCTTGATTTAGTATAGTCTTCGAGGCTTGTGCTTTTATAGTTTAAAATTACCCTGCCTCCGAATTTGTATCCTCCCTCTACAAGCAGGTCCATTTCTCCCCGGGTGGATAATTCATACAACCCGTTATTTATCCGGCCTCTTGTTATAAGCTCCAGATAGGGTACTGTTATATTGGCAGAAAAAGCATGCCCGACTGTAAGCAGAAGCAGGGGGAGTGCGATTAGAAATAACCTTTTTATTTTTCTATTTATCATTATACATTTCCTCCCAATAGAAAGTTTAGTGCGTATCTTTAAAAAATCAAACAGATTCATTGTGAAATCCTTTTAAAAATAAAGCGTGCAAGATTGTTCTTGTCTTTGCTGGTCATGTTTTTGAATTTAATTGCAAGAAAATTTCCCTTCTGTAAAACAATATCTCCGGAAGGCGAAAGCTGTCTGGTGCCGAGAACAAAAGTGATTGCCGGAATAAAAGTGCCGGGCATAAGTATATTATCTTCCGGAGGGTTAAAAAGTTCCGCTGCAACACCTCCCATGCTGATGTCCAGGATTTTTCCGGATAAAAGTTTTTCATATCCGGGAAGCCTAAAATGAAGCCTGAGCAATTCATCAGCTTCCGGTTTTACCCTTATGTGTTTTCTGTCTTTATGATGATTCGACACTTTGCTTAGAATACCTTTAAGTTTCCGGTATGCCTGTTCTTCCTCGAAGGGTTTAAGCAGGTAACCTACAACTCCCGATTCTATCATTTTGATTACGAAATCTTTATTGGACTGAACCGTATGCACTATTATCTTTATATCCTTGGTCGGGGTGTTTCCACGCAGATATTCAATTAATTTTATACCTTCCACGTCTTTGTTATCTATATCGACAATTAAACCCGTAATATCCTGATTATTGTCAAAATATTCTTTTGCCGACTTATAATTTTTTATCGGAATTCCTTTGATTCCAAATGATAAAAGTATATAACATAATGAGTCTCTGACGGATTTTAAACTTTCGACTACAAGAAATTTCATAACTACCTCCGGGACCTATAATAGATTAGCTATGTGCCGGAGAGCTGTCAATAAAATTGTAAAGAATAAATAAACTTGCTCTTGACTTATCATAGATGGTATATATCATTTACAAAGAATATGAGTGATTATTTGGACCCCTCAAATGAAGAGCTTTTAAAAGATTTTTTCGACGAAGCACAGGCTCAGGTTGAGCTGCTGGAAGAGAATGTTCTTCTGCTCGAGCATGAACCTGACAATCAGGATGCGATCGATGAAATATTCAGAGCCGCCCATACCCTTAAAGGCGGAGCTGCAACAGTAGAAATGACGGAGATTGCGGAATTTACTCATCTTATGGAAGACGTACTGGATGAAATCCGCTCGGGAAATCTTAAAGCAGCTAAAGATGTAATAGATAAGATATTGGATTCTCTGGATATCGTTAAGAATATGCTCGAAGCAAGGGCTTCCGGTATTACTTACAGCGGAGATATATCAGAAACTATTGACGCATTAAAATCATTTTTAGGCGGGCAAACGGTAGAAATACCGGAGCCGGTATCTGCATCTGTTCAAGGTGCAGAAGAGCTGGGTGATGATTATGATCTGACAAAATTAACAGAGGAGTTAAGCGGGAACGACACGGTTTACAAAGTTACTGTCCGCTTTAATCCGGATTATGTTATGAATACAGTCGGGGGAATTCAGGTATATGCCGCTCTGAAAGAGGTCGGCACGGTACTTAAGAGCATCCCCGAATTCGAAGAACTTTACGAAGACAATTTTTTCCCGGAGGTTAAATACTACTGTGCATCTTCGGCTGACCTTAAGAAAATAAAGAATGCCTGCAGTATTCCGGATGTTACATTAAAAGCGGATATAGAAAAAATAGCAGAGAAAAAAGAAGAAGCAACGGAAGAATCTGTCCGGGAATCAGCGGAAGCAGTTTCCGGAGCGAAAGCATCTTCTAAAAAGAAAGATACTGAAAAAAAACATATTATCCATGGTTCAATGCTCAGAGTGGACAGCAAAAGAATAGATGACCTTCTTAATCTTGTCAGTGAAACCGTGATAAATAAAGCCACATTTAATCAGGTGAATACAAGTTTTATGGATACCTTTGGTGAACTGCAGAATACACAAACCGCTTACCGTGAACAGCTTTCCAAACTTTTCGAATATATCAGTGCGGAAAGAAACGGGAATGCCACTTCTGTATTTAAACGTGAACTGCAGGATAGAAATGCGGAACTTTCCGTTATTTTTGATAATTTCGAAAAAAAGTTAAAAACTACCATAGGACAATTACGCAGCACATCTCAGAATTTAAGTAGAATAACTTCCGAACTTCAGGAAGGAGTTATGCGGATTCGTATGGTTCCCGTATCACATATATTTTCCCGCTTTCCCAGGCTTATTCGTGATCTTTCCGGAAACCTGAAAAAAAAGGTACTCCTGCAGATAGAGGGTGAAGAAACGGAACTGGATAAATCGGTTATAGAAGACCTGCTGGATCCTCTTATCCATTGCGTAAGGAATTCGGTAGATCATGGTATTGAAATGCCCGGGGAACGAAAAAAAGCAGGCAAAGAAGAGACGGGCCGTATCATATTGAATGCACGTAATGAAGGAAATATGATTATCATAGAAATTTCCGATGACGGCCGGGGGATAAATGTAGAAGCCGTAAAGAAAAAGGCTGTCGAAAGAGGTTTAATTCATCCGGACAAGGATTTAACGGAAATCGAGGCTTTTAATCTTATTTTCGAACCGGGGTTTTCCACCGCATCTAAGGTGACTAATATATCCGGACGCGGCGTCGGGCTGGATGTTGTACGGAAACAGATAGAAAAGTTAAACGGCGTTGTAAGTATTTCTTCCGAACGCGGGAAAGGCACCAAATTTACCATTCGACTGCCCCTTACGCTGGCAATAGTACAGGGTCTGATGGTGAAGGTTGGGAGAGAGACATATGCAATTCCTATTACTTCCGTAGTGGAAAGTCATAGAATAAAACCGGAAGACATTAGAATGCTGGACAGCTATGAAGTTTTTGATGTCCGTAAAGATGTTCTTTCGATATTAAGGTTAAACAGACTTTTTAAGATACCGGCCGCTGAAAACAAAACCTACTACTATATAGTTATAGTGGGCACCGGAGAAAAAAAAGTCGGCTTAATGGTGGATTCCCTGATCGGCGAGGAGGATGTTGTAATAAAACCTCTCCGTGACAGATATACCAATTCACCCGGTATTGCCGGTGCAACAATTTTAGGTGACGGAACGGTTTCGCTTATCCTGGATGTTAACCAACTTCTTGAATTAGGTCTGAAACGTGAAAGGGACGAGAGAGAGCAGCAGGCTGCAGTTTATGGAAAATTCAAATGAGTAATACATCCGGACAGGTTATAAAGAAAAAAGCCGCAATAGATTTTAAAATGGTAACATTTTCTATTGCAGGCAAAGAGTATGCAATAGATATCATGAAGGTAAAGGAAATATCAAAAGAGCGCAACTTTACCTATGTACCGAATGCCCCGATGTATGTTCTGGGTGTGCACAATCTGAGGGGGGAAATAATCCCGGTTATAGAC
>JAADHF010000048.1 GCA_013151965.1 Spirochaetota bacterium
TTGAACTATTCTCTCTTGAAAGTTTCAGCTGGCTTTTAAGTAATATAAGTGAAGTCATTAATGACGATGAATCAAAGGAAATATTGTACAATTTTCTGAGATTAATAGAAAAGGAAAAAAGTATGTTGGGCATAAGTGCTCACATATTGGCAAAAGCCAGGAATACAAAAGCCGCTTAACAAACAGCGGAATCGGCAGGTCAAATGGACTTTAAAACATCCCGGGAGTTAAAAACCGGACTACAAAAAAAACGGGCTGCCAATAGAACAAAGTGCTCTACCTGTACTTCCTTTCCAGAATGGAATCGACAACAGTCTGCGGAAACAACTCTAAAAGAGCGGCAAAACCGGACATGTATCCTACTCTATATCTTCTCTTTGGCTTTCTATCCGTAAGTGCCTTGTAAACTTTTTTTGCAACTTCAACGGGTTCGGTCCTCTTTTTATCAAATTCTCCGAAATCCGCAACAATCTGTCTGTTCAGGGCATCCTTGTATAAATCGTATTTTTCCTCCGGCCATTTTTTTACAGCTTCCCTAAAAGCATTCATTGTTCTTTCCGGTGAGGATGTTTTTATTCCCCCGCATCTTATGAGTATGCCGGGTATATTCCATTTTAACAGTTCTATTTTAAGTGTTCTTACAATAAAATTAACGGCAAAATCACAAGCATGAATATCCGTTAAAAAAGGTAAAGGCAGCAGCGCAGGTGTTGCAATCCAGAGGATTCTCCCTTTTGCTTCGCGTATAAGCGGCAGCATAGACTGGAGTAATGCAATGGGACCGAGAATTCTTGTTTTAAGTTCCCTGTGTAAACCATCCAGATCCAGTAGTTCCAGAGGGGCTATGCTGCCTCCGCCTGCAACATTAACAATTCCGAATAGTCCCTTTATTTTGTTATCCTTTAACCGGTTTATTATATAAGTGCAGGTACTTTCTATATCACCAGGGTTTGTCAGATCGAGAGGGTAAACCGGAATCAGAGTCGGAATTTTTAACTCTTTCAATCTTATTGCATCAGACTCTTTTCTCACAGCAGCCAGAACAAGGAAGCCCTGTTCTGCAAGGTACACCGCTATTGAATATCCTATTCCGGAGGAAGAACCTGTTACAAGAACTGCTTTTGTGTTTCTTAAATTATTTACCGGCTTATTGTTCATTTTATTGACCCCTCTCATCACATAAAGATATATTAATCATACGCTTTAAATATATGATTTAAACTAATGCTATAATATGGCTCTATTGAAAAAAGGTCAAGTAAATGTTTCAATATAACCGGAGGGAAATATGGCATCCAACCGGGAATCGGTAAAGAAGAAAATACTGCTTGCAACTATCAACTTTATAGAAAGAAAGGGCATCGAATCTGTAACAACGAGGAATGTTGCAGGAGAGGCAGGAGTAAACATTGCAGCAATCAACTACTATTTCGGCACAAAGGAATTATTGCTCAAAGAAACTTTTAAAATAACCCTGGATCATTTTTCACGGGATTTAGAGACGATAATGTCATATAAGGATTTAAATGTTTTTTCTTTGCTAAAAGTCTTTCTTATATTCATACTGCAGGGTTCATTACAATATCCCAATATCATGAAGATTCTGCTTTTTGATAATTCGTATTCGGCTCAATACAGTAAAGAATTTATGGAAATATTCAATTCGTTTATAAAAAGAGCTATAGCTTTGATAGTATCATCATCGAAGGAGAATGATGAAAGAATAGTAAGAATTTCTTTAATGCAGATGATATCCGCCGTTCTTACCCCGGGTTCGATGATTTTATTTACAAAGGGAATGTTCGAAATCGATCTGGAAGAGAGAGAAGAGCAGCTTTTTTATGTGGATTACCTGCTGCAGCACTATCTGACATGGATGAAAAGGAAGGATATAGACAGAGAAACAGGTACGGTGAATGGTATTCTCGAAGAGATCTTTAACTCACCCGGCATGGTTCTAAAATGACAGATAAACACTCATATCTACAGCGGAGCCTGAAAATTCGCTGTTAAAAAGCATGAACGGGGGGCTTATTTGAAGGTTAATAGTGTTATTCTCTTTGCAGCAGTAATACTACTTGGCGGCTGCGCTACCATGTATAAATATGATTATAAAATCAGCGATATTAAACGGCTGGAAAAAGAAGCGATTAAAGTAGATAAAATGATAAATGTTTCCGCAAGGAAATATTATGAAGTATATATGTCGCTTGGTGAAGCATATTATCAATACAATTATTTAGATAAATCATTAGCTGCTCTAAAAAAAGGACTAAGATTAAAATCAAGAGACTATGAACATCAATTACTTGCAGCTAATATAGAATTTAAACTTAATATGTTGGATTATGCATATAACAGGTCGAAGCAGATAATAAAAAATGCAGAATCTAAAAAAATTATAAAAGCGGCAAGCCGTTTGCTGAATAGAATTAAGGCTCGTGATTATAAGCCGGGTTCAAATTATATTCCGGAGATGTACGGGAAATATGTTTACCTTGTTCGAATAGATCCGGTTGATGAAATGTTATTAGAGGCATTAAAAAATCGAATTGAAGAAGAATACAAAATAACTGTTAATATACTTCCGGATGTTATCGATCCGTCTAAAAAGGAAATGAGAGATCTACATGATAATTATTATCAGAGAGTGGCAGAAAAATTCATAGAGATTAATGGAAGGGATGCATACGATTCTATATTGGATAGTATTAAAATAAATAAAGAGATCGCTTCGGATAATGATCTTAAAAAAGAATTTGTACATTTTCTTTATTTGCAGGAGGAAAACGGACAAAAATTATGGAAAGAAAATATGTCAAAAATACAGAATCAGTATAATGCTGAAATTCTCAGGAAACAGCTCTATAATATATATTATAAAAAAGTTAATGAAAAAGACTGTCTTGGAATACTTGGTGTAACCGCACATGATATTTATGCTAAAGATTATAATTTTCTTTTCGGATGGAGTGGCTCGCAAACAGCTGTTATGAGTTATAATAGATTTGTGACTGAAGATGCTTCTGTTACATTGCGCATAAAAAGAACTGTTATGCAGGGCCTGTCATCAGTTGGTTTTCTGGTTGGTATTCCCAGATGCACTACAGCTGCCTGCGCTCGTGCTTATCCACATTCGCTTAAGGAGCAGGATGCAAAAGAAGATACGCTCGGTTATGAATGCCGGAGGAATTTAATCGAGTTATATAACACGAAAATGAAATAATGCAATTTAACATACAGCCTCGTTATGTGATAAGAAATAAGGAAATATGAAATACATTTCGATACTTCGTGGAATAAATGTCAGCGGCCGGAAGAAAATCAAAATGGACGGCCTTAAATCTCTGTACGAGTTACTGGGCTTCCAAAATGTAGTAACTTACATTCAAAGCGGTAATATAATATTCGATGCCACTGTTAAAAACAAAGCCGGTTTAAAGACAAAGATAGAAGAAGCTATAGAAAGAAAATATAAATTCCATGTACCTGTGGAGATTCGGACAAATCGCGAAATCGAAGACATTATTAAAAACCGCCCTTTTGGCCCGGTTGATTTAACGGAAAATGGCACAAAAGTATTATTAACGTTTCTGTCCTCAAAGCCATCAGAAGATAGAGTTTCTGATATTCAAAAATATGCAGTTACGCCTGAAAAATTAGTTGTGAGAGAGAAAGAGGTATACCTGTATTGCCCTAATGGATACGGGAAAAGTAAACTGTCAAATACCTTTCTTGAACACAAGCTAGGGGTCGAAGCTACCACTAGAAACTGGAAGTCGCTGCATAAATTATATGAATTGTCTGTATAGTGAATTGCACAAGCCGCTGCAGCGGAGGCAGGCAAGGTGCACCGCCGAGCTTTGCAATTATACCGGTTTCGGAATTCGCAGAGCGACTGAAGTCTATGTGCAATAATACGGTCAAACGAAAGGGAAGGGATGAATTTAACTTTACCAAAGAAATATTTCTTGTTCGGTCTGCCTGTTTTACTTCTTCTGAGTACAGCCGTGGTATTTACTTTTCTATCGCAATGGTTAAACAAAGAATTGGGGTATGTTCTAGGATTTGTATTCTATTATTCAGTCTGGTGTATCAGTGTTCCGCTTATTTATTTAGGGAAAGATGGTATCCTTTCCCTGTTTAAAGAAGAAGTTCCATTATTTAAAAAAGAAAATTGGCTGCTTATCATCCTTTTATTATCGATCACTGCCGGAGCAGTTGTTATGTACTTTTCCGGATTTATAAATGCTCCGGTATTGCTTATTACTATTGCTGTTCCAGCCGCAATTATAAATGGCATATTTGAGGAAATTCTCTGGCGTGGTTTATATATAAAAGCTTTTCCCAAAAAATTATTCTCAGGCTTTATTTACCCCTCTATCGGTTTTGCTATTTGGCATATATCACCACAGCTTATATTTCCTTCGAAAACCGGGTTATTTGCTTTTGTGGGTTCAGCCTTCTTTCTTGGACTTGGGTATGGCTGGATTGCGTATAAAACAAGCTCGATAAAGTGGACTGCTATATCACATAGTGTAAATGGAATTATTGCTTTAGGCGGATATATCGCTCCCAGTATTTTAAAACTTATACTTTCTTAAAAAGCCGCAAATTAAACATACGGAAACCATGGATTCGACCTGGAAGGGTTTCTTTAAAATAGAGAGAAGCACTGACAGCCATCGATAATCCCGGTGCCCGGCAATCATCCGGGGATTCCATGACATCTTTCTTGGCTTGTATGCATTAATTGCATAAAAAGTGTAACCGGTATAAAGTAAATGTGTAACTACTCAAATGTGTATTGGGCGATAAACAATAACTATGAATACCATTGGTGAAATGATTTATGCACTGCGAAACAATCCTGAAGTGCTGGGATTGATTGAGTATGGCAGTGCCGAATGCAGTGATGATGAAATCAACGGCGACTATGACCTGATCGTGGTATTTAAGCAGCGAGATACAGAAGTTGAGAGCCTGCATTTCCACATTGGGGAAGTACCGGTTGATCTTAACATACGATCTCTTAAAGACATCCAGGATACATGGTGTGCAGCAGGTTTTAACTCCATTTGGCTGGATGGCAGGATCATCCATGACCCTTCAGGTAAGATCAAACAGGAGATCGAAGAGCTGAGGCAAAGGAATATCGAAACACCGCGTAAGAACCACAATCCTAATGTTGCCGGCATGCGTCATGGTGCAAGGCATATTCTTGATAAAATTCGTAATCGTCAGGAGATTAATAATATGAAAAACAAGGTAAAGATAATTGTATTGGCTGCAACAATTGTTATCTTAAATGTTGCTTGTGATCAGAGTACAAAAGATTATGCCAGAAAATATATTAAGAATCAGGGAACTATTAATGTGATCGATAACTTTTTTATCTTGAGATATGTAGAAAATGATGGCGCATTTTTAGGTATAGGTTCTAATATACCACAACCATATAAAACTATTGTACTGCTGCTTTTTCCTATACTAGTGTTAATAAGCTCATTGATTTATTTGATATTCAGTAAAAAGCTATCCATGCTGCAAATTATTTGTATTTCCTTTATTATCGGCGGAGGTATTGGCAATATCTTTGACCGCATTACTAATAATGGTTTTGTTATTGATTTCTTGAATTTTGGTATAGGTAATATCCGTACCGGGATATTAAATTTTGCAGATATGTCCATAACATTCGGAGCACTATTCTTAATCTTATCTCAATATATGACTCCGGTAAAAAAACCTCATCCCTGAATACAGCAGGATTAACAAATATTCAGGTAAAAAGAAGGAAATATAAGACCCCCCGGAATTACGGATCAGGGCTTAGGATTTCTTTTGTAAATATAACGTACAGAATTATCGATAATATAAGAAGCTATAGGCAACAGGAATATATTTTCTATAAGAATCATGTTCACAAATGTGATAAATTTTTAAGTGGATAATTAATATATTTCGGCGGGAATTTGGGATGAAAGCAATTTGGAATAAAAGCAACCTGGAATGAAATTAAACAGAGGCAGGAAAATATTGAGGAAATACCGGGAAAAAAGATTTTACCCTAATAAAGCGAAAACAGCATTTTTATTTATGGGCATAGCGGCTCTTGTATTATTAAGTTCCTGCGGTTTCCAGGAAGAGACAAATCTTTTGTCCCTGACTGTCAGCATCGATCAGGTTCAGCCGACTGTCGTATCAATTACGCCTGCAGACGGGAGTAATATAGACAGCAGTTTAAACGAGATAGTTATAGAATACTCGGAAGCTGTGGAAAATGCAGATACCCCCGGTAATTATTCTTTAAGCGGAAGCGGGGTAAACAGCCTCTCTGTAAGCGGTGCCTCGGAAACCGGCACCAATACATATACTATAACTTTAACCGGAACTCCGCAGGAAGGTGCAATTACGCTTACCATAAGCAATATAGCTGATTCTACCGGAAATCCATTATCGGGGAATGTGTTCGACTATAAAGGCTGGTGGAATACGAACTGGCTCTACAGGAAAAAAATTACATTCGACAATAGTGCGCAGACAGAAAATCTTGTAAATTTTCCTGTTATGGTAAAGCTTAACGGAACCAGGATAAATTATTCTCATACAAACACTAATGGCGAGGATATCAGGTTTGTAGATACGGACTGGTCTGCTCTATCCCATGAAATCGAGAAATGGGATGCAGGCGGCGATTCTATTATCTGGGTTAATATTCCTCAAATCGACGGTGCATCAAACAGCGGTTTTATATGGATGTACTACGGAAATTCAAACACCGGAGACGGACAAAATCCGGGAACAGTCTGGGACAGCAATTATCTCAGTGTATGGCATTTAAACAACAGCAGCGGCGCTATAATAGATTCCACTTCGACGGGAAACAATGCTACCAATAATGGTGCGACATTTACTACTTCAGGCGCCATAGGTGATGCATACGATTTTAACGGAGACGGTGATATAATAGAAACAAATTCCTACACATACTCTTTCGGTGCGGAAATAACATTAGAGGGCTGGTTTAAATTTTCCGGACCGGGCAACGGATCCCCGAGAATCCTTGAGATATCCTTAAAAGGTGATGCCGATTCACAATGCCTGGCCGTTGATTCGACTGCTTCTCTCAGAGCATGGCTTCAAATTGCAGGTTCACGTATAGGATCAGTTACTGATACAACGACTTACGACGACGGCAACTGGCATTACATGGTTTATACCTATTCCAGTCCCAATGGTACACTCTACGTCGACGGTACTTCAACGGCTACTGTTTCGGATGCAGGTGCAGATATAGAAGACGGGTCATACCTGGTAATCGGCGCAATTTCGGATGCCAGCGGAGTATATGCAAACACCGACCACGAGTTCGACGGGTTAATAGACGAAATAAGGGTATCGGATAAATATAAAAGTGCAGACTGGGTCGCCGCCCAGTATAAATCGATGAGCGACAGCTTTATTACCTTCGGTACGGAGGAAGAATAGAATATCAGAAAAGGTATCCGACTCCGGCCTGTATGGTATTATAACTTTCCAGGGTTGTGTTTCTTATTATGATATTCGATCTAAACCCGGCACTTATTTTTAATCTCTTTAATTTGTAATATATGCCTGCGTAGTACTCTATCGAATAAGGCGCATTAACAGATATATAGAAAAAATCAAATTCTCCTTCGAAACCCAGGCCCTTAAAAAAATTAAGCCTGAATATCCTGCTTACTATGGGGTCGGAAATAAACACTCCTGCAGAAGGACCGTAGAGATTTACAAAGTTATAAACTCCTGCCGACTCCAGGTTGTATAGATAAAAGAAACGATAGTTTGCCTTTATTCCTATGATTAAACTGTTATTAAAATAATCTTTAAAAAGCCTTAACCGGAATCTAAGTGATGCATTAAGGTTGTGAACCATAAAATTGATGTAATTTGAACCTGTAGCTTTAAAAAAGAGTGATGAATAGTCTATGGAAATACCGATTCCCCTATTAAGAACAGGAAGGTAATAAGCAGTTTCCAGCCTGCTCCCGAGAAGGGTTATATGGCTGTCTATATAGTCTAAGTTATTACTGTCGGCAAACGTATAAGTAGGATAGAGAGATATATATGCGATGTTCTCCCTTTCTTTGTTTATTATCTTTTTGCCCTGTGCAGGTACCATTACTGCAGTCTTCTGTTCCGGCTTTATTACAGCTGCAGAAGCACCGGGTATGTTTTGTACACCATTCTGCGGCTCTATTTGTTTTTGATTTTCCTGACTGCCCTGACTCTCTTCCACGCCCTGCCGTACATTTGCATTTTTAGAAGCGGAAGCTTTTTTAACGGCAACTAATGCCTGTTCCTTACTGCTCTTCTCTTCTACCTGTATTATTTCCGAAATAGACAGGTACCAGTCACTTGCCTGCTGGTTTTCCGGATCCAACAGTATGGCATCTTTTAAATATTTATATGCGGTTTTAAAATTCCTGTTATCTATTTCTATTAAAGCCTTTTCCGTCAGGATTTTTGATTTCTCTTTCTTTTGCTCTGTTTCTATTTTGTGGAGAAGTTTTATTGCATCGATATTGTTGCTGTTCTGTTTTAAAATTTCGTTTATCTCTTCTACTGCACTTTTGTAATCACCGCTGTTAAATTTTTCTTCTGCAGATTCAATCGACTGAGCAAAAGCAATTACCGGCAATAATAGAAGCAGAAACAGAACGGTTAGAGTAATAAAGATTTTAAAAAATACGGCTTTACCTTTCATAATATAATTACACTCACTCTAAAATCCTTCTATTAAGGAATGGAAAAATGAGAATTTTCTTACCGGCTTTTTATTTCTTAAGAATGAATTTACTATTAATTTTATACAACCCCCTATCTGGCCATTTTCATGCAGAATAATATAGGGAATTCTTTTTTGGATAGATTCTAATACTCTTCTCGGATCCTCAAGCATGTATCCAAGAAATGAAACAGAAGTTTTAATTTTAAACATGGAAATTGTTTCGGCTATCTTTTTATATATTCTCGCAGCACTATCAGGATGCAGGGTTCTGTTAATAATAATTTCAAAATGCGTGTGCGGCTTTTTTTTGGAAGTAATTTTAATTACCCGGTACAAATCGACCAATGATGTAATTTCAGGATTGGCTATCATTACTACTCTGTCGGATTTAGCCATAAGTTTCAGATTCATCTCGTTTATTCCGGCGGAGGTATCAATAATTATAAAATCATAGATTGATTCCAGTTTTTTAAGTTCCTTTACAAGAGTAGTTAATTGATCACTGCTTATTTCGAGGATTTTATCCATGTCCTCTCCCACGTAGAGAACATCAACCCCGGCGACTCCTTTTTGAATAATTTCGGGCAGTGTAAGTTTACCTTTAAGGTAATCTTTAAACCTGTTGTTTTCATCTATATGGAGGAGAAGATTAACATTGGAAAGATTAATATCCGCATCGAATATCAGTACTTTGTAACCCCGGTTTTTAAGTTCTACTGCAAAATTTACCGAAAAAAATGTTTTCCCCACTCCCCCCTTTCCTCCGGAAACAGTAATTATCTGAGCATGTTTCGCTTTTTTCCTGTAGAGCATTACATTATTTGTAGTCATATTTACCTCAAATTTGTCCTGTCTTTAACAATCCTTATTAAAATATCTACAAGATCAGCGTCTAAGGTCTGCCCTGCAGCTTCTTCCATTAAACTAAAACAGATACTAAGTGATTTTGCTTCCCTATAAGGTCTTGCGGACGTTGATGCGGAAAAGAAATCCGCTGCGGCAATTATTTTGGCTTCCAATGGAATTTCGCCATCCGTTAATCCTTTGGGATAACCTTTGCCATTGAGTTTCTCATGGTGGAACATGATGCAGTTATAGAGAAAGGTAGGGAGTTCTTTAACATTTCCAAGAAGTTTTACACCCCGTGCGGGATGTGTTTTTATGAGTTCAAATTCTTCCCCGGTCAGAGGAGTGTTTTTTTTCATTATGCTGTCGTCAATCTCCAGATATCCCATATCATGGGCAAGGCCGGCTTTATAAATTTGTTCAGGATCTATGTCAGGGTTTTTAAGCTGCAATGCTATTTCATAGGAAAATTCAGCAACACTGCTGGAGTGTAAATACCGGCCGGTTTTATTATCTGCAAGCAAGGCCATGTTATACAGAGAAGCATAGCTTAATGGATCTTCCATGATTACATTTTCCCGCGGAGCTGTTGCAAGGCTAACTTCTTTTGTTGTTGTATGGATAAGCTTATTTAATAAATCTTTACTGCTTGCCTGTATTTCATATTCCCCGTCTGTTACAAAAGGAAGAAGTATTTTGTATGTATTCTCTGTATTTATATCCTTCTTTGTGGATATTCGTTCTTCGATGAGATTTAAAATATCAGATTTTACATCTCTGTTAAGCTCCGAAATATATTCCTGAACTGCATCAAAAGACAATTCACCGCCGGCCAGCTTATTGTATAGTTCTTCCAGTCTTCTTGCCGTTTCTAAATCGGAAAATCTATCATCCGTTAAATACTTAGCTGTATCCATATCACTGATAATACCAAGAGGCGAACTTGTCGAGCTTCCGATAGTACGGATTGGTCTGCTGATTGTGGAACTTACAACTTTTGCAAGGCGTTTAATTATTAACATAATTCCGAAAAGTATAAGCAGAACTATTAAAATACCGGCACCTATTATTTCCAGAAGTGAGCGGCTGAAAAATCTTCTGTCTTCGAACTGTGATCTGGTTATTTCCTTTATATGATTAAAAAGATTATCCCGCTCGCCTTTTTGTACTTCTATTATTTTGTCCACTATCCTTTTATTCTCGGCTATAAGACTCTCCCGGGCATCCTTCTGGCTATTTATAATGGCATTTAATATTCTTTTATTCTCATCCTTCTGCTGTTCTATGAATTTATTAATGTCAAAGGGCAGCTGCACTACTCCGGATCCTGATGTTTGCACTGGTTGGGAAGCAGCGGCAGTTGTTTCCGCTGCTTTAAGAGCAGGCTGTCCTGTATTGCCTCCGGTCTCCGGTTGTGCTGCTTTTGATGTGTAGGACTGTTTCTCCTGAAACAGTGTGGATTCCGTAGTTGATCCCTGTGCTTTTTCTGCCGGTACCGGGGATGTTTCATTTCCTGCAGCAGGTCCTACAGTCTCCGCCTTTTTTACAGGGGTTTCACCAAGGCTGTTTTTTATAAGTTCGAGTTTTTGTTTTAAATCCTCATCATCGCCGGAAAGTGTTAAAGCTTTTGCAAAATAGCTTTTTGCGGAGATTAAATTCCCCGTTTCATACTCGATATTTCCCTGCTTTATCAGTGTGTTTAAGTACATATTCTTAAACTTAATCTC